>JBKDXO010000103.1:0-58196 GCA_046306195.1 Planctomycetota bacterium | reverse complement strand
CTCCGGGTTTGCTGAAGACTTGAACCCCGAGTTGTTCCCCCAGGACATGGAGTTGTTCGATCGCGGCGGGGCGCTGCAAGTCCGCGGCGATGAGAAACGGCTTGAGTTTTTTCTCGCGAATCAGGAGGGCCAGCTTGCCGCAGGTGGTGGTTTTCCCGGCCCCCTGAAGCCCGCACATCATGATGGTGGTCAGGGTTCCCCGCTTGATCGGCAGGGTGTTGTCCACCGGGCCGAGGATATTGACCAACTCCTCGAAGACCACCTTGATGAATTCTTCGTGGGGACGAAGGGAGAGAAGGATTCTCCGCCCCTCAGCCGCCGCTGCGACGTCGGCCACGAATTTCCGGACGACATCGATGCTGACGTCTGCCTCGACCAGCGATCGTTCCACCATGGCGATCCCGTCGCGCATGTTGGATTCGCTGAGCTTTCCTTTGCCCTGGAGCGAACGGAACGCGGACTGGAGCCCGTCTTGCAGGGATTGAAACATGGTTTTCTGTGCTTGGCCCAGGGGGGCGCGCGAGAGGGACGGCGGGGAATACCCGGGGGGAATCCGGCGAATTTCTAAGAATCTACCGTTGCCGGCGGGGATCGAGAAGGGTTTCAGTCCTCAAAACCGACGCAAAGTCCCCCGAGGCGTGGGTTTGGGAACTTTTGTCCGGGGGGATCTCTCTAACGCCTCGCGTAGGATTGTGCGGCGAGGGAGGGTTGTATGGCCGGCGGGTAGGATCAAGTTCACCATTGGACAGGACTTGTGGCAACCAACTGGGCTGAACCCTTGCGGCGTTCGTTGCAATGCGCTTCGGTCTAATTAGACTCGAATTTGCGGGCATTCGTCTCGCAAGCCTTTTTTGCCCCCGTTTTTTTGGCTCTGTACGAGGTTCCTCAATGGCCACCTTTGGTTTCGGGAGTGGTTCTTCCTCCGGCAATCGCAATCGCACGGATCGCTCTAAGGCCCGCAAGATCAAGCAATTGCGGCGATCGATGCTGGAAACATTGGAAGTCCGGAATTTGATGACGACAGGGCTTGAGCTGATCGGAATTCAGCCCAATGAAGGTTCCGTCTTGGCGCTCGGAGCAACCTCGACACCGACAGTGCTCAACGTCAGTCCGCGCGAATTGGTGCTTCGATTTGGTGATGGCGCACAGATCGACCCCACCACGCTCGGTGGCATTCAGATCAAGCGAGCCGGCTCGGATGGTTCGCTGGGCAGCGCCTACTTGACGACGGACCTGGGGACCAACGCTGCTGCCGTTCTCGATTTCAGCGCATCGCTTCCGGGCCAACAGGGGAATGGCACCGAAATTCGATTCACCCAATCCTCGCGCACCATCGGAGTCGGCGGAAAGCCGGCGAGCTATCCGATCATTACCGTGCAAGATCGACGGATCACGATCGAAGTCAACGTTGCATCTGGGTTCAAAACCACCGCAGGTGATTTGGTTCGCGCCATGCGAGAAGACGCCGCGGCCTCACGCGTCGTTGTCACTTCTCTTCTTCGAGGAAGCGAATTCGCAGTCGTTGCTGATACCGTTCCTCTCAACACTTCTTTGTTTTTGATCGGTGCGGACTCCGCGAGAGCCTCCACGAATTTCAATTCGGGCAACGCTGGGCTTCAGGCGGAGTTTGTTTCGGTCAACTCGGCGAGCCAAGCCGCGGGCGTCCGAGTGGAATTCACCTCGCGAAGCTTCGATGTACCTGGCCCGCCAAACGTGCTCGTTGACGGACAAACGATTCGAGTCGAACTCAACAGCAACCCGCGAGCGTTGACGACTGTCCAAGAGGTGCTCGATGCGGTCAATGGATCGCGCGATGCGCGAGCATTGGTTGTCGCCCGGTTGGTGAGCGGTTCTGCGCTGACACGGATTGGCGGCAACCCGACCAATTATTCACCTCTGATTCTGTCGGGGGGAGATGATGTTCTGGTCACTCCGGCATACATCGGACTGGGAGACACGGGCCGCGAAGTGATTGTGCGGTTTGGCGAGACCCTGCCAGATGATTCGTACGTCGTCGATATCATCGGCAACGGTGCATTCGCACTTCGCGACGTCCAAGGGGTGCCGTTCAACGGAGGTGTTTCCCGCAGCGTCCGCTTCGATTTGGATCTCGGCCCAACGGTCCAAGCGGTGGTGCCGCAACCGGTCGTTACCTCCGGCGGAACCCGTCAACAACTTCGAAATGTCATTTATGTTTATTTCAACGGAGACAAACTGAAAGCGACCGAAGCGGTCAACCCAGTCTACTACCAATTGATTCATACCGGAGAGGGAGGGACCGTTTTCGGCGGTGACGATGTCGTGATTCGGCCACTGTCGGTCAATTATGACGCAAGCATAAACCGTGTTGCCTTGTCCTTCGATCGCAATATCGACGAGCTCGTCAATCCATCCAACCCAGGGGCAGGCGTCCTGCCTCTCACGGCGTTGCGATTGCGGATCGGCAATGACGAAGGGGCGGTCAATACATCGGTAACTCCATTCAATCTTCCATCGACCACCGATGCAGGAGATCAATTCAACACCGCCTTTGATCTCGGTGGCGGATGGCTTGCAGGTCCCGGCGCACGAGCTGCTGTGGTTTCGTCCGAAATCAGGAACAGGACTCCGTACGTCCTGGATTTCCCGGGCGCGAATAACGAGGCGAGCAATCGCAACAGCCGTTACCAGCAGCACGTTACGCGAGTTGATAACGAAGGGATCGATGTCGTCTACTACAATTTTGCCAGCACCCTAGGCACAGCGAATGCAAGCGTGCAACTCAATGCCATCACGGAAGTCCAAAAGGTGATGGTACGGCAAGTGATTTCTTTGTACGAGCGATACCTCGGTGCCCGCTTTGTGGAGAGCGATAACCAAGGATTCACGATTGCCGTCGGGGACATGCAAGCCATTGATCCCGCGACCGCTCTTACTCCGCTGGAAGCCAATCGTCCGGGGGGCCTGACCTATGCCGCAGGACCGTTGTTGTCGAATGCGAGCCAGTCGGCGGTGATTATCGATAGTCAGGATTTCAACACAGCGAGCGATAATTTATTCGGAACGGAGTTGTTCCGTTCGTTCATGCGGGGTGTCGGCGTTCTGCTGGGCCTGGGCAACGCGGATGAACTGCCCCAGTCGACGATCCAGAATAACAGCCCGATTACCGATCCGAATGTAGAAAACGTTTTCCCGGGCAACGCCGATATCATCCACGGTCAACATCTATTCCGGCCGGAGAGTCGCGATATCGACTTGTATCGATTTACGCTTCCTTCTCAAGGAGGAAGGCTTACGGCACAGGTCGCTGCGGAACGTCAGGTGGATTCGAGTCTGTTGGATGCGGCCCTCCGTTTGTATCGCAACGAAGGGACGAGTTCTGCGCCGCGTTGGGTCGAATTGGCCGCGAACGATGATTATTTCAGCAAGGATCCGAGGATCGACCTCGAGTTCGTGGGGGGGGGCGAATACGCCATCGGTGTGAGCGCCAAGGGGAACAATTCGTACGATCCAACCATTGCGGACTCGGGCCTTGGGGGCCGCTCGGAAGGCAAGTACCAACTCAGAATCGATTTTCGGCCGCCAGCAGCGAGCACCTTGGTCGATGCCAATGGCTCGCCGACTCCTTTGGATGGCGATGGAGATGGCCGACCTGGCGGGGTCTTTAACTATTGGTTCGTACCGACGCGTCCCGACAGTTCTCCATTTGTTACGACCGCATTGACGTTGTGGGTGGACAAGACCGCCGCAGCGGGAGGGACGGGAACGTTGGCTCTCCCGTACAACACGATCAGCGCAGCGTTGAACCAAGCCAATACCTTGGCATCGCTACCGGCCAACAGCAAGCGAGTCATAGCGGTACGTATTCTCGGGAATTCCCAGAACCAGGCTTACGAGATCGGATTCAACCGATTCGGCCAGGCGATGGCCGACGGCTCGACGTTCGATGTTCCGCAAAACGTGAACGTCATGATCGATGCGGGCGCGATCATCAAGATGGGGCGTTCTCGTATCAGTGTCGGTTCATCGACCGTGAGCGTGAATCGCAGCGGTGGATCTCTGCAGTTGCTCGGAACTCCAGATACCAAAGTTATTTTGACTTCGCTCAACGATACGGTTGGGATCGGTGTCAATCCTGATCGCAATCCTCCTGCCGCATCGGCCGGTGATTGGGGAGGTATCGATTTCCGCAACCGGATCGACGGCAGCGACGAAACACGGAAAGACCGGGAACGCGATGGGTTGTTCCTCAACGCAGTCGTCCACTCCGACATCCGTTTCGGAGGGGGCCAGGTCTTGGTCGACGGCGTTTCGCAGGTGATCACGCCGATCCACATCATCGACTCCCGTCCGACCATCGCGAACAACTCGGTGACCCGAAGTGCCGATGCGGCGATAAGCGCGACCCCCAACAGTTTCCGCGAAGATGATTTCCGGGACCCTCGATCCCAAGGGAACGGTGCGTTCATTCCTGATTATGAGCGGATTGGTCCTGACATTCGCGGCAATCGGGTGATCAACAACACGATCAATGGGTTGTTCGTGAAAACCCGTACCGGGGCAGCAGACACCCTCGAGACGGTGACCGTTGCTGCTCGATTCAACGAAGTCGATATTCCCTACGTGATCGGTGAGAATCTGGTGGTCGCTGGGACGCCGGGAGGAGGCATTCTCGACATTGCCTCCCCACCGTCGGCGATCGTCGTCTTGACACGCGTTGCAGGTGGAAGCCTCGCCGCTGGCACGTACAACTACCGCATCGTCTATGTCGATGCCAACGGCAACGAGAGCCTGGCGTCGGTCCCCACCAATTCGCTCACCGTCGTTGATGGCAGCAGCATCGAGTTGACCAATCTGCCACCGATCAGCAGCACGTTGCCTTATGTCGGTCGTCGCGTTTATCGGAGCACCTCGACGGGAAGCGGGCCTTACCGCTTGGTCGAGAACCTCAACGCCACGAAAACCAGTTTTGTCGATAACGGGACGGCGGCGGGAGCTGTCCTCGCCGATTTGCCCATCAAGATTCGTCCGCGGCTCGACGGAAGTTTGATGATCGATCCCGGTTCGGTGATCAAAAACCAGGGGTCTCGAATTGAAGTTCTCAACGGCGGGGTCTTGATGGCCGAAGGGACCACAAGTCGACCGATTATCATGACCAGCGTCAACGATATCCGTTATGGTGCGGGCGGAACGTTTGATACCGCAGGCAATAAGGGGCTTACTCCGGCGGTGCGAGGCGATTGGGGAGGGATCTTCATCGGCCATGGCAGTTCCGCTTCAATCGATCAGGCTCGCATTTCCTTTGGCGGCGGTACGAATCGCATCGAAGGAGGATTTGCCTCGTTCAATCCGATCGAAGTCCACCAAGGGGACTTGCGATTGGCCAACAGCACCGTGGAACAGAATGCGAGTGGCGCAAACGCCATCGGTGCAAACCGAAACGGGCGAGGTACCAACGCGGCCGCCGCCATCTTTGTTCGTGGTGCCCAACCCGTATTGGTCGGGAACAGGATCTCCGCCAATTCCGGCGCAGCGATCAATATCGACGTGAACTCCATGACGCAGGAGTTCGTCAACGACCCTGGTCGCACCACGGGCCCACTCGGAACCACGATCGACACGCTTGAAAATCAAGGGCCTTTGGTCCGCGGAAACGCGATTTCTAAGAACTCCCTCAACGGCATGCTCGTCCGTGGCCAAACCCTCACTTCGCAAAGCGTTTGGGATGACGCTGACATTGTCCACATCGTTCAATCGCAGGTTACCTCCGACAACCATCACACCTACGGCGGTTTGCAACTCAAGAGTGCACCGAACCAGAGCTTGGTCGTCAAATTTGGCGGGACCAACGCGCTTGCAGGCTTGACCGCTACCGGAACTCCGCTTGACATCCAGAGCCGAATCGGGGGAAGTATCCAGTTGCTGGGGCAACCGGGATATCCGGTCATCTTGACGGCACTTCCGGACGACTCGGTTGGAGCAGGCTTCGGCATCGATGGCCGACCGAACACAGATACCGACAACAACGGAGCGCTCGGCGATAATGTTGGCGCGGATATCGTTCTACCCACTGGACCGGAGGTCGACCGCGGAACACTTATCGACAACGATGTCGACGTCAACCGCCCCGGGTTTTTCTCCGCTCGGATTTTGTCCGGTGGGGGAGTCAACTTAGCCAGCGATGGTGGGATCACCGCGCAAGGTGTCTTCAGCAAACTGGTCAACGAGAACGTAATTTTCCAATTCACCAACTACATCGACCTGGGGAGCAATGGGGGCGCGTTCTCCTTGGCGAGCACGACCATCACCCGAGCACCGACCCTGATCGGACCAGACTTGGTGGTCAGCGAAGGAACTTTCGTTGGGAACAACAACCAGACCGTCTCTTGGCGCGTCGAGTCGAAGTTTAGGAATGGAGTTGCGAAATTGTTCAACACGCTGACGTTGACCAGTAGTGGAGCGCTCGGCAACATTCGCTTCATCAACTACCTCGACGAAGATATTCGAAGCGTCAGCGATGATTTCCTCTACATCACCGGAACGCCCGGCAAGAACGACTTCCGGCTTTACACCATCGACAATTCCGAGCGAGTCGGATTCTCGCAAGCGGGCTTCTTTGAGCCCGGTCCCGAACTCGTCAATGCATCCTACATCGGCTTTGCAGCGGACAGGTTCAGGAATCTCGCGAACACGATCGAGGGCGCCGGCACCACGTACACGTTGAACGGCAACATCAACTTGGCAAACCTGCCTCCTCGCAACGACCCAAATCTGGGATTGATCTATGGCTTGGCGGATGTCACGACAGCCCTTGCATGGCAGATCAGTCCGTCGGCTACCACCTCGACGATCACGACGTTCCTCGAATTGATTCCACAGAACATCGACGAATTGGTGCCGGTCGGATCCTGGCAAGGTGTCTCGCTTCAGACGTATTCCAACGATCGCAATATCGGGGTTGCAAACGAACGGGAACTGCCTCGCTCGACGAGCGCCTCGATCAATGACACGCCCAGTACCGCGCAGTACCTGGGACAATTGGCCAGGTCCACGACGAGCGGTGACGAAAACACGCGACTCGGTTTTCAAGTGCAAGGGGTGATCGGCAAGCCATCGGATGTCGACGTCTACAGCTTCACTGCATTCGGTGGAACCGAGGTTTGGCTCGATATCGATCGCACCGATGCAAGCCTCGACACCGTGGTAGAACTCATTTCAGCGGACGGCGCGATCGTCGCACTGTCGGACAATTCTTACCTGGAAGAAGTTGACCGAGCAGCAAACCCTCTTTATTCGACGCTGGGAGACAACAGCGTCAATCCCTTGCGGAAGAGTCCGCTCGGCACGGTACCGCAAAGTTCGCGGGGAGATGCACGCGATGACTACAGCACCAACGTCAAGGATGCTGGATTCCGAGTCAAGTTGCCAGGCTTAGCTTCCCAAGCAACCCTCTATCATGTGCGGGTTCGATCCAGCAATCAGTATCCTGGACAACCGGCGGGAACACCGGCCTTGACCAACCCGGCCTCCGTGGGGCAAGGCCTTTCGCGAGGAGCTTACCAGCTTCAAGTGCGATTGGGCGAAGCCCAGGAGTTCCCCGGCTCGTACGTCGGTTACGCCGATATTCGTTATGCGACCACGGGTTTGAATCTCAATGGAGTACCTCGCCATTCGCCGTTGGTTGGCGAGAACGGCGAGATCAGCGGTGATTTGGCAACGGCTCCGAACAACACGACCGGCCCCAACAATACTTTCTTGACCGCCCAGGAATTGGGTAACCTGCTTCAGACCGATCGCAAGGCCATCTCGGTTGCAGGCAACTTGAGCAGCCTGAACGACATCGATTGGTTTACGTTCACCATCGATTATCCGAACTTGGTGACCCCGCTGCGCGAGTACCTGTCTACGATTTTCGACATCGATTACGCAGATGGGATCGGCCGCGCGGACATGTCCATGTATCTCTTCTCTTCCAACGGCACCCTGGTTCGGATGGGAGAGAACAGCAATCTTCTCGATGACCGCCATGCATCGATCAGCGCAGCAAATAACTCCGATCTCGGTCGTGGTTCCACCGGGACCTTGGATCCGTTCATCGGCCCGACCGAAATACCGGCTGGTCGCTATTACTTGGCCCTGACCAATCGAACGCAAGTGCCCTCCGTGCTTGCCAATCGGCTCAATACCGCCGTCGGCAACGCGAATGTTAGGATCCTGCCTGTTTCCAGCACCCGGCTGCTGGTAGAGGATCGGGTCGGCGACCCGCGCTCTACGACCGTACCACCCGTGTATTCGGAATTCTTGAACCTAAGCTCGCGAGTCGAGTACGCGCTTGGTGATGTCCCTCTGTATTTCAGCCAATCCAGTTCGCTACTCCGCCAAACGAGTCTGTATCTCGGCAATGGGTTTACTGGGGAGGTCGGAAATGACGTTGGAACCGCAGCCTTTGAGATGCGGGACACGTTCATTCGTCCCAACGGCGACATCCGCGGGTTCGCGGTGGACGACAATCCCAACGTGGAACCCAAGCGGTACATTTTGATCGATCCAGGCACCGGGGTGGGAGTTGCAAACGGTGCAGGATTCACGTTCGGAATGCGTGCGTTGACCGCCGCTGGTGAACTGACCACTAGCACGACTCCGATGCGGATCGAGTCCTCGACGGTGATGCCGCTCGCTGGTGCCGAGTTTGGCTTCCTGGTCGCCAACCGAGGCCAGGATCCCGCGGATGCCACCGGGAACATCGGAGTCCGTTCGTTCAGGAATATTGTGTACCGATTCGATCCATCGACTGGCCAGGGACTCAGCGCACCGTCCAGGGATCAAGCGCACAACATCGCTATTGCCAACGCACCGGACGTCATTCTCGGGGCAGGAACAGACATCACCGAGCGCGGGTTCATCGATACGAATTCCCAGCAAGGCGTCTTGTCCACCCGGTTGGCATTTACGGAAGCGACGCGATCCGTTGGTGGCTCGACGCAATCGCTCATCAACGACGGGGACCGCTTTACCCTCACGGCGAATGTCGGTGGATCGACGATTACTCGAATTTTCGAATTCAACTCAGGACCGGAGTTGTTCCTCAACTTCGCTCCAAATGCCACGCCGGCTCGCGTTCTGAGCCAAGGTGATCAATTCCAAATCGACGGAGTCACCTACCAGATCGAAACTGGCAGCACTCCGGTCGCGACACCGGGTGTGCGAACCGTTTTCTACAAACCATCAATGGACAATGCGCAATTTGCCCGCGCAGTTCGCGACGCGGTTCCTGCGTCTATCCAAGTTGGTTTCGACGGAAATCGGTTGAATTTCAGTGGAGCGATGAATGGCTCGTTCGATACCTTGGTGCTGACTCGCGGGGTAGCGACCCAGACATCGGCAACTGGCGGAATCACCGGACAGGTGCCGATCAACTTCTTGGCCCACGACACAGCCGAGACGATTGCCGCGAGGGTGGTCGAAGCGATTCGCGGACAGTCTCTTTCGGGTGTCGATGCAGTCCAGCGCGGTACCGGCGGCGTCGGGGGCCGACGCAACGAAATCGAATTGCGAGGTCCTGCCTCGTTCAGCGCTGCGACCGGAGAAATCCAAAGGATGGGCGTCCTCGCTCCCAACGGAACGATCAGCGGTGTTGCAGGGGTAAACGACGACCTGTATGCGGTCAGCAATGTCGGTGGCTTGTACCGCGTTGGAGCCTCCCAACTGTTTGGCACCAGCCCAGATGCGATCGGATCGTTCGTCGAAACGAGCTATGAATTGAGGGGAATATCGTTTACCGGTTTGGTTCGCGGACCTATCAATGCAGCCGGGGGTGCCTACCGCAATGTATTGTTCGGATTGACCGCAACCGGACGGATCTATGCTTTCGACACCAACGGCTACCTACAGCCGGTTTTCGCCAATGGTGCGAATTTCATCGACACAGGTATCTTTGGGCTGGACGGCCTGGCCTTCTCCAATCTGGACTTCAATCTTTGGCACACGACGTCGAGGCGGGAAACGAATCCAGGGCACGGCGTCAATGCGGACCTCGATGCGGAGACTCCCGTTCAAGGAGGCCGGAGCTGGTACTTTGGGTTCGATGGGCAGACCGCGCACAGCAATGCATCCTTGGGTGGTGCATTGAATCCTCTGGCTTCGCCCCGAGCGCTCGGAACACCTCTGCTCAATTCCTACAATTTCCCTGGTGGTGCCCTAGGGGTGCTCGAAAGCAAGCCGATTTCGCTTGCCGGGATCAGTGCGGCCGATGTGCCGACCCTTTACTTCAACTACTTCCTGAGTAGCGACCAAGGCGCCTCGGCGACAACAGGGACGACCTTGACACAGGCGATGACCGACTCGTTCCGTGTTTATGCGGTCGGCGATGACGGAAATTGGGTGCAACTGGCCACCAACAACGATTCGGAAACCGCGATCGAACGATTGGCTGACAATGTGACTGGATCCATTCCGAATGGAACAGTTCCTGCGGAAACCGTGACCAATCCCTCGATCGCATGGCGACAAGCTCGCGTTTCGCTGGCTGGGTTGGCAGGCAACCGCGAAGTGCGCCTGCGATTCGAATTCAGCACCGCTGGCGGACTCGGCTACGACAGCTTCGGAGGGCGGGGACCGGAACTGAGAACCATCGCCGGATCCGGATTGCGAGACGGCCAAGTTTTCACAGTCAATGGGCGAACGTTTGAAATCGAGATGGGTACCAGCATGGTCTTCCCATCCGGTGCGGGAATCCGCAACGGGGAAACCTTTAGTGTTGCGGGAGCCAATTTCGTCTTCTGGAATGGTACAGGCACAGCACCTGCAGGAAACGTGATACGGTTCTCTTCGGCCGATTCGCCGGCAGAAATCGCCAGTGCAACGCGCGCTGCGATCAATGCGGCAACGTTGCCGTCGCAACTGATCAATTTGACATTGTCCCCAGAGCCTTCCAACCGCAACGAGATTATCAACACCGCGACCCCGGTCAACAATGTTGCCGGGGTTCGGACCCGGGTCGAAGCCGATGGCGCAATTGGCGACATTGTGGCTGGACCGGGCGAAGACGCCGAAACGTTCCGACGAGATGTCGACATGTTGCGAGTCAACGCCGAAGCGGGAACGACCCTCAATATTCGGGTGTCCGCAAAACCACTTTCTCAGCTCAATCCGCGCATCCGATTGTTCGATGCATTCGGAAACGAGATTGCCAGGACAACGCAAAACCTTGGCTCGAGCGTGGCCTTGATCGCAACGGTAAGCCGTGCGGGAGAATATTTTGTCGGTATCTCGAATACGGATATCACCAACTACAATCCGATTTTGGAGAGTGGGCGATCCTCGGTTGGTCTGACCGGTCAGTATGGGTTGACGATGGACATTGCTCCCAATACGTCGATTACCGTGATTGACAACCGACTTCAACTCGTCGGACTATCCCCGGTCGTGCTGTCGGCAGATAGCCGCATCCAAAGCCAGGGAGCTCCGGGCGTCTCCAATTCTTCGAACGTTCCCGTACAAATCCTGCAGACAATGACGTCGTCGGAGGTAGCGGTCGCGGTATCTCGAGCCATCGAACAGTCGCTCTCCAACACCGTCGACCAGTATCCGACGATTGCGGTTCGGGACGATTTCCTCGACATGACTGGCTACACGGTCCAGTCGGCAGGTCCGTTCTCCGTCTCCGGTGCGCGGCCTGGCGATGAGTTCTCGGAATATGGACTTCCTCGAACTTCTCTCACCCCTCGACGGCCCGCATTGCGAGCCCGAAACAATGCGTTCGAAGGGCTGTTCCTCGATGACTTCATGATCGGTTTGGCCGAGCGAGGCGAATCGGTGACGGGAGCGACCGCCGACACGACGTTCGTTCGGGTACCGAGCGAGGGAAGCGAAATCCTGGTGGGCAGCTACCAACTAGAAATTCGAAGCGGTTCGGAGTACGGGTCACCGACTCGGACAGGTATCAATCTGAATCGCGCGTTCGAGCCAAATCAAGGATTGAACAATCCGGTCGAAATCCGCTTCAACGGTTCCTCCCAGATCTCGGATGGCAGCACGATCACCATCAATGATGGAACCAACTTCATCACGTTGGAATTCGACGACATTTCCTTGCCGGCAGGATCTCCGGGCCGGGGAGTTCAACCCGGGAACTTGGCGATACCTTTCGATTCGATCGCTAATGAATCCGCGTTCGTCATCGCCGAGCGATTCCGAAATACGGTCAATTCTTCCGTGGTGCAAAGTGTCCTCAATGTGGGAGCCCTTTCCTCCGATGGCTCGAGCACCGGTAGAAATTCTACCGATGTAACACTCGTAGGTTCGGTCACGGTGAACATGAATCCTGACATCGGATTCATTTTCAATCGTTCACCGAATGTTCGGTTCAACAGCTCGAGTTCAATCCTTGATGGTGATTTGATCCGGATCGAAGATGGAATGAATTCGATCGCGTTGGAGTTCGATTCCGTGACAAGCCCCGGAGTTCAAGCCGGCAACGTTCCGATACCATTCAACCCTGCATTGAATGAAAGCGGCGTTGCCCTGGCAGCTCGGGTTTTGGCAATCATCAATTCGCCAGTTGTGCAATCCCGTGTCCGCGTCGCCGCTTTCCCAGTCGCCGGCTTGGGTGGGCAGGCGTCGGATGCGATCACCATCGGCGGTTCAATAAGCGTATCGGTGAATTCTCGCGTCGGTGCTGTTGTCGCCCAGCTTCTGGAAGGGGATCGCAACGTGTCTCGAGATCAAGGCCAAGTGCTGATCGAGAACTCGCGAATTTCCAATTCGTCGGATTTTGGGATAGCGTTGAATGCCGACGCACGCGATTCGGTTTCACAAGCTCCGAACCCAGGAACCGTGAGGAACTTGTTGACCATCAACGACCAGCGTCTGATTCCTGGGGCCGTCGTCATCAACAATGAATTGATCGCCAACCGGGCTGGCGGTATTCGGATTTCTGGGGAGCCAGCAACGGCAAGCAATCTTCCGGCTGCCCCAGTTCCATTCGCTCGCGTGGTGAACAATACGATTCTCGGTGGGCGAGTCTCGACGGTGACAGTACCTCCGTCGACCACGGTCGCGGGGACGTTCTACAAAACTGGGTCCATTTCCTTTGCGGATAGTGTGGTCTCATACGATCCGCGATTTGGTGGCGGACCGATACCGCTGACAGGGCTCCAAGACCCGGTACAGGCGACCGGAGCTCCGAATTTCACCAGCGTTGGGGAGCCTCGCCCGAACCAAGGGGTCGTTTCCTTGGGCCGAGGAGGCAGGCTTGTCGTCCGATTTGACGACAACATTTTGACTGGATCGAACGATGCAAGTCCGGATTTGGCGGTCTACGAAGTCGGAAACGCGGAATTGGTTCGAGTCGAAGTCAGTGCGGATGGGGTCAATTACACCTCGGTTGGCTCGGCCTCTTTCAATTCTCCATTCATCGACCTCGATCAGTACGGTTTCAATTCGTTGAGCCAACTGTACTTTGTTCGCCTCACCGATGAACCGAACGAGGGTGGCATCAGCGGCGACTCGGTCGGTGCGGATATCGATGCGGTAGGAGCGATCTCGTCGCGGCCCGGATTCCGGTTCACTCCCGGCGGAACCGGTGTTCGCGTGCAGAACAGCGCCAGTCCGACGCTCTTGAACAATATCGTGGTCAACAGCGTGGAAGGGATCAATGTCTCTGGAAATAGCAGTTCGACTGTGATCGGTGGCACGCTCTACCAGGCTAATACGACCAACACGGTCGGAACGACGGAAGGTCAGTTCCCGATCGTGGCTGGAGCCAACGTGCCATTGTTCACCAATGTCGGTACGCAAAACCTCTATCCACTTCCGGGGGCTCCGTCGATCGATGCGTCGATCGATAGTTTGCTCGACCGCTCAGCAATGCTTACAGTCAAGCAGCCTTTGGGCTTGGCACCTTCGCCGATCATCGCTCCCGCGCTCGACATCTACGGCGCTCTGCGAGTGGATGACCCAACCGTAACCGCACCTCCCGGCCTTGGCGAGTCGATCTTCAAGGAACGCGGTGCCGCGGATCGTTCGGACTTCCTCGGTCCTGTCGCAGTCTCGATCAACCCATTGGATAACGATGCCGCAGGTTTGGACGGGAATCCAGCGACCGGAACCATCGAACTGGTCAGCTCGAGCTTGCAGACGATCGACATCCAATTGATCGATGCATCCGCGCTGAACAATGTCTCGCAAGGTTCGGATATCGACCCGACGACCGTTCTCTCCGCGGCGCTGACTGTCACCAAGAATAGCCAGGTCCTTCTCGAAGGACGGGACTATCGATTCGGCTACGACGCGACAAGCAAGGTGATTCGGTTGACTTCCCTTTCAGGTTTGTGGGAGTCTGGAGCGGTCTACTCGATTCGCTTCGTAATCGGCCAAGAGCAGATCATCGAAGCGTCGGCACCCAGCCAGATGGTGGACGGTACTGTCTACACGATTTTGGATGCGAACAAAGCTCCCAGATATTTCGAAATCGATACGGGACTCCGTCTCAACATTCCTACATCCCTCGATGGGCTTACGCATAGCATTCCGGATGGTGCCTTGTTCCGAATCGATGATGGAGCGCGGCGAGTGTTGTTTGAGTTCGACAACAATAATACGTCCACCACGGGCGTTCGCGCAATCCCATTCAGCACCCAAGACCCGCCATCGGTTCTCGCCAGCAAGATGGCGGATGCCATCCGATCGGAAGGCCTCAACCTGACGGTGCAATCGTTCGGCAACAATTCGCTCCAAATTTTCAGCCAGGCCCCGGTCCAGTTCATCCCTGAGAACAGCGGCATCGCCTCAGTCGGACAAACGGGAACCACACCCGTCTATGGCGTTCAAATCCAAGCGGCAGCAGGTGTTCCTCAAGGAATCGTCGATGGCCAAACCTTCACGGTCCAGCGCGGCGGTCTGTCGGCAACCTTTGAATTCGATGGCAACGGTACAACCCTGCCGGAAAACATTCGAGTCGGATTGAACACCGCGTCGGCGAGCGGTCAAGCAACGTTGATCGCGAACGCAATCAACGGCTCCGGACTGGGAATCAGCGCCACGGTTGGTTCCAACGGTTATGTTTCTCTGGGAACAGACCCGAGCATCCGCATCGCCAGCGGATCGACCGGACTGACTGTGGTCGGCGTACCTGGTCGCAACGCGGCAACGCCAATCACGATTAATCTCGCCACAACGACCTCGGCGGTTCAGGTTGCACAACTGATCGAGAGTGTGCTCGATGCAGCGAACATGCCAGGCGTCGATCCACAACTGTTCGGAACGAGTATTCGACTCAAGGGTGCAACTGGTGCATCCGGGCTAGGAGTGGTTGCGGTACAGGGTATCCGCGACCGTGCGGGGAACCCGATCCGAGCCAATGAGCTCAACGGGGAATCGGTAATCAATATCTTTGTAGGCGAGGGATTTGATTATGGCGATGCTCCCGATCCCATCTACTCGACGTTGAAGAACAGCAACGGACCAAGGCACAAGGTCGTACGCGGTTTCTCCATGGGCCCCACGGTAACCGCAGATCCCGATGCGAGGTTGATCGATGCCGATGTCGACGATGGGGTCACCTTCAGTTCACTGGTGCGAGGATTCAGTGGCTCGATGCAATTGACTCTGGAAGGGATTTCCATATCCCGACCCGGCTTCGCCGCCGCCTGGATCGATTTCGACGGCGATGGAATCTTCGAGTCCACCGAGAAGATCAATATCACGGGCCGACTGGTCAATGGGGTGAACACTCCTATTCCTGTCTTCATACCAGGTTCCGCTGTAGTTGGTCGACCCGTCGCTGCTCGAGTTCGTTTCGGCAGCAACGAAGCGGCCATCAGCGTACCGACCGGCGATGCACCGGATGGTGAAGTCGAGGATTACCTGATCACCATCGGCCAGAATCCTTACACCAATCCGCTCAACAAGTATGACGTGAACGGAGATACGTTTGTTTCGCCGATCGATGTTCTGCAAATCGTCAACTACATCAATAGCGGCCTGCCCTCGCGGCCTCCCATGCCACCCGTCGCGGTTCCACCTTACCTCGACGTGGACAGCGATGGTTTCATCTCCGCTCTGGACGTCTTGAATGTCATTGACTTCATCAATGCCAATTTGCCTGGAGGCAGCGGAGGAGGAGAAGGAGAGGGAGAAGGAGCCAGAGACGTTGGCAATCTTTGGATTGCCGCTCCCCCGGCGCCTGTTTCCCAAGCCAACCAACGAACGGCACAGGAACAAGCAGGCTCGATTGCTCCACCGCAAGCCAAGCGAAACTCCGACATGAGCTTGGACATGTTCCTGGCAAGCCTCGCGAGTCAGGAAATGGGTCCGCTACAAGCGGATGAGTCCATCGATGCCATTTCTTCGGCAACCGCTGAGATTCAGCGCGATGATGCCGATTCGGATTGGGCGATCGCCCTCGATGACGTTCTGCGGAATCTTTAGGACCCAAGGATCCAACATACAGGAACCGATGTCGCATTCACCGCGTCGGTTCCTTTTTGATTGCAGATAAGATCTGAATCGAGGGGGATTCGTCGCGATCCCGTTCGTAATCCGGAACAGTGCGGACATTCTCACTGACACCCGCTCGCTTGGTCGCAACCGACAGACTGGTTGTTGCAAACTGCTCCCGAACCGGTGGAGCCACGCGAGGCAGACGAGACGCAACCCGAACCAAGCCTTCGGGATTGGTCCATGCGGTCTGCGATATCTGCGAAAAGAAACCAGCGCACTCGGCAAAGTTGTGATCGGCTGTCTTGGAAACAAAAGGGCCAAGCGCCTTGACCGCCAAATCCGCGCCGACATTCTCCAGCTTCAAGAATGCGTCCATCCACGCCACCATGCCAGGAGTACCATCCGCGAGCTGTGTCGGTTGATTGTGGATGCATACAACACATCGGCCTTGCAGTTCACGCGCCCAGAGATTTCCGCTGTACGCTCCTTGCGACTGATAAATGTGGAGGTTCTCACTCCCGTAAATCAGATCCATGTTGCATTTCGTCCCAACCCCATCGTTTCCGCGGAGCTGATACTCGCCGATCCGCTCGAGCGTCACTTTGGTCATCCCCATGACATCCCACAGGCTGACCACCACTTCCGGGTGCCGAATCAAAAACAGATACATCTCCGTGTCGCACGCAACGGTTTGGGTTGGCATCCGACGGAAGTAACTGGCTTCGTCGATGATTCGTCGAAGTCGTTGCGTCGCATCCGGGGTCAACTGCTCGAAGGGAATACTGCGAATTGCTGCTATTCTCGCGTCCCGCGAACTCTGCCCATCGTCAGCGTTTCCGGGGGTAGCCAAAGCCTCGGGTCTCGCGGACTGTCCAACCCGGCCGCGTTGGCGAAGGCTAGCCTCCGTTGGATCCTGGGCAACCGCGGGGACGCATAACGTCGCCAGCACGAGCCAAACAGCGGATCGTGAAAAGCACGTACCTTGATTCACTATGCCGCTCGAAAAGGGGGCTGAAGGCTGGAATTGCAAGTTGCGATTCCCAACGGTCGGGACTGTGTCGCCTCCTTCAATGTCGGCATTTGCCCGACGAAAAAAACAGAATAAGCGGCGATTTTCGATTTGGTCGGCGACTCCTCGCAGGGAGCACAGTTCTTATAATCGTTTCGTCCCAAAGCTCTCCGAGGAAGTGATCCACACAAAGATGATCTGGCGATTGCCCCCCCAAAAGATTGTTCAATGCTTCTATTTCGCGATGTGCATCTGCGGTCTGGTTGTGCACGTCGGTTGCACTCCGACCTCGGATTCATCATCGAGTGGCGTCGGCGATGAAAAAACGGCTGTGAAGTCCCCAGCGGTCGCATCGTTGAGCGACACCCCCGACATCGCACCGGGTTCTGCTGCGGATGCCAAACGGATGATCGTCGAGGCGATTGCGAGGTACCGGACCTTGGACCGCTACGCGGACGCTGGCGAGATCCGCATTGAAACGCCGGGCAATCCGACCTTGAAAATTCCTTTCCGGCTCGCGTTTGAGCGGCCGAATCGTTTGGCCTTGGCGAGCCACAATGCGGTGGGCACATGGAAAACGGCTACCTGGGAGGGGATTTGCGAAAGTTCGGCCAATCCGTTTCCGAACCAGCGTCTCGTAAGACCGCTTCCGGATCGGATCGATTATGAGTGGATTGTCGGTGATTACTTGGGAGGTTTGTTGATCGAGCCGATTGGCATACCAATACCCTTGGAGTGGCTTTTGTCTCCCCGTTCCTTGGAAGCGGCCAACGATCCGACGTGCAAGCTCGAGTTATTGCAGCGGGATACCGCAGAGGAACGGCTGTGTGATCGAATTGGCATGGAGGTCCGTGGCCTGCGTTGGGTTTTCTGGATCGACCGCGAGAATCAACTCGTCCGACGGATGGAATTGCCACCCAAGCTCCTCTATCCGGGGATTCCAGACGAACGATCCGCGAACATTCGATGTGAGATTTTTTTTCTGAACGCGGTTGCCAACCAACCGATCGACTGGAGTCGTTGGCAGATCCCAGAGCGTTCCGAAGACGTTAGCGTGCGTCGCATGGTGATGCCTCCACCGATTGCATCGACGCAAATCCTGGGAACCAAATTGGAACCGTTTGATCTCAAGTCATCGGATGGGACGTTGCTGCTGGATTCGGCGGAACCGAAACGACCGATTTCGGTATTGTGTTGGGTGGACTCCGGTTCCAAAAGCGAATCGTGCGTTCGCGAACTGATGAACTTTCGCAAGCAGCTCATCGATCAGGAATTGGGTGGACGCTGCGGTGTTTTTCTGATCGCGCGAAAGTCTTCTACGTCCGTGGCAGATTCACTCAAGTCATGGAACTGCGATCTTCCACTGGCGATTGATCAACAGGAGTTATCCGATTCGCTGTTCAAGATTTCATCCGTACCAAGCTTGGTGATCTTGGATCGCGACCGACGTGTTCAAGTTGCGGAGACGATTTCGCAGCCGATTTTTTCCAGCTCGATCATCGACTTGGTTCGTCGTATCGACAACAAGGAGGATCTCGCGAGTCGGCAATTGCAGCAGGATGCTGACAATCAAGCCCGATTCATCGCAGCGCTCCACCGGGTTGCGATCGACAAGGACCAGATCAAGCGATTGGATTCCCTTCGGGAATTTCAATTCTCACTTCATGGCATGCGCCGAGCTTGGCGCACGCAACTCGATACACCACTGGTCAGCGCCGGGGGGGCCTGGTACCCAGAGGCTGCCATCTCCGACATTCCAAAACCCAATTATCCTTTTGCCGGCACAGGCAATACGATCGTCATGTCCACTTTGGACGAGACCGGCAAGATTCTGGTCTTGGACGATCTCGGGAACAAACAGGAGGTGGGCAAAGTGGAGATCGATCAGGCGGACGGTGCGCAGCGCATCCAAATGGCCATCGATCCGTGGTCTCGAAAGTGGATTGCGATTGTGCCGGAGGGCTTGCCTCGCTTCTGGATCAACCCATCGGAATCAACCAGGAAAGTTCAGGGCTCAGAGGTCCCCGCCGCCACAACCTACAATACTGGAGACATCGAAACCCCGGTCGCCTTTGCGTGGACGGCATTGAAATCCGGCCCCGCGATTGCCGTCGCGACCAACGAATCCCGTTTGCTCGTGATCGATCCTGCGAACGAAAAAAGATTGGATGCATTTGCGGAGTCGACAATTGCGATTGCTCCGGGCATTGACTCCCGAGGTCGCGTGGCCCAGTGGAATGCCTTAAGTGCCACTGGGAGATTGGTTCGCGTACGCAATTTGACCGGCGAAACTCAAGAGTCTGCTGAGGCGCCCATCGAGGCGAGACTCGAACAGTTAACCTTCGCGCCGCGCCGTGGGAACTGGCTGTGGGGGCTTCACAATCGCGAGCCGGTCACGTTGTGCCTCGCGGGGCTGCCCACGGGCGAGACGGGGGTCGTAGTCTGCAATTCGCTTCACCAGGTCCGGTCCAGCCGCCCCCTGACAGTATTGCCCGAGCAGGCTCGCTTGCTCAGCTCGGTGCGCGTTGCGGATGGGACGCTTTACTGTTTAGCTCTCGGCCCAAATCGCGTCCTTCATTTATTCACCGCTGATTTGCAGATCATGGACCAGGTTTCCTTCGATGCACGCATCTTCGGCGCTGCCTTGTTCGCCGACGGCCAGGACCTAAAGTTGGTCGTGGCCCTGGAAAAAGAAGTCAGCGCGTGGACGATCGATGTTCCCGAGCGCCGAGCGTCGGAGGGTGAGTCCGTCGCTCCAAGCGGTCCATGAATCATCGCCTAGAGGAACGCCGTATCGTAGTTGCCGGAGCCAGCGGTCGATCCGCTGCTCAGCGCGCTGTTTTGGCTGGTTTCGAGGTCTTGGCAATCGATCTATTCTCGGATCGCGATTTGCGATCCATCGCCCAGGTGCAGTCCCTCGAATCAATGACCCAACTTCCGAAGTCGTTTTGGCGTGATTGGTTCGGGGCACCGGTCTTGCTTTGCGGCGGCATGGAAAACCGGCTCGACCTCCTTGATTGTTTTCACCGCAATGGACTCGTTTGCAGTCTCTCCGCGGACCGACTTGCTGAGTTGCGAAACCCGGATGCCTGGTCGCGATGGGCCAGAGAATCAGGGCTGTTGTGGCCGGATACCCATGGGGCTCTGTCCAGCGCTGTCGCTGTCTCACCTTCCGAACGATGGTTGCGCAAATCTCGTGCGAGCGCGGGCGGTCTTGGGGTCTCGTCATGGAGGGGCGAACCGCTTGAATCCGTTGAGTATCTCCAGAGGCAAATCGATGGCGAGGTGCTCGGAGTAACGTTCCTGAGCCGGCCCCACGAAACCATGGTAGTCGGGTGCATGAAGAGTTGGCTCGAGGACTCGGTTTGGGGGCCATCGCAGTTTCTTTATCGAGGAAGCGTGGGCCCTATTCCGTTGCAATCCGATGAGTGGCAGAGGTTGTTCGTGTTTGCTCAAAGAATTCAGAAAGCGACGGGTTTGCTGGGAGTCTGGCAAGCGGATTTCGTAAGGAATCACGACGGTTGGTGGCTCCTGGAGATCAACCCTCGGTGGTCGAGCAGCATGGAACTGGTGGAGGTCGCTTACGACATATCGCTCATCGACCACCATGCGCGCGCCGTGCTTAGCCCGCCGCTCTCCGGAGCTTATTGCGAAGATTGGACTCCCATTGGTTTGAACCGCTGGTCGGAGGAGACCGGAACCTGCATCGGCAAGGCAGTGCGTTACGCGTCTTCCGATTTGACTCCCACCCAGTCGATGCTCGATCGGTGGTGGGAACGTCGGTGGGACGGGAGCTTGATTAGCTTGATGAGCGGCAATCGACTTGCAGATATCCCAGGCGAGACGAGCATCATCCCGGCTGGCTATCCGATTTGCACGGAGTATGCGGCGGCAATCTCATTGGATCAGGTGAGTCGGCGTCTGCAGCAATCGGTCCTGTAGCGAGCGTGTCTAAGTTAGAAGAACCCGGATGCCAACAAAAAGAGCGACGCGCCATTGCGCGTCGCTCGCGGTTTATTTCGCGATGGTTCCTGAGGATTACTCCGGAATATCGATGTGGGCTTTTTCGGCGGCCGCCCTCAGTTTCGAGAGAGCTCGCAGTTCGAGTTGCCGAATCCGTTCCTTCGTCACCCGCATTTCCTCGCCGACCTCTTTGAGGGTTAGCGGTTCTTGGCGATGATCGAGGCCGAACCGTCGGACAATGATTTGCCTCTCGCGTTCATCGAGCGTATCGAGAATCTTGTGGATTTGGTCGGTACGGTTGGCTTGATCCATCTCGAGTGCAACGTGGTCGCCACGATTGTCCTCATGCATGGAGAAGACCTCGTCGGAGCTGGTTCGGAATCGATCGCGGTGCTTGAATTCATCCGGAATCGACCGAGCAAAGTTTTTCATGATTGCCCAAGTCGCGTACGTGCTGAATTTATTGCCGCGAGCGTAGTCGAACTTTTCGGCGGCTCGGATCAACGACATATTTCCGTCACTGATCAAGCCGAAGAAATCATCTCCGGGAGCCACGTGCCTCTTCGCGATCGATACGACCAACCGCAGGTTGGCCTGAACGATCTTGTTCTTGACCGCTACCGATTCCTCGAACAATTTTTCAATCTGATCCATGAGCACGACGAGAGGAGCTGCTGGGTTCAGTTGCGTCCGCAGACTGCTCGCTTTGAACTTCAGATAGTTCATTTTGCGGAACAGATGGTATTCTTGTTCGCGGTTCAGCAAGGGGACCTCGTACAGGGATGCCAAATACGGCGGCAACCCGGCCGGAGGTTTGATCTTGCGCGGCGCGTCGGTCGACACTGGCATTTCGCTCAGCATCGCGTCGACGTTCGATTCTCTCTCGAATTCGGGGTTGGGAATAAAGTCCAATGGCAATTCGAGGATTTTGGCAGCCCGCTGTTCGTTCAAAATCCGGATGATACTTCCCCGAGTGCGTCGATACCGCTTGGCGAGCATCACGGTCGATACCCCGCGCTTGTGCTGCTGGTAGATCGCTCGTTGATCTTCTTCGCTAAGGGTTTCTCGTTGCTCAGGGAACACAGCCATCTTCGGGTATTTGCGGTCAAAATTCTTGATCGTATAGCGGATCGTCTCAATGCTGCGATGCACTTCGTGAGCGACGGTCCGAGCCACTTCGGAGAGATTCGCACCGGTTGCGGCAATGCGTCGCGCACGGTCGATGATCTCATCCCGCTGGGATTCCGTCATTTGGCTGAATCGCTCGCCACGTTCGATCCGTGTTCGATTCTGCTTGACGAAGCGTTCGACGCTGGAGTGCAAAAAGCCAACTCGTTTTCGCCCCTCAGAGACGAATCTCCGCGAGACCAACCCTTTATCCCGCCACCGAGAAATCGTCTTGGTGGAGACATTGAACATCTTGCTCAGGTCTTCGACGGTATGCACCGGTTCCGCAGCTTCTTCCACGCGAAGGTTCATCGAATCGGTAATGTCCTCGACAAACAAACGGAGGTCGTGGACCGCGTCGTCCCCTTTGATGAGCCGAGGTGTGTTTGCGTCCGGGCGGACTTGAGTCACTCGGTAGAAGAGGAAGTCGAACGGATAATCCTTGCGCGGATCAAGTTCCGAAAGCAGCTTTTCAGCCCGATCCGCCTGCTCGCTGCGCTTGGCGCGCGGAGCGAAACGTACCTGCTGGTCTCGCAGCTCTCGTAGTAGCACAATTCGGTAATCGCTGTTCATCGTATTCCTTGCTTCCTGCTGCCAACGCGACTCAATCGTCCTTGCGGTTCCCGACCGCATCAGTCTATTGGCAAATTCGGGACTCGGCTGCAATCAATTGCAACCCCTAAACCTTTACCGCTCAGGATTCTGCCGCGTTCACACGGAGCATTGCTCCCTGCAAACCAGCGGACAATCATCATGGCGGCGTCGGACTCGTCTGGTCACCCGCTCCTCATTCGACGTTTGGAACCCGGTTTTGGTTCGCAAGTTCTCTTGAGAGCGAGTAAATAAGGGAAGAAGCAACTTCCGGACCAAAACGGCATCCGGAGGGGATATTCGAGTTTTTTTCCGAAAACTCAGGTCAATCCCTTGCTTTCCCTCCAGAATAGGTCGATTCCGAAGAGCTTTGTCCCGATCGAGCGGGCTTGTTTTTTTCAAATTCGAGTGGACATTTTTCCATTTCGCACTTTTCCGCTGTCACTTTGTCGTGACGGCTTGTCTCTTTTCGAGACAATTGGATTAAATTTGAGTTTGGCCGGCTAGTCGGCTTTGCCAGGAACCACGATGAACACCAAGGTTGGCATCCTCGATTACCAAATGGGGAATCTTCGAAGCGTTGAGCGAGGTGTCGCCCGCGCCGGAGTCGAAGCGATCGTCAGCAGCGACTGGCGCGACCTGCAGTCGGTATCGCATCTGATCCTGCCCGGTGTCGGCGCATTTCGCGACGCAATTCGCGAACTGAAACAACGGGACTTGGTCGGCCTGATCCGCGATTGGATCGAGGAGGACAAACCCTTTCTCGGAATTTGTCTGGGCCTGCAACTTCTGTTCGATGTCAGTTACGAGGGTGGCGAATACGAGGGGCTGGGAGTGCTCCCTGGCAAAGTGGTTCGGTTTGACTTTTCCCCCGAACTGCATCTCAAAGTCCCCCATATGGGATGGAACCAAGTTGCGAATCGTTGGCCCGCCGATGACCCGATGCTTCATGGCATTCCCGACGGTTCCTTTTTCTATTTTGTACACAGTTACTTCGCCGTCCCGGACCGGATCGGGGATGTCTGGCTCGCAAGCCAGTACGGCCATGAGTTCTGCGCAGCGGTGCGACGCGGCAACCTGGTTGCAACACAGTTCCATCCCGAGAAAAGCCAAGCCCTTGGATTGAAGCTGCTGAGCAATATCCTTCAAGCTTCACCGACCCCTAACCCCTCAGGAACGCGTTAATGTTTCGGCGTGATTTTCAACGACTTTGCGGCGCGACGGCCGCCGCTTGCTTCGTTCCCTGGAACGCACCTTGGGCCGCGGCGAATGGGCCTGCGGGCGGAGCTCGCACGACCAACCCCATCGGTATTTCGACCTATTCCCTTTGGCGATTCAAAAACGACGAGTTCAAGGACGTCGGCAAGTGCATCGACTACGCCAGCGAGGTGGGATTCGACGGCGTGGAGATTCTGCTGTACCAAATCTCGCAGACCGAGATGCTCAGCAATGCAGCATGCCAGGCTCTGAAACGCAGAGCCTTTGTCGCGGGTTTGCCTCTCTATGGCATGTCGACGCACCAAGGTTTTGTATCACCAGATCCTGAGATACGCCGGACCAATATCGAATTGACGATCGGGCAAATCGAATTGTGCTACAAACTCGGAATCCCCACCATGCGGGTCAACACCGGTCGATGGGGGACGAGCAAAAACTTTGACGAACTGATGGCAAACCGCGGCATCGAACCCCCGCTGCCGGGCTACACGGAGGAAGACGGTTTTCCGTGGGTAATCGAGGCTCTCGAACGGTGCCTTCCCACCGCCGAGAAATGCGGGGTGGTTTTGGGACTCGAGAACCACTGGGGCTTGGGCCTGACTCCCGAAGGGGTGCTGCGCATCGTCAATGCGATTGACTCTCCCTACTTGCAAGTAACGCTCGACACCGGGAATTTCCTGGAGAATCCCTACGAGAAACTCGAAATGCTCGTCCCAAAAACCGTTCTGCTTCAAACCAAGACCTACTACGGCGGAGGGGAATGGTACGAACTCGATTTGGATTACCAACGCATCGGAGACATGATGCGGCGACATCGCTACCGAGGGTGGGTGTCGCTCGAGTTCGAAGGGAAAGAGGACTACCGGATCGCAATCCCCAAGAGCCTGGAGTTGCTCCGAAAGGCCTTTCGATTGGCCGACAACCCTAACTGAGACCTGAGCCGCTCGGCCAAGGAAAAAAGGGAAATGATCCTTGGGAGGGAACCCCCGGCGGGATCTCGACGAAGCCATCGCTTTGGGCCAAAGCAATGATATCCCCGGATCCCTGCGACGGGAGAACCGATGCAGTTCCCGATGATTGGAGCTGCACCAAACGGAACCAAAGCAACTCGAGAGTCTTGGTGTCCTCGCATTGAACCGGCACCCTGAGCGGCACTTCGGTCGCTTCGGCCATCCCGGCTACGTGGCGAAGCAAATTCAGAGCGTAACGGCGGAACGTGACCGCCACACTCACAGGATTCCCGGGCAATCCCATCACAAGTTGTCCTTGCGGACCCACTGCACCCAAGAGTGGTTTTCCGGGACGAATCGGAATGCGATGGAACACGACGTCGCCACCGCAGTCGACGACGGACCGAGGGACATGGTCGGTATCTCCCATCGATACTCCGCCGGTCAAGATCACGGCGTCTGATTCCTCCAACGCGATCGCAAGCGCGGATCTGATCTGCGCCGGGTCGTCCGGGATCTTGGTGCGGCTCGCTCGGATCCACGGAATACTGCCGAGCATGGTTGACAGCAGTGGACCGTTGGAGTCTCGGATCTGCCAATCGCGGATCGGTTGACCGGCTTCTACCAATTCGTCTCCCGTGTTCAAGATCGAGACCCGAACGGGATCATAGACCGAGACGTGCTCTCCTTCGCTCAGCGACACCAGCGCGGAGATCGCCGGTCCATGGAGCAGAGTCCCTGGGGCGAGAATGACGCTACCTCGCGGTGCGTTTTCTCCTTGCCGCCGAATGTTCTGGCCGACGCGCAGAGACTCCAACGGCGTGTTGATTTGGACGCGAGCCACTTCCTCGATGCACTGCTCGCGAGGAACAACGCAATCCGCTCCCTTAGGGACTGCCCCGCCTGTGAAAATGCGAATAGCTTTGCCGGGCGGGCACTCCAGCGGGACTGCTCCCGCACTGGCGACACCATCAACGGGGAGCGGCCCATGGCGAAGATCCATGATTCGGATCGCATAGCCATCCATCGCCGAAACATCGACCGCTGGACTATCCCGAAACGATACAACACGTTCGGCCAGAATCCGTCCCGAGCAATCGTGGATCGGCAGCGCATCCGCGGAATTGATTCGCAGACGTTGACGTACCGCATCGATCTTGGCGGTGATTCCATCGAGAATTGGCAACTGCATGGCGAGTATCGTACCACTCAGTCGGCGCGCTAGACAGCAGCAGCTTGGGTTGGATCGAGAGCAAACGAAACAGCGATTGACCTCCACATGGCATCGCGGTGGGGAGACTCGGTCTGGGGTAGCGATGGGAAGGTGAAATGATAATTCGTAGGAAGTGGCGGAGCTACCGGCATTTCGATGATCGGCTCGCTATCCGCGGGCGCAATCGATTCCTGTTGGAGGACCGCATCGCTGGGAGGTGCTTCGCTACCCTTCTCGTTGCGATCGGTACCGTTGTCTCCGACATGGGTTTTGGTACCCCAAGGAGCAGCCGATGGTTTTGTCTCGCGGTTGGTCTCGAGATAGCCCGCAACGCGAAGAAGGACTGGAGAGCCTCGCATCACCCATCGTTCCACCCAGTGCACTACGGATTGAATCGGGTTGGAGCCCGGGCGATGGACTCCCTGCGTTTCCTGACAGCAAGCGTTTCTGGGATTGGGATCTTGGCCCGAAACAACGGTCCCACACGAAAGAACCGCAAAACAAGCGAACTGCACAAGACGGAAACTGGACGCGGCATCCATGCATGCATCTCCCCAAGGTGATCCAAATCACGTTCAACCATGGAACTCCATCGTACTATAGCAACTTCTTCTCGCTCCATGAAGCTCGACCCGACTGATCTCGACCTGAATCGACGATGTTGTCTAGACTGGATGGGTGATCCTTAAAAAATGCAGGCATTTCCGAGGATAGACGAGGATAGGAAGTCCATTTATGAGCAGAGTTGCCTCCCAGGAAACCGCGTATCGAAAAAAGCCAGCGCGACGCTGGAAGACTTGGCATCGCGTGGCTGCCGTCGCGAGTTGCGTGGTGGTTGCCCTGCTTTTTGGGCTACCTTGGCTGTTGCAAAACCGCGAATTTGCGGTTTCGATGATCAATCGGAACGCTGGGATCGGCCCGATGCGTATCGATCTGAAATCGATTCAGGTGGGATGGTTTCGGCCGATCGTCGTTTCCGGCTTGCGTTTGGTGGACGATCGCGGGAGCGATTTGATCCAAGTGGGAGAGCTACGCACCCAACTATCGCTTTTGTCTCTGATTACCAATTACCGGAATCTCGGCACGATCGAGATCCGGGATGCGGCCGTTGCGTTGGACGTCCAGCCGGGGACCACGAATCTGGAGGAAGCGTTCAAACCATGGCTCGTGGATACCCCCTCCCAAGAGACCAGCACGAGCACCAGCAGTTCAGGCTTTACGGGACGAATTCGCTTGGCGAATGCCGTCCTCTATGCTCGCGACAGCGTCGACTTGAGTGCATGGGAAATCAAGTTCGAGGAGGCGGACATTCCCTTGCCAACGGCGGAGCAAGCGTTTCCGCCGATGACCTTGGTTGGAAAATTGCTGCAGACCCAGGCTCTGCCGGGGGAGGCGCCGGTTGCCGGCCAGTTTCTGATTCGAACCCAGTCGATCGCGCAGCCTTCCAATGGACCTGGGACACCAGAGTCGTCGACGCTGCGAATGAGCATCTCGACTCAGGACATGCCCTTGCAATGGGTCAGCCTCATCAAGCGCCGGATGCCGGACGTACCTATCGAACGAGTCATCGGGCAAGCGACAGTTCAGGCCGAAGTCGATTTCCTCAATCGCAACTCCATGATGGCCACCGTCCAAACCGCCCAGGTCGACAACCTGCAGGTCATCGCGCCGGATTTATTGGGGACTCAGGGTGCCCAGCTTCAACAGATCAAGCTCAGTGGCGACATCCACATGACACCCAATCGCTTGAGCACGCGCGGCTCGAAATTGGATTGCGACGTCGGTTCGGTGGTTGCCAAAGCGGATTTCGCATGGCCAATTCAAATCCCGACGCTGCAGAAACCATGGTTCGAAGACGCTGACTTGGATTTGCAGGGAAGCATCGATTTGCCGCGGTTGAGTCGTGTTGCTCCCGATTTAATACGAACCCAGGATCAAGTGGAACTGTTCTCGGGCGTTGCGACACTGATCGCCTCGCAACGGCGCGTTGTGCAGTCAACAGCGGCCTTGGCATCTCCGCCGACAGCTTCTTGCCGAATCGAACTCGGAAAACTTCAAGCCAAAGTCCAGGGTAAGACGATCGCATGGGATCAAGCGATTCAGGCCTCGATCCAAGTCCAAGGCGGGGCATCGGAACTGCCAAGTTTTCAAATCGATTGCGACTCGGAGTTTTGCAAGATTGATGGATCCGGCGATCCCCGTGACGGGCGCCTGACCGCCCAACTCGATTTCGACAAGATGGAACAGCGATTGTCGGAATGGTTTGTCCTTCCGTTTGACAGCTTGCGAGGTTCTGCGCAAGGTGCGTTGACATGGAAGGTCGACGAAGGCAATCGTTTGGTGGCTGGGGGTTCCCTTCGAACCACACCCTTGCGTATCGCCCATAGCAAAGGACAGATCGATGAGCCCGCATGGGATGGAGAATTCTCGACCGTTTCTCGTCTCGATGGATTGACCGTACTCCAAATCGATCGCGCGCACGCAACACTCAAGTCGAGCGAGGAATCGTGCAGCGTACACTTGCTCGAACCCTTGGCGCTGACGGCCACACCGCCAGGGCAACAGAAACTCCCACCTGCCAGCATGCAAATCCAACTTCTGGGTGAGTTATCCCGTTGGCAGCGCCGCGTTCAGATGTTTGGCGGAGTTGATCCTGGAGTCCAGATCGCTGGGAAATGCAACCTCGAAGCCTTGGGAGGCGTCGATCTGGAACACCTGGAAATCACCAAAGCGGATTGGAACCTTGAACCGCTACGAGTGAGCACCAATGACATGACGATCCAGGAATCTCGCATGCTCGGAAGGTTCGCGGGACGATTTGACACGAGCGACATCGCGAAAACAAAAGTGGATAGTCTCTTGGTCCAGTCCGAATCATTTGCCCTTCAAGCGCAGGATGCAGCCGTCCCAGGCAAGTCCATGGCCCGCGATGGACAAGCAGTGTTCCGCCTCGCCCCTGACCGGTTGATGTCCTCGATCCGTTGGGATTCCGGCAACGGAGTTCCTCAGCCCAGCACCGTGAGCGTGACTGGCGATGTCACCGGTCAGGTTCACTGGTCCATCGATCCCGAAATCATTCGATGGCAGCTTGTCTCCGACGCGACACAGTTGAGAGCGGTCCAACCAGGGAAGCGCTCTCCGGGACAATTGGTTAGCACCGGTGCACAGCGTCCTGAGGACGAAGTTCTTTGGGAAGAGCCACAGGCCAAGATCCTTCTGGATGGCGAATACGCCATCCCCCAAGGAAAGACCACCTTCTCCAAGCTTCAAGTGCAAACCGAATGGCTTGCCTACGGTGGAAAGGCCGAAATTCAGCAGCGAGCGAACGAAACAGCGATCGTTTCCGAAGGGAGCATCACCTACGATGCAGCGACGGCTGCCCAGCGATTGCGACCCTACATCGGAGAACTCCTGGCGATCGAGGGACAACGAACACAACCTCTCGATGTGTCGTGGTCCTCGCATCCGACCAACCATTGGGCCAGATCGCTACAAGCGACCTCGAGCGTCGGATGGGACCGAGCCAATGTGATTGGAATTGAGATCGGCCAAGGCGAAATACCGATCGAAATTCAAAACGGTCGCTTCGTTTCCAAAGCTTCGTTCCCTGTATCGCAAGGAATGCTCCGTTGGAATCTGGATGGCGATCTCGCGGGCAATCCGCTCGTTATTCGCCAGTCGCAGGAACGAGTCGTCGAAAATGTCGCCATCACACGAGAGATGTGTCAGCGTTGGCTGAAATATGTAGCTCCCTTATTGGCAGACGCGACGAGCGTCCAAGGGAACGTGAGCTTGGATATCGCTACGGCGGAGATCCTTCCGTCGGATTGGACCAAACAAACCGCGATCGGTCAGGTTCACGTGCATGGAGCCGCGGTCGGCCCCGGGCCGCTGGCAGATCAACTCCTCGCCTTGGTACAGCAGATTCGCGCCCTTCGCAAAGGTGCGGGAGCCACCGACGGGGGAGGCCAACCAACCAGTTGGCTGCAATTGCCCGAACAGAGTATCGGATTCGAAGTAAATCAGGGGCGGGTTGCTCACCGTGGGCTTCAAATACAGGCGGGTGATGTTGCGATCACGACCTCGGGTTCGGTGGGAATCGACGGCTCGCTGGAAATGATTGCCTCGGTTCCCATTCTTAAAGAATGGTTGGACAAGGCTCCGTCGCTTCAGTCGCTAGCAGGACAACAGTTTCAGGTGCCGATCCGGGGAACGATCGGACGGCCTCAATTGGATTTGGGCAGTTTGGCTGGGATGACACAGAATTTGGCAACGGCCGCTCTGCAGGGGGTAGCCCAGAAGCAAATCGATCGCGGACTCAACAAACTTCTCGGCCCACTGGAAAAACAACTCGGGCCGTTGCAACAGGGAATGCAGCAAATGCAGCAAGGGGTCCAGCAGAATCTTCCTCAACTGCCTCTGCCGAATCTACCGATCCCTGGTTTTGGCGGCGGGGGATTTGGTGGCGGTGGCTTTGGCGGAGCGCCAACTCAGCCGCCCGCGGCTCCACCTCCTGGAACCCAAGCTGTGCCTCCTCCACCGGGTTGATGCCGCGTCACCGCATTCAGTGGGACAACCAAGCCAGTACCGCGATCCCAACCACCACGCGATAGATCGCAAAGGGGAGGAACCCATGGGACTTTACCCAGTGCATGAACCATGCAATCACGCCCCATGCCACGAAGAAACTCGTGGCAAAGCCGATTCCTAAGGTGGTCCACTGGTCGCCGGCGATGCGAATCGGTTCCTTCGCGAGGAATTGGATCAGCTTGAATCCGGCCGCAGAGAACATCACGGGGATCGAGAGGAAAAAACTGAACTCGAGGGCTGCCGTTCGGGATAAACCCATCACCTGGCCACCCGCGATGGTGGACATCGATCGACTCGTCCCAGGAAACGTCGCGGCGAGGATCTGCGCGGCGCCGATCGCGAGCGATTGCCGCAGGGTCATGTCCTCCATCCGAAACGTGGTAGCTCGTTGGAAATACCAACGATCGATCGCAACCATCGCGATTCCTCCAAGGATGAGTGCCCAGGCGATCGTGACTGGGTTCTCAAGCCGATCCGCAATGAACTTGTCCATCAAAAAACACGGGACCGCCGTCACAACGAAGCTGATGATGACCAACGCCAGCGGATGCCTCCATCGCTCCCTGGGTTCCGATCGAAGGAATGAGCGGACAAACTCGATCAGGCGATTCCGGAAATAGACCACGACGGCCAGGATCGCCCCCAGTTGAATCACCACGGTAAACATTTTCCAGAACGGGCTGGTGAGATCTACCCCCAACAGCTTCTGGGTGATGACAATGTGGGCGGTGGAGCTGACCGGTAGAAACTCCGTCAGACCCTCCACGATACCCGAGATGAGCGCGGTCCAGTAATCCGACATGGCGATTGGTGAATGAAGAAACTCGGTTGGGAAAGAAAAAACCCGGATTGGCGGGATCCGCCAACCCGGGCTCGTAACGATCAATAGAAACTTGCAACGCAGAAAATTTACTTTTCCTTGTACGCAAGGCGGGGTCAGGACTGCGTGTCATGGGCAGCCCGCCGGCATGTCTATGACGCCCCACCCCTTTGGCTAGTAGAGAACGAACTCACTAATCACCTCCTTTCGAAACGAGCCAGACCGAGCCGCGATCAGATTGCCTAGAATTGATCGGGTCGATACGGATACGCACGCTGCGATGCGTTTCGCAGCACTAACTCAAGTGTACTCCAATTCGCCCCGGCAAAGCAATTAGACGGGATGACCGCATCGAGAAATTCGGGGGAAGTTAGCGCAGAAACGTTGGGAAAATGGGGCTGTAGGACTTAGTTCCCCCCGCGTTTCGGCTTCTTCCGTGAGACACTCGGGGATTTTTTACGCGCAAAACCAGGCCCACGCTTGCCCGCTTTCTTTTTTTGGACTGGGCGATCCGACCGTCCCCGAGAGGCTCCCTGAGGTGCCGACCGCTTGGATCGCGGGCGTTTGCGTTGCAGTTCGGAGGGTGGCGCGAAATCATCATCGCCGATCACCGCCCCGAGACGTTGTCCCGTCGAAGGACGCCAATCCTCGCCACTGTCCAGCATCGTGTCTTTGACCAGGATTTCCGTCTCCTCGGATGAGATCGCGTCATCTTCCTGATCTTCCAGATCTACCTCGATGGGTTTGGCGCGTGCGGGTGAACTCGTAGAACGGGGTTTCTTGGTGGTTTCGGCCTGAGCTTTCCTGCGGTCCTTGCGTTCCTGTTTCCTGGCACGCTTGATCGATTCGACCGCCTCGTAGAGCGATTCGATTTCCGTTGCTCCCAACGGGCGATAGGCTCCCTCGGGAAGATCTCCTAACTTCAATGGGCCGATCCCGATCCGCCTGAGCGAGACCACTTTGTGGCCGAGTCGGGCCAGAACGCGTCGAATTTCCCGGTTCTTGCCTTCGCTGAGAGTGATCTCCAATTCCGAACATCCCTTCCGTACTCGTTTCAGTTTGGCCTGGTCGACGCGAGCTCTTCCTTCCGCGAGGTGGATTCCTCGTTGAAGACGCTTGAGTGAGTCGAGTTCGACTTGGCCTGCGACGGTAACCGCATAGCGTTTTGGAACCCCGTGGCGAGGATGGGTCAATCGTTGGGCCAATTCACCATCGTTGGTCAGAAGGATCAGTCCCGTGCTACTGGCGTCCAAACGCCCCACCGGGAACAGACGAAATTGATTCGGGACCATGTCAACGACGCGCGTACGACCTTCGGGATCGCGGTTGGTGCACAATACCCCTTCGGGTTTGTGCAGCGCAAAATAGACGGGGCGATGTTTCCGAAGAGGTTCCCCATCGACGGTGATAGTTGCTGTTTCAGGATCGACCTTGACCCCAACCTGCTGAACGGTCTTGCCGTTGATTTCGACCCGTCCCTGCTCGATGAGTTCGTCGACTTGACGTCGCGAGCCCAAGCCGGCAGCGGCGAGCACTTTGTTGATCCGTTGTTCTCCCTGCAGGAGGGAGTTGGTCGCCGGGCGGGGCGTAGTGCGTTTCTTCATGGGGTCATCTCGCATGCAGCGCAGGGGCAACGTCTCGCGACGTGGCGGTATGCTTGGCTCATGTGCGACCAAGCGGATCTGCTAGTCTAGTCTGCCAGAGGGAGATTGTCAGGGCGAAGCAATCAATTCTCCGTCCGGAGTCGCCTGCCAAATCGCTTCGGATTGGATATCCAACGCGGTCAGCCAGCGACCTCCGTAGCAATACGTGTCGACACAGCACAGATGGGGGAGCCGAAGAATCCGACCTTCGTGATCATGGGTATGACCCACGACAGCTTTTTTCCCGGACTGGTGCGGTCCCGGCATTCGCTCGGTCAGCTTGATCCATCGCAAAAGCTGGGGTGGTTGCTCGGATAACGCCACACGCGGGTCATAGTTCGCATGCACGAAGAAGTGGGTGTCGGTTTCAAAATAAGGTTTCAGCCCCTTCAGGAAATCAACATGGGCCTGCGGAACGACCGAGAGATCTCCTTCGAAGCCATAACTCTCCATGGTTCTCGCTCCGCCATGCATGAACCAGCTAAACGGTTGCGATTGTTTGGTCAGAGCGTTGAGCATCATCTCCTCGTGGTTGCCCAATAATGCCACCAAGTTGACTTGGTCCTGCAACGCGATCAAGCGTTCGATAACTCCCCGCGAATCAGGTCCCCGATCGACATAATCGCCGATGGTTACCAAAGTGTCGTCAGTCCGAAGGTCGACGGCCTGCAAAACAGTATCGAAAGCTTTCAGGCAACCGTGGATATCACCGATGACGATAGTCCTGGACATAACGATTCGCGGGTCGTTCTCTCGCAAAGCGGGGAGTAAAAGCAACGTTCCAGCCAGTTTCAAAGAATAGGCGCGCACGGACCTTTCGACCACCTCAAACCACAAAACCGGGTTCGAATGAAGGTTATTCTTCCGCCTGAGCTATAATAGAGAAGTCGGGTACATTTCCCGATTTTCGGGCCTCTTCGTTGCACTATCGTCATGGACGAATCCGTCTTCAAAAACGCAGTCATCGCCAGCGGCTTGGTCCCCAAGGATCAGTGGGACTATTGCTTGAGGCTGTTGAGGCATCGACAACAGGGGCTTGCTCAGAAAGGCGATCCCCTAACCGAGGACCAACTTCTGCGAGAAATCCTCCTGGAACAGGGGGCAATCACAGAATACCAGGCCATTCAGTTGGCGGATGGGAAGACCAAGTTTCGACTGGGTCCCTACGTGATCACCGACTTCATCGGCCAAGGGGGGATGGGACAGGTTTTCAAAGCAGTCCATCAAGTGATGGGCCGCGAATGTGCGGTCAAAGTACTCCCCCTGCATCGGGTCAACCCCGAGTCCCTCTCCGGTTTCATTCGAGAGATTCGCTTGCAGGCAAAACTCGACTGTCCCTATCTGGTGCGAGCCCACGACGCGGGCCAGGACGGCAGCGTGCATTATCTGGTGACCGAGTATGTGCCAGGGATGGATCTTCGAAAGCTGGTCCGGTCGCGTGGTCCGCTCAATGAGGATCAGGCGGCCGGCATCCTCATGCAAGCCGCCCTCGGATTAAGCTATGCGCATGATCAGGGCATGGTGCATCGAGACGTCAAGCCTGGCAACATTCTGGTAACTCCCGATTCCATCGCCAAAGTGTCGGACGTCGGGTTAGCAGGTTTTACCGCGGACCTCAGCGAAGATCCGCGGGCAGGAAAAATCGTAGGAACACCCGACTACCTTTCTCCGGAACAGATTCGAACCCCCCTCTCGGTCAACTCGGTCAGTGACATTTACTCGCTCGGCTGCACCCTTTACTACGCGGTCACCGGCAAAGCCCCATTTCCTGGCGGCGACACCGCATCAAAAATACGCCGCCATCTCGAGGCGACTCCCTTGCATCCTCGCAATTTCAATTCCGAACTCAGCGAGGAGTTTGTCGAGATCATCGCGGAGATGATGGAAAAGGATCCGAACAAGCGGATCCAGACGTGCGCCGAGGTTGCTGCTCGATTGGAGATGTGGGTTGCGAACAGCGTTTCCCTCGCCCCGTCTCTGGTCTCGCGAGGACCATGGCTGGCACCACCACCACCCGTGGTCGAGATCCTCCCATCGATTTCCTCGACCGCCGACCCCCTGGCAGCCACGTCGATCGATTCCTTGGATCCTGGAACCGTTCGCAATCCGGGGCCTGGCTCCTTGGATGGAAAAGCTCCCAATACCGCCGGCGGGTCGGAGGATCAGGTTCCTCCCCCTCCCTATCCGGAGTCTCCCGTCGCGGAGGGAAACCGGACTTCTCAGGGGATGCTGATCGCTCTAACCATTTCGATTGTCCTCCCCCCAGCCCTCCTGCTCGGGGCAATCCTGGGATATCTGATCGGAATGGGGATGAATTGACCGTCATGGTCGCGGGATTTCTCGGCGGGTTTGCCACGTCAGCGTGAAACCGCTGCACGGGAAATTACACTGAAAAGGGGCTCCGCGCCCAACAACGTCCAAGATGCTTCTTATCCCCTTATCCTAGGCAACGAACTTGATGTGGCATCGCTGGGTAGCGTGGTGGCAGAAACGGCGATTGATCGATAGCCAACGTCAGGCCCACATGACGTTTGGACGGACAACACTTGGAAATCGCCTCAAACAAACGGGATTGGCGTTTCGACGCCAGCTATGGATTTGGTCGACTCTCGCCGTCCTGCTGCTCGCCGCCATCGGGATCGGGATCATGTGGTCGATTCAGTCGACGATGGAAAACAACCTGCGATCCGAACTGACGACCGTCTTGAATCTGGAACGCTTCTTGGTCGAAAAATGGCTTGCGAAGCAAGAATCGACGGCGATGACTCTCGCCAATGACGCGGATCTTCGGAGCGTCGTCTCCGCGCTGCTCGAGGCCCCTGCCGCATCGGCACCTTCGAAAGGAGAGCAAGCCATCGCGAAGGACACCAGCGACCTATTGGTCAAGCTTGCTCGGCAACTCGGGCCTACGATCAGCATGAACGACTACGCGGGCTTCGTGCTGACCGACCGTAGCAATGCAGTCCGTGCATCGTCCAATCCCGAGCTTGTCGGACGTACCGTCGAACAGTATGAGCCGATATTGCGGCGAGTCCTGGCCGGAGAGGCAGCCGTGTGTCCCCCGTTTCCCAGCGTTGCACCGATCGCGGACGAAAAGGGACGCGTACAAACCGGCGTTACGACCATGTTTGTGAGCGTTCCCATTCGAGACAATGACTTCCAAGTGGTCGCGGCGCTTTCGCTGCGCATTCGCCCGGAACGGGAATTTACCCAACTGATGCATCAAGGTCGCATGGGGGAAAGTGGCGAGACATACGCATTCGATCGCTTCGGCAATATGCTCTCGAATTCCCGATTCGAGAATGATCTGATCCTGCTGGGGCTGATTCCCGACCGCGAGGAACCTAGCTCCATCCTCAATCTTCAAATTCGAGATCCTGGCGGAAATATGCTCTTAGGGTTCCGTCCCAAACAGCGACGAGCCGAATTGCCACTCACCAAGAGCATCGTCCAAGCGGTCGCGGGAAACAGCGGGGCGGACTTGGAAGGATACCGGGATTACCGAGGGGCTCCGGTAGTCGGTGCATGGACTTGGCTGGATCGATACCAATTTGGCTTGGTTACGGAAATCGACTATGACGAAGCCTTCCGTCCGCTCACGATTTTGAAGCGTGCATTTTATGCGCTCTTCGGACTCGTCGCTCTCTGCTCCCTTGCGATTTTTGTTTTCACCCTTGTCGTTTCGAGGCTTCAGCGAGAAGCTCGCGAAGCTGCGATTGCAGCGAAGCACTTGGGTCAATATCGGCTCGAGGAACTGCTGGGAGAGGGTGCGATGGGAATCGTTTATCGCGGCCACCATGCCATGCTTCGTCGACCGGCGGCAATCAAATTGCTGCATTCGCAAAAAGTCAACGAGACCTCGATCGCCCGTTTCGAGCATGAGGTCCAAATCACCTGCCAACTCAACAATCCGCACACGGTTGCCATCTACGATTACGGGCGAACCCCCGAGGGTGTCTTTTATTATGCGATGGAGTATCTGGATGGCATCGACCTTCAGGAACTCGTCGATCGCTACGGTCCACAACCCGACGCAAGGGTGGCCAGAATTCTCGATCAGTTGTGCAGTTCGCTATTCGAAGCCCATGCGATGGGTCTGGTGCACCGGGACATCAAGCCTGCGAACATCATGCTCAATCGGAGAGGGGGCGAACCAGACTTTGTGAAACTGCTCGACTTCGGACTGGTTCGAGCTCTGGATGAATCCAAACGATCGAGCGTGAACGATGGGATGGCAGGTACCCCCCTGTACATGTCGCCCGAATCGATCCAGACCCCCGACATGATTGATGCTCGAAGCGATTTGTACGCGGTTGGAGCCGTCGGCTATTTTCTGCTGACTGGCTCGCCCGTGTTCGAGGCCAAAACGCTTGCTGAGCTCTGCCAACAGCATATCGATGCGATTCCGCTTACTCCATCGCAACAGTTAGGCCGGGTCGTTCATCCCGACCTCGAGCACGCCATCCTGGCATGCCTGGAAAAGAACCGTGCCAAACGACCGCAAACAGCTCGAGACTTGGCGGCTAAACTTCACAAATTGATCACCTCCGATGCTTGGAGCGTCACCGATGCCGACGCATGGTGGGGTCGGCATGAGAGGGAAGTGAAGACTCGCGAACGGCCCAAAGAGGATGCGAACATGACCTCCTTGATCGAGTCCTCGACCGAAAGCCAGTCAACCCAGACATTGCCTTTTGACCAAACCTTGGTCCATGTCGATAGTCCCAAACAATCCTAGGCTCGATCCGAGCGAAATCGTTTAAGCCGAAATGCTTGAGGCAAGCGCCTGCAGCGACGAAAGGCCCGAGGAATTCGTCTTGATGCGACCAATCGCTTCCTCCATACGAATGAACTGGAGGAGCAATTTGTTGCGCTCGCGATCCAGCTTTTCGTTCAAAAACTCAATCCGCTTGTTTCCGTCGTCGATGCGTTTTTGAATTGATTCGGTGCGACTGACCAAGACCCCTTTGCCAACACCCACCAGGCTTTCAAGCAAGTCCTTCGACCTCGCTGCAAATCCAGTATTTTCCTTGGTGAGAAAATCGGTCACCCCTTGCGGGTCTCGCTCGATGGCCTGCGCGAGCTTGGTCTTGTCCAATCGCAGTTTTCCTTCCTTGTCCAAGCTGAGCCCTAGCTGTTCCATCGATCGAATCCCCGCGAACCCAGAGAAGTTCTGGCTCAGCATCCGAGTGAGCCCCTGCTCCACGCGAAGGACTTCATTCGAACCGTACAGGATTCCCGTCTTGCCAGTCGCCGAATCGAAGCTTGCGACTGTATTGAGTCGATCGCGAACCTTGTTGAACTGATCGGCGAGAAGTTGCAGGTTGCGTTCGATGCTGGCGTTGTCTTTTTCGACCCGGATCTCCACCGGCGCGGAGTCGACCGTTGCGACCTGAATCGATAAGCCCTGGATCGCTTTGTCCAGCGTGTTGCTCGATGAGCGAAGAATTGTCCCTCCCGAGAATTCGGTTGGACTGATCGAGATGATAGCATCGCGACCAGTCGACGTGGTGGATGCGTCGATCCCCACGTCGCTGCCGTCGACGACGATCCGTCCCGCCTCACCACTCGCGCGCGAATTGAAGAGAATTCGTGTTGTGGAACCGGCGACCAGAAGCGAGGCCGTCAGTGGTCCGTCGGATTGATTGATCTTGTCGACGAGCGACGAGAGTGTTGGGGACGTGCCAACGTCGAGCCGATAGGTGCCCGAGCCCTCGATCTGGGAAACCGTGTTGCCCTCGACCACTTTGCTTTTCCCCTGCCCCGCGATCTTCAGATCCTTGGCGGCGAAACTCCCGGTCCGATCGGTGATCGAGAATGTCCCTGCCCCACCACTGGTATCGTTGACGACGATTCCGTCTCCCGCTTCGTTGACGGCCGCCACCACTCCGATACCGGAGGCGTTGATGGCTTCGATCAACCCACCCACCGTTTTGTTGGTAAGTGCACCGACATCGATGGAACGTTTCGTTCCCAGAGAGTTGACGATGTCGAAGGTTCCGCTTCGCACCCCTCGGCCCTGGTTCAACTGGCTTAAGTCGGTCGCCTCGCTCACGTACCGAAGTTGAAGCGAACCCGAATCCACCGTGTTGGCAGAAACGCTCGCTGCGACTTGCAGTTTCGTTGCGGTATTGTTGGCATCGTTGTTGGCAATGATCAGGTTGCTCGCGGTGGAACCGGTCACATCCTGAATCATGATTCCCGTCTTCGATCGATTCAGGGAAGCGGTCACCCCTGCGCCGGCGCTGTTGATCGCGTCGATCACGTCTCGAAGACTCTTGGCTCCAGACAGATTGATCGACGTCGCGATGCCCGAACGGTTGGTGATGGAGATCGACGATGCGTTGCCGATTCCAACTCCCCCACGCAGGGAGGAGAGCAGCGGTCCACCGAGCGCATTGGCAACTCTGCTGCCGCTCAGCACACCCCCGACCGCGGTGGCACTCGACAGCCCCAATTGATCCGCCAATCTCCCGGTTGCTGAAACCGTTCCTCCTCCGGAAGTCTTGTCGACCAGCTCGATCGACTTATTGTCCGACGCTATTCTCGCTTCGAGCTTGGTCGAATTGACCGCATTGATTGCCGTCAGCAATTGCCCGACCGTCGTCGGACGTGTACTGCTGTTGGCATCCACTTGGATCGTGCTGCCATCTCTTAAGGTGACCGACATGTCGTTGCCGGATCGGAATGCGATACCAGCTTGGTCGCGAAGGGACGCGAGCCGAGTCGTATTCGAAAGATACACGAGGTCGTCACCCGTCACGGAACTCGATGCAACATTGATACCCGAAAAACCCAGGTCGGCCGCAGTACGCCCGTCTCCAAGCTCTTCGACAATCAAGTTGCTGGTCGTTTGGCCCGTCGTATCGGTAAGAACAAGACGATCACCACTGATTCTGGCAGACACGCGAAGGTTTGTCGCACTGTTGATCGTCTTCACAACGTCATCGATCGTGGTTGAAAAACGCAGGTCAACCGTGGACGCAACTCCACCGCGATCCACGATCCGAATTTTTCCGTTGGCGATTCCCACACCACCCCGCAAATCCTCGAGCTTCGTGGGGCGATCCACAAAGCCACCCGCACGAACCACCAATTCGCCTGTCTCGAGACCTTCGGTCGCGCTCGCAAAAACTTGGCTCGTCGCCGTCGAGGATTGGGCCGTTTGGATCGCTTGCAAAACATAGGTCCCACGAGCAGGTGACCCAGTCGCCGTTGCGGACAACACCTCGCTTCGACTCGAGTTGACCTTCGTGCTATCGAGATTCGTCGCGCTGCCCAGACGCGTGGTTTGCAGTTGGACCGAGATCACCAAGGCGGTCAATTCATTGATCGCTACCTGCTGATTCTCGAGCCCTTTCAAGCGATTCTGGAGACGATCGCGAGGCTGAGCCGAAATGCTGACCAACTGGTCGACGGTCTTGGCGATGTCGATGCCGGTATTCAACCCAATGTTGGACTGGATTCGACCCATGCTAGCAATCCTTAGCGCCTCAGGTCACGCTCTTGAAGGAAACTCCATCGGTGGTTTATCGACCTGATGGCGTTGCGATCTTCATCGTCAAAAGAAAACAGGCGATGGAGCAGTGCTCACATCGCCTGGATTGAAATTCTTTGGGATTCTGAATCAACAAACTGCTCAGGAACCTATCGGAGCAAGCTCAGAACGCTTTGCGAGCTTTGGTTCGCAATTCCGAGAACTGCCGTACCCGACTGCACCAGGATCTGGGAACGAGTCAGGCTCGCGGTTTCCTTCGCAAAGTCCGCGTCTCGGATCGAGCTTTCGGCTTCGGTCAGGTTCGAAAGCGTATCGCTCAGCGACACCGAGTTGGCATCGAGGGTCGTTCGCTGGAACGCACCCAACCGTCCTCGGAGGCCAGCAACCTTCTGGATCACCTCTTCGATGATGTTGGCAGCGCCGCTCGCATCGTTCTTCAGGGCAAACGACTCACCGCTACCGAGTTGGTACAAACGTCCACCGGTTCCGCTAAGGGAGCCGGTATTGACCGAGCTGATTCCCAAGCGAGCTTGTTGGCTGCTGACAACATTCGGTCCCAACTGGAACAACGCGCCACCACCACTGATGCTGAACGCTGCGCTCCCGGTGAAGCCGGCCACGACATCCGTGCTGAGTGACAGAGCCGACGTATTGATCGTTACGCGGTTGCCATCCCCTTTGGCTGCGGTTCCGTTGATGGTTGCAACAACATCCGAGCCGATATCGCGAGCCCGTGTGGAGCCACCCAATTCCGAGGTAATCGTCCCGCCGACTCCTTCGTTGATCACCTCGAGATTGATGAAAGCCGAAGTTCCGTACAAGGTCGATGTGAGGGTTAAGGTGTTCGAGGCTACGGTCGCTTCCACTCCCGTCGCATCTTTCACGAGGTTGATCGCACTAGCCATGCTGGACGCGGAAGTGCCCGCTTTGAAACTGATCAATTGCGAACCGCTTTTCCCGGCCAACTGGACTACGGCGTCTTGTGCAAGACCACCTGCAGCAGCGACACCGCCACCAAGTGTGGATGCGCCCGGAGGAGTATCCGATGCCTGGATGTAATTTTGGTCACCAGACGAACCGGTGATGGAAGCACTGTAGCCTTCTAGACCGTTGATCGCGGTGGCGATCGCGGAGTAAGCGACGGTGCCTCGGACAGCAACCTGAATATTGCCGCCGACAATGGATGCCTCAGCCGTATTGTTCGTAATGGAGTTGTCTTCTACCAAGGTTACGGTCACGCCGTTTGCTGCGGTCCCAGACGTTTCCGCGACGACCGAAATGGTTGCATCTCCTGCATCGCGGCCACCGGTCATCGTGGCCGTGCCGTTCCCACTTACCGTTCCACCGCTATCCGCAGAGGTAGTAAATACGTTTCCGCCGTTGATTGCCGCCGCAATGTCCGCGGTCGTTGCAACGTTGGACGCTTGGGTCACGCTGACACTCAAGGTGTTGGTGGTGGCATCATAGGAAGAGCTCGCTGCACCCGCGCCGTAAGTGATCGTTACCGTGTTGAATGCATTGCCCTCAGCACCGTCGGCGGCACCAGCCGCGTCGGCTGACAACGTAATCGTTTCGGAACCGATATTGATGGTACCTGATGCCTGGGCAATCACATTCGAGACAGCCAGATCCGCCGACGCATTCGCGGCTTCGGTTGCGGCCGGAATATCCAGATCCAAGGTGGCCTGGGTTGCTGCAGAGGTTACATTCACACTGACCGCAACCGATCCCGATGCACCCAGATTAGCCTGGTTGATCCGAAGATCGGACAGTTGGTTGAAATTGGTTCCGCCCGACGTTAGGAAATCGAGGCTGCCATCGAGCAGCTTGCGACCTTGAAATGTGGTCGACTGAGAAATTCGATTGATCGCTTCCAGGGATGCATCGATCTGCAGCTGGTTTGCGGCGATTTCGCTTTCGCTCAACGCACCGTTGTTCGCGGCTTCGGTGATCAACCCTCGCATGTCGTTCAACAAGGAACTGACCTGGCCGAGGGCCGAATCCGCGGTCGCGATGATCTGTCCTGCTCGCTGCGTATTCGAGAGGGCCTTGTTGATACTGGTGATATCGCTGCGAAGCGATTCGCTCGCGATCAAACCTGCTGGGTCGTCCTTGCCACCATTGATCCGCAGACCCGTGCTCAATCGAGTGAGGGACGTCTGCAATTGGCCTTGGGTGCGGTTCAGTTGTGTTTGGGCAATCAACGAACCGACGTTAGTATTTACGCGTGTCATGCTAAATTAATCTCCCTTGTGTCTAATGAGGGACACCCTCGAACACGTCCGAATTCCAGCATTCGGCCGCTCACTGTGTAAGTTTCCATGAAACATTTCTGGTTCATCCGGAACCCACGGAGGCTGATCAGACACTCTCTGGAACGCGGACTTGCAACCTTAGCATCGGATTGCGTCCATGCCGAATTGAGGCTTGATCACTTTCTGAAGATTTATTCCTCTTTCAGAGTCCTTCCGATGGCATTAAACGTTGCCACCGATACAACCGGACCTCTTCGCTGATCGCTACAGCTTGACATTAGAAAAGACACTCGCCGCCAAGCTGGTGAGAAGGTTGATCGAGACGCTTTCGGGCTCAAATCAAGCGGCGACGTTTCGAACTTGGATTTCAGAGAGCAGCGAGTCGCATGCAGCGACAACTCCTGCAACGTCGATCGACAACATGGGACCGCAGTCTGTTTTTCGGTGGGCGCGTTGGCCTTCTTTCAATGTCAAGCGTTGAACTGCGATCCGATTCGTCCCCTTCGGTCCAACCCGTTCAACAGGCATGGGCCCGATTAACCCTACGGTTGGAATATCGAGAGCACAGGCCAGATGCATTGGACCCGTGTCAGAGCCTAGGAATAAACCCGAACATCGAATCCATTCCGCAAGCTCGGGGAGAGTCGTCGGTGGAGCCAATACGGCTGATCCCTCGGAAAGGGCGACTACCTCCTCGGCAGCTTGTTTCTCTCGAGCACCTCCCCAAACAATACAACTGAGCAGACCCCATCGATCCGCCAGATGCCGAGCTACTGCCGCATACCGATCGCTTGGCCAAACCTTGGATGTCCAACCCGCTCCAACGTTGATGATCGCGCCAGGAAAACGCCAGCCTAAGGTTTGGGCTTCATTTCGAACCCGGTCGCGGATCGCCAGAAAATCGGGGATGCGATACTCAATCGACGATTGGGAGATACCCAGGGGGCGAAGAAGTTCCAGTCCCCGGTCGATGACATGCGAAGACTCCGGAGTAACAATGGTATTGTTGATCCAGGTGCTCAGTTCTCGACCCTCAAATTCGGATTTCGCAAGTCCAATCCGCTGGCGAGCACCAGATAACCACCCCAAGATGGCACTCTTGGTCAGCCCCTGGGCATCGATGACGACGTCCGGTTTCCATGCCTTTAATTTCCGGCCGAATCGGACCAATACCGATGGGGAGCGTAGCGCATCCGGAGGAAGTACAAAGACCTGGTCCAAGCAATCGTGACCGACGATCAAGTCCGAAGCACCGCGTGCGACCACCCAGCCCAACTCGATCTCTGGCAGATGTCGCCGCAGCGCGCATGCGATGGGCAAGCTGAGTATCGTATCGCCCACTGCAGACAAACGAACAATCAGTACGCGTTTCGACATGGATCGCTCAGAAGAAGCACTTGCTGCAATTGCTGCACAACGGAATCTCGCTTTGACGGCTCTCTCGATGCAATTGTCTGAGTTCGCTGTACCTCGCGTTGTTCCAGATCTTGATCATCGTGCTGTCGTTCACATTCCCTAAAACCTCTTTGCCGCTGTAATCCAAGCAGCAAAGCGCAATATCGCCATTGACCAATACCGTCATTGTTCGCCACAAACGATCGCACGGCTTTCGTACCCGATGTGCCTCGGCATCCCCCAATGCGCCACCCCAATTGTGGATGTGCGTGAAATCGATCCGATCGACCACTCCGTCGAGCATCGTCTTGGTTTGATCCCGATTGGAGGTTTGGCAGGTCGCGGCGACGATCACCGGTTTCGACTTCCCGGCGGCATCCCGCAATCGTCGAAACGCTTTTACGTTTTCGAGAACTTTCTCATGATTGAGTCCGATTCGCAACCTGTTGAACTCTTTGGCATCCGACCCGTCGATGCTGATCTTGATTTCGTCCAATCCGCTATCGATCAAGCGCTGGGCTACCTCGCCTCGCAATAGATCGCCATTGGTAAAGATTTTGACTTTGGGAATACCGGCTTCCTTGCAGTAACGAATGCGATCCGGCAATTGCTTGTCGATCAACGGTTCCCCGTAACCATGGAGATGCACCAGCCGGACGCCACCCTGGACGCACTGCTGGACCACCTGTTCGAAAAGCTCCTGCTTCATGTTCCCCTTGGCTCGCCCGATGGTCGAGCGAGGGCAGAACACGCAATCCGCCTGGCAATGATTGGTGGTCTCAATCCGAACCGTTTTTGGAAACGGCTGTCGCAACATGGTCATCGTATCCGCGATGACGTACGAAGCAACCGAGCCCATGGTACCCATCAACGATTGTCCCAATGCGGTCATTTTCCTCCTCCTCCTTGCAGCAAGTCGAGATCTCCGCAGTCTCACCGGGGGGAAACTAGCGAATTTCGGTGGACTGCGTCAACCGCAATCTTCAGGCGGAAATCGGAGGATGAATCCCTAGTTTTTCAAGTTGTAGGCGACCAAATCGTCCTGATCTCGAATGTATAAAACCCCATCGACAATCACCGGGTGCGGCCAACTCTCCCCGTTGTGGGTCGCCAATTTGAACTTCGACAGGAGCGTGTACTTCTTCGTGTCGGAATCGATCATCGCCATCACACCGTCTTGATAACGAAAGAAGAGCTTCTGGTCCGCATACAGGATAGCCGCTGACCCTGAGCCCGCTCCTCGCCCCTTCTCCCATCGATCCTTGCCTGTTCTCCATTCCACGCACGCCGGAAAACCGTTGTTGTGGCCATGCCCCATGTAGACGTAATCCCCGACCATCACCATGCCGCCATGATGATTCTGCAATTCCTTAGAGTTCTTGTAATAAACCTCCTTTGCGCTTAGCCCACGGCCTGCTTTTTGAACCTGCAACAACGCGGTCCCGCCGTCATCGTAGCCGGTGGAGCAAAAGACAAAATCATCCTTGATGATGGGCGTTGGGATGTTTGCCGTGGTATTGGCGACTCGGTCATAGTTCCACAGCAGTTCTCCGGTCGAAGCGTCATAACTGACGATGCCATGACCAATCAATTGCACGTATTGCTTGCGACCGGCCGCGCTGGAAATCACGATCGACGAATACCCTGCGCCATCATTGCCGCGGAGCTTTCCTGCAGGTGCCTTTCCCTTCCAAAGAGTGCTTCCGGTTTTCTTGTCGAGGCAAACCACCATCGCGTCCTTGCCGCCCGGCGTGCAAATCAATCGCTCTCCATCGACCAGCGGTGATTCGCTATATCCCCAAACCGATTCCATCTTGCCCTGGAAATCACCTGAAAAACTCTTTTTCCAGACTACCTCGCCATTTGCCAGGCGACAGCAAACCAAGACGCCGTCAAACGACAGGCCATACACCATTCCCGTGGCGACATCGATTGTTGGCGTGCCGTTGGCTGCACCCTTGTCGGGCGTGAATGGAGTCTTCCATATCGGGGAACCGTCCCGGGGATTGAGGCAGATCAGATGCGTTGTTCCTTCGATATTGCCGATCGTACATAGCTTGCCGTCGGCGATAGCAACGCTCGCCATCCCGCTTCCGAGCCCTTTCGATTGAAATGCAATCGGCGGCCCCTTCTCAGGCCAACGATCCGCAAGCCCCTTCTCCGAGGAAATCCCATCGCGGTTGGGGCCTCGCCATTGATACCAGTCGTTGGCGCCGCTCGACACAGCCAGCAAAAAGACCGCGCCGATGGAAAACAAAAGTCTGCTACTCCAAAGCCTAGCCATGAATTCACTACTCCATCAAAACAGGGGATTGAATCGTTGGGACCATCCTGCGAACTTACTTCAATATAGTGCCTGGCGATGCAGCGCGGGAAGGATGCTGGACCATCCAATCCCACAACGTTCTCAATGCTTGGACTTCTCCTGGTTGCACATGCTTCTGTGCATAGGCGAGCCTGCTGTAGGCCATTCCCAGACGCTTCAGTGTTTCCGCAATCGGGCTGTACTTGCGTCCAAGCCTTGCTACAAATTCCTCAGGAGTCTCGTCCTCGCGCCGAGGCACTCGATGCTCATGCCCCCAAATACAAGCCGCATCGAACAGCGCCTTGATCGTCCCATCTGGGTCTCCCGCATGTCGGGAAAATGGATTTGGCAAATCCGAAAACCGAATCGAAGTTTTCTCCTCACGTTCGGAGATCTCCCCGGTCTCCATCGCTGTAGGCCCCGCGTCAGGATGGAACCAACCTTTCACCATCGCGATAAACCCATGAATCCACGCCGCCAATTCGCGACGGTTTCGGATCGCGAAAAAGATGGCGATCGCAACCAGTACCAGCAGCATCAGCCATCTCAAGCTCGCTCCTGGATTCCATTCAATCTTCGGCAACTCAGGAGTTTTGAATTTCGTTTGATCCTGACGAGGTTGCGGCGCTGCAGCGTCTTGGGGGTTGCCTCTCTGCAGTAGCTCGCCCGGCTTGCGTTCTGCTGATTTCTGATCCTGCTTTTGGGTTGTCGGTTGCTGGGCGGCTGGTTGCTGCCCTCCTTGTTGCTGCTCGCCTTGTTGTTGCACGCCTTGTTGTTGCTCGCCTTGTTGTTGCTCGCCTTGTTGTTGCCCGCCTTGTTGTTGCCCGCCTTGTTGCTGCCCGCCTTGTTGCTGCCCGCCTTTGCCATCGCCGACCGTTTCGCTTCCCCATCCCCAGCGATGTGCGCGCAAATCGTCGCGATTGGTGATTTTGAAGGGGGGCTCCCAGAATCCGCTATCGAGCGAGGGGAGGGGGAGAATCGCCATGACCATCATCAGAACGGAGACGGCAGCTCCTCCTGCCAACAGCCACTTCATCGATAGTCCCATTTCCATTTCCAATCCTCGTTGCCGCGAGTAACGGCGAACGCTGAGGAGTGAAATCATGACCAGCAACAGGAGCGCGGAAAGGAGATAGACGATCATGTAAAACCAGGCCAAGCTCCGACCGGTCCGGGATTCGATGATCAATTGCCCCAGTCCAAATACAGGCAAGGCCAGCAGTGCGAAATACAACACCCACACGCCGGGATTGTGTTTGCGCCGAGTTTGCCCGGCCTTAACTGCAATTCGACTCTTTTTGAGCAATCCCAGCGACTGCAACAATCCTTCCCCTTGGGCATCGCCAGCGACGTCGACGGCGGTGCAATCGAATGTGATGCGATCTGCAAGATAGCTGATCAGCAGCAAGAAGACGACCAAGATCGGAAGGCTCAACGAAGAGAAAGGGCCTTCGATCACGAAATATCTCGGCGCAACGAGCAGGGTTGCTCCTCCCAGGAGTCCGAGATACACCAGTGCTTGCGATCGGGATTGTTCGATGGCGATCCGAGAAATCAGGACAGATGCGAACGTGAACAAACCGAGGACCCACATCAGGCGTACGGGGAACTCTCCTCGGTACAACGCGGTCATCAGAAAGGCGACCAGCGAGCCGATCATCAAGATGATCAACGCGGGAGCGATCGCCGCAAGCGCATAGTCGAGGGAAGTCGGTCGTAGTTTCGGTTCGTTCATCAGGATCGCCTCGCGATCCTGACATGATACACCAACCCCAGCAGCGCGGAGAACGCGCGGCCGACCATTATCCCCCGAACGCCGCGACCCGCGTCGGAGACCCTCCTGGGGCGAGCTTCGCGAGAATCTCGAGATTCGCCACGGAAATAACCCAAAGCGTTCCATCGCCAGGATTCGTGATGCATGCCGCACGGCGATTCGGGAGCACGGCTACTTCGTGATATCCTGAATGCCCCTCAATCTTGCTTGGACCGAGCTCGAGGGTCTTCACGATCGCGGCGTCGCTGAAGTCCTTGTCTCCGTTGGGGTCCAGATCGATGGCGGTCAGTTTCTCGACTTGCTCCGAATTGCGTTGATGGTGGATGACCCAGGCGTAATCCTTGCCATTCGCGGCGGAAAAACACTTGGGCGTGGTCAGGGACAATCCCTCGCCAGCAGGGAGGGGCATTTCGATCAACTGCACTTTTGGCTTGGAGGCATCGATCAATCCGACTTTGGCTTGCTTACCTGCTCCGTAAGTGAACAGAACCCAGGATCGGAGGTTTGCAAAAGCACCCGTGCGGTTCGGGCGATTGCTTTGGGGGTCGGAACCAAGGCTGATGTGTTGGATCGATTCAGCCGTCACGTCGTTGCCGTCGCCAGCCACAACGCAAATGCCATCGGACGGCGCGAAGAATACTTTGTCCGAATTGGCGGTGGCTCCATGCAGGCCTCCGGAGGGTAGTTGGAAGGAACGCGTGGGTTGCTTGGAATCCGATTTCGTCGAAACCAAATCGATCTGTCCAACATGATCACCCTCTCGATCGGCCCAGGTCGCATAGCACCAGCGATCCGCGACGGCAGCCAGCGTGATGTGATTTCCACCCCCCGAAAAGAACTCCGACTTCCAAGCAGCGTTGGCGGCCTTGGGAGGTGTCACGACCGTAAATCCATTTTTGGCATCGTTGGCGATGTACATGCGATCGTTGTAGCGGTAGACGTGGGCTGGGTTCCCCTGTTCCTGGTCGACTTGCGAGCGAACAACTTTCGGAGTTCTCGCATACTTGGCATGGAAATGGTCACCGTGGGCTTCCAGTTCCACTCCTGCGTCCACCGCAATCCATCCACTTCCGATCGCGCCCCGATCCGAATCGTGGATCCCGGCGACCAGTGCATTTTCGATTTGCTCCATCTGCACATAATTCTGCGTCTCCGGATCTAACTTTGGACTCCCTTCGACGACGGCAGACGAAAGTTTCCACTCGTTGCCTGTACGCTGTAGATCCCCCCAGCGCAGTGTTTGCTCCGCGGTGTCTTGCCAGACCAAGCGGGCGATCGTGCGAGTCTTCTCAGAAGATGCGGGTTCTTTCTGTTGAGCGACGAGTGGATGACTCCACAGGCAAGTCGAAAAACCGAACAACAAGGCAGGGAGACGAGGGTTATGAGTCATTTGGGATTTTCCTGATTTGTTTGGGATACATCGTCGGAGCCGACCTTCAAACAATACAGCCGGTCTCCTCTTCGGATAAAAATTGCATCCGCGATCGCGGCAATCGCGTATTGTCGGGTACGTCCCAACATGCTTCGTGGATCTTTCTCGTTGACAGGCTCGCTCGCCGATTCCCAGAGCGAATTCGAGGCGAGCTTTTCAAAACGATCGCCGGAGCGGATGACGGTGGTGACTCCCTCTTCGCCGACGAAATAGATTCGGTCGCCAATCGCCAAGGGTGTCGCCCAGACGGGGTGCGCAAGATTTTCGTAGAACACCTCTTTGCCGGAGGTGGCTTCGAGACAAAACAGCCTTCCGCGACGATCGACGAAATAACAGAGCCCTCGATGGTGGATCGGTGATGAGAAGCCACATGTAGCGCGCTCCGAGCGCCAGACGTACTGCGCCTGCCAACTCGAGTCTGTTTTCTCGACACTCACTAGGCCATTGGTTGCGATCGCTTCCTTAGAGGGGCCCCCTTCGCGGCCGGCCGACGCTCCGATCAGGAATTTTCCCGGTGTCACGCAGGTAGGGGTGGGAGTGGAATTCCCCGTCAAACTACCGAGTTCCCAAAGGGTCTTTCCGGAAAGGGGATCGAGTCCCAGCAAGCGACCTGGAACAGGGGGGGGTGGAGGTGAAGGTTTCGGGGCCTCGGTGGAAGAAGCCGTGTCTCCCTCTGCGCGGTCGACTTGACGACCTCTGGGTGGTCCACCACCACCTCCTCCGCCACCAGCACCGCCAATGCTCAAGACCAGATGTCTGGAACCGTCGGGCATCTCGGCCAGGGTGGGAGAACTCCAGGAGGTCCCCGGTGGAAGTTCCTGCTTCCATTGCACAGCCCCGGTTTTCTGATCCAAGCATGCGACGTAGGGTTGCTCGTCGCGAGGGATCCAGACGAAGATTCGATCTTGATCAATCGCTAGCGACGACGCGATCCCGTGGCGCGAAGTGATCGGGCCGAACTCAACCGCGAAATCTTTTCGCCAAAGCTCTTTCCCCGCGTGGCTCAGTGCGACCATATCGCCATTCTCGAAAAAGATGACCAAGCCGTGCTCGGAAACGACAGGCGTAGGCGCCGCCCGCGAAAAATAGTCGCTGTTCTCACCTTGATTGTTGGTCAGGGTGGAGAATTCCCAGCGAACGGCTCCGGTCGCGATGTGAAAGGCTGTCACATGGAGCGATTCCTTCTTTTTTCCGGAGACACTGCTGACATAAACATGCTCTCCCCAAATCACGGGACTGCTCTGCCCATACCCGTTGATGGGACTCTGCCAGGCGATGTTTTCCGTCGCCGACCACGTCAGCGGCAGACGAGACGCTGTCACGGTTGGTGTTGCAGGTCCCAAGAAACCAGTCCATCGATGGTCTCGTTCGTAGTCGCTGAGGACAAGAACGAAAACGAAAGCCATAACTATTGAGCTAGACATCTCAAAAACCGCATTGGAAAAGAATGAAATTGCAAGATTGAATCCGCAGCGCTCGACGGAACGCGCTTGCCTAGTCCGCGAGAACTTGCGCCTCAGAACCGTTCGCGGAGAACGTGTTTCGATAGATCGTTTCGTCCACGGTGTTGGAAGCAAATCGAACCGATCCATCGATGTACCCGAGTTGCACACCTGTCCCGTGCAGCGATCGCGCGGAATAGAATCCTCGGCCGTGGAATCCGATGTCAGGCAATGGATGATTCGGGGTCAAATAACCGTTGATCGTGGTTGCCGAAGGCACTCCTCGAATCCATGTCTCGCCGCGATTGCCTCGGTAACTGTTGACGATCCCAGGAAACAAAGAGGGCAAATTCGGGTTCAGGATCGTGCCTCCGCCATGCGTAAACCCAGGAGCGGTCGGATTCGCGGTGGTGCCAGCCCAATTTCCGATCCTGCGTATCGGGCGGGTTGTAGGCAGAGTTGTGCCCACCTGCTTGTCCCCCAGTACCGTCTCCGCAATCATCACCGTGTTGCTGGTTCCGTCGACACAACGGGCAAGTCGGGCGAATCCTCCGGTCCAGAACATGCCGTCGGTCTCGTAGCGATCGTCATAGAAGGTTTGACGCGCACTGCCGATGCTGAACATGTAGTTGAGCCCCGCCGTGAATCCCTGAGTCCCGTCGGCCAGGGTCGTTGGGAACATCGGATCCTCACCATCGCTAGGGCAAAGGAATGTTGGAATCCGCTGGCTGATCACGTTGGCAAGCGCCGGATCGAACCGAGCGGCAAACACAGGGCCGAGCAAGAGCGGGCGGTTGTAATTGATCAGATCGTGGAGACTGTTCTGCTCCATGTAAGGAAGAATCCTCGCTTGAGCCGAGTAAGTGCTGCTCCCCAGCAGGCCAGGAAACCGCTTCAGGGCAGCCTCGTAATTCATCGTGGCAAGTCCGATTTGTCGCACGTTATTCGAGCACGACATTCGACGAGCGGCCTCGCGAGCGGCTTGCACCGCCGGAAGCAACAACCCGACAAGAATTCCGATGATGGCAATGACCACCAAAAGTTCCACCAGGGTAAATCCAGTTCGACGCATCATGAAAACTCCAAAAAAACAAGTGGGTAGACGTTGTGTTTGCAATTGTTGTGCATAAGCGAACATGTGTCAATTGCCCATCGATTGTTTTTCTCGTTTTTGTTATGTGACGGAGTCTTCGAGGAAAGCTCACGAGCGGACGGGTGCCCGATGGACGGGTACCCGATGGACGTTTGGGAGAGCGAAGGGATAGCGGGCTGGGCACTACGTTGAAGAAAGAACCGCTGCGCTTTCGCGGGGTTACTCGGGAGAGCGATCGGCCGAATTGCGGATCCAGTGCCGTTCGCTACCGGTGAAGTAGACGATCGCGCCGACGATCGCGAGGGCAATCAGGATCACTCGGTAGGTCGTCGCAACGATCAAGCCGGAGAATTCGTCCGGGATGTCTTTCACTTCTCGGAACAACTGATCGACAGCCACTTCCTGAACACCCAGTCCACCCGGGGTCAGAGGAAGTGCCGCCGCGGCGAAAGCCGGCGGAACAGCTTGGAAATGCTGAGAAATGCTCGGCGGCCGCTCATAAAGCGCGCTGGAGATCAGCCATGTCGAACTGGTGAGAAGCAGATGAACGCAAAAGGTTGAGGCCAACAGTTGCAAAACCAACTTCGGCTTACCCTGGAAGACCAGGCACGCTGTCGCAACGCGAAAAAGCGAATGGCCGACCCAAGGCAATCGTTTGAGCCACTGCAGCGGCAAACGATGGCCGGCCAACACGATCGCGAGCAGCCCTGAAATTCCAATCAGCGATAGAAGCGTCGCGCCCCGGCGAATCCATGTCATGTTCGATGACAGATCCTTAGCAAAGTGCAGGCTGGTCGCTGCCACGATCACCAAACCCAGCAATCCGATCGCGCGATCGACCAGCACGGAGGTGACCACTTCCGTTCGCCGCGTGTGGGTCATTCTCGCTGCGGCGATCGCCTTGAAGAGATCGCCGCCGATGGATCCTACACTCACCATATTGAGCATGGTGCCGAGAAACCCGAGGCGAACCGAGTCGAGCAATTTGAGGGGGACGTCCAAGGCGGAGACGAGGACTTGCCAACGCCAGTAGGTGATGAGGTGGGAAACCAACACACCTACGAATGCGCAGACGAGAAGTCCCCAATGCTTATCTTGGGCGACCAGCCGATCCCAATCGCGCTTCGGGAAATTGAGAACGATCCAAACCAGGATAGCACTGAGCAATCCCAGCTTGATGATCGAGAGGATCCAACGGGAACGATGACGGGGAACTTCCATGGTTTGCAATCCGTCATCGCCCCCTCGCGGTTGCGGGTTCGCTTGCGACACTACGCGCCAGCTAAAGCGTTTCCTTTGATCGCTTGAGCAAGTTCGCGGGCCCGCGCGGTGCTCTCCCAAGTGAACTCCGGTTCATTGCGACCGAAATGGCCGCCGGCTGCGGTCTTGCGGTAGATCGGGCGACGCAGATCGAGATACTCGATGATGCCGCGAGGGGTCAAGTCGAAGAACTCTTGGACCACTTCGCAGATCCGTTCATCGGAAACCTTGCCGGAATCTTGCGTATCGACTCGGACGCTGACCGGCTTGCTGACGCCGATAGCGTAGGCGAGTTGAACTTCGCATCGGTCGGCCAATCCAGCCGCGACAATATTCTTGGCGACATGCCGCGCCATGTATGCAGCGCTGCGGTCGACCTTGGTCGGATCCTTGCCGCTAAACGCACCACCGCCATGCCGTCCCCAGCCGCCGTAGGTGTCGACAATGATTTTGCGACCCGTCAATCCGCTGTCGCCATGAGGACCGCCGACGATAAATTGGCCTGTCGGATTGATGTGATAGATGATGTCCGAACTCAACAGCTTGGGTGGCAAGCAGGGTTTGACGATCTTTTCAATCACAAACTTGCGGATCTCGTCCTGAGTTACATCCGGTGAGTGCTGAGTCGACACCACGACATTGTGGATTCCAATGGGGGTAAAGCCTTCGTACTTGACCGACACCTGGCTCTTGGAGTCCGGGCGCAGCCAGTTGACTTCCTTATTGAATCGGGCTTCGGTCAAGCGGTTGGTAATACGGTGCGCCAGGGCGATGGGTAGCGGCATCAATTCGGGAGTATCGTTGCAGGCATAACCGAACATCAAGCCTTGGTCGCCGGCTCCGATGTCCTTGCCCGCCGACGAGTCTTCGTTGACTCCCATGGCAATGTCGGGACTTTGGCCGTCGAGCGCGACCATGACATTGCAAGTCCGACCGTTGATCCCCCACTCATCATCGGTATATCCCACATCGACAATGGCTTGTCGCACCACATCGGCGTAATTGACAATCGCCTTTGTGGTGATCTCGCCGACGATCAACGCCAGGCCAGTGGTCACGACGGTCTCGCAAGCCACGCGGCTTAATGGATCCTGAGCCAGAAGTGCATCCAAAACGCTGTCCGAAATCCGGTCAGCCAACTTGTCCGGATGCCCCATCGATACCGATTCACTTGTGAAGACGTACTTGCCTGATGCCACCGTTTCAACCTCCCGCAAGGGACCATAAAACTAGAAAATCTGGGCGCGAGCCACCCGGCGGACGACCCTCGCCTCTCCATGCAAACCCTCAGTGTAATCCTATTTGAGAACCGGGAAAGTCGACTTGGAGCCATCCGCATCCTCCGAAACAAAGCTACAGCCCCTACGAGAACGACGGAAAACCCAAGATTTCGAGACCTAGTTCGTGGCGGACTTTAAGGATCGGGTAGAGTTGAGCGGATTTCTTGCATCTTGGAGAAATCCATGCAGGACCCCAATGCTTTTTAGGGTTCGCGTCCCGAACCAGGATTCCGTGCACCCAATGTCCAGCTCGAGCACCCAGACCTCCGATTCCGATCCCAGGTTCACCTGTTCCCCCGAGTGGGCCACATGGTGGACATCCCAGCCCCTCCGCGCCCGGGTCCTGGATACGTTCGAAAAATGCCTGATCTTCGCCCTGTATTTGTTCTTTTTGAACGCGCTGTCGAAATCCATCACCAACGCGCTCATGCACGGACAAGGAATTGTCATCGGTGATGCCATGCTGCTGATCACCGAAACGATCATGGTGGTCCTGGTGATTCTCCGCCGGAGCGCCAAAGAGATGACCCTCAATCCCAGCGACTGGGCAATCGCTCTGTCGGCGACATGCCTTTCCCTGCTGGCCCGCCCCAACCCGCATTCGCCCCAATGGTTTGATGCCATCGGGGTGGTATTATCGATTTCCGGGCTGTGCATGCAACTTTATGCGAAAGTCACGTTGGGCCGAAGCTTCGGGTTGGTCGCCGCCAATCGAGGCATCTGCTCGTCGGGTCCCTACAAATTCGTTCGCCATCCGATTTACTTTGGATACGTGTTGCTCCACACCGGATTCTTCATGCTCAACCCGAGCCTTTGGAATTTCGCGATCTTCGGACTCCTATACTCGATCAAAATCCCCCGCATCCTAATCGAAGAGGGACTCCTCTCCCGCGATCCCGAATATCGAAGCTACATGGAGAAAGTCCGTTTCCGCCTCCTGCCGGGTCTGTTCTAGCAACTTATCGCATCCGTCGGGTTTCCAGCCCACCCTGCAACGCGCGTTACAATGACGTGATGGCCGAGCAAGTTTTCTTTGCCGCAATTCACTTCGGTGCATCGATTTGTTAATTTTTGGGGAGAGGTGCTCTATGGGCTGGATCGCTGTTCGCACGTGCGGCTTGCGTGTTTGCGCGTTGTTGATAATTGCCTTGGGTGCTATTGCTTGCGTGGATCCGAAAAGAATCGTTGGTGCTGAATTCGCCGACGAGGTGGAGTCGATGCACGCCATGCTGTTCCGGCAAAGCGATGCATGGAATCGAGGGGAAATCGAGACGTTCATGGGCGCCTACTGGAAAAGTCCCGAGCTGACCTTCAGTTCCGGCGGAGAGACCACGCGAGGCTGGGAGGAAACGCTTGCCCGTTATCGCAAACGGTATCCGGATCGGGTTGCCATGGGCACGCTGACGTTTTCCTCGCTGGAGACACAAATGCTGGGACCCGACGCGGCGTTTACCCTCGGACAGTGGCAACTGGAACGTGACGATCCGGTCCGCGGAAACTTTACGTTGGTCTGGCGGAAAATCGACGGAAGCTGGAGAATCGTGCACGATCATTCTTCCGCATTGAAAATTCCGTAGCCTCCCGCTGTCATCTATGGCCCAGATCACCGTTCTCAATGGAACCCTTCGGTTTCGAGGGCCTCCGTTGCTCGACGAGGCCACCCTGAGGATCGAACCTGGGGACAAGATCGGGCTTTTGGGACGCAACGGCGCTGGCAAGACAACTCTCCTGCGACTCCTCGCAGGACTCGAGACCTTGGAGTCCGGCACCATCGAACTGGCCCCAGGAACCCGCATCGCCCTGGTGCCGCAGGATGTCCCTGAAGGGGTCCAAGGCACGCTCGAGCAGGTTATCTCCCAAGGCTTTCCCCCGGAATTCGAATCGCCTGAGCTCCACTGGAAAAAAGATCAGATGCTCGATCGCACGATCGCCCAGTTGCAGCTCGACCCCGCCGCCGATTTTCAAACGTCCTCCACGGGTATTCGACGGAGAGCTTTGATTGGGCGAGCCTTGGTCAGCGCACCCGATGTGCTGCTCCTCGACGAACCGACCAACCACCTCGACATCGACTCGATCCTGTGGCTTGAAGGGTTTCTGGCCAGCCTCCCGTCGACCCTAGTGTTTGTCACTCACGATCGCGCCTTTCTCACCCAACTCGCCAAACGGATCGTCGAAGTGGATCGAGGCAAGCTGCTCGATTGGTCTTGCGACTACGAAACATTTTTGAAACGCAAAGAGCAAGCTCTACTGGCTCAAGAGAAGCAGGATGCGCTATTCGACAAACGACTCGCTCAGGAAGAAGTCTGGATCCGCACTGGCATCAAGGCCCGGCGCACGCGCAACGAGGGGCGAGTCCGACGTCTGGAAGAAATGCGGCGCATGCGAGCGCGCCGCCAATCGTCGCTCGGCACCATGAAGTTGGCTATCGACTCCGGGGAACGAAGCGGCGTACTGGTCTGCGAAATGCAACAAGCCTCCTTCGGATACGCCGACCGCACCATCATCCCGCCCTTGGACCTGACGATCCTGCGGGGAGACAAGATCGGAATCCTAGGCCGCAACGGCGTCGGCAAATCAACGCTCCTCAAAGGAATCCTCGGAACCATCTCACCGATGTCCGGCCGCATGCGACAAGGGACCAAACTCGAGATCGCTTATTTCGATCAAACGCGGGCTGTGCTCGATATGGCTAAAACCGCGGAGGAAAACGTCGGGGTCGGCCGGACGAGCATCACCGTGGGAGGCCGAACCAAACACGTGATCGGATATCTGCAGGAATTCTTGTTCACCCCCGAGGAAGCCCGCTCGAAGATCGACAAATGCTCCCGTGGCCCACGCAATCGTCTGCGGCTCGCCCAGCTTTTTGCTCAACCTGCGAA
>JBKDXO010000102.1:0-14802 GCA_046306195.1 Planctomycetota bacterium | reverse complement strand
ACATTGGAGCACGGTGATGATGAGCCAACGCGAGGCTACCTCACATCTTGCAGCAATTAGCAATTTGGAAGTGCGTTCGGTAGCGTTCTGCACGCAAGTCGACGGCTATGGAACCTTTGTGAAATTCCCGAAGAGTCAATTCCTACCCGATCAGGACATCCTTCTCTATTGCGAAATCGACAACGTAGCCGCTGAAAAAGTCAAAGCGGGTTTCGAAACGCAATTGCAAGGAAGCTATGAAATTCGCGACGTTCAAGGACGCTTGGTCGCGGACCAAGATCTGCCGATGGAGCCCGAGGTTTGCATGAATCATCGTCGAGACTATTTCATGGTCTACCGGATTTACATGCCGTCTCAGATTCCTCCTGGCAACTACGAATTGCGACTGACCGTCCAAGACAAAAAGGGTGGCAAGTACGGTCACTCCACAGCGGCATTCGAGATCCGCATGTGAGCCGTCGGTAGTCAGAAATTCACCGACTTCACGATTTCCGTCGGCGGGCAGGGGCCTCGGTGCTTTCCTGAACAACCGGAGCCTGATCATCCCATTCCTGGACGATAGCTTTCCCGTCGCTGCGGACACTTTCGAGCTGTGCGATCCGCCGCCTGGCGGTGTCGAGATGTTTGTGACAATGTTGGACCAGTTCAACGGCCTTCGCGTACTCGTCGAGCATCTGCTCTAGCGGTTGCGAGCCACTCTCGAGTTTGCGAACGATCGATTCGAGATCGGACATCGCATTCTCGAAAGAAGGTGTTTCGTCGTCCGGACTTCCCTTGTGTTTGGTCATCGAATCCTCATCCACACCGACACACAATCGACCGGGCGTCAAACTTCGGTGCATCGTTTTGTTCAAGACATGCAGTACTCCGCTCGCGCGGAAACGGACCTCTGACTAGAATCTAACAGACAACCCGGTCGATCGCCAGCAGCCTGTTGAAAAACGCAAGCGGCTCGGCGCGGCGGACTCTGCGAGGAGCGGTTGTGCATCGTGTTCCGTGAATGGGTTCTAACAACGATATCGGCAGAAGTAGCTCAGAGAAGAGCATCCGTATCGGCAACCGAAAGTCACGGGCTCCAAGCCCTTGATCGTTGCTTTGCAGTCGATTGACATCCCAGGACTTGGCTGTCAACGGTCATCTCCGCATCGCTCATCCGTGATCGGCGGTCGCGAACTCGATAGTTGCTTGACCGGCAAGGATGACGTCGCTCAAGAGCTCGAGCAGCATGTCCGCGAGCAGGCGACTGCGTTGGGTCTGGAAGTTCGCTCGGTGGGGATCAAGGATGTCATCCTGCCAGGAGACAATGAAGGACCTGATGAGTCGGGTGACCGAAGCCAAAGAAGGCGGCGGAAGCCAACCTGATCGCGCGGCGAGAAGAAACGGCAGCCATGCGCAGCCAAGCCAACACGGACAAACTACTGGAAAAAATAACGCGAATGGAGCATCCGCTCCAATCGCGTTTCTTTTTTCCACCGTCAGACCACAGGTCAACAAAGCGTGGAAACTTGATTCGTGCCATGGAGCGTGTTTCTTATATTCTTGTCTATAATACGGACGATTTTTCCGAGCCTTGCCGACTCGTTGCGTTATGCAAGAACGGAAAAAGTATCCTCCATCGTTGTTCTCATACTCGAATCTTGAAAAACCCGGGGTGACTTGATCATGAGCTTGCGGATTCCGTTAACAGCGTTGTGTACTTGCCTCGCGTGGGTATCGATCGCGGCGGCTCAGGATGACTGGTTGTTTTCCTCGCCCGCAGGAGATCGTTTCGCCAAGATCACCCCCGATGGCGAAACCGTTCTTCCTAATGGACGCTTGTTAACCCCCAAGGGTCCGCGCCTGTACTCGGGAGAAAACCTATGGAACACCATTCCCAGTCCTGACGGCAAGTATCTCATCGGCATGTGCAACGCTGGAATCGTCGTTTGCGGGGCATCGGACAGGGATCCGCAGGCACCCTCCCATTTACTGCCTTGGAAATCGCCTGCATTTTGTGGCGTCTTCACCAAGGATAGCAGCAAACTCATCATCTCGAGCGGAGACTCAGGACACGGAATCCGTGTTCTTTCCACCGCGTCATGGTCGCAGACACCCTCTGGTCGCTTGGCCAAGCTCGAAACAGAAGATGTGCTGTCGATCGTCGCGGACCGCGAATGCTATATCAACGATCTGGTGCTGTCTCCCGACGAACGATACGTTGTTGGTGCCGATGTGGCTCGTCAACGCCTCGTTGTTTTTGATCTCGTCGAACAGGCCGTGATTAGCGACACGCCGGCAGGTCGCGAACCGTTCAGTGTCGCACTCTCGGCAGACGGAACGCGTCTGTTTGTCGCGAACATCGGCATGCTCGACTACTCCTTGATCATCAATGAAGACGGTGATCCACGCGGGTTAAAGACGCCCGCCTTTGGATTTCCGTCCGTGGAAGCGGAAGAAGGGGTCCGCAAAGAAGGGAAAATCGTACCCGGCCTTGGAAGCCCTCACGTTGCGGATGCCCATTCGGTTTGGATGTTTGACGTCTCGAAACCGGAGCAACCGACGGTCCAGGCCAAAGTCAAGACCGGACTATTGCTCCAGGCGCCTGCCGATCGCGGGCATACCGTCGGAGGCAGTTCCCCGAATGGTCTGCTGGTCCATCGCGACCGTTTGTTCGTCAGCAATGCAAACAACGATACCGTACAAATTTTTGATGCCCGATCGATGGAGTTGCAGGAGACGGTCAAGCTGGCACCGGAGCCAAAACTCGCGACCTTACGGGGTGTTATTCCAACGGGCATGACAATCGATCGGGCAGGCAAACGATTGTTCGTCTGCGCCTCAGGATTGAACGCGATTGCTGTGATCGATTTGGAAAATGGCTACTCCACCCGCTGGATCGCAACAGGCTGGTTTCCAACGGCATGTCGGCTGACTCCTGACGAGAAGCAACTCGTGGTCGCGACTCAGAAAGGATTGGGGCGAGGCCCCCGAGGGCCGAAACATCGACGCGACACGAACGACGAACGATTCGGGTTGCCAGATATGCCCGGCATGATGCATGTCGTCGACCTTGACCAACGCGCCGACGAAACGCAGCAGGTACTCAAGAACAATGGCATGACCCTTCCCTCGCAGCCTCCCGCTTCGCTACCACCTGCAATCCGATACGTCGTGTTCATCACCAAAGAAAACCACACCTTCGACGGCATCTTCGGAGGGCTCCGCGGAACAACCAGCGAGCCCGAGTATGCGGAGTTCGGTGTCAACGGTTGGATCAAGGAGCAAGGAAAGGACGAGCGAGTCCCAATCATGCCCAACCACGTGCGGTTGGCCGAACAATTCTCGATCTCCGACAATTTTTACATGGAGCCACAAGCTTCTGGAGACGGACATCGATGGCTGATCGGCATCTACCCAAGCTTTTGGACCACGCGCGTTTTCTATTCGGGATGGAGATTTCAAAAGAGCGAAACCGCGCGCGGACGGATGGTCGTGATGGGCTCCAACGGCTCCCAGATCCCAGAGGACTACCTCGAAAACGGCTCGATGTTCGAGCACCTCCACCGAGGCGGGATCCCATTTCGCAACTACGGAGAAGGATTCGAGTTCCCCGACAACGATGAGGGACCGATGGCCAATCGTTCGGGCGCCTACACGCAGGTCAATTACCCGATGCCCAAGGTCTTGTTTGAGAACACCGACTTCGATTACCCAGCTTACAACAACAACATTCCTGACATCGCACGAGCGGATTGGTTCGTGGAGGACATCGAGCAGTATCGCCAAGAGCACCAAGGGGCACTCCCTCGATTCATCAACTTGGCCATCTGCAACGATCACGGCGCGGCCGCGAATCCGCAACGTGGTTATCCCTATGTTGCGAGTTACATGGCCGACAACGACTTGGCACTGGGCCGGATCGTGGCGTACCTTTCACGCCAACCGGAGTGGAAGCAAATGGCGATCTTCGTCACGCAGGACGATTCCGGTGGCGACAACGATTCGATCGATCGGCATCGCTCGTTTGTGCTGTGCATCAGCCCGTGGGCCAAGCGAGGCTATGTCTCCCACCGACACACTTCGATCATGAGCATCATACGAACGATTTATCGGTTGCATGGCTTGCCCCCGAACAATCTCTACGATGCAACAGCCAACGACTTGAGCGACATGTTTACCGACCAACCCGACTTCAATCCCTATTCGGCTGTCCCGGCAGACCCGCGTGTCTTTAAGCCCGAGGATACCTTTGACCCGACCGATCCGAAATTTGAACGCCGCCGCCGCGAGGGTCCTCAGACCAAACTCGACGACCCCGAATTCGTCGAATCCCTCCGCGACGACGATGACGGAAACTAAAAGCGAGATCCTCTCGATGACCAGATTCCACTTCACTCAATAGAAATTGAGGAGAGCGTCGCCAAGCACGAATGGCACTGTACTCGAAAGACTATTTCACGATCAACTCGACGCCTTCGACTGGACGGTAAGCCGCGTAATCTACGGTGATTTCCTTGCGACACTTCGACGACGCATTTCTTTGAGGCGTAAGGCTATGGTAGCCTTTTGGCTCGAAGTCGCAATTGGCAATTTTTGCCAATTAATAGCTCTATCGGCGGTCCGCTAGCATCAGAGGCGTCTTGGAGTACCGGAATGACAACGAAGAACATTAGTTTGACCGAACACTACTCAGAATTAGTAGATACTCTGGTCGCTTCCGGCAAGTACAAGAATGCCAGTGAAGTGGTGCGGGAGGGCTTACGCTTGCTGGAACAGAGAACCACCGAAGACAACCATCGACTTGAATTGTTGCGGCAATTAGCGACTGAGGGATTTCGACAGCTAGATCAAGGTGGCGGAGTTGGACTTAAGACCAGCGTTCAGGTCGCTACTCATATTGCCAAATTGGGGCGACAGGCGGCAAAGCACGCGAAAAATCGAAAGAGTGGTTGATTGTAATGCCTCGTGTAGTACTCTCGCCGGTTGCAGAGGAAGACATCATCGAAATCTTGGCTTGGAGCCATGAGCATTTTGGCGAGCTAGCAAGGTTGCGGTACGAGGCCCTGTTGACGCAGGACATTGTCGACATCGCAGAGGATCCGAAAAGAACTGGTATTATATCGCGAGACGAACTAGCGGTCGGTGCTCGCACGTATCATCTATGGCATAGCCGTCAGCGTGCAGAGAGGGCCGTTGGCATAGTCTCTAAGCCAAGGCACTTCTTGCTGTTTCGATTAAATTCTGATCGAGAAATTGAGATAGGACGTGTCTTGCATGACAGCATGGATCTTGCTTCCAATTTGCCGGATGGTTATTCGCTCATCCGTGGCTCTTGTCGTGCAACTCTTTTAAGGCTGATTCAAGGTCGGGGAACTGAAACCGGAATCCTTCTTCAGCCAAACGTTTTGAGACGACATAGCGGCCGTAGAGGACTAGCTCCGGGTCGGTGCGAAAGACCAGCGGCGCCCCGAGACGCACCATCCACTCGAAAGCAGGCAGCCCAATCGGCACACCGATGACCTTTCGCAACGTTCGCATGAAGTCCAGTTGCGAGACCGGGTTGGGCGAGGAAGCGATATAGGTTCCGGTCATCGAATTGTCCGCGACTGCTTTGGCGAACAGTGCATTGAGATCATTCTCGTGAATCCACGACATGCCTTGAGTTCCTTTGCCAACCTTGCCGCCTAACCCAAGCCTCGCGAGAAGGCGAAGGGCCGCAAGAGCCCCACCACCGGAACCGCGATCTCGACCAACGACGAAGCTGGTTCGCATAAGGACGCCGCGCTGATCGGGTAGTTTGCTCTCTGCAAATGCAGACTCCCAAGCTCGCCCTATGGTAGGAGCGAAGCCAATACCGAGCGGGCTTTCCTCGTCACATACGGTCGATGGCGGGTCACCATAGATGTGTGCTGTGCTCATCTGCACCCAGACCGGTGGGGGCAATTTCAGCTCACGCAAAGCTTTCCCAAGAACCAGTGTCGACTCCACCCGCGACCGAAGGATCTCGTCTTGGTGATCTGGCGTCTTGATGCAATTCACCGTCCGGCCGGCCAGATTGATGATTGCGTCCGATCCGTCCAGCGCGTCGACCCAATCACCGAGCGATCGACCGTCCCAAGAGTGATGCGAGCATCGCCCCATCCACTTGGGCTTGTACCGGGATAGAATCGTAACATTCACATCTGCATTCGAGAAATACTCGGACATCGATAATCCGAGGAAGCCACTGCCACCGGCAATGACGATGCGTTTCCCTGACAAATTGGCCATCGATTGTCGTCCTCCAAGTTCGGGGGATACGTCAATGGAGTAACCGCAAATGCCCCTGGCACATCACCTCTTTGGGCCAGGCGTTCGGCGTGGTTTCCTCTTTTTTCCTTACTGAATTCCTCCCCCCCTTCCTCGCCTCCCGAAACACCTTCGATGCGATTTCCCAAAAAACCGGGCTGCGCAATTCACGTCAGGACACTGGGGTGATTCATGAGCAGGATCATCGATTGGGCATCAATCGCTTTGCCGGAATGAAGAATTCTGGAATCCTTCGGATCATTCCCCAATTCCCGAATCACCCGCTGAGTCTGGGCGTCGTTCTTTGCTAAACGAGAATGCCCTTCACCACTTCGCCATGCACGTCGGTCAAGCGATAGTCGCGACCTTGGAATCGATACGTCAGTCGCGTATGGTCGAATCCGAGCTGATGCAAGATAGTAGCCTGCAAGTCGTGAACGTGCACCTTGTCCTGGACAATGCTGAAACCGAGTTCATCGGTCTCGCCGTACGACATTCCACCGCGGATCCCACCACCAGCCAAAATCATGCAATTGCAATCCGGATAATGGTCGCGTCCAAGCACACTGCCGCTCGCAGTTCGACCCTCGCGAAAGGGCGTGCGTCCAAACTCACCACCGCACACGACCAGCGTATCGTCAAGCAACCCTCGTTGCCGAAGATCTTTGATGAGTGCCGAAATCGGCTTGTCCATCGTACTGCACTTGCTGGTCAGGCCATCGCGAATATCCTCCGCTGGGCTGGTGCCATGGAAGTCCCATCCCCAATCGAACAACTGAACATAGCGAACACCTTGCTCGACAAGTCGTCGAGCGAGAAGGCAATTGTTGGCCAAACTCGAGGTGCCCGGCTTGGCTCCATAGGCTTCGCGCACTTCCGCAGACTCTTTTGACATGTCCATAACTTCCGGCACGGACATTTGCATACGGAAAGCCAATTCGTATTGTGCGATCCGCGTTGCCGTTTCAGGATGCCCCATTTCATGGGCCTGCTTTTGATTTAGTTCCCCGATCGCATCCAAGGTCAAACGGCGCATCTGCCGATCCATGCCGGGAGGATCCGTCACATAGAGAACGGGATCCCCTTGTGAACGGCATTGAACACCCTGGTAAACACTGGGCAGGAAACCGCTACCGAAGGAGTTCTTGCCACCGTTTGGCTGAACGCCGCTGGAGATGAGAACCACGAACCCGGGTAGATTTTCGTTTTCCGATCCCAGACCGTAAGTGATCCAGGTACCCATCGATGGACGCCCCGATCGCGGAGAACCCGTGTAGAGCAAAAGCTCCGCTGGGGCATGATTGAACTGCTCGGTAAACATCGACTTGATGACGCACATCTCATCGGCGATCCCATGGAAATTCGGCACTGCATCGCTCATCCAAGTTCCACCGGCCCCATACTGAGCGAATTGACGCGGTGTCCCTAAAAGCTTCGGCACACCCAGCGTGAAAGCGAACGTACGTCCCTTCAAAAAGGAATCCGGGCAGTCCTCACCCGTTCGCTTCACGAGTTCCGGCTTGTAGTCATACATATCCAGGTGAGGAGGAGAACCGGTCAAATGGATGTAGATGACCCGCTTCGCTTTTGCTGCGAAGTGGGGCTGGCGTGGAGCTAGCGGATTGATCACGCCCGAGGTTGCTTCCGAAGGATCGGTTGTCGCTCCTTGGCCCAGCAACGAGGTCAGCGCAACTGCTCCGAGCCCCAGTGCAGAATCCTTCAAGAAATGACGTCGAGTCTGCCATGCAATTCGCTCGATACGAGGATCATTCCCATTCGCTGTCATGTTGTCCTCCAACTCGCTTCGAATTTGTTTTGCTAGTCACTTGTTTTGCAAATGGATTACACGCGCCATGAATGAGGTCATCGCCTCATCAGGAATTCATCCAAGTTCAAGATCGCGTTGGCGACCACCGACCAAGCTGCCATTTCGGCCGCGTCCATGCCTTCCGGTAACGCTCCCAACGGTTCGGTTGCCATTTTCACGGCTGCTTCCGGTTGGGTCTTGAAGAAGACCAATGCCTTTTCGTGCAATTTCAGCAGGACTTCGATCTCGTCTGCTTGAATCGGGCGACACAGAGCCGCCTTCAACCCGAACTCCATTCGGCCAGCATGGGAGTCGGCAGCTTTGAATATGTTTCTTCCCAGTGCCTGAGCTGCTTCGATGTAGACAGGGTCATTGAGCGTCACGAGTGCCTGAAGTGGCGTATTGGTACGTACGCGGCGAAGCGTGCAAACCTCCCGATTCGGTGCATCAAAGGCACTCATCGAGGGATACGGATTCGAACGACGCCATGTCGTGTAGACGCCTCGGCGGTATCGATCGTCCCCCGCGCTCGTAGACCAGTCGGTGCTGGATCCGAACGCGGCCGACAACCCCAGCGAAGGTTGAGGAGGTTTCACTGGTGGCCCATTCATTTTCGAACTCAATAATCCGGCGACCGCGAGAGCTTGATCGCGAATCGTTTCCGCGGGGAGTCGGAAGCGCGGACCGCGTGCCAGCAATCGATTGTCAGGATCCGACTGCACCAAATCGCTCGACACCTTTGACGATTGGCGGTACGCCGCGCTCACAAGCAGCGTACGCAGCAACTGTTTCATGTCCCAACCGTTTTCGACAAACTCAAGCGCCAGCCAATCGAGCAATTCGGGATGGCTTGGCAAATCGCCTTGCGAACCAAACTCTTCCGCCGTTGCGACTAGTCCGGTTCCAAAGAGTTGTTCCCAATATCGATTGACGGTCACCCGTGCCGTCAACGGATTGTCCTTCGAAACAATCCACTTGGCCAACTCAAGCCGATTGTGTACCTGCTGCCCCCCTGCTTTAAATGCGCCGGGGATACCTGGCTTTACTTCTTCTCCCATGTCGAGATAGTTGCCGCGATATTGCAATCTGGTGACACGTTGTCGATCGTTCGGCAGTTCCCGGAGAATCGGAACCGTGGTGGTCGGTCTCAAGGAAGCCAGTTCGGCTCGAGTCGCCTTCAAACGGTTGCGTACATCCGCTAGCTCGGGGGCGATCGAGCGATAGAAGGCTGCGACTGCAGCTTTCTGGGCATCGGTTCGATTCCCTTCGGCATTTCGCAGAATGGACTGAATGTCTCCGGGTACATTTGCCCACTTGAGAACTTCGGTTTCTCCGGTCACGGATAAACGAAATCGACCGATCACATGATGCGCGTGTTGCGATTGATGATGCAGCGAGACGCGCAGTCGACTCCCCTCGGGGATGTCGATCGGTTCGGATGCGATCAAGGTGAGTCGGTTATCGCGTCCGTAGGAACCAGCGACCCCCCATCCCTTGGTGGAATCGATTTTCTTGCTGACGAGATTCGCCGCGACAAAATCTTCTTGCTGGAAATCCGCGAATGCCGCGGCGAAGGTGATAGGGCGTGAGCCATCGATGCTCCAAGCCACATCAGGCTTGGAAGTATCATCGATCGTCCTCTCCCAGACGACCTTTCGGTCTTCGGCCAATATCTTTACCAGTGCGCCCTTGAGTCGTTCCAAAACCGGAGCTCCGCCGTCGGTGCGATTCCAAACCGCAATCTTGTCGATCTCTTGAACCGATCCAAGATCCAGCTCCCACCAGGGATCGGTGGCACCAGGGTCGGAGTGGGTTACGGAATTGGCTTCGAAAAAGGTTCCGTTGGTATTGCCGTCGATCGCCCGTGCGGGGACGCCTTCGAAGGCGACGTTGCTTTGCGTTGCCGTCCCTTGCCTTGCGATATTCTCTCCCTTCGAGAACACTTCGACCTCGGCCAGGGACAGAATCTTATCCGCACCAGGCAATTCGACGCGCACATAGCGTCCGCTGAGATTCGTTCCAGCAGGAGGCAGCAACGTAGCTCGCACTTCGGTTAGAATAAAATTCCCATTGTTCCAGCCGGGCCCTCTGTTCGGCAGTCGATCGTCGGCGAAAGTTTCCAAGCTCAACGCTGCAATTTGCGATGTGCCAGCGGCTTGGATATTGGCCGGATCCAAATCGATAAAAAAATTATCCTTCCCTGCCCCCGAAGCGCTCCGAACGATGTCTGTTGCTGGGTCGATCGTCATCGTAACGCCAACTTCACTTGTCGCGGATTCAACTTTGGGAATCGACCAAGCCGGCTGCTTCGGCAAGCTGCTTTCCCAACCTTTCAGCGACGCTTCCAATTCCGGTGTCATCGTATCGAGAATTTTGGCGTCGGAAGCGATCTGCCCGTTGAGTGTAGAGCGTCGTTCCTGTTGCTCTTCGGTCCAGAATTCATACAGCGGTGACTCGTCACCCCGGTCGGCATCTTCCGTATTGTTGAAAATGGCGAAGGTCTGAAAATATTCCTGCTGACTGATCGGATCGTATTTGTGGCTGTGGCACTGAGCGCAGGCCATCGTCGTGCCCATCCAAACAGCGTACGTAGTGTTCACGCGATCCACGACAGCTACGTTGCGAAACTCTTCATCATTGGTTCCACCTTCGTTATTCGTTAGCGTGTTGCGATGAAAAGCAGTGGCTATCAGTTGATCTGCCGAAGGATTGGGGAGCAAATCACCGGCGAGTTGCTCGATCGTAAACTGATCGAAGGGTAGGTTGCGGTTGAACGCACCGATCACGTAGTCGCGGTATGCCCAAATGGTTCGGGGAGGATCGTCGGCGTAGCCAGATGAATCGGCGTACCGCGCCATATCCAGCCACATCCTCGCCCAATGTTCGCCGTAGGACTCTTTCGCTAGAAATCGATCGACCATTTTCTCATAGGCACCCCCCGAATCATCTTCGATGAATTGATTGATTTCTTCTTGGCTCGGTGGCAAGCCGGTGACATCGAGAGCGACTCGACGAATCAGTGCAAACCGATCCGCTTCCGGTTGGGGCACGAGACCTTCGCGACGCAGTCGCTCCAGAATGAAGTGGTCCAGGGGAACCTTCGCCCAGTTTTTCTCCTGCTCCGATGCCAGTTGGGGCAGCGCAGGCCGCTGGGGGACACGATAGGACCAATGGATCGCGTAGGGGGCGTTTTCGCGAACCCACCGTTCCAGCAAGGCGATTTCGGCATCGTTCAGTTTGAGCCCCGTTTCCGGAGGGGGCATCACGATCGAAGCATCTTGCGTCTTGATGCGAGAGATGAGCTCACTCTGCTCTGGCTTTCCAGGGACAACGGCAAAGTGGCCACCTAAGTCTTCCGCAATTCCCTCGGGAGTGTCGAGCCTCAAACCGGTCTTGCCGCCACCTTGGCGTTCGTTTTCGTCGGGTCCGTGGCAACGAAAGCATCGATTGGAAAGAATCGGCCTGATATCGCGATTGAAGTCAAGACTCTTCGCATCTGGCGTCTCGGCCGATACCACCGAAGCAGGGAGTACGGAGGCGATTATCGCCAACAATCCACGGGCAAAGTCGGGTGTCCGCAGCATATCAAACTCAGGGCGGGGATGGAGGGCGGGCGGGTCGGTTAACCTTTTCGGTTTTTCACCTCTGCCTAGTATAGCAGGCGGCGGTCGGTCCCAGCTACCTGAATCAGAGGCAATTCGATCGCTTCTGTTGCTCGGATCGTGGCCACGAGAGCCCTCGATTGTATGCCTACCGGGCGGAAGCGAGAATTGACGGGCAACCAAAAAGAGGACGGGCAAGCTCCAGAGTGGATCTATCGCTCACCGAGCTCGAAAATCCCTGCAAATCTCTGATGCTGGGCATTCGACTCTGACACTATCCGGCAGGTGGGGTAAGGGGCCACACGCCCCGGGGACACCGAACGACAATTCGAAGCCAGCACGGCCCAACTGCCGCCACGGACCACGGTTCCCCCCCTCGGTTGGTCCCGTAGGATCCGCTCAACGCATCTTTGGGGTAATCTCCGCACCAGTCGCTGAAACACTCCCCGACGATAACGCCAGCGGGGGCTGGAAGCCCTAGGCGACCAATTATTCTGAATTCAATCCAACGTTGACCTAAGTTGTCCATGGCTCAACGGATAATGATCGGGTTGGGTTGCGACAGACCAACCATTCCCGCACCTGCCGCAGCAATCAAACTCAAGGAAGAAGCAAAATGCTCGTTCTCAGTCGGAAAGTTGGCGACAAAGTGGTTGTCGATGGCAACATCACTGTGGAAGTCATCAAAATCCAAGGCAATCGAATCATCCTCGGCGTGGTTGCCCCACCCAATATCAAAATCCTTCGTGGGGAGTTAACCCAAACAAAGGCCGAGGTACCAATGGTGGAACTGGCCGTTGAGGATGGCTTGCTGGTGGCTTGCTAGATTTGGAATCGTTACACTTCTGCCATGGAAGTCATCTCATTGCAATCAGGAAGTGCCGGCAACTGCGTGTTCGTACGCAGTGGCAAGACGCGTTTGCTTTTCGATGCAGGCATCACGGGCAGCAATGCCGAGATGCGTTTGGCCGACTACGGTCACGACATTCGCGATTGTAATGGTTTAGTCCTCTCGCACGAGCACTGGGATCACATCAGCGGTGTCGGTGTGCTTCACCGTAAGTTCGACTTGCCCGTCTACGCGAATTTGCGAACGTGGAACGCGACCCGTGCAAAACCGTCGACAGGCTGCATTGGCCGACCGAACTATTTCGAGTCCGGAAAATCATTTCGAATCGGTTCACTCCGCATCGAGACGTTGCGTACACCTCATGATGCGATCGAAGGCGTTTGCTTCGTGATCGAAGACGTCGAGTCCGGGCAGCGGTTCGGTCTGCTCACCGACTTGGGGCATGTCTTCGGCGGGCTCCAAAAACTGATGGGCACTCTGGATGCTGTACTGATCGAAAGCAATTACGATGATGCGATGCTCCGCCAGGGTCCATATCCCCAAAATCTCAAAGATCGCATCTCAGGAAAGCGTGGGCACATTTCGAACACGGACGCGGCCGAGTTGCTCGATGCATGTGATGCCAATAAGCTGCAGTGGGCTTGTTTGGGGCACTTGTCGGCGCAGAACAATTCACCGAAAATTGCCTTAGCAACTCACCGGGAGCGACATGGAGACCGCTTCCCCATCTTCTGTGCTGATCGCGACCGGGCGCTGCAGCTACCAAAGATCGAAGTGCCGCGATTCTCCCTCCGAGCCAGCACAGTATCGGCGTAGGGAATGAGCATTACGTCCGGAATTTGTTTTGGCAAATGAGTACATTCCGGCGGACCGATCGTTCTACTCCGAGGTGCCCGACTGAAGAGGCTTTAGGCTTTAGACCTTAGGCTTTATCCAAGTCATTGCGCAAGTGAGATTTGGTACTGAAGTTCGCGCAGTGAACCATTCGCCATGTCGAGGAATCTAAGAAAGTCAACGTCGCTGCCTCGGCTGCAGCCTTCAGCAATGTTGGAAGCCACTCAAACAGCAGCACGCCGAACTTGCGAAGTTAAACCAAACAACTCTTCCTTCGGGAACCCTGCTGTCTCGCGATACACCAACAACGCCAACTCATCCGCCAACTGAAACGCCCTCAAATTACAATGATCTCGCATTTTGTTCCTCCCCACTTATCCCTCACACCTCAAAGCTCACCCCTCAAACCTTACTCGTGTGCGGACTCGGTCTCCAAAGCCGATGGCCCAGATTCCTGAAACGCCCCGGGTTCGAATCACTCCGTTCCTGCTTGCGAAGTGGTGAGGGGCAAGCGGTAAGTTGTAAGCCAAACCAGCGAACCTTCGGTCTTTGACTTACGTCTTGTATCTTACAGCTCAAAGCTTGTGACTGGCGTGAATCCAATCATCGGCTCTCAGTTTCGTCTCTCCTAACTTATATTCCTGAGGAGTTCAATCATGCGCGATGACAACCCTGCTGATTCCTTTTTTCGAACCGATGAGTAAGCGTCGACGCGGTTTCCCGTCCGAAACCCATGTCAAACGCGGTATTCGCATCGTGCATGGAGACAAGTTGCTTGAGGAAAAACTCGGTCGCAATGATCCGTGCCCATGTGGGAGTGGCAAACGATTCAAGCGATGCTGCCTCCATTCTGGCTGCTTTTGATGGATCCAACCGCGATGAGTACTTTTAGGGAGAAGGACTGAAACAAACGGCCGACTGCCGATTCGGAGTACATCCACCAAACCCAATGCCAGGATAGCGGGAGCTTTCCAATGACGTTCAACGTCATGGCGCCTCTGGTCACACTTCGTCGGTCGTTTTTCTGCGAACCTTGGAGACCCGAGCGGGTCTTCAATCGCACGCATACATCACACGAGAGAACAACTGATCAATTCGGCTCGAGCGCCAATACGTACCACCCACGCAACGTTTTGCTTACGACCAGGCTGTCGGGATAGGCAGGTGGCAGCCATCGCTCATCGAGCCGAGGCTTCGGCTTCCTAAGCCCGACAGGCTGACACAATCGAGCGCCAATACGTACCACCCACGCAACGTTTTGCTTACGACCAGGTTGTCGGGATAGGCAGGTGGCAGCCATCGCTCATCGAGCCGAGGCTTCGGCTTCTTAAGCCCGACGGGCTGACACAATGACTGCCGTGGCTCATCGAGCCACGGTCTACGCACCACTCGCACTGAAAAAGGCCTGAAAGGCCGACACAATAACGGCCGCTCGCAAACTC
>JBKDXO010000101.1:0-39131 GCA_046306195.1 Planctomycetota bacterium | reverse complement strand
TTTCTCTCGCTCCCAGCACCATGGGTAAGCTTTTGTCAAACGCGTGCTCTAAGAAGAGATTGCCAGTGTATCCGAGCACTCCATAAACCAAAATTTTGTTTTTCATGATTGGCCATACGAGGGGTGTCTTGGTTCACCGAGGGGAATTGGGTGCGCGAGGGGATAGGGTGCACCCACTTACCTGATCATTGTACGACGGACTTCCAGTCGGTCGTCATGGCAGGCACCGGACTGGAAGTCCGGTGTACAGGCCCCATCGCATCGGTCGCGTTCAAGGAATCAACACCGCGTCGATGGGACGGCGTACTCCTATGGCACACCTATTCCAACGTCATGCATTATCGTTTCCTCAGCGAGGCGAAGAAGCCGTCTGGGTCGTCGATCTTCAGCGACTTCTCTTTGTCGTACCTTTTGACTTTTCCACCATGGATGGGATGGTCATGGCCGTTGATGTACATCGAGATCAGAAGGGTGTTATTCCCAATAGGAAAGACTTCGCCGCGATGAGCTGGCCGATTGATGGACTTGGTGCACTCGTAGTGAATGCCGGACATCCCAAGTCGCGAAATGTCTCGTTGTTCGATCTGAGCACCACTTCTCCGAAGATCCTCCAAATAGGAATCCAGCGTGAGAGATGCATTGGGATTGGTGGGTGAGATGATAAGCAAACCGAACTCGGAATAGGTCCGCAAATCGATGGTGGATGCTGTACGAACGCTCGGTGCCGAAGGGGTAGCGTTCGTTGGGACCACCCCGCGTCCGGTGACCGAGTAATCGCCAACCGCAATCTCGCGCGTACCGGAGGCATAGGCGCTGAACGCAAACAGTGCGATGCCGCCGCAAACCACGAGGAGCATCCCCGATCCGAAAAGGATTCCAAACACCCACAATAAAATCTTCAATCCGCCTCCCTGGCCGGTTCCACGGGAGGGGCGACGCCGGGTTGGTTTTTCCGGCGCGTAATACGATGGCCCTTGCGTAGGGTAAGACGCAGCATTACCCGAACCTGCATTCCCTGCCCCTGAGAATTGGGAGTTTGCCGGAGGCAACAAGCTATCCAGCGCGTTGAATGGATCGCCTCCCGCGACCGGTGCGGCTTGCTTGGGCCTTGCTGCTGGGGTCAGTGATTTCGATTTTTCTACGGGCCTGCGTTGATCTTGGACTGCAGCACTCGTTTTCTTGCCGGTGTCTTTCGATACCACAGGATTTGGCTTCGCAGCGAGCGGTTGCGGTTCGTACTTGCGGATAGTAAAAACCTCAGCGCAGGATGTGCACTTGCCTTTGCGACCTTCCATGAATGGCTTGCCTTCGAAAAGACTGTCGCAGGACGGACACATGAAGGCGAACGCATTCTCGTTCAAGGCCGGGTCGAACTTCGGCGACTCCGAGATCTCAAAAATCGTGCCGCAACCCCGGCATACTCCCCGCGTACCGAGCAAGGATGCATTGCAACTCAGGAGTCGGCTACATCGAGGACATGGAACATCAAGTCCCGACTTCACTTCCTCCACAGCGACCAACGGGATGTCATCATCCGATTCGAAGGGGATCGTGAGTTGTTGGCTGCACGAAGGGCATACGCATGACTTTCCATGACTCGAATCGGGAACCCGAAGCTTCTTCCGGCAGCGATGACAATGGAACTCGATCGGCATGATATCGTGCAAATTCGGTTCGAAACAAAAATCCGATCGAACGATTCTTGGACTTAAGCGGGCGTCTTCGACGCAGACTTATTGTATTCCGATTGAAATCCGAGGTGGGCTCCTTCCAGGGAATTTGTATCGACCGCGAGCTGATAGACCACCCACCGTCTGGCGACGGTAGCGACGGGACGACGGAAGCTAAGGGGAGGGGAATTGCCTGCGTGCGCTACTTGTGGACGCTGCCTCAATCCTCACAATAGGCATCAAAACCAAGCTGTCATGAACCTAATGGAAATACAGAGAACCGAGGACCCTGTGGATTGGACGTATTCTGACCTTGCTAAGATGATCGATCACTCGCTCCTCAACCCCACGACGACGGTCGCGGATTTGGAGGCCGGGATCGATCTGGCGATCGCTTACGACGTGGCCAGTGTCTGCATCTTGCCTTATTACGTGAAGCGTTGTGCCGAGCGACTGTCGGGAACGACGGTGAAAGCATCGACCACCATCGGATTCCCGCACGGAGGGCACACCACCGCGATCAAACGGGCGGAAGCCTTGCGGGCTCTGGACGACGGATGCGAGGAACTTGATATGGTCGTCAATATCGGCCAAGTTCTCAGCGGCGCGTGGGACTATGTTCGCAACGACATCGCTGCGGTGATCGACGTGGCCCATACCGCACACCAAAAAGTAAAGGTCATCTTCGAGAACTGCTATCTTAACGATTCACAGAAGATCAAGCTGTGCGAGATCTGCAGCGATTTGGATGCCGACTGGGTCAAGACCTCGACCGGCTACGGCACTGGAGGTGCAACGCTTGACGATTTGAAATTGATGCGCCAGCACGCCGCGCCGCACGTGCAAGTCAAAGCCGCCGGAGGCGTGCGGGATTTGCAAACACTCCTATCGGTCCGAGTCTTGGGAGTCTCACGCTGCGGTTCGAGCCGAACGCGAGAAATGCTCGATCCCGCCCGGGAAAAACTAGGACTTCCCCCCATCGCCCTGGCTGCTGGAGCAACCAATCCCGCCGGGAAACAAGCTTCGGCCTACTAATCCACTTCGGCGCATCTATTTGTTAATTTATGGAGAGTAAACCATGCGGCGTTTCTTGATGTTGTCCGCCTTGATCGTGGCGGTAATCGGCTGGAGCCCGTCCACTGGGATCGGTCAGGATGCCAAGGGATCAACGACTCCGACGGCCCAAGACGAAGCATCGCGAAACCTGTCCTCCGAGCAGATCGCAGCTCTCGATGCCCGGTTCGAACAAATGCGACAGGAGTGGGGCGTTCCCGGATTATCCGTCGTGATTGTCGAGAACGATGAGGTCTTGTTGTGCAAGGGCTATGGCGTTCGGCAGGTCGATACCAACCAACCGGCCGATGAGCACACGCTCTATGCGATCGCGTCGAACACGAAAGCGTTTACGGCAGCGGCGTTGGCCATTCTCGTCGACGAAGGGAAGCTCCGATGGGATGATCCGGTTTCGAAGTATCTGCCGTGGTTGCGATTGTCGGATCCGTTGGCGACCAGCGATTTACGCGTTCGAGATCTCCTCTGCCATCGCAGCGGCTTGGGAACATTCAGCGGGGATTTGCTTTGGTGGGGAACTCCCTACACGCCTCGGGAAATCCTCGAACGTTCCGTCCATCTCAAACCAGAAACACCCTTTCGCGGAGGATACGGGTACTCGAACCTCATGTATCTCGCCGCCGGCGAGGTCGTGCAAGTTGCCAGCGGCAAACCCTGGAGCGAGTTCGTGCAGCAACGGATTCTCCAACCCCTCCAGATGGAACGGTCCCGAGTCTCGATCTCGGATCTGCCAAAGATGGACAACGTCGCTGCACCACACAAGACATTGCTGGATCGCTCGGTTCCGATTCCCTGGATGAACTGGGACTCGATGGCCGCAGCCGGAGGAATCATCTCTAGCGCATCGGACATGGCGGCGTGGCTCCGAGTGCAACTGCGCGAGGGGCAGTCAGCCGACGGAACCCGAATCTTCAGCCCCGAATCGTCGTTCGCGATGTGGCATCCGCAAACCATTATCCCTCTTTCCCGAGCTCGCTCGATACGATTTCCCTCCAATCATTTTCGGGCCTACGGCTTGGGATGGTCTCTGGCAGATTATCACGGCGTGAAGTTGGTAGGACATTCGGGCGGTTATGACGGGATGTATTCCGAAGTGCTGATGATCCCGGAACGCAAACTCGGGATCGCGGTACTGACCAACAGCATGACCTCCATCGGAAACGCGATGGTCTACACCGTCGCAGATCGTATGCTCGATGTCCCCGAGCGGGATTGGAATGGCGAAGGATTGCAGCAATTCCGCAAAAGCCGCGTCGATTTCTACGCCCGCATCGCGGCGGCGATCAAGCCGTCTGCCGAAGGGACCCAGCCCAGTCACCCACTCGAGGCGTACACGGGGAATTTTGAATGTCCCCTGTATGGCAAAGCGACCGTGCAATTGACGGACGGAAAATTCCGGATGCAGTTCCTACCCTACGGAGAGTTGACCGCCACACTCGAGCACCTTCATTACGATACCTTCGTTTTGAAGTGGGACAAATCCTTTGCGTGGTTCGAAGAGGGAACCGCTCATTTCGTCGCCGATGCGAAAGGCCAATTCGTTCGGATCGAACTGAATGTCCCCAACGACGACCTGTGGTTCCACGAGTTGAAACTCGCACGCATCGGTCCGCCGGGCCAGTAATTCGAATGGATTAGCGAATAGCCAGCCTCGCGTTATCGGCGTCGTTCGATGCTCCCCTGCGCTCGCCGTGACGGGACGGAAATGTCCCAGCGCAGGACGGGAACGTCGAGCCGATGCTGGAACCGCTGCCGGAAGGTTTCGAATTGCTGATTGACCTGGGCTTGGGTCAGCATCGTCGCAGCACCCACCTTGAGCGCGCGATCGATTGTTTCCTTGGAGCCGATCCCCAGCGACTGAGCCATCGCCAGCAGCGTTCGAATCTGTGGATCGTTTTCCACTTGCTGTTGCGATGCGTCGGGAACCGCTTGGACATCGATCGGAACCGCGACTTTCCAAATGGTTCTCCATGCGGTTCCCAAGCGGACGGCGAACACCGATTCGACGGTCCCATCCCCCTGGGCCATATCCTGTTCCATGCACGAAGCGCGGAAATAGTCATCCCGTTCCTCCTTCAACATCCCTTGGCACGATTCCACCCAATCCAATCGCTTGGGTTTGCGGCCGTCGAGCAACTCGCTGACCAGATCCTGAGATTGCTGCTGGACACTTTTGGCGAGCAGGCTGCCGATGTCGGCTTGAGCATTGCGATCCCCGATCCGGACCATCATGCCCGCCGTTCCTTGGAACTCGATAGCACGGTCGCGCGAGTATCGAACCAGTGCCATCCTGGCATTCCACTCGTCGCCGTTCTGCGGAATCGCCTGAAAGCGGGTACCTAAGTCGGGCGATTCCCGCTTCCAATCCACATTTTCTCTCTGCAACGATTCGCGCAGCGACGCCGCATCGCTCGACTCCGGTGCATCGATTTGTTTATACCACGCCCACAGCCCAATCGCGTGATTTTCCGTACCGGCGAGTTCCTGTTTTGCAACATCTCCGAGAGGAATCGACAGGATCACGAACTCCGAAGGGGTTCTCTCCATGCCGCTGAGCCATCGCAGCGCGCGGTCCCGTTCCTGCTCCAAAACAAAGCGGTAGGCGTCGTGCTGCGGCTCCTCAAGCATGGCCTGTGTCCGGTCGCGGAGCTGTTCGTACGCGATCTGCTCGTTGTCATCCGCTTTCCTGAGATATCCTCGGATCGCTCCCTTGCTCGCTTCGGTCGCTTGACGTCGGACCGCAAGGTACGCATGTTGGGAATCACGCCCGAGCAGGACACCTGTACTTTTGGTGCGGTCGCGCAGATGCAAAGTGTCGAACGCAGGCTCGCCAGCCCAGACGAACAGGCCGGAACTGGCAAGCCAGCATGCGACGGCCGTCCACGCGACCAAGCGAATCCAAGGCTTCGACCGGAGCCAGCCCTTAGGCGACCACCGATTGGGCCAGGTGGTGCCACAACCGACTGCTGGCGCGGATGCCACGATAAAAATCCTCCAGACAGAATTTCTCATTGGGGCTGTGGGCTCCATCGTCATCGAGTCCCCAACCGATCAATAATACGTCGCAATCCAGCGCGTCGACCATCTGCGCCACGATCGGGATCGATCCACCCTCGCGGATCAGGACCGGTTTGACCCCGAAACCTTCCTCGACCGCTTTGACCGCCCCCTGCATGTACGGAGAGTGCGGGTTGACCACCACACCACGCCCGCCATGCAAATCGATCAACTCCAACCGGACCCCGGGGGGCGTGTGATCGTTCAGAAACGCTCGCAACTGCTGCCCCACCGTCTTCGGGTCTTGGTTGGGAACGAGCCGGAAGCTGATCTTGGCTCCGTTCCAGGACGGGATGATGGTTTTCCCACCTTCCCCTTGATAGCCGCCGAGCAAGCCATGGACATCGAACGTCGGCCGCGCCCATCGACGCTCGAGCGTGTTGAATCCGACCTCGCCCGTGAGAGCCGAGACGCCGAGCGACTCGGCAAACTTCTCGTCGGAGAACCCGAGGCCGTTCCACATGGCCCGCTCCGAATCCTCGAGTGGAACCACCGAGTCGTAGAATCCGGGCAACTGGATGCGACCGTCGGGAGTCTTGATCTCGGTCAGGATCTTGGCCAGCGCCAACGCTGGATTGGTGACGGCACCTCCAAACGATCCGGAGTGCAAATCGGCTTTCGGGCCATGAACCCGCAGCTCAAAGTACGCGATGCCTCGCAGCCCATACGTGATCGCCGGCTGCCCCTTCGCATACTGCGAGGAATCGCTGATCACGATCACGTCGCATGCGAGTCGCTTGGCGATCTCAGGAAGCTTCTCCTCGAGCACTTCGCTTCCTTGCTCTTCCTGGCCCTCGATCAGGAATTTGATCTGCAGCGGCAGCTTCATCCCGCACGCATGCCAAGCCAACACACTCAAGACGTGGGTCAGCATCTGGCCTTTGTCGTCCGTGGATCCCCGGGCGACGATGTTCCCATCTCGAAGGACTGGCTCAAAGGGAGGAGATTTCCACAACTCGAGGGGATCTGCGGGCTGGACATCGTAGTGGCCGTAGACCAGCACCACGGGTTGTCCGGGGACGGGTTCGGTTTCGGCGTACACGAGCGATGGACCATGTCCAGGGATCAGCTCGGTCTTCAGCCCCGCACTCGCCAGTCGGTCCGCTACCCATTGGGCGGCGCGGTCCATCTCGGCACGCTTGCTGCTATCCGCAGAAACGCTGGGAATTTTCAATAGTTCGAACAGCTGATCGAGGTGAGTTTGACGGTTGTTCTCAAGGTAGCGGTCGAGAGGAGCAAAGTCGGCCATGATCGATTGTGAGTTTTATGAGGAAAGTGCTTGCCAAAAAGGTCCCTACTACGCATACAATATAGCCTGTTTGTAGTGATTGTGCGGAAGAGACGGGAATGCTTCCGCACCGCAAGCAAACGAAATCGTCCCAGAAGAGAGAGTTCGCCATGGCATCCTCCAATTCGGCAGTTGCCCAACCAGAAAATGAACAGAAGGCCGCAGCGGCCAAACCCAAGCGTCAGCCTCGCTACAACGTAATTCTGTGGGATGACCCGGAACATACGTACGATTACGTCATCACGATGATGCGGGAACTGTTCTTCATGACCGAAACCGCAGGCCGAAAATTGGCCGAAGAAGTCGACAAGACAGGCCGCGCCATTTGCTTGACCACGACCCTCGAACATGCGGAACTCAAACGGGATCAAATCAAAGCCTACGGACGCGACCCCAACAGCATGCGATCCAAAGGCAGCATGAGCGCATCGATCGAACCGGCGCCCTAACGAACCAGCTGATCAAAGTGAGCCTGAGGCGCTAGCCGAGTTCGTTCGACGTGCAAAAAATCGGCTAGCGCCTCAGGCTCATGGAAGCAAAAATCGATATTTGTCGGCTGTGTCTAACGAAAGTACAAACTAGCCGACTCGCTTCATCACGGTATCGAGCGTCGGCTTGATCGCTGCGGCACTCGCCTTGAGCCCCTGCAATTCACGCGGCCACAAGTCGATCTCGACTCTCGATTGCGCGCCGCCACGGCCAACGATCGTCGGGACGCTGATCGCGACATCCCGGATTCCGTAGCACGCACCGTCCTGAACTGTACTGACCGGCATGATCCGCTGCTGGTCCAACGCCACGGCATGGATCACATCCCGGATGGCGATCCCAACCGCGAATCCTGCACCACCTTTCTTGGATAAGCACTCGGCACCCGATCCCTTGGTGCGCGTGAAGATCTTTTCAGCGAGCGCATTGCTCCAGCCAGGATATTTTTCCAACGGCAGCGATCCGACGGTCGCACTCGACCAAACCGGGATCATGCTGTCCCCATGCTCGCCCAGAATCAACGCCCGCGTCTGCGTCGGTGCCGTATGCAACGCCTCGGCAATCAGCGAACAAAATCGGATCGTGTCGAGTTGCGTGCCGAGCCCGAGCACCTGCGAGACGGGCAGCCCCAGTTTGGCCGCCGCAACACTGGTCAAAATGTCGACTGGATTCGAGACCACCAAAACCACCGCGGACTTTTTGACTCCCGCCTTTTGCACTTCGGTCAAGATCGACGCGAACAAATCGGTATTGCGATTGATGAGATCCAGTCGGGATTCCTCAGGCTTGCGTCGCAACCCGGCGGTAATGCAGATCACGTCGGAGTCAGGGATGTGTTCGTACGAACCTGAGGTGAAGCTTTGGTCAGCGATACTCGGGCTGCCATGCATCAGATCGAGCGCATGCCCCGAAGCAAGATTCGCATTGACATCCACCAAGGCGACCTCGCGCACCACACCGCCGCACTGCAACGCGTAGGCTGCACACGAACCGACCAATCCACCACCACCGATAATGCTAACTTTCATGTGTTCTATCCTTAGGAATTTTCTCTAGGTGATTACTTGCTTTGGAGTTCGCGAATGACTTGCTCGGTGATGAGCTTGACCAATTGCTCCATGTTGGCTCCTGCCGGGGCAACTCCCGTCGATGCAACCGCGGCTTCGACCGCTTGCTTAAGAACTGGCGGTGCTCCGTTGCTGCTACCATTCCCGTTTGCTGATGGTGCGCCCTGCGGTGGTTTCGCTGGCATCGCTGGAGGAGAAGGAAACGCTCGTCGCTGGACTCCCGATTGCTTCCAGGACTCGCGGAAAATATCGTTCGCGCAGATATCGCAGTTCTTGTACTCTTCGGTGTTCCGAGGATCCGCCCATCCCCACTTTTGCTTGAGCGTCAGCAGCTCGCGTTCCTGGCTTTCATCAAAGTAGCTGACGTTCCCGAGTTGCCGAGCCAACATCAAGATGCGGCAATAAGCATCGAGGATCTCGGTCCACCAATAGGCTTGTTCGACATCGACGCCATAGCTGACCGTGCCGTGATTTGCGAGGATGATGACGTTGGTTTTGTCGACGAATGGCAATACGGTATCCGCAAAAGCTTGGCCGCCGGGAGTTTCATAGCGAGTGATCGGCACATCGCCGAGAAAAACTTCCACTTCTGGAAGTACGCACTGCGGGATCGGCTCGCGTGCGACGGCAAAGGCGGTAGCATGCGGTGGATGGCAGTGGACGACGCTCTTGATGTCCGAGCGCTGCTTGTAGATCTCCAAGTGGAGCAGGGCTTCGCTCGATCGCTTCTTGATCCCCGCCGTCTGCTTGCCGGTCATGTCGATCGTGCAGATATCCTCGGTCTTCAAGAAGCCCTTGCTGTGCATGGTCGGCGTGCAGAGGACTTCGTTTTCGCCAATCCGAACGGTGATGTTGCCGTCGTTGGCGGCAGCGAACCCTTTGTTGTAGAGGCGTCGCCCGATTTCGCAGATGTCTTGTTTGATTTTGTGCGCGTTCATGGGATCTCTGAAGTGAAGGTTATTGGTTGGAATCTTTGTCAAGCAATTCGGGATGGATATGCAGTTCGTCGATCAACGCGGAGTTGTACGCGTCGATCGGCTTGAGCTGTGGGCGAAAGGGTTGTGCCGCTTCGGCCCCGTCGCTGACAGCGATGATGGAACCTTCGGAAGCACCGAAGTCGTCCCATACGACGACCGAGTCGAGTTCTGCCGGCGGGTAGCCGATCAGCGTCTCGCCGATCGGTTCGGAAAGTTTCAACGTGCCACCCGTCAACGATGGATGAACGCGATTCAAGGTCACGGTCCCGATCACGCGGTAGAGATACATGTCCGATGTGCTCCTAGGATTGGGATCCGATGTGAACCAGAAATCGCCGCGCGATGTTTGCAGCACCCGCAACTCCCCATCGCTTGGATGGAAGAATCAGCAAGTTGACCGGAACCTCGCGAAAAATCTCTGCCAGGTCGCTCCACTGCGATACGACCGCAGGTCGCAGCAAATCATCGCGAGCGGCCTGCCATAGCGCCGAGTGCGGTGCATCGACCAACGCGAGCCCCGATCGATGCCCCGAGCGGATCGCCACCGCAATCGCTCGCACCACCGATGCGTCATCGGCGACACGTTCCGCGACCTTGGTTTGTTTCGGACAAAGCTGTTTCGCTAAACCAGGGAGCCAATCGACTGCACCGGCGATGAACAATCGTGGTAGCGCGGTTTCGACTGAGGTGTTTGCTGTTTGGGCGATCGCGGTCGACGTCGCGGCAACCGATGGCTTGGTGGCATTCTCGCCGCTGCGAGCAATCGACACGCCTCGGTCGCGAAGCCAATCCCGCGCGGCGGGTGTGACCACGGCCTTGGAAGCGACCTGGATCGCGGTGACTCCCGAGGGAATCCCGCGAAGCGCCTCCAAACCGATCACCGACTCGCGTAGCGATATCGACGCGGATAACGCACTGGCGATCGCTTGGTTGTTGTTTGCAATTGCGGGTGCCAACTGCGAAGCCGCCATGCTGCTGAGCACTTCGCGGACGATCCGTTCGATTTCCGAGGGAGTTACGTTCACGAGATCGCCTCTTCATCGGATTCGGTGGGATCGATCAAGCCGAGGACGGTCCATCGGATTGGGCTGTTTTCCAATCCGAACAATTCCCGCACGGCACCACCATCGCTGGTGATCATGACCTTGTCCCCGACCCCGGCACCGAGATGATCGACAGCCAGGATCGGCGCACCGTCCCGGCCATGACCATCGGCCATCAACGGCTGGCAGACCAGCAGTTTGTGATTGTTCAAACTGCGGTGCTTGACCGTCGAGATGGCGCTGCCGAGAACAAGTGCTTGTTGCATGGAAAACTCTCGCGTTAGCGACCCAGGATGAACAGATCGTCGATCAGCGAGCAACGGCGCTCGCGGGTGAATGTCAAGGGTGTCGTGACCCCTTCGCCGGTCGGACCCGCGATGGAGAAGGAAAGATAACCTTCGCCGCCGAGCCCCAATGCCGCCATGCAAGGACCGTTCTTTACATACAGGGTCGTATCCATCGTCCGCCCCATGATCGTCATGTTGCGAACATTGCGGGAATGGATGATGCTGGTGTGTCGGTACCCATGCTCCGCTTGCTGAGCCAATTCGACCGCTGTCTCGAAATTCGGGCATCGAACGAACGGAACGAACGGCATCATCTGCTCGGTTTGAACAAATGGGTGCTCCGAAGTTGTCTCGCCAAAGACCAGTTCGACCCGAGGGTCGATCTTGCGACCGGCGGCTTCGGCCAGCTTCCACGCGTCCTGGCCGAGCAGTTCTTTGCGCGGGGCCCAGTGGGCATCGTCTCCTTCGCCAACACGCTGCAGGGCAGCTTGGGTCAATCGATCGACTTCCTGGGCATTCAATCGAACCGCACCGGCTCGTTCCATGGCAGCCATCATCGAGTCGAAAACGCTGTTGACGACGAACACTTCTTTTTCGGCGATGCACAGCAGGTTGTTGTCATACGCTGCACCTTGGATGATGCATCGGGCGGCCAGATCGAGATCGGCGGTTTCGTCGACCACCACGGGTGGGTTGCCTGGGCCTGCAACCACGGCTCGCTTGCCGCTGTTGAGGGCTGCTCGCGCGACGGCTGGACCGCCGGTGACGCAGATCAAGGCGATCCGCCGATGCTTGAACAATTGTTGTGCGGTTTCCAGCGTTGGTTCGCAAATGAGACAGATCAGATTGTCGATGCCGATCTCGGAGCGGATCGCTTCGTTGAAGCGACGGACCCCTTCGGCCGCAACTTTCTTGCCGCTGGGGTGCGGATTCACGACGAGGGTGTTCCCGCCAGCGATCATGCTGACCGCGTTGCCGGTGATCGTCGGCAGCGAGTGGGTGACCGGCGTGATGGCTCCGATGACACCGAAGGGTGCGTGCTCGATGACGGCCAGGCCGCGATCGCCGCTGTAGCATTCGGTTTTCAGAAACTCCACGCCGGGCGTTTTCTCGCCGAGGGTCTTGAGCTTCTCAATCTTGTGCTGCAATCTTCCGATGCGAGTCTACTCCATCTCCATCGTGCCGAGTTCGACACACTGGCTGATGGAGATGCGTCGGATGATGTCGATCGCATTGCGGCGATCTTCGATCGGACGATACTTAAGTTGTTCGAAAGCATGGCGTGCTGCTCTGACGGCGGAGTCCACGTCATCTAACAATCCGGAATTGCCGCGAGGAACGTTTGTGCTCGACGAGGATAGCGACGCAGCACCGTTGCCGGTAGGGCTGGCCGAATGTCGAACTTGCTGGATCACTTGTTCGACGACAGATCGAATGAGGGTTTCGTTGATTTGCATGGGAAATTACTGACGCTTGTAGATGTTGTTCTTTTCGAGGCTGACGGTATCCACAATGCCGATGATGACGCAGTCGATCGGCAGCTTGCCCGTTTCCGGGGTGAATCGAGCGCTGCTTCCTTGCGTGATCAGGACCATGTCGCCGACTCCGGCCCCGAGGGCATCGACGGCGATGAACGTGCGGCCGGTGGTGACCAGGCTGGTCCGATCCTTGGGTTCGACCCGATAGGGCTCAACGATGAGCAATTTGTGGCCGGTCATCGTTTCGACTTTTTGGGTCGAAACCACCGAGCCGGTAACTTTTGCAACAAACATGGGATGGTTCCGTTGCCTTTACTGGGCCTGAGGTTTTTGAATCGCTTCGACGGTTTGTCGCGCGACGATCAGTTCTTCGTTGGTGGGTACGATCCACAGTTGCGACTTGCCTCGCGCTGCATCGTCGATGCGACGTTCCTTTTCACCCGCTTGATTGTCCCCCGCTTGATTTTTGGTTTCGCACAGGGCGATCCCGAGATCCTGCAGGCCATCGCAAACCGCGCGGCGAACGGTGATCGAGTTCTCACCGATCCCTCCGGTGAACACGATCGCGTCGGCACCTCCAAGTGCGACGAGCATCGAGCCTAACTGGCGTCGAATCTCGGCGATGAACACGTCGAGAGCCAATCGAGCCTTGGCGTTTCCTTGCTCCGCTGCTTGTTCCAAATCGCGCACGTCTCCCGACAATCCTCCGGATAGCCCGAGCAATCCTCCCTCGGTCGCCAAGACCTTGAGCAGATCTTTCAGGGTCAGGCCGGTCTTCTCCATCATCAGTGGCAACGCATAGGGGTCGAGATCGCCGACGCGATTGTTGTGAGGCAATCCGGTCTGCGGGCTCATGCCCATCGTCGTTGCGACACTGCGGCCGCCTCGCATCGCGCAGAGCGAGGAACTGCCACCCAAGTGAAGCGAGATCACGCGAGCATCCGAGTTGCCGAGCAACTGGGACATTCTCCAACCGATGAATCGATGCGATGCACCGTGGAATCCCCATTTGCGAATTGGGAGTTGTTCCGCGAGGGCATCGGGAATCGCGTAGCGTTTCCAAGCTTCGGGAATGGACTGATGAAAATCGGTTTCAAACGCCGCTACCAACGGGATCTTGGCCGCCATCGTGGCGAGCTGCCGCATGGCCGCCATGTAGGGCGGATTGTGGGCAGGGGCTACCGAGTTCATTTCGTCCATCGCCTGCAGTACCGATTCGTCGATGATTTGCACTCCGGAAACCCTCCCGCCGTGTACGGCTTTGAAACCGATGGCAGAGATCTCCGAGGCATCGCGCAGACAACCGCTGGTTGGGTTGGTCAACTGCTGGATGCATGCATCGACGGCGACTCCGTGGTTGGGAACCGATTGTTCCATCTCCACTTTCGATGTGCCGATTTCGACGAAGCAGCGACTCGAGGGGGAGCCGATCCGTTCCACACCCCCGCGTGCCAATTGCCGTTCGTCCGACATATCAAAGAGCCGGTACTTGAAGCTGGTCGAACCTAGGTTTGCTACGAGCACTTTCACGTGTGTCGATCCTTGACCAAAGTGATTACTTGAGGAACGCGGAAGTCAAACCTTCGGACGGCCGCGGGATGATGTGGCTGCTGACCAATTCACCGACTTGCGAAGCGGCTGCTGCACCGGCTTCGACTGCTGCGCGAACGCTGCCGACGTCACCGCTGACGATGGTCGTCACATAGGCGCCGCCGATATCGACTCGCTTCACAATGTCGACGCTCGCGGCCTTGGCCATCGCGTCGGTGGCTTCGATCAAGGCCAGGAGGCCCTTGGTTTCAATCAATCCGATTGCACTTTGCATGATAAAACTTGCTTTCTAAAGGAGTGGTTGTTGGTACGAGGAGAGGAAACTACTCGGCGGAAGCCTTGGGTGCCGAGACCTTGAGAACCTTGCCCAGGTCTTCGTGCGGACGAGCGATGACTTGCACGCTCAACACTTGTCCGATCCGACCTGCCGCCGCAGCGCCCGCATCGGTCGCAGCCTTGACCGCAGCGACGTCGCCGGTAACGAAAGCCGATACCAAGCCGCTACCGACCTTGTCCCAGCCGAGGAACGTGACGTTGGCGGCTTTCATCATCGCGTCGACCGCTTCGACCAGGGCGATAAAGCCCTTGGTCTCGATCATGCCGAGAGCATCATTGTTTTTTGCCATAAGATACAAACTCCAAAGTGAGAGAAACAAAACAGAAACACAGGGTTTGCGACCCTCGCCGTTGATCAGTGCCCATGGCACTTGCACGGTTCGAGTCGCTTCAATTCAATCGTGGTCGCGTGATCCAAATCGCAGGCGTTGCCTTCGTCGGTATCGATGTGGACCTCAAGCTTCGAATTCGGGTCTTCGCGCACCAGCACTTCGTCAAAGGTGACCGAGCATTGCGGGCTCTTGACCGTCAAGGACATGAAGTCTCCGTTCTTGACTCCGTAGTACGCGCTGTCGCGCGGGTTGATATGAACATGGCGAGCGGCGCGGATCACCCCTTCGTGCAGTTCGACCGCACCCGCAGGACCGACGAGGACGCAGCCGGGTGTGCCTTTGATGTCGCCGCTGTGGCGAACCGGCGCATCGATGCCGAGCGAGATTGTGTCGGTGAACGCCAGCTCGACTTGGCTGGCCTTTCGAGTGGGACCCAAGACTCGCACGTTGGGGAGCATCCGTCGACGCGGGCCGACGATCATGACCGTTTCAGCAGCAGCGTAGAAGCCGTCTTGGTAGAGGTCTTTGTCGGGAGTCAGTTTCTTGCCCGGGCCGAAGAGCTTTTCGACATGTTCGTCCGTCAAGTGAACGTGGCGGGCCGAGATGCTGACCACGAGTTTGGGAACATACGATGATCCTGATTCCTGAGCCGCACCGCCGAGGGCTTTGGCAATCGCAGCGCGGACCAAGGCTTCGATGTGCTGAGTATCGATATGATTTGTCGCAGAGCTCATGATGCTTGACGTTCTTGGGGGTTAGGTTCACTGGCAAGAATGAGTTGGGTGTTGGATTGCTTTGCGTGATCGCGCCACGACTCACCGAGTCCGTCATCGACCACGAGGGTGGCCACGTCGGACCACTCGCACATGCGAGCCAGGCTCGAGCGACCGACTTTGGTGCTGTCGGCCACGATGATCGTTCGATCGGCGGCTCGCATCATGCAACGCTCGGTTTCCACGAGCAGCATGTTGCTATTGAAGAAACCTTTCGTATTCACTCCGGCAACGCTCAAAAATGCTTTCTGCACATTGATCGACTGGAGCATCTGATCGGTGAACGGACCGTGGGTGACCCCGGTCCGGTGATGGATCGCTCCACCGAGCAGAACCAGATCGACCGCGTCTTGGGTCGAGAAGAGGTTCGCTACCGGGAGGGAGTTGGTCACAATTTGCAACGGGCGGCCGACGAGCTGGCGAGCCAGTTCGTAGGTTGTGCTGCCGCCGTCGAGCAGCAGCGTGTCGTGATCTTCGACGAGGGCTGCGGCGGCGAGGGCGATGAGTCGTTTAATTTACCACGTATCAAAGTCGTCGGCGCGTTGACTTTTGAATTTCCGAACAGTCGAGCTGGGACCGGTGAAAAAGACGCCGCCGTGGGTCCGTTTGGCTTCGCCGGATTCCTCGAGCGACTCCAGATCGCGGCGGATGGTCGATTCGCTGACATCCATCGCCGCTCGCAGGTCGGGCACGGAAACGAAGCCATGCTGGCGAATCAGATCGCGCAACTTGGCCCGCCGGGCCATCGAACCTTGGAGAGGACTGGAAGGAATCATTCGCGTAATGACGGTTTTCCGTCAATTTAGTCTGGCTATCGCCAAGAACCGACTACATTCAGCTTTTATTATGACTGAATTGCGTCGCAATACGAATGAATATCCCACATATTTGGTACATTTCAATCACAATGACCGCAAAATTTACCCAGTTTGCGTATTTTTTGGTTTTCGAGGTGGGGGAATTGGGTGTTGGGGTGTGAAGGTAAGCGGCGCAATATGGCGGATGGCGTCCAGACCGTGGCTCGTTGAGCCACGGCAGTCATTGTCCAGCCCTTTGGGCTGAAGCAGCGCATTTCGGTCCGAACGGGCCCACCGATGCATTCAGGCCCGAAGGAGCCGACCGATGCATTCAGTCCCGAACGGACCGACATGATGGAGCTAGGCCCGACGGGGCTGCCAACATGGATTCAGGCCCGAAGGGGCCGACATTCTGCATGCCGGGGCGACGAAGTCCCCCGGTCGCCGAGTCACCTAGGTTCAGCAGGCCCGGAGGGCCGACACTATCATGCCCACCGCTTGGCGGCGGTAGCTACGTGCGCTAGCTACCCTTGCCTCGCTTACCAGACTCGCGTCAGATCGACGCTGGCGTGTGGCGGGACTTTCATGGTGATACTCGCTGTCTCGATGGACTCGGAGTAGCGGCCTTCGTGGAGCACCAACTGCAACACTTGGTGCTCATCAGGGATCGCGATCCAGTATTCCGGGATCGCAGCGTCTTCGTACAGCTTGCGCTTGGTCTTGAGATCATGATCCGCGTTCGACGGTGACAGGATCTCCACCACCAAATCAGGAACCCCCTTGATTTTGGTCGGCGTCATGATCTGTTTTCTCGCGAGCGTAATAATCACCAAGTCCGGTTGCACGATATCGTGGTTGGACAACTGCAAATCGATCGGGGCATTGATCACTTTCCCCAATCCCGCCAGTTCGATCTGCGTGTACAGTTGGAACTGGATATGCCGAGAGACTTCTTGATGATACAGATTCGGAGAGGGGTTCACGAAATGTTCTCCATCGATGATTTCATGCCGCTTGCCGTCGGGTGGAATCGCGGCATAAGCTGCATAGTCCCACTTGATTTTCGAGTCTTTTTCAACAATCGACATGACTGCGGTCTCGCATGAAGGAAGCACTATCGCCTTTGTTAGGCATTGTAGCCCACGGTCTTTCCAGAGGCAATTTCGACACACGCAACTTAAGGTTCAGCGGTAGGATATTCGCTACCTGAAAATGATTCTGCAAATCGCGGAGACTTCAAAGGGACCGACATGATGGAGCTAGGCCCGAAGGGACCGACATTGCGTACTGAGGCCCGAAGGGACCGATATTATGCATGCCGGGGCGACGAAGTCCCCCGGTCGCCGAGTCACCTAGGTTCAGAAGGCCCGGAGGGCCGACACCATAAAGTCCACCGCTTGGCAGCGGTAGCTTCGGGAGGATGGCACGCACTTCCCAGATGGATCCGGGAAGGCTAGCGTATAATCAATCTCTTTCCAGGTTGGATGATTGAATGAAACAAGAGGATATCGTATGCCTACCCTGATCGATCGAGTCTCAGCTTGGTATCGATCGATCGTCGTCGCGATCTCCCTCGCGTGGGGATCAACCCTCGGTTGTTGGGTTGGGGCTCAGGAGTGGAGCGACACGATTCTTCCCGTCTCGCTCAACGTGGGCTATGCAGTCCGACTCGTGGATCTCAATAGGGATAACCGTCTGGATATCGCGATCGTCGACAGCAAACGGATCGTATGGCTGGAGAACCCGACGTGGCAAACCCATGTGATCTGGGAAACACCCAACGCCCCTGCGGACAATGTCTGTTTCGCTCCCCATGATATCGACGGCGATGGCGACATCGATTTCGCAGTCGGATACGACTGGCAACCGAACAACACCGCATCCGGAGGCGCGGTGGGCTGGCTGGAATGCCCCGTCGATCCGCGTACCGAGTGGCAACACCATCCGCTAACCAACAACGAACCTACTACCCATCGCATGCAGTGGGCGGATATCGATGGAGACCAACGCAAGGAACTCGTCGTCGCGCCGCTCAAAGGAAAAAACGCGGCAGCTCCCGGCTGGGATCAAGTCGGTGTTCGATTGTCGCGCTGGGATGTGCCAAACAATCCTCAAGCCGAATGGCCAAACACAACTATCGAAAATACGCTTCCCGTCATGCACAACTTCCAGGTTCTCGATTTTGATCGGGATGGCCGAGACGATCTGCTGCTGGCCAGCTTTGAAGGGGTTCACGTCTGGTCGCGAACAGGAAAGGAGTCTGAAAGGACGCTGCTGCACCTGGGAACAGGACACGAAGGTCGAGCGCCTGAAAAAGGAGCAAGCGAGATACGATTGGGGCGCATCGATTCCCAGCGACGATTCATCGCCACGGTCGAACCCTGGCACGGAAACTTCATCGTGGTCTACGAAGAGCCAACCTCCTCGTTGACCGGGACTTTATGGCCCAGGCAGGTGATCGATGACCAGCTCAAGTGGGGGCATGCGGTCGCATGCGCGAATTTGGATGACGACCAAGCCGACGAATTGATCATCGGCGTTCGAGACGAATCGACACCGCATCGTTGCGGCGTGCGATTGTACGATCGACGACCGGACGGATCGTGGCACCGAACCTTGATCCATCCCGGGCAAGTCGCGGTGGAGGATCTCGCGGTCGGCGACCTGGACGGAGACGGTCGCAACGAGATCGTCGCAGTCGGCCGCGCAACCAAAAACGCAGTGATTTATCGGGCTCGATAGAATCGCGTAGAACCTACCCGCAATCACGCCCCAGACAGCCCCCTCGACCTTCATCTGCGCGTCTCCGCGAGAACTTCTGGTAATTCCTTCTTCAATCACCAAACCACGAATCAGCACGGATAACACGTCAGACTCTGGGTATGAGGTGTGAGACTGTAGGTGCATACTCACGAACGCAACCACCGTCTGGCGACGGTAGCTACGGGAGAACGAAACGGCGGGCTGGCTATTTGCGTTCGTAGGTGAAGTCCAGCGTTTGGGCCGAAAGGCCGTGCTTCTTGTACTCTTCCAACAATCGCGAACGATTCAACTCTGATGCTTTAATTTGAATGAGCTCGCGGAATGCGTACACGGTGAGGTGATACGTCTTGGCACCTGGGCCTTTCGAACAAACAGGATCATACTCCGCGCGCTTCTTGTCGTTCTGGCCTAACGTGCCAACCTGCTTGCTGTTTTGCTCGAGTTGCACTGCATCCGCGGGAATATTGTATACCAACCAATACGACTTCTCCCGGTCAGGTGCCTCATGCCACATGCTGACGGCAATCGATTTCGTACCCTCCGGTAGGTTCCGCCACGCAATCGCTGGTGATTGCCCCTTACCATCGCAACTGCAATCCACCGTCAACACTCCCTTGCTGTCCATCGACGAACTCGTCAACACAATCGAGCTGACCGGATCCTTGGCCATGTTCTTCGGAGGTTCCGCAGCCGCGGTGCCGGGCTTGCTCTCACCGCGTGGTCCCGCCGGCGGACGAGGACGCTCGGGTTCGCCTTGCGGTGGGCGACCTGATGGGTCCCGCGGAGGTGGACCGCCTCGCCCCCCGGCGTTGCCGGGGCCGCGCGTTCTGGGGCGATAGGCCTCTGTGTTTGTGCGACCCGAAGGATCGGTGAACACGAATTCGTAAGAACCGTCCGACTTCGCTGTGTAACGGACCGTTCCGGGCTTGCCCTGGATCTCATACGTCAAAGCCGATTTGTCGCCCGATTGCTCGAATTTGGTTATCTTTGCGCCGCGGAGCGGTGGCAACGCTTCGCGGACGCCTTGAGCTCGTGGCTGCGGGTCGACTTGATCGTCCCGCTCCACAACTTCGCCATAGAAGCCTCCGTTGAGATAGGGATACTTGGGAGTCGCGTGGTAGTGGTAGTTCCCGTTGGCGTCGCTGTGGCCATTGAGCCAATCGAGCGGTGCGAAGTCGGGTGCCGCAGGGTCCTGGTACCCATAGATAGGATAGCCATCGAGCGCATAACCAATCGGGTTTCCCTTGCCTACGACTTGCTCCAAATGGATCGGGGCGATGTGGTAGTGGTAATCGTCGGCCCGGCCACAGTGACCTCCGTACTCATCGAGCTCGCCGACCAAGAACGCGTCGTCTCCCCGATTGTTCAGCGGATTGAAAATCGGAATGCCATTGACTGCCAACGCAATCGCTCCTCGCAGGAATTTTCCGTTCGCGCTCATCGGCTTCTTGGCTGGGAGTGGATGCAACGGGATGCGCCATGCGTTGTCGCCACGGTACGGCTGGGGCAAGGGTACTTGCTGTTGCCATGACCGAATGCCGACCATCATCGGATGGTTCGGGATGCCGTTTGACTCGACGAAGAGGAAATTGCGATCCCATCGGATATTCACGGTCGATGCAAACGGTGCGAACGCATCGGCCGCCGACGGCCTCGCTCCCTCTTGCTGCGTTGTCTCTTCGCTATGGGTCGAGACTAGGATGATGGAATGGGATTCATGGAGTCGCTGGATTTCCGCTCGCTTTTCCTGAACCCAGGTGCGTGTCGACTCCTTCAGTTTTGCGAGCGGGACGGTTCGGACTTTGCCGCCAGTGGTCAAGACTTGTACCTTGTCATCGTCGGCGGTGATGTAGCTGCCATGAAAGTGAGATCCGTCGATCAGGACCCATGTTCGCGAGTTCTCGGCATTGCCGTGGCCACCTTCATGAGCGTCTGCCGAAGCGTTCGCGAAGATGATCGCCACACAGGCCCCCAAGAAAATACGGTTGACGCATGCACTCATGTTATTTTCCCTTGCCTTTCGGCGGACCGGATCGGTTCCCCCCTCGTTTGCCGCGTGTGGCATCCTCGGAAGGTTTTGCATTTGGATCGAAGTTTGGATTTTTGGTGGGCAATTGCGCACGAACGGCGGTCAGGTATTCCTCGAGTTGGGCTCGCATCTGCTGTGCCTGCTCCGGCAGCTTGGTCGACAGGTCCTGGCGTTCGGAGAGATCGCTGGCGAGATCGAACAGCATCCAGCGATCATCGTCGTAGGTGTGCACGAGTTTCAGCGTTCCGACGAGCAGCGAAGACTGCGGCCCTTCGCTTTGGTAATGCGGGAAATGAAATGCGAGCCCCGGAAAGCGGCGCTTGACCGTTCCCTTGCCTTCGTTGCGGAGCAATTCGCGGATGCTGCCCCCTTCGATGCTTGAGGGGATGGCGCTGGCAGGCACATTGGCCCAATCGCAGAAGGTTGCAAAGAAATCGTAACCGACCACGGGCACCGAGGACCACGAGTTCGCGGCTACGGCAGGTCCGCGGATGATCAATGGGACGCGGATCCCTCCTTCCCAGACCCCTCCTTTGCCGCCTCGCAGCGATCCTTTTCTGCCGCCCCCCGATCCGTTGTCGGACATGTAGATCAAATACGTCGTATCGGCCAGTCCGAGTTGATCGACGGCATCCATGACGCGTCCGACACCTCGATCCAGGTCTTCGGTGAGCGCGGCGGTATACATCTGTTTTTCATCGGCGTCAGGCATGAGGCTTTTGTATTTCTCGACCGCAGCCTTGGATGCGTTTTGGTAGGCATGGAGCGCGTTCCATGACAGCTGGATATAGAACGGCTTGCCGCTCGCCTTCGAGTCCTTCATGAATTGCTCGGCCCGATCGGCCATTCCGAAGATATCGACCGGGTTCGGGTCCTCGAACTTGAAGGCGTTTTCATTTCCGGTGTCGCCATCGTGCGCATCGTAACCATGCTGGCCCGGTCCGCCACCTGCGATATGCCATTTGCCGAAATGAGCGGTTGCATATCCCTGCGATTGCAGCAACTCGCCGATGGTTACTTCGCTGTCAGCGAGGCTCTTGATAAGCCGAGGTTCAACGAGTCGCATCCCCTCGACGGCCGGAGCAGCTTTGGTCCAGTGCAGTTGCGCAGGGGACTTGCCCGTCTGCAGACTGATGCGTGTCGGCGAGCAGACGGGAGCCGGCGCGTAGGCTTGCGAGAATCGCATCCCTTGGGCCGCAAGTCGTTCTAAATGGGGCGTATGAAACGAGGCGCCGCGCGATGCAGCAACGTCCGGATGCATTTGGACCGACAAACCGTTCCAGCCTTGATCGTCCGCGAGCATAAAAATAATGTTCGGCCGTTCTGCAGTTTGGCCAATGGCGCACGGGCCGTTTACCCAAGGGCCGAACACCGAGGCAGCCAAGAACAGGGCAAGTACTTTTTTGTGGATCATGTTAGAGGACTATTTGGGTTTGACTTCATACGAAAAAGTGACTTCACCGTTGCGCGTCGACGGTAACTCGTTGCCGACGTAGGTTCGCACATAGTCGACGCGAGCTGCGTCGTCGTCGACACGAACTCGTACGTATCCCGAACTCGGTTGGATTTCGCCCGCGATGTATCCATACTCGGACGCAGTGCGTGTGTTGCCTGCGCGGGCATGGCTCGGTTGCGGGACCTCTTGATAGACGATTCCGTCGAGATCCTGTTTGACGAACAAGTGGTCATGGCCCTGGACCACGACCGAGACCCCGCTATCGACGAGCATTTGGTGGACCGGTTTGCCCCAACCCGGTCGATACTTGTCGAACTCCCATTCCCCTTGCATGTTGCGGCCCCCCCATTCCCAGAGATTGGCAACTTCGATGCCGCCGCGTTGGTTGGAGACCGCCCCTCCGACGAGATGATGAATGAAGACGAATCGGTACTTGGCAGGCTTGGCCAACTCACGTTTGAGCCACTGGTACTGGTCCTCACCGAGCGTCCAGTACCAGTTCGACTCCTGCTGGGAGCCGCTCTGTGGGTTGCTGCCCGGTGGGCCGCCTTGTCGTCCACCACCACCTCGACGTTTGCTGACGGTGTAGCGGTAGGGATCGAGGACGATGAATTGCGCGTCGCCCCATTGCCATGCGTAGTAGTCTGCGGGGAAGCCGATCTCGGGTTCCTTGACTTGGTTGCCGGTGTAGAACCGGTCGGGATAGGGATTCGGGAAGAGGGATTTTCGGGTAGTGGAAGCCCACTGGAACGAGCTGCGTCCGTTGGATTCGCCGTCATGGTTTCCCAGGACGAAGAAGAGGGGGGCCGAGCTGCACAGATGGGACATGTAGTAGCGTTGGGCGAGGTACTGACCATAAGAGTACTCGGGCTTGATGTACTTGCCTGTCATGAACGTATCGCCGAGTTCGAAGTGGAAGTCGGGTTGCGAAGCGAGCGCATTGCTGAGCGTTTGCAAATAGACTTGGCCACTCGAGTTTTCATCCAGGTGAGAATCCGCAGTGACGGAAAAAGAAAATCGGCTGCCGGGATCGCGTTGCGTATGAAAGGTCAGTTCTTCGCTGGTGAGCGAGTTGCGTTCGTCGGCTCCTTGGAAGACCCATCGGTACTGATAGGCCGTATTCTTCGCGAGCGACTGAAGCTCGATCGCGCATGGTTTGCCAGCAGAGACCGCAACGGGGTCGGATGGATGCCAGTCGGGTTGGCCCTGGGGACGGTATTCGATTCGGCCTTGCCCGTCGGCATTATGGAGGATTCGGACTTCGATCGAAGAATCGGTGGGGCGGCCGAGGATCAGATCGAAAGGGTGGTCAGGAATCTCATTGGCTTTGGGTGGCTTTTCGTAGTTGCCCAGCCCGCTGCCACCGCGACCGGCTTGGTCGCCACGTCGCTGTCGGTTTTCCTGTCCATGTCCAAGGCTCGTGCAGGCAATCGCAAAAAGCGTAGCACAGGCTACCAACAAACAGAGACGTTTCACAGCAGAAAATCCATGGATCGAAAAGTGGGATGGGAATCGACGATTGCGCATCCGAGGGTCAATCATCGCTTGCCTCGCGGTGGGCGTTGCGGGCCGTCGGGGACGACGTTGTTCAGATTGGAGAAGTCGACGCGCGGTTTGCCATCCGGAGGTGTTTTCACGACATGCCGAAAGGCCACGACGTTGTCGAGTTCGATATCGCCGCTCCAGATGAATTTTGATCCTTCGAAATCGTAATCATTGAAGACCTGCTTGGGTCCGACTTGTTCGTGCGTGTACTCCGTGGCATTCGACCAGGAACTGTCGTCGAACCCGATTGCGAACCAGTCGGCGGGAAGAGGTTCGGTCTGAACCTTCGGATTTTTCGTATCGCGGCCGATGGGACCGGACGAGAAGACTTTGGCTTTCCATTTCGCGTTCGTAACCGTACCGTCGCCGAATTTGAGGATGAAGCCTGCGTCGCCGAGATGGGTGTTGGCGTATTCCATGCCGGTCTTGGGGTCTGCGTTATCCTTGGCTAGGACGGCGATGGTCATCGGATAGGTCGGGAGCAGATCGACGGAAATCACATTGTGGGGAACGAACGAGATCGAGTCGACCGCGACCAGTTCGCCGTTGATATAGAGCATGAACCAGTTGTCTGCGTACATGTTCGCTTTGATCGTATCGCTCACCTGCGGCTTGCGGATCCCGGATGATCCCTTGCTGGCAGGAGGTTGCTGGGCGAGCACCATTGTTGCCCCGCCGAGCATCAGCAGTCCGAGGATGAGGGATTGGCGGCGCGTACGAGTATTCACTTTCGATCTCCCGATGGGGGTCATGGTGTAGCTGATGGGTAAAGAAGTCGTCAGGCAGCGAAGGGGTTGGCAGCAACGACAATCGGACGGTGATCCGTTCGGGACCGTAGGGCATGTCGACAAATCGCACGCTTTCGATAAGCCCGCTGTTGATAAAGTACGTGATCTCGACCCGCCGCGGCCCGCGTTGACCTCGCTGCTTGGTCGCAACCAGCAATCGGCGTGGTGCGATCTCGGTGGACGGAACAACGGCCGGATCCGAATCTTTTTCGTCGGCATCGCCGTATTCGACGGGCAGCAGCGCGATATCAGCGACCGCCTGCAATCGTTCGAGCGCGTCGTTCAAGTGGCACAGAGGCATGGCAAACTCATGGCCTGGGACATCGCGATTGAATCGGCCCAGATCGCTGCTGGTCCGAACGGGGCCGTCGGGCGCAACGGCCCAACTCATTTGGCCATCGCAACCCGTGACAAAATCTTCCCCAGTGAGCGTAGCGCGAATGAGCACAAACTCTTGCTTGCCTCGCACATAGAGCTTGGCACCATCCAGCGGCGGCTTGACCGGTCGTTTCTCATCCGCATCGGCTCGGCGACGTTTGGTGGTCGCGGGTTCCGCCGACTCCATCGCGATCGCATAGACGCGCATCGATGGTAAAGTGTTGGCGGCGATCACACGTTTTAGTTCCGACACGCCTGCCAACGCCGAGTCACTGGCGCCTCGCCATAGGAATAAAGGGATCAGTAGGCTAGCGGCGATTGCGAGCACCGTCAGGACCCGGCGCCGCGATTGGAGGAACGAACGGTGAGGTTGAGGCAGGTCCATCCGATCTGGATCGCTGTCGGATCGGGGCGACGGGGTGATCGAGCGAATCGCTGTTTGCGCCTGGAACTCGCCTCGCAAGCGGTCATGGAGAAACGCATTTTCCACGAAGCGATCGAGGGCATTGCGATCGCTTTGGAGATGCTGCTGAAGCGATTGCAGTTGATCCTCCGTGATCTCCCCGTCGAAATATTTTTGCAGTAGCGCGTCGATCTCGGCGTTCATCGCAGTCCCTCCCGGGCGGATTGGTTGCGAATACAGTCCCGCAGGGCATCGCGGAGTCGTTGCAGCGTCTTGGCGACCGCGTTTGCGTTCGAGTTCATTCTCTGGGCGATCGCGGCGGGTTTCATGTCATCGCGATATCGCCATTCCAAGATGCGACGCGCTTTATCATCCAAGTGTTCCATGCATCCTCGCAGAAACTGCATACGAGGCATTGCATCGGACGCAGAGGCGTCGAAGGCATCGGCCAGGTGGGCGATGATCTGTTCGTCAAAAGTCAGACGATCGCGGCTGACGCGACGGAAATAGTTGTGCACTTGATTGCGAGCGATCCCAAGCGCCCAGGACTGAAACGGTTTCGTCGAATCGTAGCGGTCGAAGGATTCCAGGATGGCGACCGCGATTTCTTGGAGCAGATCGTCACGGGCCGAGAAATCGCGAACTACAGCACCAACGTAGGCCGAGACGACTGGTTGCACCAGCGTCCATTGTTTGGCAGCTTCCAGAATCTTGTCGTCCACGAATGTTTCCTCTCCAGGGTTATTAACCCGGGGCGGTCATTCGTGACTTGGGAAATAAGAAATTTTTTTGGGGGAGTGGGGCCCAGCCTGAGGGGCGGAAGTGGGATAGCCGGTTGTGAAGGAGAGGGAACGATGGAAGCAGCCACCACCATTTGGCGACGGTAGCTACGAAAGAGTCGCTCGAAATCGGCGGAGGGTAGGAGCGAAGAGCTACTGATCGTCTATCGACTTTTTGTAGGCGTCGGCGATCGACTCGTCGAGTCCGACGGTCCAGCGTTTGCCTTCGGTTTCCAGTTCGAGGAAGTCGGGACGGACGTCGATCACTTTGCCGATCACATTTCCGAGCTTGAGATCATCTCCCTTCCGCAATTGCAGAGTCTTGCCCTCGGTTTTCGATCGGACCCATGCGGCGGGACCGCGTGTGTCGGAGATCAGGGCGGTCAAGTAGGCCTGCGAAGCCACATCGAACTTCGGTGGCTCTTTCGCAGGGGGAGGTGGTTCGGCGACGCGGATAGAAATCATTTGAACCGAGGAGCGGGCGGGGATTCCCGAATCGGAGGCGCGGACGGCGACTTTGAATTCACCCAACTCGGTAGAGGTCCAGGTCAGTTTGCCGGTGTTGGGGTCGATCTGCATCCCCTTGGGAGCATCTCCTTCGAGGGCATACGTCACTGTTTGACCGGGATCGATATCTTGGGCTTCGATACCGACGTCCATGCGAATGCCGATCGTGGCATCGACCTTTCGAGACGCGGCCAGTTGCGGCGGTTGGTTGGTGGGTGAGAAGATATTTCGACCACCGATTGAGGCTTGATATTCATTGAGCGGTTTTCCGACGCGCGGTGAGTCGTTGCCAGGAGCGGGTTGATCGGGTCTCGCCGATTTGAGCGCGAGGGCTTCGCAATCGAGCATGATCGTCATTCGATTGGGAATCTTGCTGTTGGTCATTGGCCGCATGTCGAACCGCAGGACCCGGTGCAAATAATCTTTGGATTGAAATGCGTACAGCAAGTTAGTCGCATGTTCGATGGTTCCTGTACCCGCCAATTGGAATTTCATGGACTGGTACAAGTCTCCTTCGGGGACGGAGCCCAGGACTCGCGGTTGAGGATCGGTCAGTCCCACCTCTTCCGCGATCTTGATCAACCAAGCCATGTATTCGGCTTGGGCGCGTTCCTCATTGCTCGGCAAGGAACGGGGCAACAATCGATTCAGTTTCGCTTTGGCGATCGTGCCAGCGGTGATCTGAAGCGACTTGTCTTCTTTTTCTTTGCGGAGCGAATCGATGGTCGCTTGTTTCGCATCGAATCCTTGCTGGATAGAAGACCAGAAGTAGTTCCCGACGAACAGCACGATGACCAAGCCGACGGCACCGGCCAGTATTTTCTCGCGTTGGCTCAGATTCATGATGCGTCTCCCAAGATGACAGCATCGCTGCTGGGAGTCACCGGCGTTGGGGATGTCGGGGCGGTATCCTGAGGCGGATCGGCAGGAGTTGCCGACGGTCCCTCGAGCGGTTGGGCCGGTGTATTGCTTGGTTCGGGCTGAGAGGTTTGCGGAGGCTCCTGGGGTTTTGCCGCGGTTGGCTTCTTGACCGATCGCGGGTCGGGTACTTCACGCGATGCGAGCGTGATGATCAAGTCGGAGGCCCATGGATAGTTTTTGTCAGGGCTTTGCGTGACCGCGGTTCCTTTGACCGTGTGCTGGGTATCGCGATAGGCCGATTGCACATCCGGAACCACATCCTGTTCCTTGGTGTAATACTTGGCCAAGATCGACGCGGAATTGGACTTCGGTTCCAAGGAGAAGGTAGTGGTGCCGAAGTAGGCTTGGTCTGAGTTGCGAGCTCGCGTGGAAAGGTTCTCCAATTCATCGAGCCACGGGACATCCCCCTTCAAGAAGTTTTCTACTTTCTTCCAGTCGGCGAGATGCTTGGTTGCGGATTTCAGTGTCCCCTCTTCGTTTTTGATGGAAGTTCGGAGCAGTTCAATGTCATCGTCGAGAGCGGAGTGGGAGGACTGGTACCACCACCATCCGCTGGCGAGAAGGGCCAGGCCGATGCCAGCCGCCGCGATGTAGCGAGCGATCGGTTTTTTCTTTTCGATACGCTGGCGCGGGTTCGAGAAATCGATCAAGCGATTGCGGTGCTGTGGAAAGGAAAAGGCTCCGAGAACAGGAGCAAAGCGGCCGACGGTTTGGGTGGTGGCTGCGATAGCAATATTTGCTTTTTCGGCCCATGCAAAAGGGTCGAGCATTTGGACCGGCATTTCGACGGCGCGGCCCAGTGCCTCAGCGACCGGAGCCATCGATTCCTTGCTCCAGAGGACGATCCGATTCACTTTGAGACCGGGGCGTTGCGAAGCGGCGGAGAGGAGGGTTCGTTTGATTTCGGCAGCGAAGAGCTTGGCGGAACCTGGATCCGATCCTTCGCCGGGCGCATGGAAATTTCGCATGAAGACCGCGTTTCCACGTTCCGAAATGACCACATCGACTTCTTCGTTGAGCACATCCATGAACAAAACAGACTCATTGAGCCATTCCGGGTGCCGCGCCAGTGCGCCGGCCAAGGCAGCCATCGGACGAAGAAAAACATGCTTGAGCGACAACCCGGCCTGCGCGATGGTTCGTTCAATCTTTTGAAGGAGGGTCGGGTTGATCGCACCCACAACGCAATCGATACTCCCATCCAAGTGCGAAGGCATCGCGATGAAATCAAGAGGCCAGGAGTCGGTGACGTTTGCGAAGTAACGGGGCGTCGCGAATCGGACCATGTCCGGCAGTTCGTTGGAATCGACATCAGGGAGAGTAATCGCCCGCAGTTCAATATCGTTTCGACTGACGCATGCGATCGCATCCCCCGACTTGAATCCCGATTCCTGCATCAGGGTCTTGAGCGATGCGATCGTCGTATCGGTACCCCACGGTTCATCTCCGTCGGCGAGTTGCAGCGGGGCGCTCAAAACACGCTCGATCGATACGCCGGTCAGTCCCGAGGAACCGATGGCAATCCGAATCTCGCTCGAGTCGCATTCAATGACTAGGAATCGTGACATTGTTTTCTATTGCGTTGTGGTAGGGGTTGCCGTGGTAAGGCCCATGGCTCTCTGGCCCAAGGTCGATTGGCTGAAGCCGCGACCGAGGTGATCGAGCTTTCGGTACAGCACGATGGTCGGGACCGACATGGCGCCATCGATCACCGCCTCGATCCGTGCGTATCCAGCGGATTGCTCGAAGTAGCCGATACTCTGGACACGCATCACATCTCCACCGCCGGTCAGCAGCGGAGCCAACGTGCGCATCTGTTGCAAAGTGAGGATCCCTTCTACCATCGGCCAAGTTTCGAATTTGCGATTTTCGGTGTCTGCCGATTGCGAACGGGCTTCCATCAGCTTGTCGAGCGTCTCGGAGTCGATCCCTGGAAGACCTGCCAGGATTTCGCGAGGCGCCTCATTTATATTAATTCGACCTGGCAGCACCGGCGCCTCGACGGTCGTCACTTTATCCATAAGCATTGGCAAATAGAGGGACATTTGGATCGGCGAGCTACTCAAGGGGGACATGAATGTCGTCTCTTGACCGTTGACCGATGCCGTGAACTGGGCGTCGATCAGTTCGAGGACACCGTTGATTTGACCGCCGGCTCCTTGCGTCAAATCGATGTTGAGACTCTCAAAGGCTGCCGCCGACCAAGGTTGGAGGTTCTGCTGTCCGCCGCCGCCGCCGCCACCGCCGCCAGCACCGCCAGCACCGCCAGCACCGCCGCCACCCATGCCTCCTTGGCCTGGCCCATTTCCGCGTCCGCCGGGTCCACCATTTCCGCCTCCACCATTTCCACGGCCGCCGGGGCCGCCGCCACCTGGGCCACCGGGCCCACCACCGGGCCCGCCATTGCCGCGCCCGCCGTTGCCACGCCCGCCACCCATACCACCGCCTGGACCGCCACCTCGACCGCCGCCACCTTGACCGCCGCGTCCACCGGCACCTCCACCTTGGCCACCACCTTGGCCACCACCTTGGCCACCGCGCCCGCCGCCGGGTGGCTGCACAAATGCAACGAGTGAGAGCATGGGATGGGTGGCTCCGAGAAGAGCCAACTCCGAGCGACCGCCTCCACGCGGAGCGCCGCCACCTCCACCGCCTCCCCCAGGTCCACCTCCACCGCCAGGACCACCGCCACTGCCAGGACCACCGCCTCGACCTCTTCCTTGGCCGCCGCCGGGGCCACCTCCTCCACCTTGGCCTCCTCCAGCTTGGCCGCCGCCGCCTCCACCGCCGGGAATACCGCCACCTTGACCGCCCCCACCGCCAATGCCTCCGCCTGCGCCCGCACCGCCGAGAACACGGTAGGCGATGATGAACGTGGCGAGATCATCGCCGAGGGCAGTTCCGAGATCGGTGCGCAGTGTTTGCAAGTCGGAACCATTCAGGTTGACTCGCGCGCTGCCATCGGAGGTGACATTCTTTTCTTTCGAGTAGAGGGTCAAGTACATCGCCCATCCGAGGTTGGGGGGTTGTGTCGAGCTGGAGCTCGAGGACGCGGAGGATGCGACCGAGTTTGAGCCCATACCACCGAGAGCAGGGCTCGATGTGGTACCTCCGAGCCCGAGCGCTGCGTTTTCTTCGCTCGATTCGAGCACTCCGTTACGATTTTGATCCAAGCCGAACAGCAAGGTGGGAGTCACCCCGCGCACGAGCAGCAATTGCTCGATGGAGTCCAGGGGGCCGTTGCTGGGCGCGTACGGGCTCGGCAATTGCGAGTAGTATTCCCGTTCACAACCGTATTCGCGCACTTCATCGTCAGCGTCGATGAAATCGAGAATCGCGTCCGCAATTTCCTCATTCATGGCGGGGAGAGCCATCAACAAATCGCGACCGAGACTGCCCGACGCGTTCGCCGAAGCCAGCCCATCGAGCATGGCACTCGACGAACTGCCCGAGCCGCCTGAACTGCCCGAGCCGGCCGGTGTCGGCATCAGCGAGCTCGAAGCCATGTTCGCGATTTCGGGAGGGATGGACAGGGTTGCATCGATGATGGGGAGGGCGTTGAGGTTCAACCGGGCTGACTCGTTCTGCAATCCGAAACGGACGCCTGAATATTCCCCGGACTCGTTGAGATTGGGTGCGATCAGGGCATAATTGCACGGATTGAGAGGGTCTTTGCTCTGCAAGACGGGGATCGCCTGGAAGCGATTCGGGTTGTTAAAGGTCCCTCCCGCTTCACGCCGCACGGCGCGACTGCTGGCGATAAACAGTCGCGCAGCGTCGATTCCGGATTCCGCTGCGTACCGAGCTTGGATGTTTTCGCCGGTCAATCGCGATTCTTCATGGCCCAGCAACATCGATTGCATGAATGCGAGAGTGGACAAGGTTACGGCGGAAACGACCAAAAGGACAGCGAGCAGCAATACCGCGCTGCGCCGTCGGGACTTCCGTTGGTGGATACGTGCTCGCATCTTCATAGTCCTAATGAACTCATTCCGTTGTTGGAAGTTCCTGTTCCCGCCTGCGAGGATGGGGCCGAGAGGAGCATCGCCCCAGGGATAATCACATTCGTGGAGTAGAGTCGGATGCCGTATTCCTCAATCATGCCAGCGCTTATGCTCGAGAGCGTCAGCCCCGGATCGATCGGGTTGGTTCGGGCTTTGGCCTCGGTTTGAATCGCCAGGGTCACCTTGATCACGTGGGGCAAACCAAGTTGGGCCGAGTCCCATTGGGTTTGCCACCCGGAGCTGGCGTTGAAGTACGAGAACTCAATACCGATGACTTCGGGAGCGATGATCTCACCCGTGCGGCCGATCTGTGTGGTGTTCCCGTTGGCATACGCGAATTGCGTTACAGCGCGATCGAGCGATCGCCGGACGAGTCCTCCGCTCAGTTTGCCGCTAGCGCCGGTGTCCTCCGAGGACTGCGCAGCGATCTGGGCGAGCGGATCGAGTACGCCGTCCGCGCGCGGCGATTGCACGTAATAGCCGACGGTCTTGATGTCGCTGGGCATATCGCCGAGCGTGCCTCGATTCACGTCTCCGAGCTGGATCACGTATTCATCGGGCCTGGGCATGCGACTGACGTCGATCTCGATGGAGAGCTCATTGCCGAAAATTCCTGGCGGAATGACGGTTGGTCCGGCGGGTGTTGTGGCGCCTGACGCATCTGCGCCTCCACCGCTGCTCGGGTCGCCGCTCCCGCCAGCGCCTGCGCTGCCACCACCGCCTGCGCTGCCACCTCCCATGCCACCCAGCATCGAACCGGCTGCGCCGGAAAGCATCTGCTGCAGGACGCTCGTATCGTAGGGTTGATGACGCACGGTGGTTCGAATGTCCTCGGCAATCATGTTGAGGATGGCGCGGGCCGTTTGCGTTTGCCGCAATTGTTCGCGACCTCGCGATTCATTCACTAAGTAGAGTTGCACCAAACCGCCGATCAACACGGCGACCACCGCCGACAAGAACAGCGACAAGAGTACTTCCAGCAACGTAAAACCGTGTCGACGCGTCATTGAATCCCTCCTCCGAAACCCTTCGCGGTACCGGTCGCGCTCGAGCTGTTCCCGGTTCCCGAGGGGGTGGTTCCTGTTCCTGAGGTCGGAGCAGGCGGAGTATCCAATCCCAAGGCGGGATCGATCATCCAGCGCGCGATGTAGAACAATTCGGCATCGTCAGACATCCCGATCTCGTCCGTGATCGCCAATCGAACACCGACCATGTCCTGGTTGCCGGTCACGGTGGTTTCGAGCCGATAGTACCACGTCCCGCCAGGCACCGGATCGGTAATCTGAGTCCAGCCGACGGCACCTTGGATTGGGATCGCGCCGGTCAAGACCTCCGCCATCTTGGACTCGGCCAGGATCTGCGCGGTCGCCAACCGATGCCCCATCATGCCGTTGTTGACTGCGGTCATCGTGATGGAGGCCAAGATCCCTGCCGACATCGCGAGGATCGAAAGAGCGAGCACGACTTCGAGAAGCGAAAGTCCGGATCGACGAGAACGACGAATTGCAACTTCGGTGCATCGAATTGTTCGGAATGGGTTCGGTGCGGGAGCGAGGGAGTGGGGGTGGGAGTGAGGGTGGGAGTGGGTACGCAGCGCGGGAACAGTTGAGTACAACTGTTCTACGGGGAGGGGATTTTTGGGAATGGTTGTCATCGTCAGGGGCCTCGTTACTTATGGGGTCGCACCGACGGTGCTGACGATCGATGGGAGCGAGCTGGCGTCCACGGCGGTCAATCGCAAGTTGGTCGATCGACCGGTGACTCCTCGCAGTTGGATCGCCCAGCGGCGACCGTATACGTCAGCCAGGATGACTTGGGCGGTGGTGGAGGTCCCGTCGGGATAGAGCAACAGAGGGGACGATGTTGAACCGGATGCGGACGCGGCGGGGGCGCCAGGCATCGGCGCGATCTCGCCCGATTTCTGGATCTCGAGCGCATTGCGTGAATCGACGAGGGTGTCGATCGACAGAAACATCACGTCGGTCTCAAGCGCCCTGAGCGAATCGCTGTCGACACCGCTCGAGGCTGCCACAGCGCCAGTCGATGTCCGTTCGGTTTCGACAACGCCGCCAGCGGTCATCACGGTCGCTCCTGCCGCAGCATCGATTTCTTCGTTGCCGCTGAGCCAGGGCGTGATCGAGTACGAGTTGCCGTGAATGGTGGCGCGAAAGACTTGCGCTTGACCGGTCTTCATGGCCTCCACACGTGCCTCGAGCAACTCGTTTTGCAGTTTCTCGATCGAATTCTGGATGCGGCGACTGCTGACCATCGATTCAAACGTAGGCACAGCAAACCCTGCCAGAACTGCCAGGATGGTCAAGACCAGCAGCAGTTCGAGCAGCGTAAAGCCACGGCGAGAATCGATCGGACGGTCAGGCGTTGGTGATGTCATCCGAAGTGCCTGACTGGCCGTCCGAGCCTACGGACCGAATCTCGAAGGACGAGCCATTGACTTTGTATTCGTAGGGCCGATTCCACGGATCGGCAGGAACCTTGTCGAGTTGCTTGGACCATTCGCCAGGATTTTGAAGATCGGCAGGCGGATTGACCAAGGCTTCGAGATTGGGAGGCAATTGCCCCATCAGCAACTGATAGGTTTTGACGGCGCTGCTGAGCTGGCTGATCTGAGCGCTCGCAGCTTTTTTGTTCGCAGTGTCCTGGATGCCGGTAAAGTTGCGAATCGCGAATCCCGCAATCACGACCAAGATGATCAAAACGAGCAAGACTTCCAAGAGGGTGAAACCTCGGCGAGACGCGCGTCGCCGCGAGCGGACGGGGTGGGATGAATGACGATTCATAGGTAGGCTCCAAAGGATGGGTTGAGGTGTATTTGGGTTTCGGTGTGATTACAAACTATTGGCGCTGTTCATGACTGGCAGCATCAAGGCCAAGACGACGAACATGACCAACCCCGCAAGGATCAACAACATCACCGGCTCGACGAGACGGATGACCGTTTCAAGCCTGCGGAAGGTGGTTCTCTCGAGGTTGTCTGAGACATTGACCAGCACAGTATCCAGGGTGTTGGACTCTTCGGCAACCGAGATCATTTCGACCACGGTGGGGGGGAAGTGTCCTGATTTCTCGAGTTGCTTGGCAAGTCGTGCACCTGCCGTGATTTCGGTGCTCGCGTCGGCGATCGCTTCCGACAAGATGGTGTTCCCGGCGGCAGCCCGACTGATATCGAGCGACTTGAGGATAGGAACCCCGTTCTTGAGCAAAGTTCCGAGGACGCGGCAAAATCGCGCGACTGCGAGGTTCAAAAACACACCTCCGATCAACGGCATTTTGATTCGGATCAAGTCGGCATTCCGTCTACCTTCAGCGGTCTCCAAATACTTTTTCAAGATCACGATCATAGCGGCGACGACCCCCAGGACGATCCACCAATAATCCTGCACCGTACGGCTGATCGCGAGAAGGAGTTCGGTGGCGGCGGGCAATCCCCCTTTGCCTCGAAGGTTTTTGAAGATCCCCTCGAATTGGGGAACGAAGAAGATCAACAAGACGGTGACGACGATCAATCCGACCGCCATGACGAAGAGTGGATATGCGAGGGCTCCCATGGTCTTGCCCTTGAGCTCTTCTTGTTGTTCAACGAAACCGGCGACCCGTTCGAGGGCATCCTCGAGGAATCCTCCTTCGCTGCCGGCTCGCGTCATGTTGACGGCCATGTCGTTGAAGATTCTCGGATAGCGAGCCATGGCCTCGGGGAGGGATTCTCCCTCTTCGACCCGGGCCTTGATTTCCGAGATGGCGTTCCGCAGCACCTTGCTCGACCCAGCCTGGGTGGACAGGACCGACAGGGCTTTGAGCATCGGTACGCCGCTTCGGAGCAACGACGCGAGCTGGCCATAGAAGGCGGCCATTTGCGTTCCCGAAACGCGGCCGGTCGAGCGCACTTGTTTGGTCTTATCGACCTTGATGGAAATCGGAAACAGGGATTTCGAACCGAGTTGCGTGGCGGCATCGCGCACGCTGGCAGCAGCGATCGTGCCGACGACGGACTTGCCATTCAAGTCGCGAGCGATGTACGCGAAATCAGGCATGGTTGTGCTCCTTCATCGTCGTCATCCGATCGTGTCGCCCTTGGTGGCGCGAAGCACTTCGTCCATGCTGGTTGTTCCCTCGAGAACCTTGCGAAACGCATCCATGCGCAAGGTCAGCATCCCGTGTTTGAGCCCCAGTTGCTTGATCTCAAAACTGCTCAGGCGATCGTGGGCTGCTTGCTTGATTTCTTCGTTGGTGACCAGCAATTCGTAAATACCGAACCGACCGGAGTATCCTAGACCTCGGCAGACACGGCATCCTTCGGGCAAATACAAAGGTTTGCCATCCAGTTTCTCGAACGGGAAGTCGCGAGGAAGGTCTTCGTGCGTGGGGTGGTACGGCTTCTTGCATTCCGGGCACAATCGCCGGACCAGTCGCTGGGCCATGACCCCTTCGACCGTACTGGCGACCAGGAACGGTTCGATTCCCATGTCGACGATTCGGGTAAAGGCGCCGGCTGCATCATTGGTGTGAAGGGTGCTGAAGACCGTGTGACCGGTAAGGGATGCCTGGATGGCGTTCTCCGCGGTCTCTGCGTCGCGGATTTCACCCACCAGGACGATATCCGGGTCATGGCGCAGAATGCTGCGAAGGGACGCGGCAAAGGTCAATCCAATCTTGGGGTGGACTTGGATCTGGTTGATCCCTTCGAGCTGATACTCGACGGGATCCTCGGCGGTGATGATCTTGTTTTCGGAGGATCGGATCTCGAGGAGCGAACTGTAGAGAGTCGTCGTTTTTCCCGAGCCGGTCGGGCCAGTCACCAAGATAATGCCGTGAGGGATACGGATCAGCTCGCTGAAGATCCGATACGTCTCCTCTCCCATGCCGAGGCTGCGAAGGTCGAACTTCATGGCCCCTTTGTCGAGGATACGCATGACGAGGCTCTCGCCATGGATCATCGGGATGACCGACACGCGGATATCAATCTCGCGACCGTGCACTCGCAATTTGATACGACCGTCTTGCGGCAATCGTTTCTCGGCGATATTGAGTTTGGCCATGATCTTCAATCGCGAGATGATGGCAGCTTGAAAGCGATTGATTTCGGGAGGAACGGGTTGCGTTTGCAGGATACCGTCGATGCGGTAGCGGACGACGATGCCGGAGGCTTGCGATTCGATATGAACGTCGCTGGCCCGCGCGTCGACCGCTTCGACGAGGATTTCGTTGACGAGCCGCACGACGGAAGCTTCCTGCGCTTGCTCGCTCAGTTCGCTCCCATCGGCTTCGAATTTTTCGAGAAGTTCGATGTCATCGTCTTCATCGCTTCGAGCGGCGAGCAAGCCTTCGACGGTTTCGCTGCCGACCCCGAGATGTTTCTTGACGAGTTTCGCGATCTCGATTTTCTCGGCTACCAGCGGGACGACCGCGCAGTTCAAGGCCGCAGCTGCTTCGTCGAGTGGATAGAGTTCGAGCGGATTGCTCGTTGCGACAAACAATCGACGACCTTCGCGTCGCACGGGAAAGATCGAGTGGCGGTAGATCAGTTTTTGGGGGAAGGATTGCAACTGTTCCAGATCTATGTTGGCTTCGCGAAGATCGATGTATTCGAGACCTAGTTCTTCAGCCATCGCGCGGAGCATTTCCTCCTCGCGGACAAAGCCTTTCTGGACAACGCTTTCCAGGATCCCGCCGCCATTGGCAGCGGCGCGCGATTCCATGAGCTGGCTCTCATTGACCAGACCGCGTCGCAATAGAATTTCGCCCGCTTCGAAGATCATGACTGTTTGATACCTGGTCAGTTGCCGCGGCTTCTGTTCACGCGATTACTTCCGCCTTGATTGCCGCCCCGTTGGCCACCTCCCATTCCACCCTGGCCGCCGCCGAACGGATTTCCGCCCCCCCCCATACCTCGGAGGCCTTGCATGCCTCCTCCACCAAACGGGTTCCGGCCGCCCCCGAAAGGATTCCCGCCGCCGAAAGGATTCGCGCCGCCACCTGTACCACCAGCGCCCATGCCGCCAGCGCCCGGGACGCCACCTCCGCCAAAACCTTGAAATCCTTGGCCACCGCCAAAGGCACCGGGGTTAAATCCTCGAAACCCACCCCCTGCGTTTGCTTGCGGATTGGCGGGAGCTGTGGTTGCCGGTTGCGGATTCGAGGTGGACGATGTTCTCGCTTGCGAACCGAAGACCGACGAGAGCGCGGAGCGAATCGTGGTGGGATTGATATCGCCTCCGAGAGGAACAACCATCACACTGTCTTCGGAACCTTCGGCCGTTTTGTCGAGTTCCTTGACCAGGGCTTCGACATCTTCGAACAGTTGTTGCGGGGCCAAGACGATGAGGGCATTGTTCTTGGTGTCCGCCGTGATGGACATGGTTTGTTCTTTGAGCTCTTTGGGGGCCGATCCGCGATTGCGTCCTCCGCCGCCACCGCCGCGCAGGGCCTCGATGAATTCCTGCGGAGATGGTGGACGTTGCGAGGCAGCTTGTGCGTTCGAAGAGAGCCGATCGGCAAACACCGACTTGACGGTCGCTTCGACCTGGGCGACCGGCGCGGTTTCGAGATACAGGATCCTCGGTACGCCGCGTGTTTGAATATCGACCGGCCCTTTTTCCGTGTCGATGATTTCGATCAATTGTTCGATCAGTTGCAGATCCATGGCATTGGCCTGTACCCAGAGCGCGTTTTGGCGTGGATCGGCGGTGATGAAGACATCGCCACTGGCCGTCATGGAGCCGCTGGATGTCGACGAACCGCCCCCACCTCCCATGCCGAGCAGACTGCCGAGAAAGCCTCCTCCTCCGAGGACGCTGGACGCCACATCTCCGAGGAGTCCCCCCCCACCGCCGCCACCCGAAGATGACGATGTCCCACCCAGCACGCCGCGGATCAACTCCTCGGCAGCCGGAGCCGTAATGTACTGAAGATAGAAGACGGTGGGCTCGGAGGGACCGGCAGCCATTTGCTCCTGAACCACCCTCGCGATCTCATCGAATTCATTGAGCAGTTGGGGATCATCGCTGGTGACAATCAATCCGTTGGGCCCACGATAGATCTTGAGTTCATCACCTTTCGAGTCGGCATCGGGCTTTTCAACGCCCTGGTCGCCAGCAGTACCCTCGGCCGTATCCTTGGGCGAAGGATCTTGCAACATCGCCAGACGGACGCCTGCGGGGAGGATGGATGCGGAGGACTTGGGATCGGCTTTGGGTTCGGGTTTCGGATCTTTTGAGTCGCGATCCTTGGGCTCGATTTTTCGAATCCGTCCTTTCTTCTTGGTGGCTTCCCACAACAAGTCGATCTGATCCAACATTTTATCGGCGGTTTTTCCGGAGTACGGAAG
>JBKDXO010000100.1:0-18523 GCA_046306195.1 Planctomycetota bacterium | reverse complement strand
TGGGCCGACAGTCTGAATGCCGGGGCGACGAAGTCCCCCGGTCGCCGAGTCTATCCCTCTTCCTTAGGCCCGAATGGGCCGACAGTATAACGACATAATGATGCGTGCCCGGCGCTGCTCATCGAGGGACAGTTATTGTGTCAGCCCTTCAGGCTTTTCAGAACAGAGGTGCCAGCAGTCCGTGGCTCGGGGAGCCACGGCAGTCATTGTGAAACCCGTTCTGGCTTAAATGGCCTAGGCCCGAAGGGCGGACATTTTGGAGAGCGCTATGAGGCTCCGACTTTTTTCAAGGCGCTTTGTGCGACGGCGAAACACTCGCGCATATCGGCGATCGGATTCTTCTCGTTTTCTTCGTACTCCAGCGACAGAGCGCCGTCGGACGGGAACTTGGCTTGGAGCAACGCATCGAAGACTGCGACGCAATCGAGGTGCCCCTTGCCCAGGATGACGCCGCGCGTGTTCTCCTTCATTTCGGCGAAATCTTTGAGGTGAATTCCATACAGCCGGCCGGCTAGCGATCGAATGACTTCGACCGGTTTTTCACCGGAGCGAATGAAGTGGCCCAGATCTGCACAGGCACCGATCCTCGGATCGCGTCCCTCGATAGCTCGCAGGACATCGACCACTTTGTTGAATCGATCGGAGGGGCCGTGGTTATGGATGGCGATCCGGATGTCGTATTCCTTGACGAGCGCGTTCAAGCTGTCGAACGAGTCGGGGGTCGGGGCGGCCGAGATGTTCTTGATCCCAGCTTTTTTTGCAAAATCGAAGATCTTCCGGTTGGCAGCATCGTCTTTGGTGAAGCCGTTGACACCGTGGGCAGAGATGGCGAGTCCGAGTTCTTTGACCTGAGCGACCATGGTGCGAATCGCTTCATCAGACGAGTTGAGCGGGAACATGCCGCTGTAGAATTCGACCTCCACGAATCCCAATTCCTTGGCGTATTTCAAGGCTTGATCGGCGGGGAAGCCTCGCAGCGAATAGAGTTGCACACCCAATTTCAAGCCCGCGGCTTGGGCTTCGCGGGCCAGGATTTGCGCGAAGGGACTCGTCGCGAGTGCCAAGCCGCCTGCAGTGGCAAGCCCTTGACGGAGCATGGTGCGGCGATTGCGACGGAACGAATGCGGTGAATTATTGAAGAACATCGTCAAGTCCTGGGATTCGAGGAAGGAATCGGGATTGCCTCAATTCGGGTGCGAAATACACTTGAGGATCACTCAAAACGCATCTTACAGGATTTTTGTTCCCGCATGGCCAGCAAAGACTTCGATCTCGATCAACTCGCAGCCTACCTCCATATCACCCCAGACCAGGTGACAAAGATGGCCACGCGCGGCAAGTTGCCGGGGCGACGGGTAAACGGTCAGTGGCGATTTTCCGAGTCGGAGATCCATCATTGGCTCGAGGAGCAGATCGGGGTCAGCGATGCCGCCGAGTTGGAAAAGGTTGAAAAAATCCTCGATCGCAACTGGGATACGACCATCGACGATCGGTCCATGCTATCGGAATTCATGATGGTGGAGGCCATCGAAGTCCCCCTGCTGGCTCGGACGCGAGGTTCCGTGATCCGGGAAATGTGCCGACTGGCAGCCTCGACCGGCCTGCTCTGGGATGCCGACACGATGGCCGAAGCTGTCCAGGCTCGCGAATCGCTCCATCCCACCGCGTTGGAAAACGGTGTGGCTTTGCTCCACCCTCGGCGTCCTCAGGTTTCGATTTTGTCGGATTCACTGGTCGCCCTGGGGATTTCCCCTCAGCCGATTCCGTTCGGCAATGCAGCCGGGCATTTGACGGACGTCTTCTTCCTGATCTGCTCCACCGATGATCAAGTCCATTTGCGCATCCTGGCGCGATTGGCTCGGATGGTGAGCGATGAAGTGTTCCTGACCATGCTCCGTTCGACCACCTCGCCAGCCGAGGCACTCGAATTGATCCGAACCACCGAATCGGAACTGCTGCAGGCGAACTCGAAATGATGCGTCCGTTGGTCGTCGGTTGGTATGGCCCCTCCGATGGCCCGTGGGGATGGATCCAAAGTCAGTTCGAAAATGTCATCCTCTTGACTGACGAGAACGTCCAGGACTGGGTCTCCAAGCCGCAGCCACGCGATCCGAACGCTTCCCAATTGCTGATCGTGGCGTCGGAGCATCGCGCGGACCGAAAGGCAATCACTTGGCTTGAAAACGGCCTGTTGAGTGGAATGCTGAACGGAAGTGGTTCCACAGCGAAAGGCGCATCGAAGATTCCATTCGCCGCGATCTTGGGAAACGATTGGCACGGGCATCGCCGAACCAGTCCTCTTCCCGACGGATTACCGAACTTTTATTGGTATCAATGGTACGATCGAATCTTCCCCTGGGTGAGCGAGGTTGTCGGTCAAGCGGCCGAGCGGAATCGCGAGTTGAAGAAGAAGTCCGCTGGCAATCGGCCGTCGGAATCAACTCCATGGCGCGTTCAATGGCTGATCGATCGGTCGATCTGGCAGTCAACGATGCTCCGACAGGGCCAGTCCAGTCACAGTTTGGCCTGGATCGTTACCGATCATGGGGACGGACGGGATTTGTGGCGGGATGCATGCTCGGTGGCGGGGTTGCATGTGGTCGTCAGTCGGTTGTCACGGGACCCACCCGGACTCGATCCGTCGCTGATTGTAATCGACTGCGTCTCCCGTTCGGAGGATTCCGAGCCAGCCATACGGGGGGCCGCTCAAGCCGTTCGTGAACAGTATCCCGACGCCTTATTGGCTCTGGTTGACCCGTTCCCGACCTGGGCTCGCTGGTCCGATTGGAAAATCTCGGGTGTGGATGCCATTTTGCCCCGGCCCGCCGCCGTGCAAGGCTTTCTGTTCTACTGGCAAGCTTGGAGATCCCAGGTAGCCGCCTGACCGGTTGCTGATGCCCGGTAAATTGCGGTCTGCTATAGTATTAGAATTGGCGTGACGGGGGCACCTGCGCCCGCAACTCTCTTTTTGGGTACCAAACCGATGAATCCTTCGATGAAAAGCCTAGGTTTGCAGCAATTGTTTGCTGGTTGCTTGGTCCTGGGGATGATGGCATGGTGGAGCGAGCCTCTGACGGCTCAACAAGCCACTTGGCGCGCCGGGGTTGCCAAGACCGATATCACCCCAGAAACACCTGTCCGCCTCAGTGGCTACGCATCGCGCAACAAACCCTTCACCTCCATCGCCGACCGCCTGTACGCGCGGGCTCTCGTGCTGGAACCGACCACCGCCGCCGAGGGACCGTCGCCTGCGGAGTCCCAACCTCTCGTGATTGTCTCGATCGATGCGATTGGGATCTCCTCGGTGATGACCGAACAGATACTCGCCGAAGTGCTCCCGAAACTGAACATCCCCAGGTCTCGGATTGTACTGTGCACAACCCATGCGCATACGGCCCCGCATTTGGATGCCACGATCCCGAACTTGTTCGGTAGCCCTCTTGAGGGAAAAGAACGCGACGACATGCTTCAGTACACCGATCGGTTGCGGCGAGAGATTGTCTCGGTCATTTTGAAGGCGTCGGAGAATCGTCGTTCGGCGTCGGTCGAATACGGATTGGGGCACGCTGACTTCGCGATCAATCGGAGACAATTGAAAGACAAGAAGTGGACGAACATCGGTGTGGTCGAAGAGGGGCCAGTCGATCGCAGTGTTCGCGTGCTGCGCGTCGCCGATGAACAGGGCAAGCCGATCGCGGTCGCTTACCAGTACGCATGCCACAGCACGTCCATCTCTCCCGAAGACAATCGGATCAGCGGCGACTGGCCCGGGATCTCGGCGACGCATCTGGAATCCGAGATGGCTGGCTGCATCGCGTTGCCGATCATCGGTTGCGGTGCAGATTCCAATCCGAATCCTCGAGGTACCTTGGAATTGTCCCAGGCGCACGGCAAAGCGATGGCAACAGCCGTTCAAGAGGTCCTCCGCCAACCTCTCAAGCCGCTTCCTCCTCCCGCGAAGACAGCCTTTGCTTTGGTCGCACTCGCTCCCGAGCGGCCGAACAAGAAGAAGTTGCAAGAGATGCGGGAAACGGGATCAGCCCATGAACGCAATTTTGCCAACCACTGGCTCGATCTGTTGACAAGAAAAGACCGGATCCCCGAAACGTATCCGGCACCGATCCACCTTTGGGCTTTCGGCAGCGATCTGGCTTGGGTGTTCATGAGCGGTGAAGTGGTCGTCGACTACCAGATCCGTTTCGAAAAGGAGTTGAGCCAATTTGCGAACGTTTGGGTCGCCGGCTACGTTGACGATGTGTTTGCCTATGTGGCGAGCGAGCGTGTGCGTGGTGAGGGTGGATACGAGGTCGATGGCTCGATGTTGTATTACCTGCAGCCTGGACGCTGGTCGTCGGGCACGGAAGCGACCATCGTGGACCGAGTTTTGCAGATGACGCGACAAAAGCGGCTCGCCGATGAACCGATGTCTCCCCAGGAATCGTTGGCTTCGATCCAAGTCCCCGAAGGCTTCACCATCGAATTGATGGCCTCCGAGCCGATGATCATGGACCCGGTCAATTTCGCGTTCGGCACCGACGGCACTGTGTGGGTGGTCGAGATGGGGGACTATCCGTCGGGCGGAGGCCGATCCGGTTGCATCAAAGCATTGCGAGACACCGACGGCGACGGGCAATTGGACCAGGCAAAGACGTTTCTCGATCAATTGAATTACCCGGCCGGCATTTATCCCTGGCGGGATGGAGTCGTGATCGCTTGTGCCCCTGACATTTTCTTTGCTCGCGACACCAACGGAGATGGAGTTGCGGATGAGCGTCGCGTGCTCCTGACAGGATTCCCCGAAGGCAATCCCCAGCACCGTGTTCATGGCTTCACGTATGGCATGGAGCATCGTCTCTACTTCGGTACAGGAGGAGCAGCCGAACGCATCACGGCGACCGGGGATGGGATCATCAAAAAATCGGATCCGGTCGTCCACACGGTTTCCGGTTTCGATATCAGCCTCGATCCCGACACCGCAACCATGCGCGTCGAGACGGGTGACTCGCAGTACATCCGTGCGACGGACGACTTCGCCACGTGGTTTGGCCACGAGAACAGCTACCCGATGTATCACTACGTCGTCGATCAGAAATGGGCGAACTATGGAGGCAAGGTCCCATACCGTCGCTTCCACTGGATGACCGATCCCCCAAGTATCCCGCCGGTTTATCCCATCAGTCAGCAAGCGGATCGGTTCAACGATTTGTTCACCATCAATCGATTTACGTCGGCCTGCAGCACCATCATCAACCGCGGACCAGGGCAAGGCGAGTCGATGCGCGGCTGGGCGACCGTATGCGAACCTGTTCACAATCTCGTAGCTCGCTTTCGGTTGGAACCCAGAGGTGCAACGTGGGCAGCTGTTCGGGTCAGTGAAGATGCCAAATCCGATTGGGTGCGGAGCAGCGATCCCTGGTTCCGACCGGTTCGCATCGAAAATGCGCCCGACGGCACTCTCTGGATCGCGGATATGTATCGCTTCGTCATCGAGCATCCCGAGTGGATTCCCGAGGAATGGCAGCGCCGAATCAATGTCCGTGCCGGGGATCACGCGGGCCGTTTGTATCGTGTCCGGCAAACGGGATTTGCACCGATGCCGTTGGTCAACATGACCAAGCTGGCGGACGTGGAAATTGCCAAATATTTGGCTGCCGTTAGCTCCGCGCAAGCGGACCAGGCGGAACAAGAGTTGGTGCGGAGGCAACGCGATGGCGGGTTGCCCTCCGATGCGATACAGCAAATGCGACGCCTCGCCAACGAAGACCCAGAACCCCGGGTACGATTCCGAGCATTCGCAACCTTGTGCGCTTGCGGCCTTGCCAGTGCGGAGGATTTTGAAAATCGACTTCGGGACGCTGATCCGCGAGTTGCCGAAGGGGCAGTGCGCTGGATCGACCGCGCCGCCGATAGCGCATCGCTTCGTTCGAAACTTTGGCAACTGGTACGGCCCGAGCATTGGCAGAACTTCGCATCGGTTGCATTGGCGATGGCCATTGAGGGGAGCATCGATACCGCGCCGCGAACCGATGCAATCGCTCGCGCCCTGATCCTGCATGCCAATGACCCTTGGATTTTGGACATGACCAGCATGCTCGCCCCACGCTCGATCGATGGCACTATCCGATCGCTGCTCGATCCTGCCAATCCGGCCCTCGCCAAGTCGGGGCCTGGAGGCCAACGGTTGCTCGAAAAACTCGTCGGTCGGATTTCGCCTGACTTGAGAAATGAATTGCTCACATCGATCTCGAAGTCGTCCGGGGCTCGACCTGCGTGGCACTATGTGCTCGCCCGCCAGTTCGCTGCCTCCGAATCCTCTGGGATCGATGCCTCTGCGCTCAATCAAGTCATCAGCGACGCCAAAAAATCGCTCAGCGACCCACAGCAAGCAACCCCGGTTGCCTCTGCCGCCATCGATTTGCTCGAAACACGGATCGGCGAATCCTGGAGCGAATTGCACCAATTGTTCCTGGCCGGTCTCAAACAGAATCGCGATGCCGAAATCGATCGCAAGCTCGCGCTCGCTCTGGCCCGTTCCGGAAGTCCCGCGTTGGCAAACTTGTCCAACGCCTGGAACGATCTGAGCACGGACGCCCAGTCGGTGATATTGACAGAGTGGACCAATCGGATTGAATCGGTTCCTATGTTGCTAGACTCCGTGCGAGACGGAAAAATCCCGCGCGACAGCATCGATGCGGTCACTGCCATGCGATTGCGACAGTTGCCTGAGAGCCCAGCATCAAAAATGGTGTTGGAGTTGTTTGGTCCTCCGCCGGGAAGCGACCGGGCGGCGATTGTTCGCGAGATGGTCGCCAATTGGCCTTCCCACTCCGATCAGGAAGTCGGCCGTGCGGCGTACCAAAAACACTGTGCCGTTTGCCATGACCCGCGAACGGTCGATGGTCGAACACAGGAGAGCGTGGGTCCCAACATCCGAGGTTTGATCCATTGGACCAACGAAGCATGGGTGACCGCCATTCTCGATCCTCATCGGTCGGTCGAGGAAAAATACTGGGCCTTCCAGGCAAAGACCGAAGATGGCGAAGTCATCACCGGACTCAAACTTCGAGAAGATGACAGCGCCATCGAATGGGTCAACACGGCGGGCCGCGTCGAACGTACTCCGAAATCCGAATTGACTGAGTTCCGAATGTCGAAATTGTCACTGATGCCCGAGGGCTTCGAACAACTCGTTGCACCGGAGTCCCTCGCCGGTATCATTTCCTACCTTCGAGCGGAAAGCCAATAGGCCGACCTCATCTTCCGAACGGAATCTCATGTTCTATGACCGCAACATTCGTCCTCGCGCTCGACCAGGGAACCACCAGTTCGCGAGCGATCCTGTTCGATCGCCAGGGGAATGTGTTCGGGGTAGCGCAGCGGGAGTTTGAGCAGCATTATCCCAAGGCGGGATGGGTCGAGCACGATGCGAACGAGATCTGGGAAACGCAACTCGCGGTCGCCCGCGAAGTGCTCGCCAAGACGAATACCTCGGCATCGAGCATTGCAGCGATCGGGATTACGAACCAACGCGAAACCACCGTCCTCTGGGATCGCCGATCGGGAAAACCGGTGCACCGCGCCATCGTCTGGCAAGACCGCCGAACGGCGGATCGCTGCGACGAACTTCGGCGAGCGGGTCATGCACCACGCGTCGAGTCGACCACTGGTTTGGTCTTGGATCCGTATTTCTCAGGGACCAAGCTTGCATGGTTGCTCGATCATGTCCCGGGCGCACGCGCGTTGGCAGACGACGGACACCTCGCCTTTGGCACCATCGATGCATGGCTGATCTGGAACTTGACCGGAGGGCGATTGCATGCGACCGATTCCAGCAACGCGTCGCGGACCATGTTGATGCGACTGCGGACCGGACAGTGGGATGAGGAGATGCTGCAATTGCTCCGCATACCCAGGTCGGTCCTGCCAGAGATTCGCAACAGCAGCGAGGTTCTGGGAGCGACCGAGGCCGATCTTTTGGGGGCTCCGATTCCGATCGCCGGGGTTGCAGGTGACCAGCAAGCGGCTTTGTTCGGTCAGAACTGCGTTCATCATGGAATGGCGAAAAACACCTACGGCACGGGTTGCTTCATGCTGATGCATATCGGCGATACCCCCACGCCATCGAAACGGAAATTGCTGACGAGCGTGGCATGGAGTACCCAGCGTGGCATTGAGTACGCATTGGAAGGGAGTGTCTTTATCGCGGGGGCGGCCGTTCAGTGGCTGCGCGATGGTCTTGGGATCATCCGCAGCAGCGCCGAGGTTGAATCCCTCGCCAAATCGGTTCCCGACAACGATGGCGTCTATCTCGTTCCAGCATTCGCAGGTTTGGGTGCGCCCCACTGGGATGCCTATGCGCGCGGAACGATCGTAGGAATTACCCGACGCACAACGGCGGGGCATTTGGCTCGGGCCGCCCTCGAGGGGATCGCGTTCCAGGTTGCTGATGTGCTCACGGCCATGGGGCATGATTCCGAGATTCCAATCCGGCAATTGCGGGTCGATGGGGGAGCTAGCGCCAACGATCTGCTGATGCAGTTCCAGGCCGACGTCATGCAAGTACCGGTCGTGCGGCCTCGAATCATCGAGACCACGGCCTTGGGGGCGGCGTATCTGGCAGGACTCGCGGTCGGGTATTGGGCGAGCATGGAGGAAATCGAGTCGCTCTGGCAGGCCGAGAGAATCTTTGAACCGATCATGCGAGCCGACGAAGCGGCCCAGCGTCGCGTCCGATGGGCCAAGGCTCTCGAACGCTCCCGCGAGTGGGAAGAACCCGATACTGCCAACAGCTCGTCATGACCATGGATCGGGATACCATGCTGAGGATCGCATCGAAGCGGAGCGATCCCTGGGACATCGTGGTGATCGGCGGTGGAGCGACCGGAGTGAGCATCGCGCTGGATGCAGCGAGCCGAGGTTTGCAAGTTCTCCTCTTGGAGAGGCATGATTTCGGCAAAGGCACATCGAGTCGTTCCACCAAACTTGTTCATGGCGGCGTCCGTTACCTGGCCCAGGGAAACATCGCTCTGGTGCGCGATGCACTTCGCGAACGTGGTCGTTTGGGCCGCAATGCCTCGCATGTGGTGCACGAACGATCGTTTGTCGTGCCCTGCCGCAGTTGGTTGGAATTCGCGTGGTATCGGTTGGGGTTCTGGGTCTACGACCTGCTCTCAGGACGCAGCCAGTACCGGCGGAGCCAAGGTATATCCAGCGGAGTCTGCCTCAAGCGGGCGGCGACGTTGCGACCTGACCGCGCCCGGTATGGGATCCTCTACAGCGACGGGCAATTCGACGATGCCAGGCTCGTGATCGATCTTCTTCAGACCGCATGCCACGAAGGGGCCGTGGCCATCAACTACGCGTCCGTCGAGCAACTCGTCAAAGACCCTCGAGGCAAGATCTCAGGCCTTCGCTTCGTCGATGAAGAGACAGGACAGGCGATCGACGTGTCCGCCCGGTGTATCGTCAATGCGACCGGCCCTTTTTGCGATGGCGTTCGGCGGCTTGATATGCCCGGTGCTGAAGCGATGGTCGCCGCTAGCCAGGGGGTGCACATCGTCCTTCCTCGATCGTTTCTCCCTGGTGATTCGGCGATCATTGTTCCCAAGACCAGCGATGGACGGGTCCTTTTCTTAATCCCCTGGCATGATCGCGTCGTCGTGGGGACCACCGATACCCCGATTCCAGATGCGGTCGTTGAGCCTCGAGCGCAGGATCAGGAGATCGAATTCCTCCTCGGCACCTGCGCGGAATACCTCACACGGCCGCCGCAGCGATCCGATGTGACGAGTGTGTACGTCGGTATTCGGCCGCTGGTCAAGCCCAAGCGGAGCAGCGGTAAGACCTCTGCGATGTCGCGGGACCATACCATCGACATTTCCGATTCCGGATTGATCACTATCACCGGAGGCAAGTGGACCACAGCTCGCAAGATGGCGGATGACTGTATCGATCGATGCATCGCGCTCTGTGGCTTGCGAGCATCCGCATGCCGAACCGCCGACCTCAGGATTCTCGAGGGAGAACACGACACCCAATCTCCATTCATCAACTACGACGCAACTTCGGTGCACCGACTTGTTCACATCTGCAGTTTGGAGGACGAGATCGTCCGATTTGTCCGGACCGAGATGGCGAGAACTGTCGAGGACATTTTGGCGCGGCGGACCCGATGGTTGTTTTTGGATGTGGAGGTTGCCGAGTCGCTTGCGCCGCGGGTGGCCGCGATCCTAGCGAGAGAACTGGGGCGCGAGCCGGCATGGGCGGCTCGGCAGTTGGAATTGTTCGCGCAAACGGCGTCTTGTTTTCGGATTCCAGGCATGGCGTCTCCCCGAATGCCGATGGACGGCTAAACTGGGAAAGATTCGGGAAACCAGGGAGAACCTACATGACCACGACTGTTTTGGGCTTGCTCGGTGGCGGGCAGATGGCGACCGCGATCGCCCAGGGAGTTCTCAAGGCGGGCTGGATCGACGAATCCGCCTTACTGTTTTGTGAACCAGACGCCAATCAAGTCGCCAAACTGCGAAGCCGGTTTCCGTTGGCGGGATTTGCGGAAAACGCTGACCGTTTGCTCGATCGTGCCGAGCGGGTGGTGTTAGCGGTTAAGCCGCAGGTTCTCGAATCGATCGCATCGAGTTTGTCACCCCATGTTCGACCGCACCACCTTCTGATTTCGATCGCGGCTGGGATTCCTTTGCAAAAACTGACCCATTGGCTTCGAACGGAGCGTGTGGTGCGCGCGATGCCAAACATCGCTGCCCAGAGCCTCCAAGGGGCCACCGGCATCGCGTTTGCCCACGGGGTTGAGGAGGCAGATCGCGAATGGTGCGACCGCGTTTTTCGGTCGATCGGCCGTGTGGTGCATGTCCAGGAGGACCAACTCCATGCCGTGACCGGCGTGTCGGGATCCGGGCCAGCCTACGTGCTGATGATGATCGAGGCGTTGAGCGACGGCGGAGTGATGGCGGGGTTGCCTCGCGACATCGCGATCCAATTGGCCACGCAAACCGTCTTGGGGGCTGCCGCGATGGTGCAGGAAACGGGGGGGCATCCCGCCGTTCTTCGCGAGCAGGTCACCAGTCCTGCGGGGACGACGATCGCGGCCTTGCGGGTGCTCGAGCAGCGAGGATTCCGCGGGGCCGTGTTGGATGCGGTCATGGCGGCGACCCAAAGATCGCGGGAATTGGCAGGGCCGATACGCAAACCTGAGACAACGGGTTAAGATACTATTGGGGGTTCGTTGGTGGACTGGCAATCGAGAACGCCACCCGATTTGTTTGATTGGATCCTGACAGAGTTTTCATGACTTGGCAACGTGTTTGTATTATCGGCGTCGGGTTATTGGGTGGCTCGATCGGTTTGGCGTTGCATCGCAGGCGATTGGCCCAGGAAGTGGTTGGAGTAGGCCGAACCAAATCGCGTTTGGAAGCCGCGTTGCGGCGCGGCGCTATCGACAGTGCGACCGATGATATTCGGGAGGGAGCCAAGGACGCGGAGCTGGTGATCGCATGCGTTCCGGTCAAGTCCATCGTCGATTCTCTGGAGCAAGCGGCCAGTGTGGTCGCGCCGCATGCGATCCTCACCGACGTTGGAAGCACCAAACAGAGTATTGTTCGAGCCGCGGCAGGCCGTCTATCGGACTCGCACTTTGTCGGGAGCCATCCGATCGCGGGCGGGCACCACAGCGGGGTGGAACATGCCGTAGGCACGTTGCTGGAAGGTGCCATGGTGGTGATCACTCCTTCGGATCGGACCGATCCCGCGTTGGTCTCGCGTGTTTCCGAATTTTGGGAATCGCTCGGATCGCGCATCTGCGAATTATCCCCGTCGGAGCATGATTCCGCCTTGGCGATCTCCAGCCATTTGCCCCACATGGTCGCGTCCGCCCTGGCGATCTCGACGCCGGATGAATTGATCCCCTTCGTTGGCAAAGGCTGGATGGACTCCACCCGCATCGCCAGCAGCAATCCGCAATTATGGCGACAGATCCTCGAAGAAAACCATGGCCCTGCCTTACAGGCTCTCAAGAAGTTTGCCACAATCTGCGAAACGTGGATCGAAGCCCTTGAAAGCGGGGATTTCGATCAGGTTGAACAACTCTTGAGAACGGGGAAGTCGATTCGTGAAGCTGTGGCAAGTAGACATTCGGTCAGCTGATGGACAACCCGACGCTCTCGGCGCGGATGCGGCCTCTTCCGCCCGCGAAATGGGAATCTCGCAACGACTTCAGCTCTTCGGGATTCACGGTTTTCTGTTGCAAGGGGATCTCGAAACCTCGCTCGTTCAAGAGATCGCGACCAACTACCTGGCCGATCCCATCGCGCAGCAGTTCATGACCGGTGCCGTCGGCGATCCGGTCTGGTCCGATCCGCAATCGATTGGGCTGACGAAGGGGTCGATGATCCATGTGCTCTTCAAGCCGGGGGTGATGGACCCCGTTGCCCAGAGCACGCTAGCGATGCTGCGCAGCCTCAACTACCGCGTCGACGAAGTCCGAACGTTCCGCAAGTACTGGATCGACCTGGCTGCCTCGGGAAACGTGGATCCCTCGGTCATCGATCGGCTTTGCAAAAAAGTCCTTGCCAACGATTCGATCGAACAAGTCGTGGTCGGTCCGTTGGCGCTCGATCGCTTGTCCCTCGGTTCAGAATATCAACTTCGTTTGGTCGAGGTTCCGATCGTCGCGCTGGACGATCTGCAATTGATGCATCTCTCCAAGTCGGGGCAGTTGTATCTTTCGCTGGCGGAGATGCAAACCGTTCAAAACTACTACCGTGGTTTAGGGCGCGAACCGACCGATATCGAATTGGAAACGATCGCCCAGACATGGAGCGAGCATTGCAGCCACAAGACTCTCGGCGGACGCATTGAGTATCACGACGACCAAGGGGTGCGTCATTTCAACAGCATGCTCAAGGAAACAATCTTTGCGGCGACCAAGGTCATTCGCGAGCGATTGGGAGCCGAGGACTGGTGCGTCAGCGTCTTCAAAGACAACGCAGGAGTTGTTCGTTTCGACAACGAGCATCATGTCGTATTCAAAGTAGAGACACACAATCATCCTTCGGCGATCGAGCCTTACGGTGGAGCCAACACTGGGCTCGGCGGGGTCATCCGAGATCCGCTCGGCACAGGGCTCGGGGCCAAGCCGATTTGCAGCACGGATGTTTTCTGCTTCGCATCGCCAACGATTGCACCCGAGCAACTTCCTCCAGGGGTGCTTCATCCGCGGCGCGTCATGACAGGGGTCGTCGCGGGGGTACGGGATTATGGAAACCGTATGGGTATCCCAACCGTCAACGGTGCGGTTTATTTCGATGATCGGTATTTGGGGAATCCGCTTGTCTATTGCGGCAATGCTGGGCTGCTCCCGGTCGATAAGGTCGACAAGGCACCGCACGACGGGGATTGGATCGTGGCGATTGGAGGCCGCACCGGACGGGATGGGATCCATGGGGCGACCTTCAGCAGCGTTGAACTGACCCACGAGAGCGAAACCATTTCGGGGGGCTCCGTCCAAATCGGCAACGCGATCACCGAAAAAATGGTCCTCGATGTGGTCCTGCAAGCGCGCGATGAAGGACTTTACAACGCGATCACCGATTGTGGAGCTGGCGGGTTTAGCAGCGCGGTCGGCGAAATGGGAGAAACGATCGGCGCCGAGGTCTGGCTCGATCGCGCACCTCTGAAATACAACGGCTTGAACTACACCGAAATCTGGATCAGCGAAGCCCAGGAGCGAATGGTCCTGGCGGTTCCTCCCGAGAACCTGGAGCGGCTGGCCGCCATCTGCAAAAAGGAAAGTGTCGAGTTCGCGGTGATCGGCCAGTTCATGCCGACCGGGCGGTTGCGACTGATGTACCAAGGAACCCAGGTCGGTTCGATCGACATGGAATTTCTCCACGGCGGTCGTCCCCCCGTGGTTCGCAAAGCGGTTTACGAACCGACCGAAGAGCGCGACTGCGTGCTCGGCGTCATGGGCCGTGTTGAGATCGAAACGACCCTCAAAAAGATCCTGGCCCACCCGACGGTCGCGAGCAAGCATTGGATCATTCGGCAATACGATCATGAAGTTCAGGGTGGCAGCGTCATCAAACCGCTGGTCGGTCCCTCCTGCAGTGGCCCAAGCGATGCGGCCATCGTGCGCCCGAAACTGAACTCTTCGCGCGGTTTGGTACTCGCGTGCGGCATGAATCCGAGGTTTGGCGACATCGATCCCTACCACATGGCTACCAGCGCGATCGATGAAGCGGTCCGCAATGCCGTGGCCGTCGGAGCTCGTCCGGATCGCATCGCGATTTTGGACAATTTCTGTTGGGGGAATACCGATCGGCCGGAGACGCTCGGTTCTCTCGTGCGAGCAGCGATCGCCTGCTCGGATCTGGCCATCGCATGGAATACGCCCTTCATCAGCGGCAAGGACAGCCTCAACAACGAGTTTACCTGGGTTGATTCGCACGGCGAACGGCAATCGATTGCGATTCCCTGTTCGTTGCTCATCAGCGCCATGGGTCAGATCGATGACGCAGCCCGCGCGGTGACGATGGATCTGAAGAAGCCCGGGAGTGCCATTTATGTTGTTGGAGTAACGCGAGCCGAGTTGGGTGGCTCCTATGCCGCACTCGTCTTAGGCCTGCGCGGCGGCTATGTTCCGAAAGTGGATGCTTCGCTCGCCCTCCGGATCTACCAAAGTGTGCACGCGGCGATGCAGCGGGGTTGGATTGCATCGTGCCATGATGCCAGCGAGGGAGGACTGGCTGTTGCATTCGCGGAAATGGCCTTTGCTGGCGAGCTAGGAATGAAACTCGACATCACCACCGTGCGGGAGCAGAGTTTCGTCGATGCGGGCACATTCTTGTTTTCCGAATCGAACAGCCGGCTTGTCTGCGAAGTGCCGGAGTCGTGTATTCAAGAATTCGAAACCGCGATGTCGGAAATCCCTTGCTATCGTATCGGGACCGTCACTCAGCATGATGCCCTCGAAATCCATTGCGACGGTTCGCCGCTGGTCGATCTTCCGTGGAGCATGCTCCGATCGATCTGGCTCGCACCCCTCGACCTGGGATAATGAATAGCGATCTATCCCGACCGAAGCGTAGCGTTGGAATGCGCATTTTTGGGCACAACTCGATCGTGCAACTATTCTCCTGACCAACCGACGGACTGGAGGTCCGGCGCAAGTACACAGCCGACAAAGTGAGCCTGAGGCGCTAGCCGAGTTCGATTGAAATGCAAAAAGATCGGCTAGCGCCTCAGGCTCATGGAAACGAAACGTGACTTTTGTTGGCAGTGTCTTTCCTGCTCTTCAGTTCCGAGTGGGCATGCTTTAGGCTGCTCAGGCCCGGAGGGCATACTTTATGGCTGCTCGCTCAGGCCCGGAGGAGATGCTTTATGTCTGCTCAGGCCCGGAGGGCATGCTTGTTGTCTGCTCAGGCCCGGAGGGCCGATAGAATGGCTGCCGTGGCTCCCAGAGCCACGGTCTGCGTGCATCTCTGTTCGCAGAAGCCTGAAGGGCTGACACAAATACCGTCCCTGGATGAGCAGTGTCGGGCGCGAGCCATGATACTGTCGGCCCATTCGGGCCTGAGGAACACCGTCGGCCCATTCGGGCCTGAGGAAGAGTGGAGTGCTTGGCACCGAGCTTCTTAGCCTAACCACATCAAGATAAAGCTGTCTGTTAAGGTAGGTCTGTTGGATTGGCGATCTCATAGTTCTTTCGTTTGCGATTCGATCGCTCCAGAACGAATTCCCGCCTCGAGCCCTGCCAGGCGAAGCCATTTCTTTCCATGTCGGGATTGACCGAGAGCGATGGGTTTTTTGGAGCCCAATCGTCTTTCTTAAGCTTGGTGCAACTGGGGGCGGCCAGCTTCGACAACGAATTCCGCCCGCGTCTGAATCGGTGCGCCAGGTCGATCGACGTAGGGGACGGTACGATAGCGGGTCCGCCATCGTTCGGGGGTTACCTCGCACTGAACATATCCTCGTTCCGCATTGTGAAACTTGACGAAGGGGTTCTCCGACACGAGCTGATCCAGGTAGTTGGGCCGATCGAATCCATTGCCACCGGAGGAGATCGATGTGCCGACGAATTCCGTGGCCACGTTCGGTGAGTCGGCTTCGTCGAAATCCACTTTGAGTTCGTTTGCCCAATTGCTGTGGATGTCGCCGGTCAAGACGACGGCATTGGCCTTGGTGTCTGCGATTTGCTGCAGCAACCGCTTTCTGGGGGCGTCGTACCCAGACCATTGATCCATGCTGACCCTTTTCTCCGGGCCTGGCTCACGATCGACGCGTGCGACCATCACTTGTTGCCCGAGCACTTTCCAGCGAGCGTCCGAGTTTGCCAGTAGGTCGTTCAACCAGGATTCTTGCTTGGTCCCGAGCATGGTCGCCTTGGGATGAAATACCTGCCCTTCGAGCGGACGTTGCCCGTCTCCGTTGGGTTGGTCGGATCGGTATTGGCGTGTGTCGAGCATCGCGATGTTGGCGAGCCTTCCAAACGCGATGCTTCGATACAATTGCATATCCGGGCCGACCGGAATGGATCGCGATCGAAGAGGCATGTGTTCGTAGTACGCTTGATAGGCGGCCGCCCGTCGGATCATGAAGTCGCGAGGATCTACGAAAAGTTCCTCGGAGATCAGAGCGGCATAGTTGTTATCGAATTCATGGTCATCCCAGACGACGAGCCACGGGCAATGGGCATGAGCTGCTTTCAAGTCTTCATCCGATTTGTAGAGCCCGTACCGGTTGCGATACTCGTCGATCGTCACGACTTCCGGACTGTTGTGGTATCGCGGTTTGTTTCGCCCGGCGGGGCCTTCGTAAATGTAGTCTCCGAGGTGCAAGATCAGGTCCTGCGAGTCCGCCACCATGTGCTGGTAGGCGGTGTACAACCCGGCTTCGTAGTGTTGGCAGGACGCGAACGCCAGATTCATTCGATCCGGCAATGAATCGCTTGCTGGCATGGTGCGTGCGCGGCCGATGGGGCTGATCGCATCACCGGCATGGAAGCGATACCAATACCAACGGTTGGGTTCCAGTCCTTGGACCTCGACGTGAACGCTGTGCGCCAACTCACGAGTGGCGACGGTCGTTCCCTGTTGGACGATCCGTTGCATGGAATCGTCCGAAGCGATCTCCCAGCGAACTTCGATCGGTTCGGCGGGTGTTCCTCCTCCGTTGGCGGGATCGGGAGCCAATCGGGTCCAAAGGACGAGGCTGTCGCTCGCGGGGTCGCCGGAGGCCACGCCCAATTGGAACGGATCCTTTTCCCATGCCAGCGCGCGGCGAGTGATTCCCAAAGTTATCTGCGATGCGAGAGGCAATACCGCCAGCGACCCGCCAGCCATCAAAAATGCACGTCGATCGCGGAGAAACTGTTCCGCGAGATACCAAGCTCTTCGAGACACGGCAGCCCCCTTGGGTAGCTAGAATTTGTGCAACAAAACGTCTCTAGAGTATTGGTGAGCCCCCTCGAGCATTCAATCCCTTTTGGTGGCTTGGGCCGACGATGATTTGATGAAGTTCGGAATATCGCAGCAGGACGGACGGTTTTCTGCGAACAATGCGCGCGGGTAAATGCCGCAAACCTCGAGCCCATGCCCGGCGTCTACGTGTATGATACGTTGCTCACGAGTTGACTTTTGTTAAACCGACAATCCAAGGAGCCTACGATGGATGCACGAGAAGCAATCAAGCAAACGCTACGCACGACCAACATGGTCGTCTCGAGTTATCTGAGCGACCTCACTGATGAGGACTTGTTGGTCCGACCGGGAGAGGGTTGCAATCACATCGCGTGGCAGCTCGGGCACTTGATCCAGTCCAACGCTGGTATCCTGGATTCGATCGCCCCTGGATCGGCACCGGTCTTGCCGGAAGGATTCTCGCAGCGTCATGGCAAGGATCAGGCTCTCAGCGATGATCCAGCGAGTTTCCATACCAAAGCCGAGTACGAGGCGTTGCTCGGCAAGGTTGACGCAGCGGTGATGGCTGCGCTCGATCGCATGTCCGATGCCGATCTCGACCGATCCAGCCCTGATCACTGGAAAAATATGTTTCCTCGCGTGGGGGATGTGATGGTCTTGCTGGCAACCCATTCCTTGATGCATGCAGGACAATGGGTTCCGGTCCGTCGGAGTCTGGGCAAACCGGTAGTGATATAATCTGTGCTTGCTCTCTCGCTCATTTGGCGAAGCGGGAGATTATCGAGGTGACGATTTGGGAACGCTCGGTGCGATCCATTCCGCGTCGGGATCGCTGCGGGGCGCTGTCATGGTTTCCATCGCATTGGCGGGAATGTCGAAATCGCTGACGGCGCGCGCGCCTGAATCGATCTGCGCGAAGACAGTCACATGCTTGACGTCTTGTTGATCCGGCGGGAAGCGGACGCTGCCGTTGCGGGCGACGAATGCTTCGAGAGGCAAGGTAATCGTCTGACCGGATGGGATCCCCTTCGGCTCCTGGGCGTAAAATTTCTTATTCAGCCCAATCGATAAATTTCGCCAAGATTCCATCG
>JBKDXO010000099.1:0-22459 GCA_046306195.1 Planctomycetota bacterium | reverse complement strand
AGCTTCGCTCGGTGCTGACGCTTCGGTCGGTGCCGGGCACTGCGAAGTTCGACGGCGAAGAACAAGCCGTCGGTGGGCAAGCCGCCGATGACACCGGAGGTGGAGCCGATTCTAAAGAGGTTAGGGATCGACGGATCGGTGTGGTTGGACTTGGTGTGGAAGTTCAAGAAGTACTACCAAGGAAGCGTGGCAGGCATGCCCGACAGCATGGCGGCCCATGCGGCGGCGCATCAGCATCGATGGCGACGGGGCCAGCGGGCGGTGCGTCGAGTCTTTGCTTCGGCAGGGTAATGGTTCGCGAGTGCTATGCACAGATCGGTCTTGCTCGCTACCCAGTCTCTGCACCGAGTGGATCGAGGGCCAAGCAATGCGCAGGGTGGCGTCTGTCTGACCATGGCAGGACTTTGACTCTTACCACTGGTGCTTCGGTGAGTAGGTAACGAACGGTCGTTATTGTGTCGGCCTTTCAGGCCTTTTCAGTGCGAGTGGTGCGTAGACCGTGGCTCGATGAGCCACGGCAGTCATTATGCCAGCCCTCCAGGCTTAAGAAGGCAAAGTCACGGCCCGACGAATGTTGGTGTCGATTTTCCTATCCCGACAACCTGTTCGCTCGCTAGACACATCCGACAAAAGTGAGCCCGAGGCGCTATCCGAATTCGTTCGACGTGCAAAAAATCGGCTAGCGCCTCAGGCTCATGGAGCCGAAAATTGACTTTTGTCGGCTGTGTCATTTTTCTGCAGATCTTGGGATCCGACGACCGAAGTCTACCAAACGCTTGTTGGTTGACTCGAGTCAATACTGAGCGTAGAGTTGATTTGTTTGGAGCTTTCTAGGGAGGGAGAACTGGACGCGGTAAGTCGACCCCTACAAGGCAAATGGATCATGGATCGTGACACACTTTTGCGGGCGATTGAACATGGCCCCGTTCGTGTGACGATGAACGACGGGTCTTTCTACGATATCGACGGGCTGCGCGATTTCGCCGTGGACAGTACGACTTGCTATCTCATGCGAAGACAAACGGATGGACGTTATCGGGCGATTTGGCTAGCGCTAGTCTGTATGACTAAGGTCGAACAACTGCAGGTCGCAACCTGAGCTCGAGTGGCAAAAGATGTGAGGAGAAAAAAGAGCGTCTTCGCCATTGCTCATACGGTCATCGCCATACTGACTTGAGCTGGTGAACGTCGAGGGATTGGATCGTGGCGGAGCCTCCTCGTGACTCCAGGACGATTCGCTGGTTCTCGGGCTTGGTGTTGAAGGGGGTGACCGACGCGCTGTCGACGCCTCACTCGAATGATGGAGAAAACGGGCGCGTCGAGGGGATTGGGCCGGGAATTTGTGGAATGCCAATACCCGACTCGCTTCTCGGGGATTGGCAAACGGAACTCCGTCGGTCACGATACGAAGAAACCATGACACTCCGACTGGGGAAAGAAACATGTCAGACGAACTCAGTGAAGCGATGGGCAGATTGCACCAGGAACTCACCCAGCATCCGCACCTGGATGCTTCGACCGTCGCCTCTCTCAAAGCGTTGGCTTCGGATATTCAAAGGTTGATCGATCAGCAAGCGGGAGAGCAACCGAGCTCATCGAATGCCTCGATCCTTTCTTCGCGAATCCAGGAATACGTCGATGAGTTCGAAGTGAACCATCCGCAACTGACCCGAACCCTATCGATGATCGCGGAGCGCTTGGCAGACATGGGAATCTAGGCTGCCATCGTTCATGCGATCGCGAATCACTGCGTGAATCGTTCGAGGATTTCCGATTCCACGAGGATCGGCAGATGCGGCTGAAATGAGACCGCCACGGCGATCGCATCCGATGGCCGAGCATCGACATCGATCGACTCGCCGTCCCGCTGCAGTCGCAGGAGTGCGTAATAGGTCTGGTCCTTCAGTTCGGTGATGACGACGCATTCGATTTTCGCCCCGAGCGATTGTGCCACCCCCACGATCAAGTCGTGCGTCAGCGGCCTGGCTGGCCGTTCTGCGTTGGTCACTCGCAGGTCAATGCTGGTCGCTTCGAAGTATCCGATGAGGATAGGGAACTGGCGATCCCCCTCGATTTCCTTCAAATAAATGACTTGATTCTCGCTGATATCGCTTTTGATTATCCTCGCCAGCTGCATCGGAATCGGATTGGACATGATGATCGATTGGCAGAAGTGCAGAGCGTGAAACCCAAAAACTCTAGTATACACGATGAGGAATCGCCTGTGATAGCATTCCGCGGTTTCGAGTTCCCGTTCCACCGACTCGCATTGCTATCCTTTGCTCGCTTTTGCTAAGCTCCCAGGTGGGGCGAGACCAGGCTTGGCAGTTTCTGTTTCCGCAGTTCATGATTCCGAAATCCATCATACCATTCCGAAGGCTTCACGAGTCGACACGGCGGCAAGGGTGTCGGCTGGCGCTGATCGGACTTGGCTTTCTTCCTCTCTCGCTATTGTTGTTTTTTTCCGTTGTGAGTTCGATGTCCTGGTATCGCGACTGGGAGAAGCATGCGTGGGAACAGAGGGTCAGTCGCACGCTTGGAATCGATGTGTCCGCGAAGGATTTTCGATGGACAGCACCGTATCAATTTCATGCCGATCAGGTGGAGATTCGGGATCCGGAAACGCATGCGATTCTGGGGTGCGTCGGTGGCATCGACGGCATGATGAAGACGCAGGGCTGGTCAGTCATCTTGGATGCGCCGGCCATCGACGGAGAACAGCTCGATCGCGGGATCGATGTGCTGCATGATTGGTTCCTGTGCCGCCCCCAGACATCTTCTCAGCTTCTCGCCATGGCCATCCCCAATGGAATGACCATTCATCACGGACTTCATAAGACGGCGCTGCATCGCATCGACATTGTGTTTCGCCCATCGGAGCGAGTGTCCGCGATACAAGCCAAGTGGCAACTCGAGGGCCAACCCTTCGGAGAGGTTAGTCTGCATATTTCGCGAGAGCACTCGTCGGAAGACTCAACGACTAGGATGGAACTGTCCTCTCCTTCGACATGGCTTCCCTGTTCGATCGCCGAGGATCGATTTCCCTTCCTTCAATGGATGGGTCAAGGGGCTAAGTTTCGGGGCGTTGTTCAGTATCGCGAGAGCCGTCGCACATGGGATGCGATGCTCGCAGGCGAAGTGCAGGATTTGGATCTCGGAGGCATGACATCCAGCATTGGTTCAGCCCTTCAGGGAACAGGCGCGTTGGTTCTCAAGGATTTGCATGTTCGGGATGGTCGCATTCTCAAGGCAACGGGAGATTTCCGCTCCCAAGCCGGGCGAGCGAACCGCAAATGGTTGCAGCGCGTTGCCGAAATCTTGAAGATGCCAGCGCTATGGGAAGCAGACTCCGGTGACGCTTTACCGATCGACCAGACGGGATTTGAGTTTGCCTTGGACCCCAGCGGCATCCGGTTGGTCGGTACGTTGCCAAGCCCGAACGACTGGCCACCGATTGCGGCGAGGCTGGGCTCGTCATCGCTCTGTGCCAATGGCGCGTTGGTTCCGGTCAGCCAGATGGTTCAAGCGCTGCAGCGCGACGAGGGGAACGGGGCATGGCTGGCTCAGGTTCTTCCGTTGCCCGAATCCAACAGCATCGAACGGCGGGAATCGGCTACTTCGTCGTTGCGGTTCCGCCTGTCTCGCAACGCGGGCCGCGACACCCCGCAATGATCGGGGAATCGCTGGGTAAGCATCTGTGCCATAGCTTCCCCGTGGAATCGGTACACGTGGAAAGATCGCTACGGTAGGTACAGCTCGCCATCATTCGCTGACGGAGAAGACCGTCTGAGCCGTCATCGCAATCTAGGATTGAGTGCCGTACATTTCGGCGTGCTGAACCGGGCTGATTCTTACGTCTTAGGCCGCTATGACCTCGTTACCATCCTACGTGTCGCCCTCTTCCGTGCCCTATCGGGATCCCTTGGTCGTTCCAGGTTCAAATCCATGGAAACCCTCATCGAGCGCATCCCAAGACCAGGGCTCACTGCCCCCCTGGGAGAATCCTCCGACCAGCAAGGTTTGGGGACTCGAATTCCACGCGTTGACCATGGAGCAAACGGTCGATGCGATGGATCGATGGATTGCGCGACGGGTACCAGGGTATGCGATCACTGCGAATCTGAACTATGCGATGCTATGCGATCGCGATCCCAAGCTTCGTGAGTTAACCCGAGATGCTGCATTCGTATTGTGCGACGGTATGCCGATTTATTGGAGAAGCCGATGCAATTCGGTTCCGCTTCCAGAGCGAGTCGCCGGCGCAGATTTGATCTATCACCTTGCCGAACGATGCGCGGAGAAAGGATACCGTGTCTATTTTTACGGTGCAGGTGAAGGGATCGCGGAGGTGACCGCAGAGACCCTCGTCGAGTTGTATCCTGGGCTACAAGTTGCGGGTTGGCAATCGCCCCCCTATGGCGATACGACTCCCGAGGAATTGCAGGCTTCGATGGATCACATTCGAGACGCAAAGCCCGACGTGTTGCTGGCAGCACTTGGGCAACCCAAAGGGGAGTATTGGATTCAACGTCATTACCAATCGCTGAACATACCTCTCAGCATGCAGGTCGGAGCGTCCTTCGATTTCGTCGCTGGAGTCTGGGAACGAGCCCCATGGGTTCTTCAGAGGACGGGGCTGGAATGGCTACACCGCGCATGTTCCGATCCCAAGCGCCTGATTCCCCGATACTTTCGGAACCTGATGTTCCTGGTCAAAGCCCTTCGTCGCGATGGCATCGAGGCGTTGTCCTAACTCCTGCGTTTGACCGTCGCCACTTCAAGGCGTGTGTGCGAGCTCACTTCGCGGAGGGACTTCTGGGAGGGGGCTGGCGAATGAAATTCCTCGGATCTCGAGATGCTGATTCTTGGACGCCGAGAATCCTGGAGTCGTTGTTCGACGAATCGATCGGTACCGACGCAGATCGGTTCTCTGGATCCTGGTCGAGGGTCCGGATTCGGTTGCTGGAGAGAGACATGATGCTGCCCGGGTCCTGAGATGACGGAGTCGAGGATGTCGCTAATTGCCCACCGTGGCGTTGAGGGAGCGGGGAAATCGACTTGGGATCAAAACCTTGGTCAGGCCAGATGTTGGATTTCAGTGCGATGGCGGTTTGCGATGATCGTTGGGTTCCGTCGACTCGAGGAACGCGAAAGGGGCTAGCGGAGTCCGTTGTCGGTGAGGGGGCGAGTGGCGGTTGGGTTTGGGCGATGCTCTCGCCAGGTGATGCCGTCGGGGCGGGCTGCTTGTTCACCGCAGTCCACAGTCTGTTTTCCGGCGGGAAAGGATTCGACTGTGATTCCGCCGGTCGCACGGGGACCATCGGCAAAGGCAACTGGGAAAGGGATTGATTCAATGGCTTGGTTGCTTCTCGGAAGGGTTGCAGCGCCAGGTCGCGGGTTCCCGTGAGGTCCGACGAGGGACTCGCGCCAGAAGCCGTGGCTAGAGAAGGGGCGGGATCATCTGCCGGAGGAATCTCCGGGATCGGTTCCTCCGATGGGAAAATCAGCCCTGCATCCTTCCATCTGGGCTCGAAGCGCTGCGACTCCTTTTGGTTTGTCTCGGATTTGCTTTCCGCGACGAAGGGACCATTGGCGAGAGTTGCGGCCTGTTTGGGAAGTGGTCGGTACCAATGCCACGTGCTGATGGCGGCGGCGAAGACGACAGCAAACAAGAGTGCGACGGGACGAGGAGTCGGCTCGTCGGTGGAATCGGAGTAGCGAGTAGATTTGCCGGACATAGAACGCGACCCTGGAAAGGGACTGAAATTTCCTGCGTCACGTCCATGCGACTACGTATCACTGGGGAATCGGCGATTGTTTTCTGAATCTTCACCTCACTCCAATCTTGTCCGGCCATGCCGAAAGCGCGTAAAATAACAATAGTACTTGAGATTCTCATGGATCGGGTGCAATGATGCGACTTGAGCCAAACCTACGAATTCGCGATGGGTTTCCGCAATGCGGGCGGCGGTCTCGTCAGATAAAGGGGGCTGAGGATGAAGCCTCGAATCGGGTCGCTCCAACGAACAGGAAGCCGATCCTCCGTCATCTTGTCCCGAACGGAGGGTTCAACCTGCTGGGTTTTCGCTCCAACTTCAAACCGGGCAGCGTTCGCTTCGAAACCGATTGTTCCCAAGCCCATTGTCGTCCCCTATCGTCCGTGGAGATCTATCTATGAAAATCGCTGCTTTCGCCTGCGTTTGCTGCGCGGCGTTTGCCTCTCCTGCGTTCGCCAATTCGTTTTCCCAACTGTTCCGAGAAACGAGCCATGACTTCGGCACCGTTGCTCGCGCTGCGAAGACCGAGTTTCGATTCGAATTCGAGAATCCCTACAGCCAGCCGATTCATGTGCGAAGCGTTCGCACCTCGTGTGGGTGCACCACCCCCATGATCGAAACCGAGACCGTTCCTCCTGGCGGACGCGGAAGCATCCTGGCGCGGTTCAACACCGGCACCCACTCCGGAGCTCGCGCAGCGACGGTGACGGTAACTTTTGACAAACCGTCCTATGGGGAAGCGCAACTGCATGTCAAAGGTTACATCCGAACCGACGTTGTTTTCCAGCCAGGAGAGGCCAACTTTGGATCCGTAGCGCAGGGGGAATCGAAGTCCATGGACATCGTTCTCGACTATGCGGGCAAGCCGACGTGGGAGATCACGCGGATCCAGTGCGACGAGTCATGCGTGCGAATCGAGAAAGAGGAAAAGGCTCGCAACAACGGACGCATCCAGTACGCGGTAAAAATCCGATTGGACGAAACAGCCCCTGCGGGACCGATCGAGAGTGAAATCGTCGTACATACCAACGATCGCAACCTGACCACCGTCCCGCTGCGGCTGACCGCCAACGTCTTGCCGGACATCTCCGTGCATCCCAATCTTTTTTCCTTAGGGGACATCAGTGCCTCGGATTCCATCAAGCAGGTGCTAGTCCTCAAAGCGCAGCAACCGTTCCGCGTCTTGGCAATCAAGAGCGACGAGTTCGAGATCCAGCATGGCGAACTGACGGATCAACCCAGGGCCCTTCACACGCTCCCGATTCAGTTGCGAACTCTCGCCCAACAAGGGTTTGGCGAGTTGAAGGGAAAGGTTACCGTGGAAACCGATTTCCCATCCAAATCGGTTCTCTCCATCGATGTGGTTTACCGGTTGAAGACGCCGACGTCGGCGAGTCGCGGACCTTTCAATCCGTATCGCGATGGTCGCGACGACATTGAAGCGATCCTCTTTCGCCGTGTGTCCCCCGTATCGATAGAGACATCGGTCGATACACCGTACCGATAGACCGCCATCGGGATGCGGCACGCCCTGTTTTGCATCCGTTATTCCTACTGCTTTCAGGACTCCAGGCCGATCCGACCTGGAGTCCCGGTAGAGTTTGATCATGTTGAATATGGTCCGTCGATACGTGATTCCCGCGACTCTCTTCGCGGGCATGCTCCTGGTGACCTTCACGTGCGCACCGAATTATCGATGGCAGGAGTCGTTCCTCTCGGACCCTTACGGCGCAGATTTCCTTCAGGAGTGGGTCGGCGGGCGCATGGTTCTGATGGGGCATGCGAGCGACGTCTATGATTTCGAGTCGTTTCGGGCCTGGCAGCATGACCGGGCATTGATCGGCTTTGATTGGGACGAGCAGCGTTACTATCCGCCGGTTTACCCGCCACTCCATTACGCGGTCTTTGCGATCCTGGCATGGATCCCGTATCGATGGTGTGCGATGCTCTGGGTCGCGTTTCTGTGGGGCCTCGTGTTTCTCAATGCCTCCTGGATCGCCGCCATTGCAAGACATGAAACGCGAGGTGCCGATCCGCGCGCATCGCACTGGCAGAACACTTCGTATTTCGGTTGGTTCGCAATCTTGCTGTTTCCCGTGGTTCCTCTTTCGGTCATGTTGGGCCAGAAGAGTTTGATCTGGCTTGCGATTCTGTGTGGGATGGTTCGCTTATTGCAAACGGAACGTCCGACGAAGGCCGGCATCGTATTCGCCTTGCTGTCGCTCAAGCCAACGCTTTTTTTCTTGTTGCCACTGGTCATGGCGCGACGAGGATCGTGGCGATTTGTCGGGGGATGCGTGGCAGGCATGACATGCATGTGGGGGCTTTCATTGCTCCTGCTCCCTTGGTCAATGTGGCAGGGATACCTTGCTACGTTGAGCCAAGCGGCTCAGTACGGAACCCAAGGAGGATACCGACCCGACTGGTCCTGTAGCGTGTGGTCGATTGCCAAAGCTTGGCCCGCGGATTGGCGCATTTGGGTTGCGGGACTGGTCTGCACACCGTTGGCCGGTTACGTCGTGCTGGGGCTGTTCCGACGGGGAGGGGCTTCGCTCGATCCTCGCACCCTCTTTTTGACTTTGGCGGCTACGATGCTGTTGTCTCCCCACGCCTATCACTATGACCTGTGTATTTTGTTACTCCCCGTGGGATGGATGGTGGGGCTTCGACCTCGGTTTGCTATTGCGACGTACACCGCATTGGCTTTTGGTCTCGCATCGTCGAGCATGTTCTATGCCGTAGTCCCCATCCCGCTTCTGGTCATCCTGTTGTGGTGTTGTGCAGCAGCATGGATCGCAGGCCCCGACTCTTGGAGAGCCAGGGTGGACAAAGAACCAGCCCCCAGCCTCGACATAGCGATGTCTTAGCGCGTGCGCAGCAACACTCGCGTTGCTGCGAATCAACGCAGGGCAGCGATCAAGATCACAGCAAACAACGCCAAGACCACCACCGCGACAACCACCAGTAAAGCTTGGTTCGACGACGTGGACTTCTTTTGCTCCAACGGTTTGGCGATTTTCGGAATGGTGGTGGATTTCTTCGTTTCGGGGGAGGAGTCGCTCGGCTTATTGACCGATGGAGACATCGGTTTGTGCAAAGGCGAACTGCTGCCGGAACGGGGGTGCGAATCGTCGGTCGCTTTTGCGATCGCCTTGGCTTTCGGTTGCTTGATGCTGGGCTGGTTGGAGTCGTTCACCAAGTCGATGTTGCTGTCGACGGACGAGCCTTCGCCTTGAGCGAGCGAACGCAGGATACCAATGTCGGAGTTTGAAAGACTGACGATTCCGGCGGGTTTTTCCTCCCCACTCATCGTCTTTGCCCCTCGATTGCTCACCGTTTCTTCATTGGCACTGCTTCTCGACTTGGCAGCTTCGAGCAATTCATCGATGGTCATGCCTTCGGGTGGCTTGATGAACACACCTGGATTTTCCTTGCGATACTTCGCGAGCCAGTTTTGGAGCGCCTCGGCCACGAGCTTGCATGAACCGTAACGGTACCGCGGATCCTTCTGCATCATCTTGACACAGATCCCCTCTAGCTCCCCGGGGCAATCGTGCCTTTCGCCGCGAATGTCGGTGGGCATCGTCGTTTGGTGCTTGATGATCCGGCTCGAGATGCTTCCTTCGGGGAAAGGTGGATGACCGGTCAAGAGGAAATAAAGGGTGCATCCGAGTCCATAGATGTCGGCTCGATTGTCCACATTGTGGCTGTTAAGCGCCTGCTCGGGCGCAAGATAGTCGGCGGTCCCGAGGACTTTATCGTTGTACTCCATCGTAATGGAAGCTTGGTCTTCGGAAATGAACAGGGCCAGCCCCATGTCCAAAACCTTGACCACTCCTTGGCCATCCACCAGAAGGTTCGATGGCTTGACGTCGCGATGGATCAGCCCCAGTTCATGGGAGTGTTGCAGTCCGAGGGCTGCTTGTGCGATGTAGTCCGCGGCGATCGCGTAGGGCAGGGGTCCATGCTTCTTCACGAGTACCTGAAGATCGGGTCCTTCGATGTACTCCATGACCAGATAGTGGGTATCCCGCTCGTTGTCGATATCGTATGCCCGCACGACATTAACATGATTGAGCGAGGCAATCGCCTTCGCCTCGCGGCGAAATCGCTCCAGATACGAAGATTTACCGAGCTTGGATTTTGGAAGAACCTTGATCGCCCGCCGGTGTTTCATCACCGTGTGCTCGGCGAGGTAAACGGCGCTCATGCCCCCCGTTCCGATATGTCCCAACAACTTGTGTTTGCCGAGGAAGAAACCTTTGTATTTCCCCTGCATCAATTTTTCCGATTGCCATCGGGTGAGCAAACCAACCGTTTCAAAAGCTTTGCAAAACTCGACGGGGTCCTGGGGAAGGTCTCCAGCGTTCTCGGCTCGAATGGCCTCCAAACGCTCCTCGAGCGCTCCAGCATCCACAAGCTTGCTTTTTTCGATCAGTTCGACAATACGTTGCGAGGTAATCTGCGTCATGCCTACTCGTTGCTGAGCGACAGTGGGGCCGAGACGTGCGTGAACCATCCCTGAGGCCGGATTAGATTCCAGTGTACCGTATTTGTTCCCAACTGATACAAAGGGTCGATTTTCCGGCGTGGGATTTCGAAAAGTTTTCGGGATGCGTGCAATCCACACAACCGATCGGGCCATACAACCCAACCAACCCTTGTTTTCCGCATGCAATCTCTGGGGAAGAGCCCCTCGCAACGGCCGGCGATTCGCTACACTGGGACGCGGCTTGAAGGGGCTGACCGGGGCTCGCAATTTCCCGGGGCCCGTCCTTTTCACGTACCGTGCGTTCCCTGCGAGTTTCCGATGAGCTTTTTTCCTGAAATAGTAAATATCCCCTACGAAGGTCCTAAATCCCGCAATCCCCTGGCATTTCGCTGGTACAACGCGCACGAACTGATCGAAGGCAAAACCATGCGGGACCACCTCCGGTTCAGCATCGTGTACTGGCATACGATGCGAGGGGGCGGGTCGGACCCGTTTGGCGCGGCGACCGCGGTGCGCCCTTGGGATGACGGTTCGGATAGCCTGGACAATGCCCTTCGCCGGGTCGAAGTCGCCTTCGAGATCTTCGAAAAATTGGGGGCACCCTATTACGCGTTTCACGATCGCGACGTCGCCCCGGAAGGAAAGACGATCGGCGAATCCCACAAGAACCTTCACAAGATAGCCGATTCCCTGAAGGCCCATCAGCAGAAGACCGGGGTCAAACTTCTGTGGGGAACCGCCAATCTGTTCAGCAACCCACGCTTCATGCACGGCGCCGCAACCTCCTGCAACGCCGACGTCTTTGCATACGCGGCTTCGCAAGTCAAAGCCGCCCTGGACGTTACGAACGAGTTGGGAGGAGAGAACTACGTCTTCTGGGGGGGCCGCGAGGGCTACATGACCCTGCTCAACACGGACATGAAGCGGGAAATGGACCACCTCGGGAAGTTCTTGCACATGGCCGTCGATTACGCGAAGAAGATTGGATTCACCGGCCCGTTCCTGATCGAACCCAAACCCAAGGAGCCTACCAAGCATCAATACGATAGCGACGCGGCCGCGTGCATCAACTTCCTGCGGGCTTACGATCTGATGCCGTATTTCAAACTCAACATCGAGACCAACCACGCAACCCTCGCGGGCCATACCATGATGCACGAGCTGGATTACGCGGGAATGCAAGGCATGCTCGGCTCCATCGATGCCAATACCGGAGACCTGTTGCTCGGGTGGGACACGGATCAATTTCCAACCGACTTCTATCTCACTGCCCAGTGCATGCTGACGATCCTGAAATGGGGCGGCTTCGCGACCGGTGGTGTCAACTTCGACGCGAAAGTCCGACGCGAAAGCTTCGAGCCAATCGACTTGTTCCATGCACACATCGGCGGCATGGATGCATTCGCTCGCGGCCTACGCATGGCCGCCGATATGCGACGCGATGGGGTCTTGAGTGACTTTGTCAAGCATCGTTACCGCAGCTGGGATACCGGCATCGGCAAGGAAATCGAAACGGGCAATGCCTCGTTCGAATCGTTGGATGCCTACATCACCAGTCGCGGAGATGCGGCGAGCAATGAGAGCGGACGGCAGGAAATGCTCGAAAACATCTTCAATCGCTACCTGTAGGTCAAACGCGACCTGCCTGCCCATCCGTCGCTTGCGCTCGAGAAAGGAACTCTACCTATTAGCCGAGATGCGCAAGCATCCTGGTTGAAGCGTTCGAAACATTGCAAAGATTGTCGCAGTTCCAACCCGAGGGCTCGCGCCCTACGGCTCTCATTCCAACCGCGAACGCGGGATCCATCCATGCGTGAGTAACTCCGAGAGACGGCCTGTTGCAACGGCGAGCGGTCGCTCGCGAAGAACCCGCTACTTCTTCGTCCCTGAGCCGATTGCTTTGGCGGAACGGGATGAATCCGTCGCAGGTGCATCGTCAACCGACGTGACATGATCGTCCAGTCTCGCGGAATACTCGAGCACGCTCCCGGGACCAGAGAATGCGACCACTTGGTGATCCCACGCCAGTTCCTTGGAGATCATCCGCCCTGCGTCGATATCGAAACGAATGGTGCCGTTGCTCAGTTGTTGCAGGACTTGCGCTTCCTCGGAGGGTTCTCCCATGGTCGACAACGGTTCGCTCTTGACCGAAACCGTGGCTACTCCGGCGCTGATTTTCTCGAGCTTGAAAAACTCTCGGAATTTCACCAGTCGCTGCGTTCCGTCCTTGCGATTGATCTTCATCTCGCGAGGGATCTCCCATGTGGCACCCACGGAGACAGGATTCTTGGGAAGAGGCATGGTGACGTCCCCCATCCCCATGTGAGGTGGATTGTGAATGTCGCTGCGAGCGAGAACCATGCCGGTTTCATCGATGCGAATCGTCGAGACCCGTTTGCCAACCTTGTCCGCCGCATTGGCAAACTGCACCGGCGCCCTCTCATGGGATTCGCGAGAACTATATCGAATCTCGTCGGCATCACCGACTTGCTGCGACATGTCGATCCCGTCGATCCAGTATTCGAAGGTGACCAGCCCATCTGAGGAATCGATCACGCGCCAGGACTTTTCGGTGACAGTGCGCGAATTCGCTTCCTGCTGCACCGAGTCGATCCGAGTTCCATTCTTCGCCAAGTGAGTCACCTCGCTGCGAATAGACATGCCCTTGGCGAATCGATAGCGAAGCAGGACCTGGTCCGCGGAATCGGGACCGGCCGTTTCGACCAATTTCTTGGGCTCGACGTCACGGAGTTTTTGGGGCGCATCGTCTTCGCTCGGCTCACCCTTGTCGGATTCCTGCACCAGCAACGAACTGGTGCCGCTGGCGAGTTTGGAAGGCAGCCGTTTCGGCTCGCCTGGCTTGGTTTCGCTTTCATCGCGAAGCGATCGACGGCTGGACGATTCTCGGCTCGGAGAGGCCTCCTGCCCCATCACCATCGGCGCGACACTCAAGCAAGCAAACATCCAACATGCAATCCGTTGACCGATAAGCATCGGGCTGACCTCAAAAAAACCCCAGTGGAAATAGAAAAACCTATGGTGAGAGTTATCAAACCAGCCTTCGGCGGGTCAAGACGAATCGGCGCATGGAATCGGACCGGAGCATCGCTACCGCGCGAACAAAACGGCGGCCGAATACAAAATCAGCCCTAAATCATGGGTCATCAAAGGAGCCAGCCACGTGGATGGCCACATATGGCTATTCCGATTTCTGTGGCAAAGCTGCGGAATGATTTCCAGGTACCACGGATAAGGACAGCGCAGAAACTGCATCGAATGGGCGACCGACAATCGCCATTTCTGCTGATACGGTGGGATGAACTTGCGTCGAACGAACGGCTCAATGACCTTCGCGTTCCATCGCGCTTGCACGTAACGAAACGACGCGATGCTGGCAGAAACTCCGATCAGCATCGCCACGAGCAGGAGTATCAATCCGGCCGCACTGTTGACCCCGAGAAGGTTGATCCAGACCACCGAAGCAACGAACATCAGAAGTAAACTGGCAGCTATGGTAACGAAAATATAGAGGAAGATTCCCAGCAAACTTCGAAAGATCACGTTCAGCCGGATGCTCCACGGGAACCTGAGGTTGAACCTGCGCATTTCGCTCGCGATGCTTGCAGCCACCTTGGCTTGATCACTCGGCCCCTCTTGGGTTGGGAGCTTGGCCAGGATCATCCAACAAATCATTTGCCAACCATGACACCACTGGGTGGGTTCCTCCGCTTGAAAATCGAATTCGGACAAGAACTCTTCGGGATGGTCGGCGATCTCCCGCTGACACTCGGTGATCTTGGTCGCAGCATCCCACGCGTCGTGTTCGCAGTATGCGCGGATCGATTGGAGGATTCGCTCCCCGTAAACCCCGCGTTGCAAGCGGGGAGTGAATCGCTCGCGCAGCATCAGCATTCGGCAGTTGAGTTCGTGATCGAACTCGAGGTTTCCCGAGATCGCGACGTGGAACTCCTCAATCCACCGCTTCTTTGCCTGCAACCATTCGATCGGAGCTCTCCACATCGCGCGGCGCATCAATCCGACTGCGAAAGCCAGCCGGGCCGCGATGTCGTTGCCGTCCAGGGCCTGTTCGCACGCTTCCAACCTGGCTTCGAACGTGGCCCATGGAACCATCTGGACATACCGACGCCAAAGCGAGTCTGTCAAAAAGTAGTAGTGCCGCGACGGACTGGTTTTGGCCGTAGTGAGCAGGATGACGCTTAATTCGTCAGCTGGGAGTTCCGAGCGCGAGAATATTCCCTGAAACAACGCGACCAGATCGGCGTCCATCGGATGCGCTGCGACACCCTCCGTAATCCAATCGACGAATTTCTTCGACGGGAAATCGATCACGTCCGACAACACCGCGAGCACATAATACTCAAACGGAGACTTGCTGACTTGCGCAGCGAGTTCGGCGTACCATGCGACGGGATCTCGAGTCGCGATGCTTTGGATCATGGAATCGCGATTCGATGCGCGGTGCCTCGACAACCTGGAGGAGTACTGCAGGCTCGAGTTCTCCACCGGAATAGGCATCGAACCAGGATGGTCCGAATTCAAGGCTGCGAGCGCGTCGTCGATCGATGATCCAGATCCGAGCCAACGATCCACGCGCTCGTAGGCAGCTCGAATGCGTTTGAACTCCTGGGGGAACTTGTCGGGTTTGAATCGGCGAATGAGGAGGCTGTAGGCCAACTTCAAGTCATCCCGGGTCGCCTTGGGCCCGAGTCCGAAGAATTGCCAAGGAGAGTCGGGGAGTAGATGCCACGGGGGATCGGGATCGGTCGGTTCGGTCATAGAATTCTTTCGTGAACCTGAGTCTCAGCGTTGTGATCCAATCCATTGCTCGAACCAGGCCGGGTCCAGTGCGTAGACGCCTGGATATCGGTCTTTGATCAGCTTGGCTTGGCTGCGCAACGACCCGGCGAACCATCCGGGTCGTTGGAAAGAAATATGATTCTTCAATTCCGCGATTCCTCGAGCCGACATGGTCGCCATGTCGCGCATCATCGCGACTAGCGACGTTCCCCCCATTTTTCCGGCGAGTTCCTGCACCTGCTCGCGGACCGGATACCAGGCTTGCAGGCGCTCGGCCACCGCTTTCAATTCGGGCGCTTTCTGAAAATTTGCTTGTTCCAGTCTCTTCATCCAGGGTTCCGAGCCCTCGCTCCAAAACGATTCGACGCACGCGTTGATCAGTGCAATCAATTCCGCCGACTCTGTGGCAGGTTCGGTTCTGGACGAAGCCTTTGGTAGATCTGTTTGCGGCGAGGTGGAGTCGGCCTGCTGAAGGAACACCTTCCGTTGCGAAAGCCCTAGGGATGCCCATTGGTCGGGGTCCAGCATGAGCATGGACTTCACGTATTGCTGCTCGGGTTCAGAGAGTTGGCTCGGTACCATCGCTAATCTCCTCATCGTAGGGAAATCCGCGGCTGCTGAGCCAGACGAGCAACTGTTGACGCGATTCCTCGAAGAGCGCGCGGTCGCTGCTGCGCATTCCATTTTCATAGCCATCGAGCAGATGGTTGAGTTCGTCTCGAAGCTCGGCCGGCAACTCACCGAGCAACCGCTCGCCATAGCTGAGGAGCAGTCGGTTTTCCAACAGGTCGCGAGGGTAGAACTTCACCTTCTGCAACTTGCGGACAATTTGGTCCACCTGGGCAGAGCTCATCTGCGAATTCGGAGGGGTAATGACCGCGCGGCGTGATTTACCCGTTTGGTGGATCACTGCCTCCACCTCGAGGACGCCGCTCGGGTCATACGAGAAACGGACATCGAACGGGGTGCCGACCGGCCCGATCGGGATGCCGTCGATCTTCAACTCGCCGAGAAGAAAGTTATCCTCGGCACGTCGGCCTTCGCCTTGAAACACGCGCAAATTTACCACGGTTTGGTTGGGAGCTACCGTGACAAACGTCTTCTCCTTCGAAACCGGAATCGTTGTGTTGCGGTGAATGATCGGTTCGAAGTATCCCGGGAGAAACTGTCCTCCCAAATGCTTGCTGATTTCAATCCCGAGCGTATGCGGACAAACATCGGTCATGACCATGTCTTCGACGGCCGCATTTTCTTCCATCAGCGCCGCTTGGATGGCTGCGCCCATCGCAACGACTTCATCGGGGTTGTAATGGCACAAGGGCGTCCGCTTGAGCTGGTCGCTCAGAAATTGTCGAAGGCACTCCATGCGGGTGGCTCCGCCGACGAGCAGGATGTCGTCGAGTTGCGAGGGTTGAAGGCCCGCATCGCGGAGGGCGCGTTCGATCGGTCGCATCAATCGTTGAAGCAGCGGTTGCATCGATGCGTAATACTCCTCCCGATGGACCAAAACCGAGAATCTCGCGGAATCGATTTCACCCCTCTCGTTGGGCAACCGGATTTCAACCGACTCCGACGTTTGGAACTGCAGTTTGGCCTCCTCGCATTTCTGTTGCAATCGGGCCAGTTGCAGGGGATGTTTGTGTTCGACGATCTCCCATTGCAACCCGCACTTCATCAAGACATGCGATGCCAGACGGTCGGTGAAATCCTCGCCCCCCAACATGCTCTCCCCCGAGGAAGCGACAATCTCCATCATGCGTTCAAAGATTTCCATGATCGTCACGTCGAACGTGCCACCACCCAGGTCGATCACCATCAATTTTTTGCGAAGATCGCGGTCGTGGAATCCATAGGTCAGCGCCGCAGCGGTCGGCTCGTTGATCATCCGCACGACCTCAAGACCGGCCAACTCGCCCGCCAATCGCGTCGCCCGACGCTGCAGATCATTGAAGTACGCAGGAACGGTAATCACCGCTCGGGTGACGGCTTTGCCGAGGTAGGTTTCGGCGTCGGACTTCAGTGAACGAAGCACAAAACTCGATAACTCAGGTGCGGTGAATGATTGGTGTCCGAGTTGGACCGATTCGTTCGTCCCCATCCAACGCTTGAATCGCGACACGCACCACTCCGGTTTGGTGACTCGCAGTTCCCGAGCCGCGTCGCCGACGAGAATCTGCCCATCCTCCAGGTTGGCGACCACGCTGGGGGTCAGGAACCGACCATGAGCTGTCGGGATCAGCACAGGCCGGTCCCGCTCGAAGAGCGCGCACAGCGAGTTCGTCGTGCCTAGGTCGATACCAAGAATCGTCATGCAGGCTCAAAAGATACGGGCTCAGAGGAATCCGAGGATGAGGAATCACTCCGGAAAATTGTAGCACAGTGCGTCCGATATTGCGTCAACGCGAGTATGTCGACGTTGCGCTCTAGGTGGTTGACGGCTTTCGAGCGTGCCGCCCGTACCTCAGCGAAGGCTTCCGACGTCCATCCCGCCACGCGTGCGTGCATTGGAATCGGGGCCAATCCCTTCGCACAAGCCGATGGTTGGATTACACTGCGGTATGACAAAGGTCACCCGCCATCCTGGTAAGCGCCTGCGTGGATTATGTGGATACAAATCGTCCTGACCACCACTGTGTTGATTTGCTCAGCAAACCGACTGCTTGCCTACCAGCAACCACCCGTCGATTTCCAAAAGGAGGTCAGGCCGATCCTGGCCAACCACTGCTTCGCTTGCCACGGATTTGACGACAAGAGTCGACAAGCAGACCTCCGACTCGACCTTCCATCCGATCCCGTCGATCCCAATCGGGCCGCCCCAACGATCGTTCCTGGTCGTCCCGAAGCCAGCGAAATGATTCGCCGAATCCTCTCGGAGGATCCCGATGAGATCATGCCGCCCCCAGCCACCAAGAAACCTCTCTCGGCAACCCAGAAAGCCGTCCTCGAACAATGGATCGCCCAAGGTGCCCGCTACGAGAAACACTGGGCGTTCGCCCCGCTGAGACGACCCACACCTCCTGAGTTTGCCGATTCAACCAACTCCTCGACCAATAGGCTTGCGAGCAACCCGATCGACCGCTGGATCCGATCGGAACTCGCGCAGCGCAAACTGGAACCTGCTCCCCAATCGGATACGGTCACCCTCGTTCGACGCTTGTATCTGGACTTGATCGGAACACTCCCGAGCCCCGAGGACGTCGAAGCGATCCAATCGGATCATCAACCCGACAAAATCGATCGGCTGATCGAACGCCTAATGGCTAGCCCTCAGTTCGGTGAACGCTGGGGACGATTCTGGCTCGACCAAGCCCGCTACGCGGACTCCAACGGATTCACGATCGATGGCCCGCGATCGATGTGGCCTTATCGCGACTGGGTCATCGCAGCGATCAACGCCGACATGCCGTTCGATCAATTCACTGTCGAACAGCTTGCTGGCGATCTGTTGCAGAGCGAATCCAAGGTTAGCAAACCGACCAAGAACCAACTCATCGCCAGTGCGTTTCACCGCAACACGATGATCAACGAAGAGGGAGGCGTTAAAGCGGATCAATACCGACATGAAGCGATCGTCGATCGCGTCAATACGACCGGTGCCGTATGGCTGGGGCTGACCGTCGGTTGTGCCCAGTGCCATACCCACAAATACGATCCGATCAGCATCGACGATTACTATCGACTTTACGCATTCTTCAACGCATGCTCGGACAGCAACGCCGCTGGTCCGACGATCGATATTCTCGAAGGGGAGGTCTTTGGCCTCCCCGAATCTGTTCTGGCCGATTTCTCAAAATTACAACAGCTCAACTCTCAACTCCGAGAACTCGAGGCTCGAATCAAGCAACAAAACGAAGCCCCCGAGCCCGAACTCTCGTGGGAGCCTGTCTCGATCCAACACGCTGTTGGGATCGACGGGGAGCAATCCTCGGTGTTGAACCCGCTCGACGATGGCTCGGTGCTCGTGCCTGATTCAGTTCGAGGCAATGCGACGCTGACATTCGAATTCGTCCACACGGGCAACGAGGCCAAGCCGATCACTGCCGTGCGACTCCGTACCCTGACGGACGAATCGCTCCCCCAAAAGGGGCCCGGCAAGGCGAGCAACGGCAATTTTGTTCTTTCTGAAATCCAAATCATCGCCAACAAAATCAAGCAACCCTTCCAACATGCATGGGCGGATCACTCGCAACCCAAGTATCCGGTCGCTCATGCAATCGATTCAGATCCAAAGACCGGGTGGGCGATCAACACCGATGCGGCTCAAGTCCAAGCCAAACCAGATTTGAAGATGAATGCTCCGCACTCCGCGGTCTTTGCTCTTGCAAGCCCGATCGCCCCGACGGATGCTCCATTGGAAGTCTACCTGATGCACGAAATCAATAAGGACTACTTGATTGGTCGATTCGCACTGGACAAGAGTACCAGTCCACTCCCCGTCCAAGAACCGACCCCAACACAGAAGTTGGAAGAACTCAAGGCGCAGATCGCCGAACTGAGTCGGCGTTTACCCAATCAAGGCAAAACCGTCGCGCAAATGGTCTCCCGGGATCACCCGCAACCGCCAACAACCTATCGGCTGTTGCGAGGCGATTTTCTCAGCCCTGACCAGGACAGCGGTCCGTTGAGTCCGTCCATTCCATCGATCTTTCGGGATGGCAAGGATCTTCCCATGAGCAATCGGCTGGAATTGGCTCGGTGGCTCGTCTCATCCGAAAACCCACTCACTCCTCGCGTGATGGTGAACAGGGTTTGGATGAAACTGTTCGGCACGGGGCTGGTCGAAACCGAAAACGACTTTGGCCTTCAAGGCTCTGCGCCGAGCCATCCGGAGCTGCTCGATTGGCTGGCCAGCGATTGGATCGAGTCGGGCTGGTCGCTGAAACATCTGATTTATCGCATCGTCTCGTCGGCAACGTATCAGCAAAGCAGCGATTGGCGGTCCGATCTTGCGGAGATCGACGCGGCCAACCGCCTGTTGGCTCGTCAGTCGCGCATTCGACTCGATGCTGAGATCCTTCGGGATCGAGCCCTGTGTTCCAGCGGCGCGCTGACGACGCGCATCGGTGGCCCGAGTGTGCATCCTCCGCAACCGACCGGCGTCTATAACTTCACGCAAACCGTCAAGAACTGGACGGAAGATACCGGCGAGAATCGTTATCGCAGGACGATGTACACGGAGTTCTACCGCAGTGCCCCCTATCCGTTGTTCACGACCTTCGATAGCCCAGACTTCAGCACCGTCTGCACCCGTCGCAGTCGGACCAACACTCCGCTACAGGCCCTCACCCTGGCGAACGATCCTGTGTTTTGGGAATTGTCACTTCAACTCGCCGATCGCGCGAAACGCGAGCTGACTCAAACACCACTGGCAACCAATTCCGACCAAACGTTTTTTTCCGCACAGGAACGGATTCGCCGCATGGTGTGGCTCGCCTGGTGCCGTGCTCCGAGCGATTCAGAGCTGGATCGTCTTTGTCAGTTCCATACGTCGACTTTAGAATACTATGGCCAAAACCCCAACGAACTCGAAAGCCTTGGCGGGTTGGAGATCGACCGTGCTGCCGATGCACAGGTCGCTCGTGTCCTCTTCAATACCGATGAATTCGTGAGCCGAGACTGAGCCATGAGCGATCCCCCATCCGACCTGTTGCAATATCATCGTCGCCGAGCGTTTCTCAACGCGGCCGGGGTTGGGTTCGGTTCATTGGCACTCAAGTCGCTAATCGCGCGGGATAGCCTTGCACAGGAAACGACAACTCCTCGCGGAGCGATCGGCCAGTTCCATGTGCCTCCCAAGGTTAAGAATGTGATCTTCCTTTTCATGGCGGGTGGTCCGAGCCAGCTGGAACTGTTTGAAGACAAACCGGTCCTCAAAGAATTCCATGGCAAGCTTCCACCGGAGAGCCTGACCAAGGGGCGTCGATTTGCGTTCTTGCCTGCCGATGCGAAGCTGATGGGGACCAATCGAAAATTCCAGCGTTACGGACAGTGCGGCATGGAACTCAGTTCGCTCCTTCCTCATCATCAGCGCATTGTCGACAAGGTTTGTTGGCTTCGGGGGATGAAGACCGACGTCTTCAACCATGGTCCTGCGAAGCTGTTTATGAACTGCGGTTTTCAAGCCCCTGGTCGGCCGAGCATCGGTTCGTGGGTCACGTATGGGCTGGGTACTGAATCCGAGAGTTTGCCCGGTTTTGTGGTCTTGCAATCAGGCCCGCGCGGACCTCGAGGCGGGAACACGCTTTGGTCCGCAGGATTTCTCCCATCAAAGTTTCAGGGAGTGCCGCTGCGCAGTCAGGGGAGCCCCATCCTGCACCTCAGCAATCCGAAAGGGATTTCGAACAGTTTGCAGCAGAGTTTCATCGACGCGACCAACGACCTGAATCGCATGCGTTACGATGAAGTCTCTGATCCGGAGATTCAGACGCGCATCGCCGCGTATGAAACCGCCTTTCGGATGCAGTCGTCGGCCCCGGAATTAATGCGGATCGATGACGAGACCACCGAGACGCTCGATCTGTACGGTGCTCGACCCGGTACCAGTTCCTTCGCAAACAATTGCTTGCTGGCCCGACGGCTTGTAGAACGCGGTGTTCGATTCGTCCAGTTGTATCACACCGATTGGGATCATCACGGAGGCAAGAACCAAGACATCAACGCGGATCTGGACAAAGTCTGTTTGGAGGTCGATCAAGCCTCCGCGGCATTGCTCCTAGACTTGGAGCGTCGGGGATTGCTCGACGAAACGCTGGTGGTCTGGGGAGGCGAGTTTGGTCGCACGCCGATGGGTGAAGTCCGGGAATCGTCCGGCCGCGATCACCATGTGGACGCTTTCACCATGTGGGTTGCCGGCGGCGGGATCAAGCCTGGGTTGATTCATGGAACCACCGACGAATTAGGATTCTCGGTAACCGAAGGGCTCGTGCACGTTCATGATTTGCACGCGACGATTCTTCATCTTTTGGGGATCGACCATCAGCGCTTGACGTATCGATTCCAAGGCCGCGACTACCGCCTGACCGACGTCCATGGCCGGCTCGTGAGCGAGATCCTGAGCTGAACTTTTTGCGAATCCAAAACCGTAGAGCAGTTGTCCCCTGCTAACACAGCCGACGAAAGTGAGCCTGAGGCGCTAGCCGATTTTTTCACGTCGCATGAAATCGGCTAGCGCCTCAGGCTCATGGAAACCAAGACTTCGCGTGCGAAATCTCGAAGGATCTCCGCAACAGCAGTCGGCTCTTCGAGGACCGAGATGTGTTTGCCATTGACGGGTTCGAAACGCCCGTTTGGTGCCAGCGATGCGGCGTGGGCCTGGTTTTCGATCGGGTACATCGCATCAGCTTTACCTGCGATAACCAATACTGGCATAGAC
>JBKDXO010000098.1:0-1738 GCA_046306195.1 Planctomycetota bacterium | reverse complement strand
GGGTGCAACGTCCCATCTCCCCCTCGCCCCGCTGCGGGGAGTGGGGGCCGGGGGGTGAGGGGATCCGCGCACCGAAATCGAGACTGCCGCATCCTCGGTTGTGGAGATCTCGAGACAGAGTCCTGAACAAACTACTGCTCCGAAGTGAGCAGCGAATCAGCGATTGATACGATGAACCCAACATCGTCTGGCGATCTTGAAGTTGCGATTTCCACCCATAGAAGCTGGCGAAACGCCGATTCCCCAGATTTTTCATAACCCGAAGCGTGAGCGAGGGACGCACGAAGGAAGACCCTCCAAAGAGACGTAACTTTATCCCTCAGTTACGTTTCGGGTTGTGATAGAACCAAAATGCGCAACTTCAAAGTCTGGCGACGGTGGCCACGGGACATGGACACAGCCGAAAAACGTGAGCCTTAGGCGCTAGCCGAGTTCGTTCGACGTGCAAAAAATCGGCTAGCGCCTCAGGCTCATGAAAACGAAAATTGAATTTTGTCGGCTGTGCCGCCGCAAACACTCTCGCCTCCATCGATCCAATGAAACGCTACAATACAACGCTGTGTACGGATGCTTCACACTTTACAAGGAATCATTCATGGGCACTGCAATCGATGACCCCGTCTCACACGTTTTGGATTGCTTCCACAAACGAGGATCCTGCAACTACGGCAAGGAAGCAGTAACTCAGCAGGAGCATGCACTCCAGGCGGCATACGCTGCCGAGCAATCCGGTGCATCACCGCAATTGGTCGCGGCGTGTTTGCTGCATGACATCGGACACATGCTGCACGATCTCCCGGAAGATGCTCCCGATCACGATATCGATGACGAACACGAACAACTCGGGGCCACTTGGCTGATCGATTACTTCGTTCCCGAAGTGGTCGAACCGGTCCGCCTGCACGTCGCCGCCAAACGGTATCTGTGCTATGCCGATCCCGGATACTTTGCCAAACTTAGCGCACCCTCGGTTCAGAGCCTCGCGCTGCAGGGAGGCCCCATGACACCCACCCAAGCCGCCCACTTTGAAAAACATCCTCATTTCCAAGCCGCGATCCAACTCAGGCGTCTCGACGAAACCGCCAAAGTTCCAGGACTGACAACGCCGCCGATCGAACATTATCGCAAGCACCTTGAGGAATCGCTGCTCAGCAAGCGTCAGCCTTCATGAGGATTACCCAGCGCATGGCGATTCGGCGACGCGGTTACGATTAGCATGAGTAAATTCAAGGACAGGCAATGAGATAAGTCCTTAATAGGGGTAGGGAAGCCGCATTGGATTGCGGCTCCCCTAGAGCTTGCTCTCCGAGATCCGCGAACCACGTCCCTCTTGTCCGCATCTCCGTCACAAGATGCTGCGCAATCGCATTCGCACCCAGCTGTCGAGGTCGGGGAAGATCGTTTTCCAGCTGTGTTTGAAGTATTCATACCAGCCACGTAACGTGCGGTTCCCTGTTTCCTTTGTTTGACCTTCCAATCGTTCTTCCTCCCAATCACCACCCGTTGTTGATTGTTCGATCTGTTGTCCTCCAGGACTGACCATCTGCTGCCTGAGTAACCCGGTGTGCTGGGGACGATGGCATCTTGGGCTTCGCCCTACACAAGCGGGCTCGCCACAACGACAGGCCGAATCGAGTTCGTTAACCTGCGGACCGATTGTTCACTTCCAGTTGCTCTCCACCCTTTCTTGCGAAAACGCAGTTACTTTCCGTTAATAGGTTCAGATCAACCTATGCAG
>JBKDXO010000097.1:0-47769 GCA_046306195.1 Planctomycetota bacterium | reverse complement strand
CAGGCAAAGGATCTGGGGATCGCCTGCGTTGCGATTTTTCCAGTGACACCCACGGCGCTCAAGAGCGACGACGGTCGCCACGCGCTCGATCCGGACAATCTTATTTGCAGGACAACCAAGGCGATTCGCGATCGATGCGGGGATTCGCTGGGGATCGTTTGCGATGTGGCCTTGGATCCCTACACGACGCATGGGCATGATGGCGTCGTGGTGGATAACGACGTTGCCAATGACCTTACGGTGGACATTCTCTGTGGACAGGCCATCAACCAAGCTCGGGCGGGATGCACCGTCATCGCGCCGTCGGACATGATGGATGGACGAGTCGGCCGGATTCGAGCGGCGCTCGATGCCGAGGGGTTCTCGCACGTCGCCATCATGAGTTACGCCGCGAAATACGCGTCCGCATTCTACGGACCGTTTCGGGATGCGGTGGGATCGGCGAAAAATCTCGGCGGAGCCACCAAGAAAACCTACCAGATGGATCCCTCGAACACGACCGAAGCGCTGCGCGAGGTGGCGTTGGATATCGCCGAGGGGGCCGATATCGTCATGGTTAAACCAGGCATGCCCTATCTCGACATCGTCCAACGATTGCACGATACCTTTCCCATTCCGATCGCCGTTTATCAGGTATCCGGGGAGTACGCGATGCTGAAGTTGGCTTCGCAGGCCGGGGCGCTCGACGAGCGAACCGTCGTGATGGAAAGCATGATCGCCTTTCGCCGCGCTGGCGCTTGCAGTATTTTGACTTACTTCGCCAAACAAGTCGCTCAGTGGTTGCAGTGATCGAGCATTCTCGTCTCGATCGCTAGCGCCAGGGGCGCTGCTGGCACCTAGTATCCTTCCTGTCCTCTTTCGATTGACGTCAGAAACTCCATGGACCGACCCTTTCGCGTTGTGATTACCGATTTGATCGTCGAACCGTTGAACTACGAGCGCCAGGTCTTGGGAGATGTCGCCGAGGTTGTCGCGCTCGACGCGTTGAGCGAGAAAGAATTGGTGGGACGGATCGAAGATGCCGACGCAGTGATGGTTTACCATTATTTTCGATTCACCAAGGAATCGATCGATCGGCTTGAACGCTGCAAAGTCATCGTGCGACCGGGGGTTGGATACGACGGCATCGACATCGCGGCCGCCCGCGAGCGCGGGATCCCGGTTTGCAACGTGCCCGATTACGGTACCGAAGAGGTTGCGGATTCCGCGATCGGGATGGCGATCTGCTTGGCCAGGGGAACTCATCTCCTCAATAGCCGTTTGAAACGGGGGATCGGGGCGTGGAATGTTGACCAGGCGCTCCCGATCCCGCGACTTCGAGGACGGCGGTTCGGAATCATCGGATGTGGTCGTATCGGTTCCGCAGTCGCCCTGCGGGCCAAGTCGTTCGGGTTCGACGTCGCGTTTTACGACCCTTACTTGAAGGATGGTGTGGACAAAGCCTTGGGTATCGCGCGCGAATCGAGCTTGGAACGACTCTTAGCCACCTCGCACATCGTCAGTTTGCATTGTCCGCTCACCCACGAAACCCGCGGGTTGATCGGCGAACGGGAAATCGCAAAAATGAGCAAGGGTTCGTACCTGGTGAACACCAGCCGCGGTGGCGTCGTGAGCACGATGGCGGTGATCGCTGCCCTCACCAACGATCATCTAGCGGGAGCGGCGATCGATGTCCTGGAAAAAGAGCCGCCGGAACCGGATAGCCCGGTCTTGAAAGCGTGGCGAGATCCAACTCATCCCGCCCATGACCGGCTCCTCCTCAATCCCCACACCGCGTTTTACTGCGACGAAGGCTGCGAGGAGTTTCGGACCAAAGGGGCTTGGGAGGTGCTGCGGGCGCTGCGGGGAGAACCGCTGCGCAACGTGGTCAATTGAGTTTTTCGAGCTTCGCCTCGAGTATTGCGACTCGCTGCTTGAGCGACTCGACTTCGTCAGCCGACGCGACTCCCATGTTTTCCAAGGCGGTTCGTACCTGTTCCTCGACCGCGCGGTTGAACGTGTCTCCCGCCGATTCCGCTGCCTTGCGGATTTCGTTCTTCACCAATCCCATTTGAATCATCGCATGATCGACCTGTTGGTCGAATTTCGCGCCAAAGGTGGTCTTGGCTTGTTCGCTTCGCTCGTTCATCTCTTTGGCGAACTCGCGAGCCTGTTGTTCCGACAGCGGGATATGCTTGCCCACCTCGGCGACAATCTCCGCGACTTTCTCCTGCGTGAGACTCGCCAGCCCAATGCTGGAGAATAAGCCTTGCTTGATCAATTCGAGCATGTTCATGGTCGCATCCCGATTGGCTGAAGAAGTTCGCCCGACAGCGGCACTGGCGATTGCTGCATCGTCAATTCCGGCCTGGGCAGTAACTGCACCGAGTCAGATTGTAACGCGTGTTGTCTGCTCGCACATCCCGTTTGCAATGGCGAAACTCCCAGTACCTTCGAAATCAACAACGCGCGACCGAACCGATTGCAACTCCAAACAAGTTTTCCACGCGCGGCTTGCCGACGTCCGATGAACAATCTTTGCGACCACTCCAACGGTTCCCTGCGTCCTTTCCCGCATCTTCGCACGCTCCTCAAAAAACTTTTCGTCGCCCGCTCCAAAACAATTTGACTCGTAAGCTAGCAAATCTACAATCGCCACCCGCAACGGAGACCGTCGGTTGGGAATCGGTGGGCTCGCGGTTGCGACGGCAGGAGGGTTCCTGCTGCATTGGATGAGCCACTCGTGAAGACGAGCGAAGATCGCAAGGCTATAGGAGATCGCGATGCGGAGAGCGCCCGAGAATGGAGAGGAGTGTCACAAGACACTTCTCGACACGGTTGCAACAGCTTTACGGCAACGATTAGGCAAAGATCGGATGGAGTTGTGGTTTGGCTCTGGGACCCGTTGGAGCTTGGCCGACACGCATACGATAGGAATCGAAGTCTCCAGTGAATTTCTCGCCAATTGCATCAATACGATGTTCCGTGGGGATTTGCAGGGAGTCATTGCCCAGTGCGCCGGGCCGGACTGGGGGTGCGTGGTCACCCCCAAACGGAGGGGAAAATCTCCCTTTTTGGACTCGGGAACCCCAGCCGAGGGCGAGATCGCGTACGATAGAGATTCCGCCGCGGGAGCAACGGTAGCCCCCACGGAGAGCCAAACGGAAACCACCCTTGTCGCCACGACCGTGACTGCTATCCCCGCGTTGCCTTCATCCGCACCTTCCGCCGACGCATCGGCTGCGTCGCAGGATTCCCTGCGCGGTGAGGCCGTTGGAGCGGGCGTGGGATTGCGCGTGGTGCGGTCGGAATCGCCGGATGCGGAGGCGGAACGCCTTGCCTCCATGCGAAAGCAAAATGAGACGCGGTGGGAGGATTTCATTTCCGGGGACCACAATCGGCTCGCCTACACGGCCGCCCAGATGGTGCTCGAGAGGCCTGGCCAAGTCAGCCCGTTTCTGCTCTACGGCCCGCATGGCGTCGGGAAATCGCATTTGGCGAGTGCCCTGGCCCAGCGACTGCGTCAGCAGTATCGGATGCGTCGTGTTCTGACGTTGACCGGCGAGCAGTTTACGATCGAGTACACCGAGAGCGCCCGTGGCGGCGGCTTCGCCAATTTCCGCAGGAAGTATCGTGATGTCGAAGCGCTCGTGATCGACGATGTCCACTTTTGCTTGGGCAAGTCCGGCACGTTGGCGGAACTCAGAAACACCATCGATATGTTGCTGCGGGAACGTCGCCAGGTCATTCTGGTTGCGGATCGTGGCCTGAATGAATTGATGGGGCTCGGCACGGACCTTTACGCGCGGTTGTCCGGCGGCATGTGTTGCGGTATCGATCCGGTCGATGTCTCGACGCGGGAGAAACTGCTGCAGCGGATTTGCGGTCGTCATGAAGTGCAGATCGCCGACGACGTGTTGCACGAATTAGCAACGCAATGCGGCGGAGATGCGCGGATTTTGCAAGGGATCGTGCATCGACTGGTCGCCCAACAGCGTCTGCAGAATTCGCCGCTTACCAAAGACGATGCCTTCCGATGCACTGGGGATCTGGTTCGGGCGAGCCAACCGGTCGTTCGATTGAATGATATCGAACGCGTGGTTTGCGAAGCCTTTGGATTGCAGGACGAAATGCTTCGGGCCAAGACCAAGTGCCAGAGTGTGAGTCAACCTCGCATGCTGGCCATGTTCCTGGCTCGCAAGTACACGCGGACGGCTCTTTCCGAAATCGGTGAGTATTTCGGCAAACGCCAGCACTCAACGGTGATTTCGGCTCAGCGGAAAGTGGAAGAATGGCTTTCGAGCAACGATTCGATCGCCTTCGGACGCAACAAAGTGCAAGTTCGAGACATCCTCAAGAATCTCGAATCGACGTTGCAAGTCGGATAGGGACCGCATTCCCCTAGAACGGCAATCGGCTCGCGCTCTTGGACTGGATGGTCGAGAGCATTTCCCATGAGCCATCGACCAGGCTTTCGACGGTTCGATCGACATAGTTGAGGCTATGGGATATCTTTTGGGCAGCGCGGGACGGGAGCAGTCCAAGGGAGTCGAACCAAACGGGGTGCACCATTCCCAACGCAGCACCGATCACGTCATGACTCAACTTCGGGTAGAGCATTTCGGTTGCTCCATGTTTGCGAATCCAGTTTCGGTTTCCAGCTAGCAAGAGGGACCAAACCGTTTCCGATTCGGCTCCCAGGCATCGATGACCAAACTCACTGGCGAAGTCGCCGGCACGTTCCGGGCAGAACGCATAGGAATCGCATATTTCTTCAGGAGCGAAGAATCCGAGAAGCAGATCGGTCCAATGTTCGAGGTACCTGCGGAGTCGATTGAGACGCTGGGCCTCGTCGACTCCCGCGTCGATTCCTTCGAGAATGCAAGCCAGAGAGCGATTGCGCAATTCGAGATGATTGCTGAGCACGTTGTGCAGGATCGCTCGACTATCGCAGTCCACATGTCGCATTTCCAATTCCATGGCAACCGCGGTACAAACACGTGCTAGCGGCTCGGACATCAGGATTTCTTCGATCAACGTGCTCGTCTCTTTCCACGCGGACTGTCGAGTCGTTGGAACCTGGGAAGCGAGCCAGGGCTGGAGCTGGGTCAGCCGATCGCTCCAGGTGTCGAACCGCACACGGTTGCGCAGCCAGTACTCATGAACTGCTTCGTTCCTCAGCGGTTCATGAGCTTCGGCCATCATCGCGCCGTGGAACCCCCACAAACTTGCCGATTCAACGAGCCAACCTGGATTCATCATGTGTTGCGTTGCCCTTGGAGCGAAATGGGACGATCGTCTTTCTCCAGGATCCTCGACGCCGGTTCGAAACTCACTGCTCCGTGGATGGATTCCGACGTGGATCGGCGGGCCTAGACCGTTTGGTCCGCAATCGCCGTACAATCGTTACCGTCCCTTCCTGCCGCCCATTCGATTCCCTTCGCGCGGATGATCGGTTCGACGACGCAGCTTGTAGGCTCGCAACTAGCCGCGTCCTGAAGTGCGCATATACTTCGGTAGGGTTTCAGAACTGCAACACACGGCGCAGGGGGTTCATCATGCCGCGGCTGGGAATAGGGATTGCGATTTTATTGTTGCTGGTTGGCGTACAAGAAACGAGCCATGCCAAGCAGTACACTCGGAATATCCATGGCCGCGAGGTGGTCGTGCACACCAATCCGATCCCGGTTCTGTTGCACCGAGCGGTCCCCCCCCAGCATGGTCGGCATATCACCCAGCGGGAATTTCGCTCCGGAAACATTCCTCAACCCGGACGATACGGGACTCGCGTCCTCCCCTAGGTGCATTTCGTGGTTAAACGATTGCTCCGTCCACAACCGAGCCCCTCATTCGCAGAAGGGACTGCACTGATGCGGCACCGTCGCTCGATTCTGTATCTCGGTTTGTTCGCTTCGATTTTATTCTACGGCCTGGTGGTTCTCTCCAACACTTGGATGAAGAATTCAACCACGACGATCTGGACGAACCTGGCATTTGCCGGATTTGGGTCACTAGGAATTCCATTGCTCGCCGACTATTGGTTTGCGTGGCATCGCATCGACGAGCGGGGGATCGATTACGGAAGCATGTTTGCACGCCGAAGGTACATGGCCTGGTCGGAGGTGAAGTGGATTTCGTTCCACCCTAACATGGGATGGTACGTGCTGGAGTCGGAGTCCGGAGCCAAGGCGAGGATCTCGATCCTGTTGTCCGGTCTTAAGGAATTCGCAAGCCAGGTTTTGGATCATGTGCCGCGCGAAAAAATCGACCGCGAAGCGTGCATCGAGCTGATGTCAGCGGCATCCGGTGCCAGTGGCCTATTCGTCGACCCCGATTCCGAGGAATGGCGAAACGCATTGAACCAAGCCCAGGCGACGATTCCGACTTTGAGGGAGATTCAGCGGACAACCCAGGAGTCGATTCTGGTCAAGTACGCGATCACCTCGTCCTCCGGCGATGTCGAGCATGTTTGGGGTGAGTTGCAAAAGCTCGATGACACGACCTTTCGAGCGACTCTCGAGACACCGATGCTGAGTGGCCCACCGGCATCGGATCCGCCGTTCGAGCTCCCGGTTTCCTCGATCGAAGATTGGGTCGTTACCCTACCTGACGGCAGCATTCGCGGTGCATTTACCACGCAAGCCGAGATCCAGCTCGCCAAGCGGAAAGGGATCCCACTCCCTGACCACATCGCTACCATGGAAGGTCGATTCTCCGATTCCCTGCCGGTCGGTTAGCCAGGAGAGTTCACTCTCTGGATGTGCGAAAACGATTCCAAGAATCGCTAGACCAAGCGGGTGGTTCGCCCTAAACATTCCAAGAGAAACTCGATCACCTCGACGTGCCGAGCGGCTTCCGCGATATCCCGGCCCCACGTGTACATGCCATGGCTGCGGATCAGGTAGGCCCAGCAGGGCTCTCGCCCTTCCGATTGAAGATAGGTATCGACCTGACGTGCCAAAGCGGGAATGTCCTGGGTGTTTCCAAAAATCGGGATCCAGCAGCTGCTGTCATGGGTCGTGATTCCTTCAAGCCCTTTCAGCATCTCAAAGCCAGCGATACGGATGCCACCCACGGGGGCGAAATGGTTCGACAGCAGCGTTCCCCAAACGCTATGCGTATGGAGAATCGCCCCAGCCCCATGCCGAGCCGCCAAGCAATGCAGCAGCGTTTCGGCACTGCTCTTTGGCTGGCCATCGACGACCGATTTTCCTTGGCCATCGACCATCACAAAATCGTGCGGACCGAGGTGCCCTTTGTCTTTGCCGCTTGCGGTGATGATCAATCGCAACGGATCCCGTTCGACCACAACGCTGTAGTTGCTCGATGTCCCGAGCGACCAACCGCGCGTCCATAATTGATGGCCGACTCGGCGGAGTCCTTCGATGGGTTCTGCAAAGTGATCCAGATGATGCATGGCAGTTGGGCTCACTGGCCCCCTTCCTCCCGTTTGGACCACCAAGGAAGCTGGGCGCCGCCGTCCATGGTCAGTGTACTGCCGATCATGTATACCGCCTCGTCGCTGAGACTGAAACAGATACCGTGCGCCATTTCGTCAGGGGTCCCCAATCGCTTGGCGGGTAGATGGGAGGCACCCTCCGAGAGCTGATCTTCGGTAAAGAACTTGCGCTCGCCCGGGGTATCAATCCAGCCTGGGTGAAAGACGTTGACGCGGACACCGAAGCGAACAAGTTCGATAGCTGCGGTGCGGGCCATGTGGTCGATCGCCGCCTTGGCCATGTTGTAAGCCATCGCGGTTGGGAATGGAATGTTTGCGTGCGGGGAAGAGACAATTGTGATGGCCCCACCCTTTCCTTGCTTGACCATCTGCTGCGCTGAGGCGCGGAGGCCGAAGAACGCGCCCCACATCGAGACGTCGATCGTCTTCTTGAATCCTTTCATGTCAGCCTCGATCATGCTCTGTCGATCGCTGTAGACCGCATTGGATACGAACAAATCGATCGATCCAAACGTATCCACAGTTTTCGCGACCATCGCTTCGACGGCGGCCTGATCGGAGACATCGCACTGGACGACCAGGGCTTTGCGGCCCATGGCTCGAATTTCCTCAGCTACCTTTTCGGCCTCATGCACGCTGGAGCTGCAATTGACGGTGACATTGGCGCCACCGCGCGCCAGGGCGATTGCGGTGGAGCGGCCGATCCCTTTCGAGGACCCAGTCACGAGGGCATTCTTTCCTTGGAAGTTGTAGACGACGGATGTGGACACGTTGATCTCAATCGGTAGGAAGTTGCGAAACGGGACTCAGACCGCCCGACGGGTTAAGTCAGCGTCGAAACACGGACTGGAATGGTCAGGATTATGCGTCCGCGCACGCCGACTGGCAAGGCTACTGGATTCGCCCTCAAGCCGCGCGAGAACGTCGATCACTTCAACGTCGTCATGTACTCGATCAAGTCCAGGAACTCCGTTGGAGCAATGGTCACGCCCAAGTTCTCGGGCATGCTACTCTGCAGAGATTGCTTGCGCTCGGCGATGTCCTCCGCTTTATTCAATGTACGAGTCTTGCCCTCCGGAAGCGACAGAGTCAGCTCCGCATCGGTCTCCTTGGCGACAAAACCGATCAACACCTCATCGTCGCTGGTGCGAACTTGCTCGCTGATGTACTTCTGGTCCATCTTGGCGCTCGGTTCGACGATCGACTCGATCAGATCCCGACGCGACAATCGCACGGCCACCTGCGTCAACTCTGGCCCGAATTGGTATCCTTTGTCTCCGACTCGGTGGCAATTCGCGCAAACGCGTGCAAAGACTTGCTGTCCATTCTTGGCATTTCCTCGCAATGCTTGGAGGGCAGCGTAGGCACCATCGCGAGCCGCCTGTTTGTTTGCCTCCGGGGGTTGGACCAGGAGTTTGATATGCTTCTCTGCGGCGATGCCTGGCCCGTTGGAGGCCAGGAATCGATCGACCGCTTCGATCCCCTTGGGGCTCTTCTTGGCCAAGTCGCCCGATTGGTACATCGGCTCCCAGGTCGCTTGCGTCGCGGCGATGGCATGTTCCGTGACATATCCCAGCCAGGAATCCATCGGTCCCTCGGCAATTTTGAGCAGTGCGTCCACACTCGCCTCGGTTTGGAAAAAGCTCAGCGCCCGCGCTGCCTCGGCTCGGACGCGCGGGTACGGATCGTTGGCGGCCAGAACGATTTTTTCGAAGGCGTTGGAATCAAGTCGCCTCAGGTCGCTCCAGACGTGCACAGCCGCCGCCCGAGCGCGGGGGTCCGTAGACGTTGCGACCTGTTCCATGAGACTTTTGTCGATTCGATGATGCGTTTGCAGAACCCACATCGCCTCGCAAAGGAGACGATCCCGTTGCGGCTCCGTATTCGGAATCGTCGGCCACCAAGCGGCAACCTCCTTGGCGACCTGGGCGGGATCCCGATCGGCCAATTCGCGCCGTGCTCGGGCACGGGTTCTCGGCTCATACTCCATCAATTGCTCGAGAAGTTCTCGTTCGCTCTTGCCAAACTGAGTCACCGGCTGGACCAGCGGACGATCCTTGGCCACCAACCGGTAGATGCGACCGCGCACGTGATCGCGGTTCGGGTCGCGCTGCGAGTACTGCATGTGGCCGATCAGCGCGTTGCTCCAGTCGCCAAACCATAACGCGCCGTCCGGACCGATCTGGGGATCGGCGGGCCGGAAATTCTTGTCGCTCGACCGAATCAGATCATCCGGGGTCCCATCGGCTCGCATGATCCGCTGTCCGGCAAACCCGGCACCGTCATCCTGCATCGTGAAGCGAGGCATACCGTTCATGTTGATGACGCATGCATAGGTGAACTGGCCCTGCATCGATTCGGGGAAATGCCGCGACCAAATCAACTCGTTGCCCAGTGCAGGCCGCATCCCTTGGTTGTCGAAAATCGGATTCAAGCCGCGTCGGGGCCCGATTTGGTTTCCCGAGAGGGCGGTCGCCCAATGCTGTTGAGCATTGGTCCCGTCGCCAACAATCCCTTGCCCCCAGGGCTCGAACATCATGCACCATGGGTTGCCGTACCCCGGTGTCGTGAACCGCGAGATTTCGAAAGTCTTCGGATCGAGCACATAGCTTCCCGCCGCGCCCGACCATCGCTTGGGTCCCCACGGGGTTTCCAGCGTGGTGCTCATCGCCACCCCTTCGAGCATGTGCAGCAACCCGCCATGCGAATACTCAAAGGCTCCGATCGTATGATGCGTGTCGTCCGTTCCCCAGCCGTCGAGATATTCAACCACTTGATCGGCCCGATCGTCGCCATCGTTATCTTTCAGCCAGATCAATCGCGGTTGGTCGACCACCAATACCCCACCGTTGAAAAACTCAAACCCGGTCGGGCAGTGCAAGCGATCGTAAAAGACCTTGGAGCGATCCGCTTTGCCATCCCCGTCGGTATCCTCGAGGATTAGCAATCGGTCGTTGGGACGAGGATCCCCCGGTCGCCATTGCGGGTAGGTCGGCATGCAAGCGACCCACAATCGGCCTCGACTGTCAAAGTTGAGTTGCACCGGTTTCGTGAGCTCGGGAAACATCGATTCGTCCGCAAAGAGCCGGATCTCAAGTCCGTCTGGTACCTGGGTGGCCGCGATGAACTCCTCAGGGGGCAGATACCGCAGATCCTTCGGTTCCGAATAGCTCTGCGTGGGAGTACCGAAACGGGTTGGGGGGACAATCAAAGGTTCCGTCGCTTGGTCATCGATCGTGGGCATCGGGCCACCCGAAGCAACCGTCCAAATGGCTTCATCTCTCAACTGAGTCATCTGGCGAATCTTGTTGTACTCGCGAGGGAACGTCTCGTGATCCCAAGTCCGACGGCCCCCGTAAACATACCAGCCGTTCACCATGCGATAGTCTTGTTGATGCAGCCACGATTTGTCATCTGCCAGTTCCCGAAGCTGGTTGTATTGATCCATTGGGTACGACTTGAGCAGATCGCGTTGGGCTTTGCCAAGAAGCTTTTCGCAGAGAATATCAGCTACGAGCGATGCACCCTTCTCATTGACTTGGAAACCGGCGAGCGTGAACTGGCACCCCTTCTGGGCATCGAAGGCGGTTTTCGTTTCCTGGTACAGTTCAACGACCGGCCAACCCGTCAACGCTGCGACTTGGCGATGGGCTTGCGAATAAGCAGCAATCCTCTGATTGATTGGCGAGGCATCGGGCAAGAGCGGGTCGTTGGTGTCCTCAAAGGCGATCGGCGCGACCAATACGAATCGAACCTTGCTCCCCGTTTCGTCGCGCGTGTAACGCTGTGCAAATTGCTCCAAGAAATTGACATAACTTTGAACAAAGGATTCGGTCTGCGATTCCCCCGAATACGATTCATTGAATCCGAAGAAACAAAAGACCGTGTCTGGCGAAAAGTGATAGAGCGGGTCATCGAGCAGTTCGTAGTTGCCCGGGCGCTGTCGCACGACGACTTCGTCGGCGGGTCTCGCAAAGTTGCGCACCACGAGCCGCTTGTCTGGGAATGCTGCGTGCAATTTCGCTTCGAAGAATCCGTACAGATTCATCTTTTCCGCCAACGAGTTGCCGACAAACGCGATCCGTTCCCCTGGAAAGAAATCGATCGGCAACGCCGCGGGCTTGAGATCCGGCCGCTTGGTGCGATCGGGTGGCGCGAGCAACTGGCGGCCCGGGACCTCTTTGTCGTCCGCCAGGGCGCGGCGCAAATCACCGATCCAAAGAGACACGAGGCCGATGGCGACGACGGCCGACCATCGCACGGAAGATCGATTCACGTCAGCACTACGAGCAAGGGGACAACAGGTGGGAATCATGAAATTTTCGGGGAGCGAGTAGGAGGAAAGGCGGCTACTGCCGTGGAATCGCCACAACAAGGAACCCCAGGTTTGAGGCCTCCTTATGGTAATTGGAATTCGGATCGAGCACAAAGCCAGGGAACCTCGGGATCCTTCGTTCGCGAGGAATACACAGAAACCGTTTCCGAGATCGATCAGTTCGACACCGCCGACAAAAATGGGCCTGAGGCGCTAGCCGAGTTCGTGCGGCGTGAAAAAGATCGGCTAGCGCCTCAGGCTCATGGAAAGGAAAATTGACTTTTGTCGGCCATGTCCAGTTCGCGAGGATCGAAGACGCTCGGACGTTGCCTTTCGAGCGACTGGTCAAAATGAAACTGACATCGTTTCAAAGAAAAGATCAAGTTCATTTGCTTGACATGATGTCGATTGGCTTGATCGATGCAACATGGCTGGAGCGATTTTCACCGCAATTGCGATCGCGGCTGCAGGAACGGTTGGACAACCCCGACGGCTGATCGCTCGATACCGAGCGGTCACATGCGTTCCACGACCTTGATACCAAGCAGATCAAGGCCCACTCGCAATGTTTGACCGACCAAGTGGGTCAACTTCAATCGCGATAAACCCATCGACTCGGTCTCCGCCTTGAGGACCGGGCATTGGTCGAAGAAACTGCTGAACGTGCGAGCGGTCTCGAACAGGTACTCGGTGATAAAGTTAGGCAGGTAATCCTGCATGGATTGCTGGAGCATCTCCTCAAATCGGAGCAACTGCAGGCCGAGCGCGACCTCGATAGGAGCCCGCAGGTCGAGTTCCGCCCCTCGCCATTTGTCGTCCGTCCACCCCTGAGCGTCTGCTTTGCGAAGGATGCTGCGAGTGCGCGCGTAGGAGTATTGAATGTAGGCTGCGGTGTTCCCCTCGAGTTGCACCATCTTGTCCATGTCAAAAATGTAGTTGCTTTCTCGATTGTGGGACAGGTCTGCATATTTGATGGCACCGATGCCGACGATCTCTGCGACGAGTCGCTTTTCGGCTTCGTCCATTTCAAGCCCTGCTCCTTGTAGCCGGTTGGGATCGCATGCGACTCCCCAAGCTCGCTCCCCCGCTTCGTCAAGCAACGGCTCCAAGCCCACGGTGCTTCCCGATCGGGTTTTGAACGGTTTCCCATCCTTGCCGAGGACGGTTCCGAAGCTGACGTGCTTGAATTGCGTGTGTTGATAGCCCATTTTTTCCAGAACGGAGAACAATTTGGCAAAGTGCTCGCTCTGGCGGTGGTCGACCACGTACAAGCAGACGTCCGGTTCGAATTCCCGTTCCCGAAACATGGCTGTTGCAATGTCGGTGGTGGCGTAGAGGTAGGCTCCGTCCTGTTTCTGGACGATCATGGGGGAATCGAACCCATCGACAAAAACGCAGATCGCCCCGTTGCTCTGCACCGCCAGCGACTTGGTGAATAGTTCCTCGATCACCGAACCGAGCATGTCGTGGTAGAAGCTCTCGCCGTACTCGTGATCGAACCGGATCCCGAGCCGATCGTAGACCGCGTGGATCTCATCGAGGCAGCGGGGCAGGAACTCATGCCACAGGTTCAGATTCTCTCGGTCACCTCGATGAAGCGCGGCGGTTTCCGCCAGGGCGGAACTGTTGAGGTCGGGGTGCGCCTCGGCATCGGTCAGGAGTCTTCCGTGCGATCGGGTTTGCGCGATCAGTTCCTCTTTGGACTCGAGTTCCTCCTGGGCTTCCTTGAGTTTGTTCTGGGCCGCTTGGAATTCCTTGGCGGCCTTCTTGTCATGCGGCGATTCCTCGTGCTTGGTCCGAGCTAGATCGACACGATGCGAGGCTTGCTGAATATTGGAGTGCAGCTTCGGAATCGCAGCGACGGCATCCTGATAGGCGATGATCGCTTGCACATGACGATATAGGCGACTCAATTCCGCCACAGGCTGGCGCTGGTATGCGTCATGGTCCCGAAAATGTTTGTATCCGTAGATAATCATCCCGAATTGGGTTCCCCAATCCCCGAGGTGATTGTCGGTGATGACCCGATGGCCGAGGAACCGCAGCGTATTAGCAATGGTATCGCCGATTACGGTCGATCGAATATGCCCCACGTGCATTGGCTTGGCGACGTTGGGGGAGGAGTAATCGATCACGTATGTTTTGGGATCGTCCGTCTGTCCGACTCCCAATCGTGCATCGCTGGTCGCGCGATCCAATTGCTGCGCCATCCAAGATGGGCTCAGCCGAAGGTTGATGTATCCCGCGCCGGCGATCGCGACCGATTCGCACAAATCGTCGAGCTTCAGTCGATCAACGACCAGCTTGGCGATTTCCAACGGAGGTTTGCCGAGCGGTTTCGCGAGTGGCATCGCGATGTTGGCCTGGTAATCCGCGAGCTGCGGTTCACGGGAAGGAACGATCCGTTCCAGGGAAGAAGCCACCAGTTGCGGGTTGTCGATCAGATCATTCAGGGCCGCAGCAAAGCGCTCGCGGAGAAGAGTCAGGATTTGCATGGAGGCCAAGTTAGGAAGAGGATGGCTGTTTGCGCCGTTGATTGGACTGGGGCATCGGCATGGGACCGCCAAACGCATCGAGAATGACCAAGAGATTCAGCAATCCTGCGACAGCCGTGTACAGGGTTCCCAGTTCCATCCCGGCGGAGGACTCAAGATGCCATCTCGAAAGAGCTTCGCGATTGTTCTGGGCGTTGGGAGAAATGGGTGGTGCTGCCATGAATCCGTTGAGGAACTTGCGTTCCGGGTCCCGGTTTCCGATCCATGCCTGGACGAGCGATGGGGCCGCTGGCAATCCGACCATCGCTTGGGCCGGATACTGGATCCGAAAATCGTCGGGAGAGAACGATGCATAAACCACGCGTCCTCGACCGATGACCATTCCCATGAGGAACAGACCCAGGATGCATGCTGCGAACAAATACGCCTTGTTCTTGCGACCTTGGTAAAAGTGGCCGGCTGCGGGAAACAAAATCGCCAGAGCCAGGGCGACATATCTGTTCTTAAGATCGACTACACAGTCGTCGACGATCACTTGGTTGGGCTGCGGTCCCGGACTACTCATCACTTTACAACGTTCCTATTACGCGTTCGATGCAATCGCAAGCCAGGTCGATATGCGATTCCTCGGTAACTCCCGGAGGAGGCAGGAATCGCAATCGAGTCGGATTGCTGCCGGCGACAAAACCCATCAGTCCTTCGTCGTACAATCGCCCCAACACCTTCTTGGCCGTTTCTTCCGAGCCATCGCCAGGGGTGAATGCGATCATCATCCCTTCTCCGTGCGGCCCGCTGAGCCGACCAGGGTGCTTGGCCGCGATCGCCTCGAGCCGACTTCTGAAATAGCGGTGGCGGCGCATGTTCCATCCGTGATCGCCGAAACAGCCTTGAGCGTCAAGGTGATCGAGCACGGCCAACCCGCATCGAATCGAAGCGGTCGAGGCGGTGAAGGTTTGCGACAGGATGGGTCCCTTGGGTTTGAGTGCCGTCCCGTACAGCGTGGCGCATACCTGCGTGATCTTGCCGAGAGTCACGATATCGGCGAATTCATCAAGCCCGAAATGCTGGAACGCGAAGGGGCGACTCAGCCGCGAAAAGGTCTGAACCTCATCGAAGATGATCAGCACGCCTCGCTCGCGACACGCGCGGCACAATCCTTGGAAGTATTCTGCTGTGCCGGGATAGTACCCCCCTTCACCCGCCACCAACTCGAGCCATAGGCATGCGTGCTGGCCTGGGTAGCGATCGAGCAGGCGATGCAGGCCCTCCAGGGCGCTCCGTGTAGTGCCTTCGGGATCGCGAGGATGGAACATGGTGATGTAATCGACATCGAGCGTCGCTGGCAAGCCGCTTCGATAGGCCGGGCGATCCGTGAGCGCTGCCAAGGCAAGGGTCCGCCCGGCGAAGCAATTGTCGATGCAAATAACGCGCGATGCGGGGGCTCGATAATGAAACGCGATCTTCAGCGAATTCTCGTTGGCCATCGCTCCGCTGGTGCTGAGCAAACAGTGGTCGAGCTTCGCGCCCTGGCGGCGAGCGAGTTCAATCAACTTCTCGCACATCAGCAGCGATGACTCGTCATGCTGCAAGTTCCCTTGCATGACGGTGTCCTCCAAGGACGCGTCGATCGTCGCTTGCAGCATGCGAGAGTCGGAGTGCCCCATCCCGTGGACACCGATGCCGACGATGAAATCCAGCTTGACGCTTCCGTCCCCCAGTTGCACGAACGGGCCGTTCCCCAAGCCGCTACTGAGGTAGGGAAAATAGGTCGCTCCACCACGAGCGTTGGTCAATCGCGACAATTTGGCTCGGTAGGATTCGATCAACTCAGGCACGGGCGGCCGAATGCTATCGATTTTTGCCCGCTGCTCTTCGAGTGCGGCACCGAGCAAGGCGCGGGCTTGGGCTACCCGGGGATCACCGATCAACGCATCGTACTGAAGGGCTGGCTCGGCATCCGCGAGAGTTGTGTTTTTTCCCATTTGCAATAAACCAGCTCGGGGGATGGAAATTCTTGGTCAACGGTGATGAAGAGGAGTTTACCATTCTCTTGGTTCGCAAGCCATCGCACTTACGACGCCGGGATAGGGCGGAAATCCGAACCAAAAAGAGGTGCAACCACAAACTTACGCATCGCGGTATAGTATCGCCAACCGCGGTTGGGCGTTTCCACAGGAAACCTCCTCCGGCGCGAGTAATCCTTGTGAATATGGCGGATCCGCCACGACGCGAAAACATGAGTACGCCATCCGAACCAGGAGAGCCGAGGATTCAGCAGCGCGATGCCCAAGCGGACTCGCTCGCCCGAAACCACCCGCTGCTCCGATCTTCGATCTGCCTCGAGTGCGCGGCGCATCGTACGATTGTTTCCGGCAAGGGGTCGGTGTTTATGCTATGCCAGTCGGATCAAGCTCCGAACACATGGCCCAAGTATCCTCGGCAGCCTGTGTCGCGGTGCCCCTATTTTCAGAAACCGGAGCCACCTGGGCAGGATACGGATCCGGCCGCGAGCGAATCGGCGTAGAGGTTGTTGCGGAAGATTTACGATCGAGGCGGGTCGCCGATGCTCTCTCGGTAGACCGCTCGGCCCTTGGCATACTGGTCTTTGTTGGGGGTGTGCTCCCGGAGCCAAGCGTCCACATTTTCAGCCGTTGGAGGGGACTCGCCGCACAGCGTGGTCAACCGTTCGAGTTGCTTTCGGCACCAACCGCATCCGGTGCCAGCGCCTCCGCAGTCGTGCAACTGGCTCGCGACTTGAATGCGATGGATGCGAATGTAGTTGAGGACCTTGCGGCACGAGATGTGGAAGCACAAACAGAGTTCATCATCGGCTTCCATGGCGATCGCTCAATTCGGCTATTGCCGATACTTGTCTAGTTTTCGGTAGAGAGTACGAGCCCCGATATCGAGGATCTTTGCCGCCTCCTCGCGATTCCCGGCGGTCATTCTGAGAGTTTCCTCAATGGCCCAACGCTCGATGTCGTCCATGGTTTTTCCAATCAGTTCACTCGGCCCGTGCACAGTCGGTGCGTCGTGCGATGCGACGGACTCGGGGAGATTCTCCGAGGTTCCGCCGCCGCCGAGCGTGGGTTCGTCGATCAATTCGGGAGGCAGGTCGTCGATATCGAGTTTGCCATCGGTATCGAGGACGACCATGGTCTCGACAAAATTTCTGAGTTGCCGAATGTTTCCAGGCCACGCATAGGCGTAGAACTTGCGGGTCACGGCCGGAGTGAAGTTGCAGGGCCCTCGGTTGTGGCGGCGGATGAACTGCTTTCGGAAATGGTCCATCAGCGGGACGATATCGTCACGGCGATCTCGCAAAGGTGGCAGTTGGACCGTCACGACTTTCAATCGGAAGTAGAGGTCGTTTCGAAACAAACCATCGGCGACCATTTCTTCGAGCGGGCGATTCGTGGCCGATACCAAACGCACGTTCACCTTGATCGGTTTGTTGTCGCCGACGCGCGTGATCTGATGCTCTTCCAGGACCCGCAATAACTTGATCTGGGTGCTCATCGGCATATCGCCGACTTCATCGAGGAACAGCGTGCCACCGTCAGCGTATTGAAATGCTCCTTCGCGATCGGTGACGGCATCGGTGAAGGAACCTCGGACGTGTCCGAATAGTTCGCTTTCCACCAAGTTTTCGGAAACAGCGCGAACGTTGAGGGCGACCATGCGTTTGTTTTTCCGAGGGCTGTTTTGGTGGATGGCTCGGGCGATCATCTCTTTGCCGGTTCCGCTTTCTCCGGTGATCAGAACCGTGGCGTCGGTCGGCGCAATTCGCTTGAGGCGATCGATCACTTGCTGCATTCCCGCGCTGGCAAAGACGATCCCTTCGAATCCGAACTTTTCGTCGAGGCGTCGGCGGAGTTCGAGGTTCGTCTGTTTGAGTTGGACCGCCTCCACCGCCTTGGCCGCGATCGCGCGGAGGCGGGCAGGTGTGATCGGTTTTTCAAGAAAGTTAAAGGCCCCCAACTGCATCGCTTCCACCGCCTTGGTGACGGTCGCATGGCCGGTGACCATGATCACCTGGGCTTCGGGAAGCAACTGTTTCGCCGTAGCCAAGATTTGCATGCCATCCACGTCGTTCATGACCAGGTCGGTGATGATCACGTCGTAGGTGTTCTGTTCGAGCATCCGCTTCCCGTCGGGGCCAGCCGTTGCAACATCGCACCGGTAGCCCACCCGTTCCAAACTCTCGGTCATGGCGCGGGCATGGGCGGGATCGTTGTCGACGACCAGAAACGCGAATTGGCGAGGATCCCAATCCGGTGGGAGCCCCGAATCCACACTTTGGGGCGAAGCGGTATTGGCGTCGTCGGTCTGCATGGTTTCCAGTATACTCGACCCGGGTGAAAACCGATTATTCTCGACAATCCCGACGATTTGAAAAGGACCATTGACCATGGCGGAAGGGAAGCTGTGCCGGGGCGTCCGCGGAGCCACAACCGTCGAAGCCAATTCTCGCGAGGCAATCCTCAAGGCAACTCGGCAACTCCTCGCGCTGATCGTCCGCCGCAACCAGATCGATCCCAAGGACGTCGCAAGCGCAATTTTTACAGTCACCCGTGACATCAATGCCGAGTTCCCCGCCTTGGCAGCTCGCCAGATGGGGTGGCTCGATGTGCCGCTCTTGTGCGGTTACGAAATCGAAGTGCCCGGCGGTTTGATGTCCTGCGTTCGAATTCTGGTCCATTGGAACACCGATCGCGAGCAAAAGGAAATTCATCACGTCTATATCCATGACGCGGTCTCCCTTCGGCCCGACCTGTGCCGATTGCCCCCAGTCGATTGGCAGGAATTGGAGTCCTGGATCACGGAACAGATGGACAAGCCCAAGGATTGATGCCGATCCCCATGCAAGTGACTTGGAAACCGAATTTGTCGACCAGCGCTTTGCACGTTGCAGAGGCTTCTTGGCAAACGCCTGATCGCGTCACCGATCCCGAGGTCCTCGCCACCATGCAGCCCTATGCGGATCGGTTAGGGCGATGGGTTGCGGACCATTTTCCGGGGGACCAGCAACCTTTCTGGAGCACCTTGATCTCCACCGGATCGACGATTGATTCCAATCGCGAACTGGCGTCGGCGGTCTTGGGTGTGCACGGACGATCCGATCTGGATGCGACCCAAGCGTCCCTCCTCGCTGGCTTGATCACCGACGTCGAAGCGGCGTTCCGAGGGCTTTTTCCCAAATATGTCGAGCAGAGCGCGTTTCGATTCCGTCCGTTGCAAGAGCAATGGCTGGGGTATGGGCGAGGGCTGATGACGCAGTGGAATCGCACCGCCAAACGAAACTCCATGATCGATGCGTGCATCGTTATCGGGATGCAACCGGTCCTTGGCGGGTTCGGGAAATCGCATCCCGACCGTGATATGGTTCGCATCGAAGCGGTGTTAACCAATGCGAGACCGGAGTTGCCCGAGGTGATCCGCCTGGGTTGGTTGATTTCCCAACTGAATCCCCACACCGAGGGATTCTTCGAACCTGTTGCGTCGGAATCAACGACGCATCTGATTGCGTTGGCGACGCTCGTTCCGACGTTGGCCGCTGGGCAGGAAATCGAATTGACCCGCTGCGACGTCACCACCGTCTCAGCCGCCATCGAGCAATGGTTGCCTTCGCATTCGACGGAGAGGGAAACACCGACGGAACTTGCCAGTCTTCTCCTGGAATGGTGGCATTCCCCCGTCCGCGTCGCATCGGATTGGGCCGCAGCGACACAAATACTTGCAAAACAACTCGGTGGATAACCTCGCGATTTGCGGAGGCGGAGGAATCTCGGATTGTGCCGGGAATGTCATTTATGGGAATATGCTGCGTGAGAGGCGTGTTCGCAGGATGGATCCGCTTCCTCAATCGTCGGGATCTTGTGGCGAGGCTCGCGCACCAGCATGAACTCCAACCGTTGCGGCCGAAGGCACCGTGCCGGTAGCCAGTTGTTGGCCCTGGCCATGGTCGGGTGCCTGGTAATGGGCTGTACGTCGCCGCTGATCGAACGAAAGCCGATACGTTCCATCCTGACTCGCAAGAAAGCACCCGAGACCGACTCGAAGATCTTTCGCTCCGATCTTGCGGTGATGCCATTTGTCGACATGGAAGACGATCGGATCACGATCCGTTACGTGCGAGATTGCCGTTACCGAAGCGAGGATGATTACGATGTGCGTTACTACGACCTCAGCTTTCGTCGCGAGGATGTGAAATCGGTCGACTTCATCATCGTTCCCTTTAAGGAAACGGAACTGCTGGCCCACACGATGTTCAGCTTTGGTTTGTCGGATGGGCGGCATTTTGTTATCTCGGTGGAAGCCCGCTTGGGCGCCGACGAAACCTATACGGCAGTCGCCGGAGCTGGGCGCCGATATCCGCTGATGTATGTGATCGGGGACGAGCGAGACATGATCTTGTTGCGGACCGCGATCCGGGATGTCGAAGTTTTTCTGTACAAAGGCCGGGCGACGCCGGAGCAGGCCCAGAAGTTGCTCGTCAGCATGCTCAATCGGACGAATAAACTGCATCGCGAACCCGAGTATTACGATACGCTCACCAACAACTGCACGACCAATCTCGTGAAGCATATCAACGAGATCCGGCCAGGCAGGATCCCCTATCAATTGCGAGTTTTGTTTCCAGGACATTCCGATCGGATGGCTTACGACCTTGGCCTACTCGAAATCGAAGGCCCTTTCGAATATGCTCGTGCCTATGCCAAGATCAATGATCTCGCAAAGCTCTATGCAGACAGCCCCGAGTTTTCCAAGCGTATTCGACGACAGTAACGTATGCACGCAACCATGATGCTCGATCGAGAATCTCGCGACCGATGCCAGCGATGGTCGCGCGACCAACTCGAGCAGTACCAGGTGCAGCGGTTCAATCAACTCCTCGAGGTGGTGTATCGCGAAAATGCGTACTATCGCCAAAAATTCGAGCAATCCCCTCGCCGTATTGAGTCGCTCGCGGAGTTGTCGCAATTCCCGTTTTCGACCAAAGCCGAGTGGATCAATGAAGGACCGGACGGTGTTGCATTGCACCACTCATACGCCATGGATCGCTATCGAAGGTACCATCGCACGAGCGGTACTCGGGGCCGTCCTATGGTGGTGCTCGATACCGATGACGACTGGAATTGGTGGCTAGCAACCTGGCAATATGTCCTCGACGCTTGTCACATCGAGGAGACGGATCGGGTCCTCATGGCTTTTTCTTTCGGTCCGTTTATCGGTTTCTGGAGTGCGCATGATGCCTGTTTGCGGCGACGATGCATGGTTATCCCGTCGGGCGGGATGTCGACCACCGCACGGATCGAATTGATTCGATCGGCTCAACCGACCGTTTTGTTCAGCACCCCAACGTACGCCATCCACCTTGGACAGGAAGCCGAACGATGCAGCCAATCGCTTCGTGATTCGAACCTGCGTACGGTCTTTGTTGCCGGCGAACCAGGAGGGAGTGTGCCGAGCGTTCGCGCGGCGATCGAATCGCTTTACGGCGCTCAGGTCATGGATCACGCCGGCGCGACGGAGATCGGGCCGTGGGGATTCGGCAGTCCGGACGGACGGGCTCTGCATATCATCGAAACCGAATTCATTGCCGAGTTCCTTCTCTCGCCGTTCGAGTCAGGAAGTTCGATCGCGACAAGCAATCCGACCCGCAATCCCGCTGGAATCGGCGAGGGGGAATTGTACGAGTTGGTGCTCACCAGCCTGGGACGGACCGGCGCGCCGGTCATCCGGTATCGGACCGGCGATCTGGTGCGACCTGTGTTTCCGTCGGACTCGCGTTCGAGCGTCGCGGACGCGTCGGGCTTTGTACGGCTCGAAGGAGGGGTGGTTGGTCGGGCCGACGATATGTTCGTTGTGCGCGGCGTGAATATCTTCCCCTCGAGCATCGATGCCTTGGTTCGCGAGTTTCCAGAAATCGGCGAATACCGGCTAACCCTTTCTCGCACGGGAGCCCTCGACGAGTTGGTCCTCGAGTTGGAGGACCCGCATCACAACCCCGCGCGGATCGAGGAGCGACTGCTCGCTCGGCTCCAACTCCGTGTTCGAGTTGTCGATGTCCCGGCAGGTTCGCTTCCCAAGAGCGAGGGCAAGTCACGAAGGATCGTTGACCGGCGTTAATCGCGTCTAACGCCTATCGCGTCGCCTTAAGCAGCAGATCGCGAGGGTGCACCTCTGCTCGGCAATTCCCCAGTGGGCGGCTGTCATTGATGAGGATTTCCGACGTCGGTATATTTTGAAGCCGAGTCAGGTGGCACCGCGACCTGAAACGTGTTACTGATTTTTCTCGCTTATCCTTTCCTGTCGGAGACACTGACCTGTGGCTATTCGCATCGCGATCAATGGTTTTGGACGTATCGGTCGCTTGACGTTTCGGAACTTGATGTCCCGTTCCTCCGAGTTTGAAGTCGTGGCCGTGAATGATCTGACCGACAATCAGATGCTCGCGACACTCTTGAAATACGACAGCGTGCATGGCCGTTACGACGGCCACGTCGGTTACGATGACAACCATCTAATCGTGAACGGCAAAAAGATTTTGGCCCTCGCGGAAAAAGACCCGGCCAAGCTGCCGTGGGCAGAGCACAAGATCGACATTGTGATCGAGAGCACGGGGTTCTTCACCGGGCGAGCCAAGGATGGAAAACCGGGCTACGACACGCACCTGACCGCAGGCTGCAGAAAGGTGGTACTGAGCGCTCCTGCCAAGGACGGCGCCGATTTGACCTGCGTCCTCGGGGTTAACGATCACAAGCTGACTCGCGATCTGAAGTGTATCTCGAATGCATCGTGCACGACCAATTGCCTGGCACCTGTCGCTAAGGTGTTGCACGAATCCTTCGGCATCGAAACCGGTTTAATGACGACCGTGCACGCCTACACCAACGACCAACGCGTGCAGGACCTCCCCCACTCGGATCCTTATCGAGCCAGGGCTGCCGCGCTCAACATCATCCCAACCACCACCGGCGCAGCGTCTGCAGTTGGACTGGTGATTCCGGAACTCAAGGGAAAGCTCACCGGCATCGCAATGCGAGTCCCGGTCGCCACGGGTTCCGTAGTCGATTTGACCGCCAACCTTCAAAAGGAAGCGACGGTGGCAGACATCAATGCCGCCATGAAGAAGGCAGCGGACGGACCACTCAAGGGGATCCTTTGCTACACCGAGGATCCGATCGTATCGAGCGATATCATCGACGATCCCCACTCGAGCATCTTTGCCGCAGACTTTACCCAAGTCCTCGGCGACAAAGGCAAGCTCGTCAAGGTTGTCTCATGGTATGACAACGAATGGGGCTACAGCTGCCGCACGGCCGATCTTTGCGCCCGATTGGCGACGATGCTCTAACAAGCCAACTCATGATCAAATCGCGAAAGAATTCCCCACGAGCCGATGAACTCATCGACTCGTGGAGGAGTACGCTGGATCACTTCTCAGGTTCGGTCGCCTGGCCCGAGGAATCGTCGGTCCATTCTTCGAACACGAGTTCTTCGCTATCCGCGCCGTGAGATGCTCCGGAGGGCTCGATGCCGAGTTGTTGGAGTCGCCTGAGGAATCGGGTTCGGGAGATTCCAAGATGGTTGGCGGCTGCGGTTCTGTTTCCGCGAAAGTGCGTTAGGGATTGTTGGATCAAATCGCGTTCCATCTGTTCCAGAAATGCGTCCAGGTCGATCTTGGCCAACGGTTCCGGCCTTTGAACATGCGAGGGGTAGGTGCGAATCGAAGCGGAGAGATCCTTGCCGGTCAATTGAAAATCCTTGCATCGGATCGTCGCTTCCCGCATGGTTGCGTCGAACTCGTCCAGATCACCAGGCCAGGAATAGGCCAACATGCCATCGATGAAGTCCCGGGTCCAGCGATATTTTTGCGGAGCTTCGCGCGTGTTGGCCGCCTGCTCCAACCACGCTACCACCAACGGCTCAATGTCGACGAGCCTCTCCGCCAACGCGGGTACGTGAACCATATGGGACTCGAGCATCGCCGCGAACCCACCCCAAGAAGAGTGCATGGGGTGGAGCGAAATCAAGTCGTTGGAAGCCGACGTCGCGAGCAATAGCGCGCTCGGAACGGGCTTCGCATCGCAGAGTTGGTCAATCAACCCCTCCGGCAAGCGATCGATCTGATGATAGATGATACTCATCAGACCATCGGCCTTGCCGAGGATCCGAGACTGCTCATCGATCATCTCCACGGTTCCTCGCAGCAATTCTCGATCCATTAATTGGCATTCGACTACGATGGCGTGGCCAGTAGCTTTGGCGGATGATGCGTTTCGAAACCGTTGTGCGATCAATTTCGCAACGGCGAGAGACGAGCCGGCAGCGGACCCAACGACATGCACGCCGAATCGATGATTGGATGCGATTTGCAATTGTTTGCGCGTCCTAGCAATCGCGGAGCTCGTTCCGCTAAGAAACCAGGGATCGGTATTCGTCGTAGCGACCGACATCGTGCGTATCAGCGATTGCTGCAGCCGACTCCGATGACGGCTGCCTAGGAGAGCTTCCCATTCTCCTCGATTCTCTTTGATCGCGCAGAACATCATCGGCTGAGGCAGTTCCTCGAGAGGAAACGCGATGCAAATCCGATCGGTCGGCTCTCCGGGTAGGGTTACTGGGTGCAATTGCGCCACAGATCGATCCACATTCGGCGGCAAAGAGAGGGACGCTGCGAGTTGCGATCGGGGGGCGTTGTCGACAGGAATATTCTTCGAGCAATCCAAGCCGATCAAGGCATCCGACTCGGTCCCCACAAGCCTCGCCAGAGCATCGTTGGCAAATACGATGCGGTTGTCGTCACCCAGAACATAAATCGGAATGGAGGCATTGCCGATCAACCGTGCGATCTGTCGCTTGATGGAACCGCGTTGGATCTCTTCGTCGGCCATGTCGGTAGAAACAAAAACACCGCATAGTGCATTTCGCATCATGCGGTGTGCGGGAAAAAAAATCGTTGCGGTTGGATAACCGATCCTAGAACACGTCTAGGATGAAGTGGTGACCCCAGTGGTAAGGACGGCTGGTCGGGTAATAATTATACCACTGACGGTTGTAAACTGGGATCTGCATCTCGGGTGCATATCGATAATACATGCTATCGCTGCTGCGGTAGTACTCGTTCCCGTAGAAGTTCTGCGGGTAGTACACGTAGGGATAGTGCTGGAATCGTGCGTAATCGCGATTGCTCGCCCCGCCTCCCCAAGTGCGTCCATAGGCATTGGCCTGCTGGGCGTGTGAGTCGGACGCACAAGAAAGTCCAGCCACAACTGCAAAGGCTGCGACCAAAATGGCCTTTCGGAACATGATCTTCCCCCCGGAGATTGTTTCGTTTTGTTTCGCTTCGCCGATGCTGGTGCGCCGGTACGCTGCACAGGGTTAATCGGCTTAACCGTTGCAGGAAATTGAATCATTCCATCGCGTCAAATCGGCAAACCCGTTTTCCTCTGCATTGCTAGCTCCACAGGACGCCAGTAAAATTTCCCCTGTCGGCAAGGTTGGAGGACAACTCCGGGGGATGCTCGTTTCATGGCGATCCAGATCAAAAAGGGGAAGGCTCTGGAGTCGCTGACGCTCACTCCATTGATCGATGTGGTCTTTCTGCTGCTGATCTTCTTCTTGGTCGCGACTCAGTTTGCTCAGGACGACGAACAGCTTCCGATCCAGTTGCCGTCGGCCTCCAATGCGCTTCCCATGACCCTCGAACCGGACGAATTGGTCGTGGCTGTCGGGGAGGATGGCAGTTATGCCGTGCGCGGGCGACGCGTGCCCCTTGCAGAAGTCGAACGGGTGGTCCAGCAAGCGGTCGTCGACAATCCGCAACGCCAAACCGTCATTATCCGAGGGGATCGACGGGTTCCCTTTCAGTTCGTGGTTGCCCTTCTCGACCTGATGCATCGCCTGCGTGTTCCCTCGTACCGGATCGTGGCGGAAGCCCCTGAGACCGTGAACCCCCCCCAGCCCTAACGCACCGATCGCGGTTGAGGAATCCCGAAAGAGCTACCCGTGCCCTCCGTACCCACTCCTCCAAAACGTTCCGTGAGACCGGTACCTAACGCGGATTGGGGATTGCTGCCGCTGGACTTGGCTCTCGCCATACTCGGAGTGATGGTGGTCGGTCTGGTCATGAAACTGTTGCGTTTCGACGATCCGAGGTGGCTGTACAACGCTTGGACGTACGCGCTCGGAGCACCAACAGGACTCATCGTCATCTCGATGCTGTTGCGAAGTTTTGTATCGGAGCAGGTCGAGCGTTCGATTCAAATCGGATTTCTCGTAAGCGTCATTGCGCACCTGCTGCTGATGCTCTTGGCCGTGAATGTCGTGCTGTTCTCGGGGATGTGGCCGGATGCGACCCAGGAAATCGCTCGCCGACTGCGCGATTCATCGCGAGGAAACCAGTTCACGCAGTGGTCCCAGACCGAGGATCGATCACGTCCAGAGTATTTGCAACCGGTCCCTTCGGAATTGACCCGGCCGAACCAAGCGGATATTCGCCCCTCCGAGTCGGTGGATTCGCCATTGAATGCCATCCGGGAACCCTTGCAAGCGAATGTACCGAACTCTCCAGAGATCGAGCGGGCGGCGAGCGAAATCGATGCTCCCCAGATATCGACGGAATCCAAACCGATCGAACGGCCTGTGCGGGATCCGAAATCGCCGGGCGAGAACCGCCCGATCGAAATTCCGGCGGAGCCGACCCGAACTTCGGACGTGACTCCGATGGCCTCGATCCGGGAACGAGCCGAACAACTCGATGTCGCTCGGAGCGGCGCTGCGACTCCCGCTCCCGTCCTCGCGATGCCATCGGGCGCTTGGCTACCGGAAACAGAAATTAACAAGTCGATGCGCCGAAGTTCAACACAACCGCTCGATGCTCCATCGATGGCCGCACGCAGCGAACGGGAAGCTCCCAGCGCGGATCGTCTCGCGCAACCGGAGGCCTTCGCTCCGTCGGTCAATCGGTCGGTTCCGAAGTTGGAACGGCAGGGGAGGTCGATTGAGATTCCGCCGGTCGGCGGCATTGCAGCATCAGGCCAATCCAGCGGAGTTCTGGATTCGAGTGCCAGCAACGCGCCAGGAGCCGCGGCGGATACGGCCATGCTCGATCGAACAGGCAATACGCGGGCGGCGAGCGACCTGCCCTCGAAGACCGGAGCGAACCCTCTTTCGGAACCGGCAGTGGGAGGGATCGCGATCGAGCCTTCGATTGCCGGGAACACACGCTCGCTTGCTTCTCCGACTCCCGCTGCCCTGCCCCTGGGAGTTCTGCCCTCAACGGACATCGGAGTCAGCCCGCTGGGAATCAGCCGATTTCGGAGGTCGGGATCATCGGGAGAAAGCAAGTCGCGGACCCAAGTTGCTGTTCCCGCACCGGCCTTCAAGCAGCGAATGCGGCGGAATGAAGAGGCGATGAATCAGGATCTGCAGGCGATGGGGCCGCTCGGACCCAAGACCGAGGAGGCTATCGAAGCCGGATTGGAGTTTCTCGCCAAGCACCAGCGCGAGGATGGCTCATGGCGGTTGGAGGATTTCGGAGCTCAGCCCCTGCTTCGAAGCGACACCGCCGCGACCGCATTGGCCCTGCTTTCATTCCAAGGAGCGGGATACAGCCATGAGCAATTCAAGTACCAACAAACCTGCCGCGGCGCGATCGATTGGCTTCTTGCGAACCAAAAGACCGACGGTGATTTGTATCGACCGATGGACGAAGCGTCCGACCGCAATGCCTGGTTGTATAGTCATGCGATCGCCGCATTGGCCTTGTGCGAAGCCTATGGGATGACTCAGGATGAATCGATTCGCAAAGGGGCGCAGCGTTCCATCGATTTCCTGGTCATCAGCCAAGATCCGTTCGCTGGAGGCTGGCGATATTCGCCGCGTGCAGGGAGCGACACGAGTGTTACCGGATGGGCGATGATGGCGCTCAAGAGCGCGGAACTGGCGGGCTTGAGTGTACCCGCTCGGGTATACGGTGGCATCAAGAAATGGCTCAATGCATCCGAGGCCAGTGCGCAAGAGCCCTACCTGTACCGATACAATTGGCAAGCCAACACACCCGAGGCGATGCATGGGCGCAACCCAACCCCGGTGATGACCAGTGTCGGGTTGCTAATGCGGCTGTATCTCGGTTGGCAGAGATCGACCGTGGACATGCAGCGTGGAGCCGACTGGCTTCTCGAGCGTCCGCCAAGCCTCGGTACGGTGGATGCCCCGAAGCGGGACACGTATTACTGGTACTACGCCAGCCAAGTCATGTTTCATATGGGAGGCGAGCGATGGCGGCGTTGGTATGGATCCTTGTATCCCATTCTAATTGACACGCAGGAGCATGATGGTCCCTATGCGGGTTCCTGGAACCCGGTGGGGGAGATTCCCGACACATGGGGCCCTTTTGCGGGGCGGCTGTATGTCACAACGCTGAATCTGTTGTCTCTGGAAGTCACGTACCGACATCTGCCGATCTTCGAAGCGGCTGCCCGGTTGGAACCGTAATAAATATGGCCATGTTGCTGACACCTCGACCCGGATGCTCGCGCCTGCTAGCGCATTCCGGTTCGGGCCGGTGGAAAACAACACGACATTCGATACCCTTCCAACCGGGGGGCTCACCACGCAATCTACTGCAAACTCGCTTGACGCCCCTCGACTGAATCTTCTACAAGCGGTCCGAAAAGGAACTCCTGCGCATGAATGAGACTCAACCCGCGATGAATCGAGTGGAAAGCTTTCTTCTGGGACTCGTCCTTGGAGTGGCAACACTCTACGGGGCGATGCATTACACTTTGGTTCGCGCCAAAGATGGCTTTCATTTCATTCCTAAATTCACGGCACGCCTCGATACCCCCTATGTCGATATCCGCGCTTTCAAGCTGGAACAATGGAAACGTCAGCAAATGCTGGCTTTGTCGATCGTCAAAGCGAAAAAAGGCTATCTGCTGGACGATCGCGGCTTCGCTGAATTCAAGCTTTCCACGCAGCGGTTGCTCGAACAGTATGCCGTGGACACCCGGCCTCGAACGAGCCAACTCTAGCCACGGCTCATTGCATCAGGTGAACCGATGAGTCTCGCACTTTCCAAGGGACGGCTCGGTGCAACCGAGCTGGAATTAACTCGCCTCGGCTTTGGCGCTTCCTCGATCGGAGCTGAGTTCGGACAGTTCGATATTGAATCGTCCCTCGCCGCTGTCCGTACCGCGCTCGATGCAGGGATCAATTTTATCGATACCGCAGCTTATTATGGACGCGGGATGAGCGAGATCCTCTTGGGACAAATCCTTCCGCGTTATTCGCGTGATCAATTCGTGGTCAGCACCAAACTCGGGCGTTATGCCCCTCGCCATTTCGATTTCTCCGCGAAACGGGTCGGGGAAAGCATCGATGTCTCATTGGAACGGATGCGCCTCGATTACCTCGATATCGTCTTCTGCCACGATATCGAATACGGAGATCTGGACCAGGTCATCGAAGAGACCCTGCCAGCCCTTCGCCGCCAAGTCGAGCGTGGCAAGGTGCGTTATGTCGGCGTCAGCGGTTATCCGATGAGAAACTTCGAACGAATCATCCCGACCGGCTTGATTGACTGTTTCATCACCTACAACCACTACACGCTTCAGAACGACATGGCGTTGCGGTTGCTACCGTTGGCTGCAGAGCATCGCGTCGGTGCGATCAATGCCGCTCCGTTTTCCGCCCGACTGTTGACCAGCTTGCCCCTGCCTCCGTGGCACAAAGCGACGCCGGACGTGCGTCGTGTCGCAGGCGAAGCCGCTCGGCTTTGTTCCGAACACGGCTCGAGCATCGAGAAGCTCGCGCTTCAATTCTCGCTCAACCATCCCGGGTTCGCCAGTTGCCTGGTCGGCAGCGCCATTGCGTCCGAAGTATCCCAATGGATGACTTGGCTAGAGGAGCCACTCGACCAAGAGTTGCTCGCCTCGGTTTTGGCGATTCTCAAGCCGATCCATAATTGGTACTACGTCGAGGGTCGGCCGGAAAACAACGACTTGAGTTGGCCTGCTTCGGTGCAAAGCCCTAGCGATTGAAGAGCGGGCAGCCTTAAAGGCTATCGAGCCACCGCAAGCCTTCGCATACCTCGGCCACTTCGGAGTCCGTGGTCGTATGCCCCAGGCTGATCCGCAGCGTACCTCCGTACCTCACTGTATCGATCGCCTGATGGATCATCGCTGCGCAGTGGAAACCCGATCTCGCTTCCCATCCCCTTGCGCCGTCGACCAGCATGGCCAACTCATGACAATCCATCGTCTCGCTAACGAGGCTAAAGACGGGAAGCCGACGGGAATGTTCCTTGGGACCAATCAGTCGAATTCGAGTACAAGTTCGAAAGGTATCGAGCACCGCGTCCAACCACTTGTCCCAGGCGATCGCGTGTTGATGTCCCTTCAACCACCGAATCCCTGCCGCCACCGATGCCAAAGCCGGGACATTCATGTTGCCCGACTCCACCGCATCTCGCCAGGGATATTCGCCGCTGAGGGAATCGCTGCTGTGCCCTGTCCCCCCGATCCACGGAATACGGAGCCGTTCGCAGATTAAGGGATGAGCATACAGAAACCCCGTGCCGAGCATCCCGCACGCACCTTTGTGCAAGGGGGCCGCGAGCATATCGATACCGAGTGCGGTCACATCGATCGTGACAAATCCGAGCGTCTGCGCGGCATCGACCAGTACGGTGGCTCCATGCGATTTGGCTATCGATACCGCTTGGGCGAGATCCATAATGGTTCCGGTGACGTTGGACGCGTGATTGAGAACTACCAAGCGCGTATTGGGCCGCATTGCCAATTCCAATTGATGCGCGTCGACAACGCCATCGCGATCGCACGGAACGATCGAGAGATTCAAGTCTCGGGTCCTTTGAAGCTGTGTTAAAGGTCGCAGCACGCTGTTGTGCTCCATCGCGGTAGTCACGACGTGCACCTGTTCAAGACGCGATTCGTGCAGCAAACCAAGGATCGCTGCGTTGAGCGCCATCGTACCGTTGGAAGTCAATGCAATGGATTCGCGATGCGGCGTGCCGATCAGTTCCGCGATCACGCCCCGTACTTCTGCAACAACTGCGTCCGCGCGCTGGCTGTTTCGGTACGCACCGCGACCTGCTGCGACTCCGATGTTCGTTTGATATTCCAAACAAGCATCGATAACCCCGGGAGGTTTGGGCCATGAGGTAGCTGCGTGATCCAAGTAAACGCGGCGGGGAACCGGCGAGCTCAATGGCGGAACGGATGAAGCCATGAGTGGCGACTCGCCGTACGAGGAGTTGGCATTGGCATCGCTGTCGGCGGCGCATAAAAGAAGGGGGATCCCCCAACACCCGTGGGGGCAGCACCCGAAGCGAGCCCCGGAGCAGGTGCGCAGTTCGCGCCGTCCATACGACGATACACCTCGGGAGACACCATCCATCGCGCGTCGCGGGCTTGGGGAGGCGGGCTGACGAATGGCAAACTGTTGACCGTGCCTCCTGAACGCGAATAAGTCGGCGTTGGAGGCGCATACGGCGTGGGAGCAACCGGTGCCGGGTAGGTGCCGGTTGGACCTTGAACGACGTACGCGGGAGGAGCGGGAAGGACATTGCTACCGGGTGCTCCTACGAACGGAATTCCACCCGATGTCCCCCCATACGTGTTCGTCGGCGGTAACACCGTTGCCGGTGCCCCGATCGGTGGTGCAGCCATCGAGGGCAAGCTCGGAGGCGGTGCAGAGTAAGCAGGAACATTGCCGGAGGGAATCCCGAGAGACGGCGGGATCATGGCTTCCGAGTCACCCAACTGGTAGTTCGACTGAACGACATAGCCACCCGAAGGGACGATCCCGAGTGGCACGACGGTCGCCGGCCCACTTCCCGCGATCGCGCCTGTGAAAGTCACGCGATCGATCGGGCGGAAACCGTCGTCGGACCAATTGCTTGCGATCGGTCCCACCGGATTGCTGATGATTTGTGGGGGAGGGTAGAGACCGATGATGCCGCGCTCGTTCTCTGCTACCCGTGGCGGATTTGCCTTCAAGCGTCGCTGGGCGTCTGCATCCAGGCTCGGTGGACGAAGGGCTTCGTCATCCACAGCCTGCCGTTGATTCCTTGCTGAGGTCTTTTCAGACGGTTTTTCCGGGACAAGATCTCGCGGTGCCGTGGTCTCTCTTGGCTTGACGTAGTCGCCGAGTGGATTGATCGCGCCGAGGCTGTCCGACAATGCCTTAAGCCGTTCGCGAATCGCATCCGCATCGCGGGTCGCCATCGCATCGGTGCGAGGCCGGAACATCGGAGGCTCGATCGATGAAGTGGTCTGGCCGACGGCTGTGCACCGGCTGATCGCAAAAACGAAGGCGATCCAGATTGCTATACGAGCCACTAGATACATACAGATCCCTCGGTCTGGACAAAAGCCAAGTTGCCGCGGCAGTTTACCATGGTTACCTCACGGGTGGATTGATTCGGACGCCTACCTTCTGCAAGCGTCCGACGGCGGTTGCCTGCGGCTCGTTTTTCAGCAGAGTGTCATCCAGATATAGCCGCAGATAGGGCGCAAACCTGCGTTCCCCCTGCGCGTCGGCTTCACACGCATCAGCGAGCGGGTTGAGATCCAGGTTTTCGTTACCGCTAGCGATCAGGAGTCGCACTTCGCGAAGGCTCCGCGTGAACTCAAGCGACTTGATAGCGCATCCCTTTATATTGATCGTCTGCAGTCCCTTGAGTTCCCCGATGACGCCCGCATCTTCGATCGGGCTCCCCGATACATCCAGGGTCCATAACTTCTTGAGAGGCAGGATCGGCTCGAGCTTCTTGAATTTGTTCCCCGAAGCGTACAGCGATTGCATTTTGACCATCCCGGTCAATGGGCTGAGGTCTTCGAGTCCGTTGTTGGCGATGTGCAGATACTGGACAGCGGTCAAACCGGAAATGGGTTCGAGCGACTGGATTTTGTTCGAAGCCAAGTCGATCGATTGCAGCAGTTTCAGTTCGCGGATCGGGGCCAGGTCGGTGATCTCGTTGTTCTCGAGATCGAGCTTCATCAGGCTCTTGCAGTGCTGTAGCCCTTCGAGACTCTTGATCCCTTTCCCTTTGCCGACGACCTGCGAGATATTTTTGACATCCTCTGCGGTGATGGGTTCGGAGTTGTAGCGTTTTTCAAAAACCTCTTTTCGAACGGCGGCCTCGAGCGCCTTGTCTGGGAACAGGTCCTGGGCTTGCGCGGTGGAGCCAGAACCTGCGATCCCGATCCAAACGGCGCAAGCGCAAGCAGCGGAGAAGACGAAACGGCGTCGGGCGTGGACGAGGAGGAGTGTCGTCGAAAAAACCATCCGGAAATCCTGTGCTTCTAAGGGAGGGCAAATGGGGGAGGGGTAGGGCTGGGGATTCCGCCGAGTGAATCCAGGATTTCTAATTTATCCCAACAAATGGCTGAATTCCAGCGAGAAACTACCTATCATAACCATGTTGAGATGCAAGTCTTTCTGTCGACACGGTTTTTTGGCTGAGGAAGAACCCTTGAAGATCTTGGTGACCGCCTTTGAACCCTACGACCAATGGCGTTCAAATTCGAGTTGGGATGCTCTGACGGAATTCCTGCGCGAGCATGGCTTGCCGCCGGGTGTGACAACTCGCCGGTATCCGGTCGATTTCGATCTGCTCAACGAACGGCTCAGCAAGGATCTGGAGCGAGGATTTGACTTCGTGTTGCATCTCGGGCAGTCGCCTGGCTCGTGCGCCATTCACTTGGAAGCGATCGCTGTCAACGTCGCGGGAGTCACGCATGCCCCTGGCCATCTCTTTGGACCGATCGTCAAAGACGCTCCCGTGGCGTATCAGACACGCTGTCCACTGAGCAAAATGTGCTCGGAGCTTCACGGAGCGGGGGTCCCGGCGAGCATTTCGTACCACGCTGGAACGTATCTGTGCAACGCTGCGATGTTCCTGTCCCATCACTGGCACGCGGTCCGCAATAGGGAATGCACCATCGGATTTGCCCATATGCCTCTGACGCTCGAGCAGTCGATCGCTTCTGGTCGTGAGATGCCAGCCTTGCCTGTCAAGGAGTTAGCGAAGGCTATTCAGTGCATGCTGAATGTTCTGCGCGGCACCACCACCGACCAACCGTCCACACTCCTGGCCTAACGATTGGTCTGGTGGCCTAACGATTGGTCTGGTCCGTCGCGGATCGGATCCCGCCATGCTGGTGCTCAGTCCGCCATCGTGGACGGTGCTCGTGCTGATCGTCGACCGGATCGCAATCATGATCGTTTTGCGATGTCCGGTGCGATTGGTGCTATCGATTCGAGGGGCGAGCATTGTTGAACCAATGGCTGGTCGGATCACTCCCTCGTACCCAAACCCCCTTCTCGTTCCATTGCATGGCTGCGCGAACTTCCGCTGTGCAATACCGCAACGTGAGTCCACATCGGCGACGGTCGGAATCATTGGCTTCCGAGCCGTGCAACAACAAATCGCTATGGATCGAAATCTGGCCAGCCCGCAATTCATCGTAGACTACGTTGCCATACTGTTCGGCGTTGTCGACAGATTGGTTGAGAACGTTGTGATCATCGCTCTCGCTCGAGCGATAGGTCATGTGTCCAAAATGATGCGAGCCAGCTACGAACTTCATGCACGCATTACCTCGGTCCGCATCGTCGATGGCGAGCCACACGGTGGCGGCTTTTGATGGAGAAAGCGGCCAATAACTCGCATCCTGGTGCCAAGCCACGGTTTTCCCATCGTGAGGCATTTTGCAAAAGAAATGCGAACCCCACGCGATCACATTCTCGCCGAACAAGTCCGAGACGTAAGCAACGATGCGAGAATCAGTCAGGATATCGTAGACAGGCCCATATTTCAGGTGGGCCGATGAGATCGAATAACTGTCGCCCCCCTGAGCGACCACGCGGGCCAGCAGGTCGTCAAAGTACGCTCGGATCGTATCGATTTCCTCACGTCGAAAGACATCCAAGGGTGCGATATATCCGAGTCGATTGTATTGATCGATCTGGGCCGACGTCAAAACCCTCGGGTCTTCATTGGCGACCGGATAGAATTTTAGGTCCCTGCCCAACGCCTTGAGGGCTTGTTCGTCCGGAAGGATTTGAAACTGTGCCATCCCTATTTCCCCGAAAAAGATAAACGTCCCTGCGCGAACGCTGACTTCTTGCAATGTTGGTATACGCTGTTTCGCGATTCTAGACAATCGGGTAGGAGGAAAGCATTTGGCTTAGGAGTTCCATCGGCAAGCCGACGACGTTGGTAGGAGAACCGTCGAGAAGTTCGATCCACAGTGGGCCGTCCTGAAATCCGAACGCTCCCGCTTTACCGATCCACTCGTCGGAGTCGAGATACAATTCCAGGTCGGCGTCGGAGATGGCGTCCATTCGCAGGGTGGATACAGCGACGCGCACCGAACGATGCGAGGTCGTTTTGTCCCACAAGCAAAGCCCGCTGTAGACCCGGTGCTCGCGACCGCGCAGTCTCATGAGCATCTCGCGGGCATGCTCGCGATGAGCGGGCTTTCCCAGAATCAATCCCATACATTCGGCAACGGTATCGCAGGCAACGACAAAGCCGCTGTCGATTTTTTGGATGACGTTGGCAGCTTTTTGATAGGCGAGTCGTGCGACCAACTCGGGAGGCGTTTCGCGCGAACACGTTCCACACTCGGCACTGGGATCAGGCTCGATTACACGGTAGAGATATCCCCATCGCTCGAGCAACTGTCGACGCCGAGGGGAGGAACTGGCCAAGATCAATTCCCGTCGATCAGGAGTGAATCCCTTCGGCGGAGAAAAACTCGCGTCCATAATCGCGTTACTCGGGCGATCCGCCCGAGCCACCGTACCCTTGCGGGGGATTGGGGGGTTGCGGAGGAAAGCCGTAGCGAGGACGGAGTTGCTCCCAAGACTGCTTGAGCGAATCCAACATCCGCCAAACGTGTCCGGCCCCCATGTAAACCCGTGCGCTGACCGCCGATTGGGGATAGAAGTTGGTGATGAAATCAAAATTGAATTCGTACGGACCATGCCCGATCATAACAGCATTGGCGTAGGAGCCACTCAGAATCTCGTCTCTGATCTTGAGCTCATCGTAGATGTCTTGCGGGTTCTGTCGCCGCGTGGCGCCGATGGGTTGTGGAGGAGGCGCGCCTGGGGCAGGTGCGGGAATCTCGCTAGACGGAGGTGGTGGCGTATCCACAAATCGCGTTTCCGGTGCAGCGCTCGGCGGCGCGACAGAGGCTGCGCTGGGTGCACTGTGCTCAACGGATCGATCCGGCGGGTTCGGAGCGGCTTGCGGAGGTGCAATGGTTGAGGCTGCGACCGGGTTGCTTCCACCCGCGACCAAGGAAATGACGGGGGGGGAACCGGGAAGGTCGCCGTAGCGTTGACGATACAGTTCAATATTGGTCGACAGCGCCTCGATGAATTGCGGCATAACCATGTGCGGCAATACCACGCGTGAAACGATCGCGTTGGGCCGAGGCAGGTTGCGAACGAAATCCAGGACGAATTCGGTTCCACCAGTCACGACAATTACGCCAGTGCTGATTTCCCCGCGGGCGACGTGTTCTGGCACTCGAGCGCGAACGGCTGGCTGTTGATCGAACGGGTCAGGTCGATCCTCGGGGGATGGAGGTATTGGCATGGCGGCAATCGCGGATTTGGTTTAAGTCGAAAAACGTGAATCACGGGCGAGTCTAATGATCACCATAGCACATCAGCTTATGTTTGTCCCGCCGATGCCGGCGTCGCGATCTCTTTCAGGATGCGATCGAGGATTCCATTGACGAATTGGCCCGAATTGAGACCTCCGTACCGCCGTGCGATTTCGATCGCTTCGTTGATCGCAACCGGACCGGGTATGCCGCCGTATGCCATTTCGTAGGTTGCGATTCGCAAGACGTTCCGATCAATGGTCGCCATCCGCTTGATGGACCAGTTTGCCGAGTTCCGGCCGATCTGCTTGTCGATTTCTAAACGATGCTCTCGTACACCTTTCCACAGGTTGCGGGCGAACTCGACAAGGGCGGGATTGCCCAGCAGGCGACGGCTGAGAAAAACGTCCGCATCCGTCTCTTCACGCATCGGATGCAGATCCTCTTCGAACAGGACTTGCAGGACAATCTCGCGGGCTCGCCGTCGGGTGGTCATCGTGGTTGGATTCTCATCGAGTTCGGAATGCTAGACGGCGGGAGCAGCCGTTGGCAGGGTGGCAGAGCGACATAGCAATTGGTCGACTTCGTTGGAAACGATCACGCCGTAGTTAATGGCACCCAACCAACCCGACATGATGATGCCGACGCTACCCGCGTGGTAAAGCCCTGAGACTTGTTGCGGCAACGAGCGACTGACCGCCAATCCCTCGAATTTGGTACCAAAGCTAGCTCCGAGTTGATGCTTGGTGTAGTGGTGAAACGTCTTCGGAGTCGCCGCATCGATCAGTTCGATCTTGTCTCGGCAGTTGGGGACATATTTTTCCAACGAATCAAGAGTGGTTTCGATCAGATCTTGTTTGCTGGCTTGGTATTCCTCCTCGCTCAGATTTGCCCAATCGCCCCAATTGGCGTTGGTGCTGCTGACGATGGCGTACCGTTGCTTGGCGTGCGGACGGGTGCGGGGGTAGTAGAAACTAAAAGTTCGCGAGGTGATCTGGCGATCGAGCAGCAGATCGGTGCGAAACAGGGGAGCGGTCGAGCAGAACAACAGATCTCCCGTCTCTTCGGGGATTTCGACGTCAGGTTTGAGGGCCATGTAGACCTGCGTGCTGCTGTTGTTGAGTCGCACGGCCCGAGCATCCTCCACAAACTTGGGATCAAAGTGATCTTCGCCGACGAGTTCAAAGATCGTCGAGCGGAGATTGGAGTTGCTGACCACGGCGCGGCACTTGATCTCGCGACCATTGACGATCACCCCTTGGACACCTCGGCGACCGACCAGGATTTTGGAGACATCGCATCGGATCCGAGTGTCGACACCATTGCGATGCAACTCGGCTTGCATTTTGGTGACCAGGTCGTCGGTTCCCCCTTCGTAGATAAAAACCCCTTTGGCCATGAAGTTGGAAAAGACGATGCCATACGTGATGGCAGGATCTTCGAGAGTCGATCCGTTGGCGTAAGTGATCGGTTCCATGAGCAACCGGACGATGTCCTCACGGCCTGGGAAGAACTGTTCAAACAGCTCGCGTGTGGTCAGCGATTGGTCGTCGTAAAAATTCATCCCGCGCGCGGTGTCGAAAAATCGGGTCACCGTCTCGCGGGAGACGCCGAATTGATCCGACAGCAGGTCGGTAAAATCCTCTCGGTTGTACGTCGTCGTCAAAGAAAACATCGGGTTGTCGAACCGAACCCGATTGAGCTGCACGATGTTGGATGCAATTTCGTCGTTCCAGTATCTCCTGCAACTCTTTAGCATTCCGTAGGGAAAGCCGTGGAGCGAGATATCAAACGTATGACTGCCGGGTCGCTTGAACCACGTCGCCAGACCGCCAAGCTTGTAGTGCTGTTCCAAGAGAAGAACGCGGTGCCCAGCGCGTCCGAGGATGTTCGCGGACGTCATCCCTGCCAGCCCGCTTCCGATCACGACCACATCGTATTCGGGGTGGACCCCGGCCAGGAAATCTTTCGGCATATCAAAGAACAATCCAAGGGAACGAACTCGCAAATTCGAGTGCGGATGAGAGGGGTCGAACCTCCACGGCCATATGTATTAGGCCACTAGATCCTGAGTCTAGCGCGTCTGCCAATTCCGCCACATCCGCAAATACCCGTCCGGCATACCCGGAACGGTGGGCCGAGAATAGCTCAAAAGTCTACCATGGTCAAGTCGAAGAGGGTCATCTCGGCAGCTTGCCGAGGGCTGGCGTGGGCCGATATTCGTGGTCGCGTTTGCGGAGAACCTTCGCTGTGACGATGCTGTCGGGCGTGGACTCCGATTTTTTTCGTTCCTGCTCGTCAGTCATGTCGATCTGGCGCAACAAGCCAAGGAATTCGACGTTGCGGACAATACGTCCGAATACGGTGTGCTTGCCGTCCACAAACAGCAAAGGGGAGAAGGCGATATAAAACTGGGAGCCGCCACTGTCGAGATTTAGTTTTCCCGTTTCGGCATCGATTCCTACCGGGATTGCTAGGGAGCCCCGAAAATGGCGTCGCGCGGTTGGAGCATCTCCCTCGAAGCGTATGGAATACCCCGCGGTCCCCTTGCCATCCCCCTTTTCGCACCCGGTCTGCGCGAGCAGGTGCTGCTTCACCAAGTAGAATGGCTTTTTCTCGTAGTATTTGTTCTCGACCAAATAGATGAAATTCGCGACCGACTCCGGCGCATCATCTTCGAACAGTTCCACTTCGATGATTCCTTTGGTTGTGACAATCTCAACGCGAGGATTGTTTTTGGCCTCATCTTCCTTGCGGAGTTCCAAGTCCTTCTCCCAATTCGCACGTATTGCTGGAAGTTGCGTGATCAGGAATTGCTCTACCTGGGGCAGGATTCCACGATCCAAGAGCTTGGTCCAGGAAAGCGTTGCAAGTTCCCAATCGCTGTCGATGTAGCCGGCGTAGCCAGCATGGAGGAGCACTTCATCGGTGACGAGATTTTCGCAACTCAAAACAGCTCTCGCCCCATGGGCCCAATGGTCGCTGCGATCGTTCGCAACTTCACTCGTCATCATCTCGCGAAGCATCAGGGCAACATTCTCGTAGCGAACCGGGTCGCTGAGAACCAGATCGGCTGCAGCGTTTCGAAAAGCAACAAGCTTCTCCTGGCTGTTTCTCAATTTATCCAGCCAACCAAGTCGCAAAGTGACGACATCTGCATCTTTTTTCAACAAATCAAGTCGGATTTGGGAATCCGCAAACTCTGCGGTTGAGATCCGGAAAACCTCTGCGGCCTTGCGATAGCCATCTGCCAGAGGAGACTTGTCGTCCTCGGGGATAACCCCGAAGGTCGCCCAACGTTTCTCCTGGGCCTCGCGATCGATCTTCTGTTGGGCAAGATTTTTCTGCTGCCGCTCTTCAGGGGTCAACCGTTTTTTTTCCGACGTGGATTTGCCGGACTTGCCATCCTGACCCAAAGCCATGGTGGCGCACATCGCGCATAGACAGATGGACCAAAGCAAGGAATACTGGGTCCGTAACACTCGTGGATTCATGCGACAATCGGGGAAGGAAGCTTTGCGTGGGAAGGAAAAGAGCCTGACATGGCCCGGACCGGGAAATCCGACACGATCGAACTTCGTATTATCGCCGGGGATTTGCGATCCCGGAAGATTCAATTTCGGTGCGACCATCGCACCAGGCCGATGAAGGACCGGACTCGGGAGGCGGTCATGAATCTGCTGGGTGGTACGTTTCCAAACACGTTTGCGTTCGATTTATTCGGAGGATCCGGCATTTTGGCGTTCGAAGCCCTCTCTCGAGGCGCGAAAAAAGGAGTCATTTGGGAGATCTTGAAGCCGCGTGCCCTGGATATCGTCCGTTTTTCCAAGGAATTGGGATTGGCAGACCGCGTCGCCGTTCGCAGCAACGATTCGCTTCGCTGGACGCTCGATGGTGGATTGGAAGCCCCGGAGTGGGCCCCCTACTACGAACACCCCTGGCTCGTTTTCGTCTGCCCGCCCTATTCTCTCTGGGAATCCGAGGGTGAGGCAATCCAAAACGCAGTTCGGACTTGGCTCGCAGCCGCTCCAAGGGGATCGCTGATCGCCATCGAAATGCAAATCGAGACGGACGATTCCTGGCTGCCACCCGAAATTTCGTGGGATGTTCGGCAGTATGCTCCCGCCAAGATTGCGATCGCCGAGACGGGATCCTCCACCCCAATCCCCCAGGATCACCCATCTTAGCGAGCTGCCATTGTCTCGCATGCAACTCTCCTGGTATGACCCCCAAACCCCCGCTCACGTCCGCAGAAGGGGCCATGGAAGGAGCGCATGCCAGGATCGGTTCACCAGCCACGTGCCGGAAACGCCAAGACGCAACCCCAGCTTCGAAACGCAGCATCGCATCGAGCTTGGGTCGCGGCCTGCCTGTTTCTGATCGCTGCCGCGGCTCTTGGAACCGGTTGCTCGACCCAACGCTACGTCACCGAGCGCCGCAATCCGAACAATCCGCTCACCGACGCCCTGGGGCTGATGAGTCGAAGCGGGCCGCAGCCGACGGGGCGAAGCGAATCTCTTTTGCGGCACTATGATCTCCTGGATGTATTCCGAAAGTCTCCAGAGCTGGCCCTCGACAAACTCCAGGAGCTAACGTTTGAGGAGAAAGGTGCGGAAAAGGTCTACGCGATTTCTGAATTGGCCTACATCGTCGGAAAACGGCTCGAGGCCGAGAATCAAGCCGGTGGAGCGTTGGATCTGTATACCGTCGCGGTCAGCAACGCATACCTGTATTTGTTCAGCCCTGAACTCGATGGCTCCAGAAATCCCTACGATCCCCAGTTTCGCGGGGCATGCGATTTGTACAACTCCTCGCTGGAATCCATGCTCCGACTCGTGCACCGCGAAGGCAAACTAACCCCTGGAAACACCTATCGCATCACAACAGCCGATTCGAAATACGATGTACAAGTAGCTAACCGCGGCCCATGGGCGAACGAAGATTTCGGCGATCTGAAATTCAGTAGCGACTTTCAGGTCAAAGGGATTGACGCCAGCAACGTCACGTACGGAGTCGGGGTTCCGCTGATCGCGATGCGCAATCGCCATTCCCCAGACGATCCTGGCGAGAAGTACTATCCCGAAGGCTTGGCATTTCCCGTGACCGCGATCCTCCGCGTCACCAGCCCCCAGCTGCAATCCTCGCGCGACCAGCATCATCGGCATCCGTGCGTGCTGGAGCTTCATGATCCCCTGGCATCAACAGATATTGAACTCAATTCACGGTTGGTGCCGTTGCAAGCGGACCTCAGTACACCGCTCGCTTATTTCCTCGACAACCCGAAGTTTCGCGAACAAACCGATAGCACGCTAGGACTGCGCGATCCCAACACGACCCAGAAGTATCGGGGGATCTACATGCTGGAGCCCTTCGATCGCAATCGCATTCCGGTGGTGATGGTGCATGGACTGTGGTCGAGTCCCTTGACCTGGATGCCGATGTTCAACGACCTGCGTTCCTTTCGCGAATTGAGGAAGAATTACCAATTCTGGTTTTATCAATATCCAACCGGCCAGCCCTTTTGGGTCAGCGCAACCCAACTTCGATCCGATCTGCAGACGATGCGGCGAGACCTCGATCCGAAACTCCAACATCGCGTGCTCGACAACATGGTTCTGGTCGGTCATTCGATGGGAGGGCTGGTCTCTCGCATGCAGACAATCGAGAGCGGGAACGAGTTTTGGAGCATCCTCAGCGACGAGCCATTTGAAAATGTGAAGGGGACGGACGAGGACAAGCAGAAATTGGCCGCCGCATTGTTCTTTCATCCCAACCCATCGATCCAACGCGTGATCACGATCGGGACCCCCCATCGCGGGAGCGATTACGCGAACGATTACACGCAATGGATCGCGCGGAATCTGATCCGCTTGCCATCGAGCTTGATCGAACTCGGAAACTCGCTGATTCGCCAGAATCCCGGCGTTTTTCGCAACACCGCATTTTTGACTACCACGACGAGCATCGATTCCTTGAATCCGAAGTCGCCGATCTTTCCCGCAATGCTCCGCGCCCGTTGCGCACCCTGGGTGCGATACCACAACATCATCGGAATTATCGAGAAATCCAAATGGTTCGATTCCAAGTCTGTCGATTCCGATGGCGTTGTCACAGTCGACAGCGCACACATGGATGATGCGGTCAGCGAGATTGTCGTCGCCGCTCAACACTCTTCCATCCAATCGACCCCCCGATCGATCCTCGAAGTGAGACGTATCTTGATCGAACACCTGCGCGAAGCGTGCACCAACCCAGAGATCGCCGCTTGCCTCCATGTCCCATCCACGTGGCGCGAACCGCGGACCGAACCGGTCATGCTCAGCAGCCCATGGACCTACGGTAGCCATTCTGCCCCGCGCAAGGCGAGTCTCCCGTTTTCTCCATGGAGAGGAAACAATCTCTGGAACGCTCCGAACTACCGATAATGGGAGCCGATCCCAATCGCATCAACACAACCTAAACCTCCGGTTGCGATTCGGCGTTCGCTCTCTCACGCGGGCGATCGAGATGCACCAGGAATTCAGCCGACCGCAGGAGCGGGTCGTCGTAGTGAAGCTGAATCACGCCGGATCGCTTGAGTTCCTCGACTTGCTTGAGTTCCGCAGCATAGATCGATTCGGCGATCCGATTCAGTCGCCGAGCCCGCTGGAACCAGCTCATGACCAGCATCGCCAAGACCAGCACCGGCAAGGCGGACAAGATCGCAGCCGTGGCGAGCATGCTGAAGGTGGGATGAGGAAAGTCACTAACCGAGGATGTGGGATCCATCCATGCGCGATAGCTGGCCAGGAAATAGGCGCGATAAATCGACATGATCGGACCAGCAAACAAGCCCCAGAAGATAACGGTGGCAATCAATCCAAGCACTTGCACGAGCCACTTCGGTGCACGTAGTTGTTCAAAAGCGAAGTCGAAAGTTTCGCGGGCTCGCACTTGCAGTTCATCAACACCGCTTAGACGGACCATCAATTCCTTGGGAGAATCAGGCAATTCGGCCCCACCCTGGATCCTCGCAACCGCGCGATAGAATTGTTGCTGGGCTGGTTCGAGTCGGTCCCGGATTTGGCGATGCAACTGTTCGCGAATCCCGTTTTGCACTTCCCGCTGCGCATCGCGCGATTGCCCCCAATTGCGGGCCCACGCGGCAAAGGTGCCGAAGATGGATGGGATACTTCCAGTCATGGCCATCAGGAGTCGATCCCAAGCGCCATGGGTGAGTCCCAGAATATTGAGAATGGTGCGATAGGGAAACCATAGTAGGCTCGTGCTGCTGATGATGTCGGCCCGGACCCGATCCCGAATCGCGGTCTTCAGCGTGTTTTTGGTGCCCAGGACCGCTTCGATCGCTTGCGCGGGGAGCGCATCGGCGGCGGCGTGCAACCGACGGACCGAGGCTGCCAATTGCGGGACTCGCGACTCGAGATGCGTTCCCACGCGATGCCGAAGACGCTCGCTGGCTGCTGCCAATCGGTGCGCCTTCGTCGCCGCCAACGACTCCATCGTCTGCTTGGCAAGCCGTTGGCGCAGATCGGTTGCCAACTGCATGCTGATACTGTCTTCGTCTCCGTCGGCTTCAAAGTCCGCTACCAGGATAGGTTCCAAGATCTTCGATCCAGGTGCGCTGGCGGACAAAGCGGATACATACCACTCGAGATCGGATCGCAGCGACTCCGAGGCGCGATCCACATGACTGACCACGGACGACGCCGCTCGATGGGACATGCCCGGCGGAGGCGCCATATCGATTTCGTTCAGCGGCGTGCAATTGATGATCGGCAGGCACACGGCACCGTCGGTCAGGGCGGCCAACTGAGCATGGATCGCACTGCGCAATTGATCGCGCCGCGCGACGATCAATTTGATCGGAGCCAGGCTCATGGCATCCCGCGCGCTTGCGGCAGCGACGGGATCATCGTCGGTGTACCCCGGCGTGTCGATGATCATGTAGGGACGCCCCAAGTCGAGCATGCAATGCGAGGGGCACGGAACGTACGACTCGCGCTCAGAGTTGAGTCCCTCCGGAGGATTCGGACCGACCCACGTCAAATGCGTCGTCGCCTCCTTGGCAAGTACACCGCTGGGTAGCAAGTCCGCGATCCTTCGGTCGAGGATCATCTGCCGCGCAATCCAGGTCTTTCCCTGTCCCTTTGCGCCGACGATTGCGACACTCGGCAAGGCGACGCCTCGGCCGGATTGAATGTCGGACACCGCAGCGCGATATTCCTCACACCATTGAAGAATGGTGTGGCATACCGCCTGTTGCCCTAGCAAGCGGCGAGCGGCCTGCTCGATTTCGTCTGCGAGTCGATTGGCTTCGTTCATGGTCGATGAACCCGTTCTATGGCATCCAAGTTTTGACGTATCGATTGCTCGCTGGCCGCGTCGATCTTCATCGGCAGCCACTGCGCGCCAGGCGCATCGAATTGTTCCGTGCGAATCTCGGGAATCGGGCTATCCACCAGCGTCCGCGATTTGCCGCCTAACTGGATCGAGATCCGCTCGCTCCCCTTGGCTCGCTCAAGACCGAACTCATCGGTCAGCACCGCCACCAAATCCGACAATTGCTGCCACGCGCTCTCGGACTCCGCCAGGGCGGGGACCGAGTCGGCGCTGGCGAGCATCAAGCCAACACCGGCCGCACCTGCAAAGAGCAACTCCTTGAGCGATGCAAACACAAGAACGGAGGTGCCTCCGAAATCCAGAGGAATCATGATCACTGCCAGCAACGGCGCGAAGAGAATCCCCGCAGGTGCAACACCGCTTAAGATCCGCTTCCGCATCGGCATCTCGGCCCAAATCTTGCTCGTCAACGCGTCGATGTGCGTCTCGTCCAATCGTGCAGCGCTCTCGGCTTGAAATCGCTCGATCGCACGCTGGCATGCCTCGCGGACCGATTGCCGTCGCTCCGGATAATCATCCAATCCTAGCAGTCCCAATGCATCGCGGCGCGCCAAATGATCGCATAGCGTGTCGGCGGTAACCACCCGCCCTGCGTCCCCACGTTTGAATCGCGCTCGGACCCAATCCCCTACCGCGCTTCCTCCGTCCGAAACCCAACCCGGAACGCGAATCCATGAGACGGCTCCGGCGACCGTTGATTTACTGGCCTGAGCGATGCGCTGCATCCAGCGGCCTGGGCGAGCCCACCATGGTGCGGTCCGCTCCAAAGATTCCGCAATCTGCTGAATGATTTGACGCGATGCCTGCAAACGCAATCCGGACTGAGAAGCCGACATTGGGTCGATCGAGAAATCCGTGCATGCGTCCGCAATCACTTGCTGGAGATAGCGAGACTGTTGGCTCAACTGGTCGATGTGCTGGTTCGCTGCGGTCAATGCGCGATGGACGGACGTGGCCAGATGCGTACAGGCGGATCGAATCGCATCTGCCAAGAGATCCGTCGCTTGCAATTGCCCACCGATCCGAATGAGCCAATCGGGATCCGAAATCGGCTCCGGTGGTTGCGGCACCGGAACACGATCGATCCGAAAGAAAAGAGGAAGATGCGGTTCGCTTCCCGAAGACTCGATCTCGCTAGGAGGCACCGGCAATCGATCCCGGAGCTGCGGGCCATCAAAATTATATGCCATGTAGATACGGCGGACGTTGGAGGCGCGGTACAGTTGCTCCACCTCCTTGGCGATATCCGAGGTGGCATAACGACGCGGAACGCGATTGACGGCGATCATCCGCTGCACGTGCGGCATGCGGTGCTCGAGCAACGTCAGCAACAGCGATACGGTCTGATCGTGCAGCGAGTGATATGGCAGAACCACAAGGTAAGCAGAGCAGATCGTCGCAGCCTTCGACAAAACCTCGAATCGCGATTCCGCCGCACGCGCTGAAGCTTCCTCGAAACGGGTGATCGGTGTCGCGGTGGAACTGGCAGCAACCAGTCCCGTTTGAACGTCCGGACAATCCATCAACGCAATCCCCAAACGATCGAGCTGGGGATCCGTGGCGATGAGCGGAATCTGAATCGGAAGCCGCTGAACCATCTGACCGCTCGCGTCCCGAGATGCTCGCGGCGCCAGATCGTTGTACTGTGCCGCCGCTTCCACCGGGTTCTCTGCGAGTAGTTCGCATCGCGATCCAAAGACCGTTTCCAACTGTGTCGTTATGAACTCCCACACCTCTGCTTGACGGCGCCACGATTCCGGAAGCCACAGGACGAACCGATGGGTCCCTTCATCGTTCGCAGAGCCGATCAAAACACGGCGACGATGATCAAGGCCAACCGAATTTCCCAGGAAGGTCGAAACCAGCGAACTCTTCCCGGCGTTGAGCATTCCCAAAACGGCGACGATGGGACACGCGGGCGCAGCTGCAATCACTTGGGCCTGACCGAGCGCCTCGACGAGTGTCACGGAGACCTGCTGCCCCCCTTCGGGTCCCAAGGATCTCGACTGCAATCCCTCTGCTCGCTTGAGAATATCGACGAGAGTCACCGGCGTTGCCGACGAAGCGGAACCAGACGATGGAATCGCGAACGGCTGATGGCGGATCAAGTTTTGCAGGTTTTGCAAAGCGTTCTTGAGCGTTGCGTTCACTTTCCTGGCGATCCGTGCTGGTGAAGAGGTTTGACAAAATCTTCCTTTTGCCAATAGTAGAGCATTCCTCGATCCGCTCCAACAGGTCGTTCATGGTTCCCGGCATCACCCTCAACCGTCGTTCGCTGACGCTCTTGATCGCGCTGAGCATTCTCATTCCGGTCGGATATGGCTTGGGGCTCGCCCTCTGGATGCGAAAAATCCCAGAGCCCCCCCTCGAAGCCCAGGTGCGACTGGACGTCATGTGGATCGAACCCAAGACGGACCGCCAAGCTCAACGGCTTGTGCCCGCAATCAGTGTTCGGAATACCAC
>JBKDXO010000096.1:0-7526 GCA_046306195.1 Planctomycetota bacterium | reverse complement strand
TCTTGTGCGGCGACGGGGCTTCGCAGTCCCGAGCGCGGGGTCAATTCCAGCACCGAAACAACTCCGTCGAACCCGTTTCGACATCGCATGGCCGCCTTCATCTCCCAGCCCTGGCACGAAAGCAATCCCGGCAGGAACTTCGCCATCGACGCGCCGTAGCGATGCGTGTTTCGAAGCACCGACGACGGTCCATCCAACTCGATGCGGTACCCGTTCTCTGTCGGAACGATCGAATGCATCAGCCCCGCGAGTTTGGCATAACGAAGGATCATTTTCCAGTCGGTGGTCGCCTCGATGCGGCTCGACGTGGCGTCCCAACGCGCGGCCTGAGTTTGAGCCACGTTGTACCGGGATAGCAAGTCGATCGGATCCTTGGGCTCCTCGAAGGACACCAGCCGATGATTCTCGATCAGATCCTCGAAGAGGCGTTGGCGGAGCTCCGGCCAGAGCATCCCCAGTCGGCTTGCGCGTTGTTCCTGCACCTGGACCACGGAATGCTCGAGAAGCGAGTCGGGGTTTTCGATGAGCGGATGGTATTGGGCCGCCATGGCGAATACGCGTCGCCGCAGTTCGGCAGCCCGTTTCGGTTTGCCGCGATCGAAGCTGCCGTACTCATCGAGCAGTTTGCAGAAGGCTCCCATGCGACGAACCGGGCAATTCGGGTCCTCTTCGAGAATTTGCACCACCGAGCGATGGAGGTCCTGGCGCGTTTTGTGGATCCCCGTCGCGTAGACTTCGATCATGCGACGAGCAAAGTCGGGATACGCGGTATGCGTCGCGGTGGTCAAGCGGTCGGGATAGACGCGGCCATGATCACGTCGGGCGATGGCGAGTTCGCGGGTAAGCATCGCTCCTCCTCCGCTTTCGAGATCGCTTGACTTCGTTGGTGTCCTCGGTAACCACTTCGTAAAGCGTGGCACGCGCGTCGCCTCGACGGCGCAAGATGCGACCCAGTCGCTGCTTGGCTTGCCGTGTTGTCGATTTGCCGCCCAAAATGACCGCGACCTTGACCTCGGGCAAATCGACCCCTTCGTCGAGGACTTGATTGGCTACCAAGGCCGGGTAGACGCCATCGCGCAGTCCTTCGAGGTAATCGAGCCTCTCCCGTTTCCCGCAGTGGCTCAGCAAGCAGGGAATCAGAAATCGGGTGGAGATTTCTCTCGCCATGAGATTGGATCCGGTGAACACAATCATGGGGCTTCCCAAGTGCAGTCGGAACAGATCCTCGAGTACCCGAAACTTCTCCGCAGCGCGCTGTTCGATCGATTCCTTTTCGCGAAATGCTCTCAGGATGGAGGATGCGGCCCCATCGTTCAGGCTTTCGGCTGACAAGTCCCGCCACTCAAAACCGGGGTCCTGTTCGCGGCGCTCGTAGACGTACGTTGCAATCTGTTCCGCAAGAAGATCGTATCGGGCCCGTTCAGGTGGATTGAGATTCACCGGAATACGGACCACGTCGTAGTCGGCAAGCGTCGTGCCCCGCACTTCGCTGATCGGCAGTCGATACACCACAGGTCCAATCCACTGCTCTACCCCCTTCATCGCGGCATCGGACGACTCCAAGGTTGCGGTCAGTCCGAGTCGCTGCGTTGCAACACTCTGCCGCGCTGCATCGCCTCGAATCGGACCGCTCAGATGATGGCACTCGTCGAAGATCAACAGGTCGAATCGATCGCCGATCTTCGGCATATGGATGCATGCACTGGCATAGGTGGTGACCGTAACGGGACGAATATGATGCGAGCTATCTCCCAAAATCCCGGCATCGAACCCAAGGCCGCGCAGGATCCTGCGATGCCACTGGTACATCAGATCCCGGACCGGGGCCACAACCAGAGTGGAACAACGCGCGATCGCCATTGCATGAAGCGCGACTTCGGTTTTGCCCGTACCAGTCGGCATGATGACCGCCCCTCGGCGCGTCCCCAACCACGCGGAAAGCGCGCGTTCCTGCTCGCTGCGCGGCGCAGGTAATCGAACGGCAGGCCACTCGATTTGACAGTCGACCGTTACCCCCTCACCCAAATCGATCCCGCATAGGCGGGCGACTTCGACGATCCGGCGATAATGCAGCGCGTCGCATCGCCAACATTCGGCGCGAGGGTCCCAAGCCCAAGGCACATCGGCAAACAACAGCTTCACCGTGTCTGCAGGCCATCCCTCGAGGACCAAGGTCCCGGAATCAAAGCGAAGCGATGACGTGGACGGATGAGGCAACATGGCACCCATTGTAATCCAACGCATCGGAAAAACGGTACCGCGATCGACCCGCAGTTATTCGACGGTGACGCTCTTGGCGAGATTGCGCGGCTTGTCGACATCGCAACCGCGGGCAATCGCAATGTGGTATGCCAGCAATTGAAGTGGAATCGCCGCGACCACCGGTTGCAGGAAATCCTCGACGTACGGAATCTCAATCACATCGTCGACGAGCGAATCGAGTTTCTTGTCGTGCTGGTCGACGATGGCGATGACGGGTCCCCCCCGCGCTTTGACTTCCTGCAGGTTGCTCATCACCTTGTCATAAACGTACGATCGAGACAGCAAGAATACCGAAGGTGTGTGCTCGTCGACCAAGGCGATTGGTCCATGCTTCATTTCGGCGGCTGGGTACCCTTCGGCATGGATGTAGCTGATCTCTTTGAGCTTGAGGGCTCCCTCGAGGGCGGTGGGGAAATTGTAATGCCGTCCCAAATAGAGGAAATTGGTTGCATCCTTGTATTTGTCGGCGATTCGTCGCGCGACCGCGTTGCATTCGAGTGATTTGTCCACGGCCGCGGGCAACGCTTCGAGACAATCGATAATTCTCTGTCCAGCTTCGAAACTCAGGTGCCGCAGGCGCCCAAAGTAGAGAGCCAACATCGCCAAGACACACAGTTGCGACGTGAACGCTTTGGTCGAAGCCACGCCGATTTCCGGTCCAGCGTGGAGATAGACCCCCCCGTCGGCTTCCTGCGCGATACTGCTGCCGACCACATTGCAGATGGCGAGCGTGTGATGCCCCTTGCGCTTCATCTCGCGAAGCGCGGCCAGCGTGTCGGCGGTCTCGCCACTTTGTGTGATCCCGAAAATGAGGGTGTCATGATCGACCGGCGGATTGCGGTACCGCAACTCGCTCGCGTACTCGACTTCGACTGGGAGCCTCGCAAACTCCTCGATCAAATACTCTCCGACGAGGGCCGAATGCCAACTCGTGCCGCATCCGGTCAGGATGATTCGGTTGACGCTCCGCAACTGCGCTGGTGTCAAATTGAGCCCCCCGAATTTGGCGGTGGCATTCTCCCGATCCAACCGGCCTCGCATCGCGTTCCGCAACGAAGTCGGCTGCTCATAGATTTCCTTGAGCATGTAATGCGAGTAGCCTTCGCAGTCGACTTCGCTGTCGCGAGCCTCCAGCACACGGACCTCGGGACGGATCCGACCTTGATCGCGATGGACGACCTGGATCGAGTCTTTTGTTACGATCGCTAGTTGATGATCGGCGAGATAGATAATCCGCTCGGTGTATCCAACCAACGGGGATGTGTCGCTGGCGATGAATTGCTCGCCTCGTCCCACTCCCAAGACCAACGGACTACCACAGCGAGCCGCGATGAGCAAATCAGGTCGATCGCGGAACATGACCACCAGACCATATGTCCCGCGAAGCAAGGGAAGCGTCGCCCGTACCGCTTCGACAAAGATCGCGTTGCGATTGTCGCTGGCGACGCTCCTAGCAACGCCTTGGGCAGGCGACTCGAGCAACTCCTTGAGTTGATCGGCGATCAGATGCGAGATGACCTCGGTATCGGTGGCTGATTGGAAACAATATCCCTTCCCGATCAGCATCTCCTTGAGCACTTGGTAGTTCTCGATCACTCCGTTGTGCACTACGGCAACCGAGCCTCCCCCTCCCAGATGCGGGTGAGCATTCTCGGGGGTCGCGGCGCCGTGCGTGGCCCACCGCGTATGTCCGATCCCAATCACCCCAGGCATCGGCGAACCAACGATCTGTTCCGCAAGGGATTCAATCCGGCCCACAGAACGCGCCAGATAGAGGCGACCCGATTCCCCCAGCGTGGCAACACCGGCACTGTCGTAACCTCGATACTCCAGCCTTCGCAGACCCGTCAACAGAAAAGGACAGGCATCCTGCTTGCCAACATAGCCGACGATTCCACACATGCTATTGGCTCCTACAGCGCCATCCGAAACGAAACCCGTGCAAAGGAAGTGTATCTTTTATGTCGGCACTTCGCGGAACGGTTTTCCGAAAATAGGAAATGCTATCCTTCCCCCGATCGCGACCCGCGGAACCACGCGAGGGGGCCTCAGGCGCTGAAGTCGACGCTGTCATTGCTCGAAAGGATCGGTTGGGACGACGTGCTGGCGTCGCGTCCCTCGCGCTGCACGAGCATTTCCCACGAGATCATTTCGATTTCGAGGATCTCTCGCAGGTCCTTCAAGGCAGGGATATCCCGTCCTTGTTCCGCAGTCGTCAGTAGGACCGATAAGAAGAGGTAGAGATCGGATTGCTGACGGGCCAACGGGTGCTCAGGATCGACGATGCCGGCGAGCAATTCGGTAAGGATATCCCGGACCAGGGTGATCCACTGCTGGGCTCCTTGGTAATCCCCTTTTTCCCAAAGATCGGTGATCGACAACGTCAGGGTATGGGCGCGGCGAAGGAGCATCCAATGCAGTTTGGCCGGGGAAGCCGAAGCGACCTCCTGCTGCAGGAATTGTTCGATGGGATCGGGTTTTGTCATGCCAGAAGGATTCCGAGCGAGTGGGTCGATTGGACAGCCCCAGGGTCATATCGACCATCAAACCGCCCCCGCATCGGTGCCGTCCCATCGCTCGTCGCAGCCGTTACAACCGTCATATCCAAGTCGGGTAGCGTCGGTGGGGGACGTCGACCACAATGGGGTATTGGACGAGCAACCCACCCTCACGATGGAACCAGCCACCGATGTCCCTACAATCCGACCGCGATGCCATCCTCAGTTTGACGCAACGACTTTTAGGGTGCATCGCGCGCGGGGACTGGGAAACGTACAAGGAATTGTGCTGTCCCTCGCTGACGTGTTTCGAGCCGGAAGCGATGGGGAATCTGGTCGACGGCCTCGACTTTCATCAGTATTACTTCAACCTGCCTCCTTCCACGACTGCGGTGCAATCGACCATGGTTGGACCGCATATTCGGATCATGGGGGATGTCGCAGTGATCGCCTATATCCGCTTGACCCAGAAGATCGCGGAAGGCAAACCGGTCACGGTCTCGATGGAAGAGACCCGTGTTTGGCAGCGTCAACAAGGACGATGGAAGCATGTTCACTTCCACCGAAGTCCGACTCGGTAAATCGTCCCAGGAACCTCGACTCATGCATTCCCTTGATTTCCTTCGCATCACCGCTGCCTGCACCCCGACGCACGTCGCTGACCCCGCGGCCAATCGCGCGGCGATGGAGCAGGCGCTCGGCCAACTGTCGGATTCCGATGTCGTCGTCTTCGGCGAACTGGGACTGAGCGGATACACGTGCGGCGAGTTGTTCTTGCAGCGAACGCTTCTCGATGCTTGCCAGCAAGAACTGATTCGCTTGGCGCAATCGATCGGCCAGCAATTGGTAGTCGTGGGCCTGCCGCTCGAGGTGCAGGGACGGTTGTTCAACGTGGCAGCGGTGATATGTCACGGGAGGATCCTGGGGCTGGTTCCCAAGCTCCATTTGCCAACCTACAGCGAGTTCTACGAGCAGCGCTGGTTTCATTCGGGCCGAGAAATCGCTCGAACCCATGTCTCCCTCCCTGGCTTCGAAAGCGTTCCATTCGGTTCGCAGCTTCTGTTCACCTGCGGCCTGGCAACGGTGGGAGTCGAGATCTGCGAGGATCTCTGGGTCCCCAATCCCCCGAGCAGCGACCATGCCGTGGCAGGTGCGAATGTGTTGTTGAATCTCTCGGCAAGCAACGAAACGATCGGCAAATCGGCCTACCGCACGCAACTGGTCACCATGCAATCGGGGCGATGCCTGGCTGCCTACGCCTACGCCAGCTCCGGACCGACCGAGTCGACTACCGACTTGGTCTTCGGAGGTCATTGCTTGATCGCTGAAAACGGGAGCTTGCTCGCGCAATCGCAGCGTGTGGGTACCGGTTTGTGCTTGAAACCCAGTTCGCAACTGGACGGCCTCTCGAGCTATGCGACCTGCGATATCGACTTGGATCGCTTGCAGCACGACCGCCGCACCATGCAGACCATGCATCAGGTCTCCGATCGAGGCGATGCCAGCGCGGGATATCGATCGATTCCGTTTGAACTTTCGGTTTCCTCGAAGCCGCTCGCGCGATGGATTGATCCCCATCCCTTCGTTCCTCAATCCGCGACCGAATTGGAACAGCGATGTTCGGATGTCTTTGAGATCCAATGCGCCTCGCTGGCCAAGCGGGTAACGAGGATCCCCGAGTCGATGCCGCTGACCATCGGGGTTTCCGGTGGACTGGACAGCACCCTGGCCCTCTTGGTCGCGGTCAAAATGTGCGACATGCTCGCCTGGGATCGGAAACGGATCGTCGGTTTGACCATGCCCGGGTTCGGCACGACCCGCCGAACCAAGAGCAACGCGGAGGCCCTGATGCGATTGCTCGGGGTCCAATCGCAGTGCATCGACATCCGCGAGAGCTGCCTGCGAACCTTTCAAAGTCTCGGCCATCAACCCTTTGGGATCGATAGCGAGTCCCATGATGCCGACAGCCTTCAGAAAGTCCTCGAGAAACTTCCCACGGATCGGCGGAACGACCTCGTGTTTGAAAATGTACAGGCTCGAATGCGGACGCTGCTCCTGATGAGTCGCGGATTCGTTCTCGGAACGGGAGACATGTCCGAGATGGCCCTCGGATGGTGCACGTACAACGCCGACCACATGTCGATGTACAACGTCAACGGATCGGTCCCCAAGACCATGGTGCGGTTTCTGGTCCGGTATGTTGCGGAACATTATTCGGACGGCGAATTGAGGAAGATCCTTCTTCAGATCGTCGACACTCCGATTACGCCCGAGCTGCTGCCGCTCTCAAGCGATCAATCGATCCAACAAGAAACCGAAGGGACGATCGGACCGTACGAGTTGCACGATTTCTTCCTGTATCATTTCGTCCGCGGTGGAGCATCCCCCGAGAAGATCCTCTTGCTCGCCACGCATGCATCCTTCGACCGCCAATACACACGACGGGAAATCGGCGAAACCCTCAAAACATTCATCCGCCGATTCTTCGCGGCTCAGTTCAAACGAAGCTGCGTGCCCGATGGTCCCAAGGTCGGAACCGTCTCGCTCTCCCCACGAGGCGATTGGCGCATGCCGAGCGACGCGGAATGCAATGCTTGGATCGCAGATCTCGATCGAGCGATGGTTGATTCGAGCTATGAACATCCGCCAGAGGATCCTTAGTTTCTGGGTCAGCTCCAGTGTCAAATCAGTGGGTGGCACGAACGGCACATCCTGTCAGGCCCGAATGGGTCGGCAGTGTGGTGGTTCGCGCGAGCTACTGCACAC
>JBKDXO010000095.1:0-127921 GCA_046306195.1 Planctomycetota bacterium | reverse complement strand
TGGCATCCAGGATCCGGGTTTTGTGGCAAGCAAGAAACGCGAAGAGCAGGAAATGATCAGCCGCTTGACCGCGAATCCAAAATGGGCCCCGCTCGCGAAAGCGTGGGACACCATTCGCGAAGTGCAAGCCAAACGAGTCGAAACACTGGCCAAGTCCGCATCGCTTCGCACGCAGTTGTATGGTTTCGCCGAACGAATCGTGCTGATGGCTGCCGAAGACCGCAAGCCGAGCGCCGAACGGCTTCGCGATTTCCGCGATAGCGCCCGTGCTAGCCTCGAACAGCAGATCTTTTCCGACGTCCCCGTGTACGACGATCTGGAACGGATTCAACTCGCCGACGAACTCGCGCGATTGATCGACGATCGCGGCGGCAACGATCCATTGGTTCTCGCGGCCCTCGCCGGCAAGAGTCCCAAAGATCGGGCTTCGGAGATCGTGGCCAATACGACGTTGAAGACCGCCGAAGGACGCAAGGCGATGGCCAAGCAGGGATTCGATGCCATTTCTCAATCCAAAGATCCGCTGGTTCAATTGGTCCGAGCCATGGAACCGGAATACCGCAAACTGCGCGACATCACCGAGAGCCTGGATGAACAGGAGCGGCAAGCCTATGCGAAGATCACGGAAGCCAAGTTCGCCCTGGGCGGAGACACTGTTTATCCCGACGCGACCTTCTCCCTGCGTCTGTCCTATGGCGTGGTCGCCGGGTACGAGAGCAATGGGACGATCCCAGCGTCCACCACTCTCGGGGGTTCGTTCGAGCACGAGAAACAGCACTTGGCCAAGGACCCGTGGATCCTGCCCGACAGTTGGCATGCAGCCAAGGATCGCATCAAGGGGGATGTTCCCTTCAACTTCGTTTGCACCGCTGACATCATCGGCGGCAACTCGGGGTCGCCCGTTGTCTCCCGAGACGGCGCGATGGTCGGAATTATCTTCGATGGCAACATCGAAAGCTTGACCAGCGATTACTATTACTCGGATCGCCAAGGTCGGGCCGTGGCGGTGCATATCGCTGGGGTCCTCGAGGCGCTTCGCAACATTTACAAGGCTGGATTCCTCGCGGATCAAATGGGCAAATAGCAATGAGGATCGATTGAGCTATCTTCAGGCGCTGACCGCCTATGCCCTTTGGGGCGTTTTCCCGCTGTACTGGAAGTATCTGCATCATGTCGATGCGGTGGAAATAATCTGCCACCGCATCGTTTGGTCCTTGGCAACACTGATCCTGTGCGTCAGTTGGATGGGTCAATGGCAGGATGTCCGCGACGCCATTCGATCCCCTTCGCGACTGGCCATGGCCGCAGTTGCTGCCCTTCTGATCAGCACCAATTGGCTCGTCTTCATCTGGGGCGTTCTCAACGGCAGCGTAGTCGATGTCAGCCTCGGGTATTTCATCACGCCGATGTTCAGCGTGATTCTCGGCATGCTCGTCTTCCGAGAGCGTCTGGTGCCTATTCAAGGCATCGCGGTCGGTATCGCGGCCGTTGGAATCGCCATCAGCGCAATGGCCAGCAATCGGCTATGGGTTTCGCTCGCGTTGGCTTCCTCCTTTTCCGTTTACGGAGTGGTTAAGAAAAAAACGCGATTGCCAGCCATCGCCGGACTCGGAATGGAGACGGCGATCCTAGCCCCGATCGCGCTCGGTTACTTGGCGCTGGTCTTCCAGCAACCGGGCCATGAGTATTCGTTGGGAACTTGGGAGTTGCTGGCTCTCGGCGGACCGGTCACGACCGTTCCGCTGCTGCTGTTTGCGGCCTCTTCCAAAAAGGTGCCCCTGGTTTTGATGGGCATGCTTCAATATCTCGGACCGACCATCCAGTTCAATCTCGGGGTATGGGTCGATGGCGAACCAGTCGACCGAGTTCGGTGGTACGGGTTCCTCTTCGTATGGGTTGCCCTGGCTATTTTCAGCGTTCATGCCCTGTGGCGTTGGAAACATGAGCCGCGAATTCCGGGCAGGTAAACTTTGACCAATGTAACGAATAGGCTAATGTTGACGGCCCGAAATGGCCGATCCCACGATAATCCGGGGGTCTACGGACGCCCCCATTTCATGCCAGCATTGGGAATGGATGTGCAAGGATGTACGAGTCATTCTACGGCTTTGATCAGCGACCTTTTCTGACCGCTCCTACGCTGGATCGCTATTTCCCGGCGGCAAGCATTGAGGCGACGTACCAAACGGTCATGCGGGCCGTGCAGCGTGGGGAAGGGCCGGTTGCGATTTTCGGTGGCGCAGGTTTGGGCAAGACCATGTGCTGCCTGCGCATCGCGGCGAGCATTCCGCGGAACTTTGATGTTGTCACATTGACCAGTGCACAGGTCGTCACGCGTCGCGCGTTGTTGCAAAGTTTGCTGTACGAGCTGCATTTGCCCTGCGGCGATGGATCAGAAGGGGTGTTGCGGCTAACGCTTTTGGAGCGATTGCAGAGCGCCCAGGAGAATGCCACCGAGGGGATTGTACTGATTGTGGACGAAGCGCAAACGTTGTCAGTCAAGCTGCTCGACGAGCTGCGAATTCTGACCAACATCGTTCACAACGGAGTGCCCCGGTTGAGATTAGTGCTGTGCGGAACGTTGCGTCTCGAGGAGACGTTGACTCATCCGCACATGGAGTCTCTCAATCAGCGTTTGGCGGCTCGCTGCTATTTGGCCCCCTTGAGCCACGAAGAGAGCAACCGATATGTGCAGTACAAGATCGAGTTGTGCGGTCAACGCTGGGAAGAAGTGATCACGCCTGATGGGCTCGAAGCCATCTACCGAGCGGCGGATGGGATTCCGCGTTTGATCGACCAAGTTGCAGATCAATCGCTCCTGGTCGGTGCCAAGGAAAAGATTCGCCCCATCAACGCAACCGTGGTCGGATATGCGTGGTCCTTGTTGCAGCAGCTTCCCAATCCATGGAGCGATGCAATTCCCAGCGGGACTCCGTCTGCCGATACGAACAGCACCGAACTCGATGAATTTCAGGATGATGAAGATGCATCGGTGGAGTTTGGATCGCTGGAGGATCTTGCTCCCATCGAGGTAACCGTTCGGGACCGTTTCGAGGAGCGGACGTCAACGGCAGCATCGCGATTGCTGGCTGCTTCCAGCCCCAGGTCGGAACTCGATGTCGTTCCGGAGAATCTCTTTTTCGGTTTCAATGGCGACGCGGGCGACGAATTCCAGATCCCAATTCAATCGCTGCGCGATTATCAGACCCTATCGGGTATTGCACTGGGCGACTTGAACCACGATACGTCGGCCTTTCAAGGCGTCGACAACGAGCCTTCGAATCAGTTCATCGATGATTCCTCGGACTTTGTGGATTATGCACCCGGGAGTTCCAATCGCTTCGGCCAAGTCGCTGAGCCGATGACGTCCGATGCTTCGCTCGCCAACGCCGAAAATGATTTCAGACAGATCGAAACGCAGATCGAAGAGGAAATGCGCCAGCTGGTTTCGAATCTGAACGCAGAGGCGATTCGCAGGCATCTCGAATCCAATCCGACAACAGCCGGGTCCATGCGAGACGATCGCGCTATCGAAACACAGGAAGACGATCTGTCTTCCACCGATGACTTGAATCGTCAGATGCAGGACCACATCCAAGCTCCGTTCGCACCCTTGGAGGAAATCTCCGACACTAGCCCCATGGATGATCGGGATATTATCGCGATCGCTGAAGATGACACTCCGGTTGCCAGTTCCTCGGGGGTCCCAGAGTTGTCGGCATCGAAAACATCGATTCACCCGTACGCTCGCTTGTTCTCTCAGAATCGCAACTCGTAATCCGACACCAACTCATGCTCGCGACCGAAGTACCCCTCGATACACTCGTCCGCGAAATGAAGCGTGGACGTAATTACACCCTCGGTTTGGGGAGAGTGACTACGCTTTCGAACGATCTTTCCCGATCGTGGCCGGGACGTGTTGCGAATTCGCTCCAGGACAAAACGCGTCGCCGCACGCTGCTGGTCGACACGGAAGCGACTGACTCGCCATACGCTTCCGCGTCGCTGAATCCGTCGAGCGATGTCGATTCTCAGGGTCTGGAGGTCACCCAGATCCGTTGGCCGATCAGCCGTGATTCGGCCCGCTCCGGCCCAGGTTGGAATGCCTCCTTGCTCAAGCAGTTGGGCACCCTCCCAAAATGGAAGGAGGAATACCCGTTGATCGTTTTGCATCTAGGATTCCTGGATTCCACGGCGTTCGAAATGTTGGGGAAACTGTGTGACGGGATCGCGTTGGCTGCGGATATGTCCCGATCTGAGGGGACATCGTTGAAGGATTTGTCCCGAACGCTGCGGCACCATCAATCTCACGGATGCCGCCTGCTAGGCATGTGGTCGGTGGAAATCGGTTAAAATCCATCTCTGGATTCTGTCGCGTGTGGCGGATCCCGATGACGCGAATGCGGATTCGATCACAAAACGTTTACGGCTGGACTGACAAGCATGGTTCGGGTGGGATTGATCGGTATCGGATTCATGGGTTGGATCCATTATCTGGCTTATCGAAGGTCGTCGAAGGCGAAGCTTGTCGCATTTGCCAGCAAGGATGCGAACAAGCGGCAAGGGGATTGGCGCAGTATCCGAGGGAATTTTGGCCCCCCCGGGGATTTTGTCCCAATCGACCAACTCCAGGTATACGATTCGTTGGAAGCGATGCTCCGATCGCCGGACATCGATGTGATTGATATCTGCCTACCACCCCATCTGCATGCGTCGGCCGCGATTCTGGCCATGCAACATGGCAAGGATGTTTTGATTGAAAAGCCGTTGGCATTGACTCGCGAATCCTGTCGCGACATTCAATCTACGGCGGATACTCTCGGCCGCATCGCGTTGGTGGCGCACGTGCTTCCGTACATGGGGCCCTTCGCGTACGCCACCGAGGTCGTGCAATCGGGTCGGTACGGCAAGCCGATCGGCGGCTATTTCAAGAGAGTGATTTCCGATCCGACTTGGATCCCTGATTTTTATGAACCTGACAAGGTCGGCGGTCCGCTAGTCGATTTGCACGTGCATGATCTGCATTGGATCCAATTGCTGTTCGGCAGTCCAACTAGCTTTCATGCGGTCGGCCGCAATCGCGGCGCGGTTTCCAAATACGTGCACGTCCTTTACCACTTCGACAATCCCGAGATCGCGGTAGCGAGTTCGTCGGGGGTGATCGATGGACCGGGGCGCCCATTCACGCACGCCTTCGAATTGCATCTCGAATCGGCCACGCTCCATTTCGATTTCGCCGCATTCAGCGATACCGCGGAAACGATGCCTTTGAAGGTGATTACGGCGGACGGTCAAGTCATTCGGCCTGCACTTCCGTCTGCTGACGATATCGATTCGTTCCGGGGTGAGATCGATGACATGGCCGAGAGCGTGCAATCGCGTCGCGCAGCGCCTCGGCTCGATATTCGGCACGCTGCCGGGGCGGTTGATCTGGCGATTCGCATCCAGCAACAACTCCAGGAGAGATCGGCAGCGGGATCTGTAACATGATGCCGGGCCGCCGAGCGATCCTGATCGCCTGGATTGCCTGTTGCTGCGGGAGCTTCGTTGATGCGGTCCTGGCCCAGCCTCCGATCGAATCGCTGCGCGATGGCTTCAAGCGATTCCAGCAAGGGCGATTGACCCTCATTACCGATTTGCCGATCGACGAGGAACTTCGTGCTTGGCCCGATGTCTTGGATCAAGCCATCGCGATTTGGACCGAGCAGTGGCGGTTGGAGAGTGTTCGCGTCAAGGATTGGAGATTGACCGCGTATCTGATCGGCGATCGCAAACGATTCGCCGAGTCCGGATTGGTCCCGCAGATTCCTAGCTTTGAGGACGGGTACCAATTGCAGGACACGATTTTTTTGACCGAGCAGCCCTCGGTGTATTACCGTCGCCATTTGTTTTTGCATGAAGCAACCCACTGGGCGATGTACCGAAGTTTCGGTGGAGCAGGGTCACCTTGGTTCATGGAAGGGATGGCGGATCTGTACGGCACCCATCGCTTGACCGATCGGAAATTGGCCATTGGGATCGTGCCCAAGCAATCGAGCGAGGTTCCTCAGTGGGGACGATTCAAGCGACTGCAAGACATGCTGGCGCGCGAGGATATACCCAGCTTGAGGCAGATCGTTAGCTACACCAATGATTCGGGAAATCGGATGGACCGGTACGTCTGGAGTTGGGCAGCGTGCGTATTTTTTGTCAATCACCCCGAGTATCGAGACGCATTCTTTGCCGCCGCCGAGCCTCCGCTGGACTACTCGATGACGCTTTCCAAAAAACTGCTCGACGCGCTCGAGGACCGATGGTCTTTTGTCGTCGCGGACTGGAACGGATTTCTTAGCGATTTCGACTTCGGTTACGTACCGGATCGTTCGATGCCACGTGTTGAAAGTGTCGCTTGGACCGATCTGGACGCTGGTGCATCGGTGGATCGCAAGGTGAACTCGGCCATGGGCTGGCAGCCCGCAGGAGTGCGGGTTCATCGCGGCGACACACTCCAACTCTCCGCCGAAGGTTCCTATCAAGTCGGAGTCGGAACCAACGGCAAGACATGGATTAGCCAGCCGCAAGGGATCACGATCCGGTACGTGGAGCATCAACCCTTGGGACGCCTGATGGCGGCGATCGTGCCCATCGGTGGGAATGAACACACTCGAAGGTGGGATTCGATCGCGATCGGTCGCAACGCGAAGCTGCCGATCGACGAGGATGGATTGCTGATGCTGAAGATCAACGATGCGGTAGGCGATCTGGAGGATAACGAAGGAAGCCTACAGGTCGTGATCACATCCGTTACGCCGTAGCAACTTGGTGACCAACCATTGACTTGGTACCGGAGCCGGGAAACTTACCGATCAATACTAACGGAACGGCGCGAGCCGTCCGCTCGGAAGTGGAGCAAACATGGCATTTCTGTTGCGCACTTCGACCCGGATGTTTGGGCATGTCGGCTAGAATCGCTTCCGGCCCACCACTGAACCGTTGGTTTGCAGAAACACCGTCGCTCAGTCGCGGCGCTCGCGAAGGCGAACACCCTTGCCGGTTCGCTCGCGGAGGAAGTACAGCTTGGCGCGGCGGACTACCGAACGACGCTTGACCTCGATCTTCTCGATCTTGGGAGAGTGAACGGGAAACTTTCGCTCGACCCCTTCGCCCGCCACGATTCGTCGCACAACGAACATTTCTCGCGATCCGGATCCGCTTCGGGCGATCACCGTTCCACTGAAAATCTGAATGCGTTCCTTGTTCCCTTCTTGGATCTTGGTGTGCACATCGACGGTATCGCCGATTCCAAACTCATCCACATTGGGTTTGAGGTACGCACTTTCAACAGCTTGAAGGATTTGCTGGCTCATGATTGAACGGCAACACGGGGTAACGGCAGAGGGATCACGCTCCAGGGCGATTCCTGGGGCTCCTATACTGACGGATGATCCCGGCTTTGCAAAGGCCAAATGCTGATTCTCTCGGTAAATCCCGTCTTTGATCCGGGATAAACCGTGACTGCTTGCTTGCAAAAAGGGCCTGTCCCGGCTGAAAATGGCGGGGTTGGACCAGCGCTGGCCCAGAAAAAACGACGGAATCAAGGAATCGGAAGATGGATGTACCCAACTTGCAACGTCCCAAGATGCGGATGCCGTGTGCGCTTCTCAGGAGTGTGCTGAGTGTTGTGATCGTCGGAATTGCGGTTGGAGGTGCAATCGGGGCCGAAGGGAATACAGGATCGGGCTTGCGGGCTGGGGCTGCGGTCCAGAGGATCGATCCGGTGCACCTTCCGGTGTGGGTCAGTGGGGGAATCGTTGCTGGCAAAGGGGAGCGGGTCGTCGACTCTCTCTACGCGAGAAGCTTGGTTCTAGAGAACAACGGAACAAGCATCGCCTTGTGCGTCGTCGATAGCTTGGGGGTTCCGCTCGAACTGTGCGAAAAGGCCAAGGAGTTGGTCCGTCAGCAAACGGGGATCCCCGCCGAGCGGATCATGATCAGCGCCACCCATACGCATTCCGCTCCGGCGGTGATGGGCGCCCATGGGACTCCGGCACAAGAGGACTACGCCGAAGCTCTGCCCGGTTGGATCGCCGACTCGATTGTTTCCGCGCATGCGAGCATGTCCCCTGCGCAAATCGGAGCGACGGTCGCAAACGCCGATCGTTTCATCTACTGCCGCCATTGGATCATGGAACCTGGTCACGCGAGTGGCCCGTTGTTCCAGGGGAGAGCCAGCAACATCGCCGCTATGAATCCAGGTCACGAAAATCCCTTCAAGGTTCGACAGACCGGGGAAGTCGATCGGACCATTCCCATCTTGTCGGTGCAGGATCTCGATGGTCGACCGATCGCGGTACTGGCGTCCTTCTGCACCCATTACGCGGGTTCTCCAGCGATCTCGTCGGATTACTTTGGCGTGGTTGCCAAGGAGTTGGCGGCAGCGCTGCGCCCGGAAGCTTCCGATCGATTCGTCGGCATGATGGCCAACGCGACCAGCGGAGACGCCAACTGCATCGATTACAGCCGGCCTGCCAAGCCGTACAACTACCAAGAGGTGGGCCAATACGTCGCGTCGCGTATCCTCGAGGCATTGCCTCGAGTTCAGTATCGCCGCGATGTCGTGGTCGATAGCAGCTTCACATGGTTGACCGCGACGATTCGAAAACCGAGTCCGGAGGAAGCCAAGGAAGCGGAAGCGTACGTTGCCGCGCGCATGGGTGATCGACTGCCGAGCAATATCGAAGAGAACTACGCGCGCGAAGCTGTGTTGCTGGCCCGCGGTCCGGACACGCGGCAATTGCCGCTGCAGGCTTTTCGCATCGGTGATCTCGGAATCGCAACATTTCCGAACGAAACCTTCAATGCCAGCGGACTCGCGGTCCGAGCAAAGAGCCCGTTCGCGATCACGATGAACATCGGGCTCGCGAACGATCTCGCGGGCTATTTGCCGACCGCGAGCGAGTTCGAGGTCGGAGGCTATACCACATGGCGAGCGCGTACCAGTTGCCTTGCGGTCGATACCGAGGAGAAGGTGGTCGCCACCCTGCAGGGACTCGTCCAAGGATTGCACGCGGAGCATCGTTCGCCCGCTGCGCGAATCGCCGACAAGCTTTCTCCGGTCGAGCATCGAGGCGCCGATTCGGTTGTGCCGGCGCGATCGTCGCTCGAGTATTTTGAACTCGAAGCGGGGCACGCCATCTCGCTCGTTGCATGTGAACCAGAAGTTGTTGATCCGGTCGCGATCCGATTCGATGATTCCGGCGATCTGTGGGTGGTCGAAATGCGAGATTACCCAAATCGCAAGGAGGATACCTGGCAAGGTCGCATCCGTGTCCTGCGAGACAACGATTTGGATGGCTTCTACGAGACATCGCGGACCTTTGCCGATCAATTGCCTCATCCGACGGGAATTCAATGGATTCGAAACGGTGTGCTCGCGACCGTAGGTGGGACGCTGCTGAGGATCGTGGACAACGATGGTGATGGAATCGCGGACGCCCGCGATGTGATTCTGTCGGGATTTGCCGAAGAGAATACGCAGTTGCGCGTCAATGATCCCGAGTTCGGACTCGACGGCGATCTGTATTTGGCCAATGGACTACGATCCTCGAAAGTATCCGTTGCCGGCACTCCAGGTGGCTCGAACGAGCCGATCGACATTTCTAACGGAGATGTGCGACTCGATCTGCAAACTGGCAAGGTATCTCGCGTTTCGGGCCCCTCTCAGTTCGGCCTCACCTGGGATCGCTATGGAAATCGTTATGGTTGCAACAATCGCAATCCATGTGACGAGGTTTTGATGGAATTGTCGGACGTTGAACGAAGTCCCTTTGCCGGAATTGCACCGATGATTGGATCGGTCGTTCCGTCTGGGGAGGCGTCTCGCGTTCGGCCGCTGGTGGACGCGTGGACCACCTCGAATCTGCATGCAGGTCAGTTCACTGCAGCGTGCGGTGTTTTGATTTCAGACAGCCACGAGTTACCGGGGGCATCGCTCGGTCACGCCTTGACGTGTGAACCGACTGGCAGTTTGGTGCATCGAGTCGCCATGGGTCGTGTGCAAGGGCGATCGCAGGTCGAAGAGCCTGATCGCGGACGCGAATGGTTGGCGAGTCGCGATCCCTGGTTTCGCCCCGTATTCCTCGAAGAGGGACCGGACGGAGCGATCTATATCGTGGACATGCATCGAGCCGTCATCGAGCATCCGGATTGGGTTCCGGAGGAATTGAAACATCGCCCCGACGAACGTTGGGGGGAGAACGCAGGACGGATCTACCGTGTGGCTCGCAAGGACTCGCAATCTGCCCAACCGATTTTTGGCCAATTGCGTCAGCGTCCTCTCCGGGAGAGATCCACCCACGAACTGGTCGATCTCCTTTCCCATGCCAACGCATGGATGCGGAACATGGCAGCGCGCATTCTCGACGATCGCGAGGATCCATCGACCATCGCGTTGCTCGATGCGACATGCGACCGTTGGAAATCGACCGGGGCCAACGGACTGCTGCGAGCAGTCCATCTGCTTCAGCGGCGCGGCAAATGGACAAGCGACAAACTCGAACGATTGCTCGGCGTTCGTCCTGATGGAGAACGCATTTCTGACCCGTCGCTACGCGCCGCATTGTGGGAAACGGCGCGAGCCATTCCGCAACCATGGTCTGCAGGCTTGATTCAACTTGCCGAAAAAGCGATCGGCTCGGGGCATCGCGAGGAGATGCTCGCGGCCACGTGGTCGGTCGCGGAACGATTCGGCGGTTCATCGCCCATCCCGGAGGCAATCTTTCGAGCGTGCGTCGAACGCAGTACGGATCTGGCCGATGATCGCCATGTCTGGATGGCGGTTGGTTCGGCGTGTCGCGATCGACTTTTGGATTTCGCATCGGCATGGGGCGAGCGCTGTGACGAACGGATTGGATCGCTGCAATTGTGCAAGGATGCAGACTGGGATACTTGGTCCCGGGCGATCCGTACCGTGGCCGATCCCGGGCAAGAGAAATGGCTCGGTGCTCGGCAGGCATGGTGGGAACGGTGTTCAAAACTCATGGCCGCACCGGCTGCGAGCAACGAGGCCGACCGGCGAGTGCGGGACGAACCTGCTATCCGTTATGCGTTGGCGATGGCTCGAGGGCTTCTCGAATCCAAAGATCGCGAGTGGCTGCACCAGAAACCCGAATTCTGGCAATGGATTTCCCAGCAATGCCTGCGTGACGATCGCACGCTCGCGGTACGAGAAGGCTGCATCGCCCTGTTGGCGTTGGCCCCTGACTCCAGCACCGAGTCGCAGACAACTCTGCTATCCATTCTTGAACAATTCGATGCACCGAAGTTGAATTTGGATCGGCGTTTGGTGATGGCGGCTTTTCGAGCTTGGGCCAAGCGATCGGATCCAAATTTCTCGCCGTGGGTGATCGATCATTACCGGCAGGCCGGGCCGGAGCTCCGGGAAGCGATGTGGGGTGCAATCCGTTCGTCTGCTGCCCGCGTTGCGGAGGTTGTGCGCGCGATCGACGGCGGGCGTTTGCCGGTCTCGATGTTCGATGCCTCGCAGTTGCAGAGTTTGCGAGCGTCAGTGGGGGTAGAGTTGCAAGGGGTGGTGGATCGGTTGATCGACCAGCGGGTGGATCGCGATCGGCAAAAGGTCATCGATCGTTATGCGGCGGCCATGTCGGACACGGTTGATCGGCAACGGGGGAAAGAGATCTTCGGCAGGTACTGTGCACCGTGCCATCGTGTGGATGGGGTTGGGGAATCGATCGGACCTGAGATTTCCGATACGCGAACGCAGAGTGCGATGCAGTTGTTGGTGGCGATCCTGGATCCGCATCGCGCTGTCGATCCGCGTTATGTGCAAACCATCGTTCGGCTGGAGGATGGCACCGTTCACGACGGCTTGGTCGTGGAGGAATCAACACAGCACGTGGTTTTGCGAAACCAGCAGGCAAAGGGAATGTTGATTACCAAGGATTCCATCGACGCGATCCTTGCGACAGGCAAATCCCTTATGCCCGAGGGGCTCGAAGCCCAGATCGACGAAGGGTCCATGAACGACTTGATAGGATATCTGAAAAACTGGCGTTACACTTCGGATATTCTTCCGAAAACCGCCCGTTGAATCGCCGCTGGTTGAGTCCTTTCCGAGCCAAAGTCGTAGCCGCATGGGGATTCGCCGTCAAAGTCCCGATCCTTCGCGTAGGAGGACGCATAGTCACTCAGCTCCGAGATTTTTTACGGTTCAGATAAATAAATTTCGACCGTCCAGGCATCCTTGAGCTTGAGAGCGGTTGTTCCCTCATCTCGCGATGAACTTCTCTCACTCATCCTGCGCAAGTCGCTGCGAATGGCGGCGAGCAGCCGTTTATTGTATTGGGCTCAACGCAGTTGTGCCCGTTTTCATCACGAGTATTTTTCTATGCGACCATCCATAGTCTCTTTTGTATTTTCGCTCTTGATCCTTGTCGCACGGTCTGTGCATGCAGAAGAGAGACTGTATGACTATCGAGAAACCGTTCTCGATAACGGGCTCAAGGTCCTCTCGCTCGAGGATTTCTCGTGCCCGATCGTCGCGGTACAAGTTTGGTACCACGTCGGCTCCAAGAACGAGGAGCCTGATCGGCAGGGATTTGCCCATATGTTCGAACACATGATGTTCCGCGGGACCGATCGATTGAATGAGACCGGTCACTTCGACAACATCCGCAAAGTCGGTGGCAGTTGCAACGCCTACACCTCGTTCGATCAAACGGTCTACGTCAACGAAGTCCCAAGCAATCAACTAGAATTGGTTCTGTGGCTCGAAGCAGAACGGATGGCCTTCCTAAAAATCGACGAAAAAGGGTTTTACACGGAACGCAAGGTGGTGGAGGAGGAACTACGAAAGGGACATAACAGCCCTTATGGACGCGCACCGGAACGCGTGCTTGCGGAGATGTACGGGGATCGGCCGTATGCGTGGACACCGGGAGGCCAGATTCCTCATCTGCGCAAGGCACCTATCGAGGATCTAGCCGCGTTCTGGAACAAGTACTACGTTCCCAACAACGCCACCCTCGTCGTCGTCGGCGCGGTCAAGCATGAAGAGGTGCGATCCCTGGCGGTGAAATACTTTGGATGGATCCCGCGATGTCCTGACCCGGAACAGCCGGAAGTGAAACCGTTCAGCATGGACAAGCCCCGACCTCCGATCGAGATTGCTGAGGAAAAAGGGCCCCTGCCCCTCATTGGCTGCGCGTACTACACCGTCGGTTCCGACCATCCCGACTCGGTTGCGCTCGAAGTCCTGATGGGGGTACTCGGAGGAGGCGAATCGAGCCGAATCTATGTCGACATCGTCAAGGAGCAAAAAATTGCCCAGGTCGCAGTCGGTGGAGCATTCGCATTTGAGGACAGTGGTATTGCCGGTGCCGGTGGCATTCTGTTGCCGTTGGTTGGCGACAAAGCCCTCCTCATGAAGACGATCGACAAACACATTGAGCGAATCGTCAACGAACCGATCACGCGAGACGAACTCGACAAGATGAAGATCCTCTTGCGCAACAGTGAAGTCACAGGAACCAAGACCGTATCCAGCAAAGCGGGGCGACTCGGTAAGTATGCGGTTCTTTATGGAAGTACGGAACGCGTGAACCAGCGGCTCAAAGAGATCGATGCGGTCACCATCGAGGATGTTCAGCGCGTCGCGAAGAAGTACTTGGTTCCCAACAACCGTCGGGACATCCGCATTGAGCCAAGCGCAGGAGGCCTTCTGAAATCCCTGTTCGGTGGCAACAAGAATACCGGCACCGAGGAAGGGCCGGTTCCTGCGGAGCCGACAACCAACCGTGTCGTTGACCGAACGGGACCCAAGGCCGGCGCAACTCGCCCACCTGGATTTCCGGAGAGGCCGCCCGTGGTGGGCCCGATCGATTCCATTCCGGACCCCCAGGTCGCCAACAAGAGATTGCCCAATGGCTTGAACGTCGCCATCATCTCCAACAGCGAGATTCCTATGTTGACCACTTATCTTTGCATTCGCAGCGGATCGTGGACCGAGAGGAAACCAGGCGTTGCGAGCATGGCGATGAGCATGTTGTCGCAGGGAACCAAACACCGAAACGCCAAACAGATGGCTGAGATTCGCGAGAGCAACGCAATCAGCATGGGAGGCTCCGCTACCATGGACGCCGCCTTTATCTCCGGTTCGTGCCTTACCGAAAAAACGGATCTCGCGATGGAGATCCTGGCTGACCTGGCTCGCAACCCGGTTTTCCCCAAGGAAGAGTACAACATTCTTTTGTCGCAGACGCTTGCTGGTTTGGCGATTTCGACCAATACCCCCGAGTACCTTGCGAGCCGCGAATTCCGCCGTCGGATCTATGGCGAGCATCCGTATGCTCGCACAGTAACGGGTGAAGTGTCCGATGTCCGCGCTATCAAGGTGGATGATTTGAAGGAATGGTTTACCACCAACGTGCGTCCTGACAATTGCACTCTCTATCTCGTCGGTGATGTTTCCGCCGACACGGGGTTCGCGCTCGCCGAAAAGCATCTCGGCGATTGGAAAGCCGAAGGGGACTTGAATCTGCCAACATTGCCCGCGATGCCGGAAATCAAGCAAACGGAGATCCTGCTCTACGATCGTCCCGGCTCCGAACAGAGTCAAATCCGTGTGGGACACGTCAGTATCGGTCGCACCGATCCCGACTACGTCGAGGCAACGTTCATGTCCGACATCCTGGGAGGCTCCTTTAACAGCCGACTCAATAAAGCGATTCGAGTCGACAAAGGGCTGACCTATGGTGCGTCGGGTGGTATCTACGTGCAGCGCTTCGCGGGCGAATTTCAGATCAGTACGTTCTCCAAGACGGCGAGCACCGCCGATACGATTCAGGTCATCCTCGCCGTGGTGAAAACCATGCAGGAGGAAAACCCAACCGAGACGGAATTGCAGGACACGAAAACCGCTTACACAGGCTCGTTAGCGGGCAAGTTCGAAACTCCCGAGGCGAAGGTAGGCGATCTCTGGGCCCTCGAAACGGAAAGCCTACCGTCCGATTACTGGAAGATCTTCGTCAAGGAATTTACCCAGACCACTGCCGACCAGGTGAAAGCGGTTGCTGAAAAATTGATTCGTCGCCAAAGTTTGGTAATCGTCGTCGTGGGACAAGCCGAGACGATCAAGGGGGATCTCGAAAAGATCGCTCCCGTGACCGTGATCAACGGAGGGACGGCGAAAAACTAGAGATGAGTCTGCGAACGCACCGAGCACGAAAACTTGGCCTGCGCAATTGAATGGCTCATGGATGCACCACGCAGCACATGGTTCTGTAAAATGACATCCAAACGGACGTGATTGTCACCACGGATTCCATCGATGCGATCGTTGCGACCGGAAAACCCCTCCTGCTTGGGGGGTGGGAATCCCAGCCCGACGATCCGTCGATGAACGATTTTCGAAGTGCAACTCGAAAATCTGCGTTACAATTCGTAGGTTTTTACGTCAACCGCAATCCCGCGTTTCATCAGGTGCACGATGTTTCCTCGAGGATCAGGACCGTTTCTGTTCTTTGTCGCCGCCTTCGGCTTGGTGGTTATGTACCAGTACATGGGCCAGGAGCGTCAGATCGATGCCGATGCGATCGCAAGTCGCGATCCATGGTTTGAGCAGAATATCCAACACGCTACGGAACCGGTATTGGTGAAATTTGGCGCCGATTGGTGCGGGCCATGCCGTTCCCTGGATGAGACGTTGCAGACGGTCGGCCCCAGATTTCAGGGACGGATGAAGGTGTTGCGAGTCGACGTGGACAAACAATTCGACTTGGCCCAGACCTTCGGCGTGAGTGCGATTCCCCACAGCTTTATTCTCTACCAAGGCAGGATCGTGGACAGTCGCCGAGGGAGCATGGCAAAAGACACGTTGGAAGCTTGGATGGAGCAAGGGTTGAAAGAGGCTTATCAAACGTCGCCTTAATGAAGTGTCGCGAACCAGTCCATCTCAGAATCCCTCGCGGATCGATCCAAGATCTCCACGTCTGAGACGAAGGAGTCCGAGAAGCCACTCAAGGTCATCCCGGATCACATTTTGGTCGGCGGACCGGCGAACCTCTACGGCTTCTCCGTAGTATCATGCAGAAGGCCGTGATCCCAAGGGCAAGAAAAAACTCATGTTTTTTTCGACCGTTTCAGGGGCGAGGCATCCCAGGGCGACTGTAATGGCATCATGAGTGTGGCAAGCATGCGTTTTTCGGCCCAGGAACTGGCGGATTCCCCCAGTGATTGGGGAAAAGCGTGGGAAGAGCATCGTCGCTGGTTGGCGACCGTGATCCGATCGCGCTTGGCCGACCGGGAGGCGGCCGAAGATGTGTTGCAGGAAGTTGCGGTGGCGGCGATCGGTCAACGGTCGCGACCTACCGATCCGGCGAAAGTCGCGCCTTGGCTGTACCGGGTCGCCTTGCGGCAGGTGGTTAACCACCACCGGGCAACAGGCCGTCAGCGGAGACTCCATGACGGGGTCGCCCAATCGGGCCAAATCCGCAATACCGCACGCGACCCCGAACCCGGGGAGTGGCTCATGCACCAGGAGGCGACTACGTCGCTCTCCGAGGGGTTGAGTCGCGTGAACCCTCTGGATCGGCAGTTGTTGCTCCTCAAGTACACCGAAGGCTGGGGTTACCAGCAACTCTCGGAGTATTTGGGAATCTCGATGAAAACGGTCGAGTATCGGTTACTCAAAGCCCGACGGGCACTGCGAGCCGCCGTGCAAGACCCCCAATAACGATCGCGAATCAAGTTCGTTTTTCGTACGGAAGAAAATCATGTCCCCGTTGGATTTACAGCGAATTGTCGATGGTGAGCTTGATCACGCCGCTCGGGCAGCGATTCTCCAATCGCTCGGCGAAGATGCGCGAGCGTGGCGGTCCCTCGCCTTGGCGCTCCTGGAGGAGCAGCAGTGGTCCCGCGAACTGCAGCGAGACTCGTTTCCTGCCAAGGTTGAGGACGAGTTGAAGGCAACCGAACCGGCGTTTCGGGTCGCTCCGCAGACGCTGCTTTCGGCGCCGGTTTCGGTTGTGACATCGTCGGGAAGAAAAGGTTTCTTCGGATCGCCGTGGTTCACGGCCTTGGCCGCGAGTGTTCTGCTGTGCGTCGGATTGGCTAGCGGTATGCTGCTGCGATCGTTTCGCGAGGGAAACGCCGATACTCGGATCGCGTCGCAACGGAACGATGACAAGCATCTCGGATCGGCGAACCAAAATGCTGGTCCGCGATCCGGGCAAGATTGGAAGTTGCCGATGAAAATGGTTCTGACCGGAACGGGCGGTTCGGAGGGAACACCTTTGGAAATTCCGGTCGTCGACGCCAGCGAAATCGACCCGAGAACGCTTTGGGATCGGGATGCTCAGGAGTTGGCAAAGCTTCAGCAGAAAATGAAACGGGAAGGATATCGAATGGAGTGGGAGCCACGGCTCTACTCCGGACGTTTGAATGATGGTCGCCAGATTGTCGTCCCTGTGCACAATGTGGCCCTCAAGCCGGTTGGTTTGTAAAGTTTCGAGAGTTCGTTTGATTGAGTACGGACAGATACTCAAAGGGAGTACACGATGAATTGGATGAGTGGTGGTTGGCGAGTGTGGTTCGCGGCTCTGCTGCCGTTCCTAGGGGCAGTGCAGGTGGTAGGGCAAGAGGAGGCCCAGCAGACAACGCGGACCGTGACGGTCGTGGTCAGCGACGATGGCGGGAAGTCCGAGAAGGCTCTCGATCAGATTCGCAATCAGTTAAAAAACTCGGGATTGCCCGAAGAATCCCAGAAGAAAATCCTTGCCCAGGTTGAAGAGGCGCTGGCTCATGCTTCGGTAGCCACCGCGGAGGTAACCAAAGCAGGTAAAGCTGCGGCGAATGCCGCCAAGGAAGCAGCGGAACAACTAGGTAAAAGTTTGCCAGCGAATAAAATGATGCCGTCCATCCAACTCAACATGGAAGATCTTCAAAATCGTATTGAAGGGAAACTCAAAGGACGATTACAACTCGGGGGGCCACAATTCCAACTCGGCGTAGGAACCGGCCCCTCGTATCGAATCGGTATTTCTCTCGCTCAGAAACAACAAGAGGATGACGATGATGATGAAGACGAGGACGACGACGAGGACGATGAAGATGACGATGAGCAAGTAGAAGGGATGGTTGTCGAGCAAGTCATGGACGATTCGCCAGCCAGCAAGGCGGGGATTGAGCCAGGTGACGTGATCGTTTCGGTCAATGGCAAGGGCCTGAGGGATTTCACCCAACTTCAGCGAGTCGTTCGAGAAGCGGGCGAGTCGGATAAGGCTCTGGTGCTGATGCTCCGCCGTGATGGAAACGACAAGAAGATCAAAATCAAACCCGTCAAGACCGAGGAGTCGGACGTCAGCGTCATGGAAATGGAGTTGCTGCCGCAACAAGGCGTTTTCTTGAATGGCTTGCCCCTCTCCTCATTCAACGCGACGGATGCGTCGGATAGGGACGAGCTCAAGAAGGAAATCGCTGCACTCAAAGACGAGATCAGCGAACTCAAGAAGATGGTTAAGAAACTGCTCGAGAAATAATCGATAGGGGCTCTCAGCCTGGATCGATTCGCGGGTAAGCTACAGGAGCGATCGGTGGATTCACCGATCGCTCTTTGCATTGCTGGACCCGATTTCATGACCGATCCGCGAACCATCGTTATTTCAGCCAACCCCAAGTCGGGTGCGCGAAGCGGACTCTCATCGGCCCACGCTCTGCGTGCAGCCCTGGAGTCGGCTGGTTTTCCAACGGAGTTCTTCACCGACATCGATGCCATGGCGCAGCGTTCGCGTCAACTCCGCGATCAAGGCTTGCTCCGGACGGTGGTCGCCGCCGGCGGAGATGGGACCGCATCGCTCGTCCTGAGTGTGATTCCGCATGATGTGCCATTGTCGCTCTATCCGTTGGGCTCAGAGAACCTGCTCGCGAAGTACTTGGGCGTTAACCTCGATCTCGATTTCGCCGTCGCCATGATCGAGCGGTTGCAAACGAAGCCGATCGACTTATTTGAAGCCAACGGCAAGCCGATGTTGCTCATGGCCAGTGTCGGTTTCGATGCCGAGGTCGTTCGGCAGGTGCATCGCAGGCGCACGTCCCATGTCACACGTTGGAGTTATCGCTGGTCGATCCTGTCAGCGCTCTGGGGATACCGTTGGCCTCGGTTTCGTATTTCGACGCGCGATCTTGAGGGAAACTGGCGAGACCGCGGCATCGTCAATTGGCTCTTCGCATTCAATGTCCCCAAGTACGCGGCGGGTATCTCGATCCTGGACGATGCGCGGTGTGACGATGGTTTGCTCGACGTCGGGGCTTTTCGCGGAGGAAGGCTCGGTCGAGGCTTGTGGCACTACGGGCTCGTGGCTTGCGGTCGGCATCGAAGCGCGAGTTCCTGGACCGAATGGAAAACCACGGGGCTGCGCGTCGAATCCGTTGATCCAACGCCAATGTCCGAAGGGGATTGTGCAACGCGGGGAAGCTATCAACTCGATGGCGACTGGGGAGGAACGCTGCCGCTGGAAATCAACTCTCTTGGCCGATCGGCGCGTGTCGTCGTACCGAGCCCGTCTTGTTGATGCAGAAAATACCGCATGAGCGTATCGATCCCCGGCAATTGGAACTGGAACAGACGAAACTTTGGCATGACTGCGATCGCAAGTCGTCAAAGACTCAGGGGCGCGCCAGCCAAGATGCAGGCATAGGGATGTGTCCCCCAGTCGAAGTTAGAAACAAGGGGTTCGGTGGAATCGAGGCTTATCACTGCCTGATGATCTCAGTATTTTTTTCGAGATACGTACAGGTGTAGTCGCAATAGACCTCTGGTCGAAACGGTTGTGTGCATTTCTTAAGCAGTTTGTTTTTATCGCATCGTCTGGTTCAACATGAGTGTCATGGCCCCATCGAACTGACGGTCGACTCCACCTCCAATAGGGCCGACATATGCTGCAGTCAATTGCGTTCTGAGACCAAACTCCAAGGTAGTAGCAACAACGAGATTGGTCAGAGACGTATTCCCGGTAAAGTCACCAACTTGGAAGGGTCCGCCAGAAACTGTATCGCCGGTACGAAGTCCCAAATTCTGATGCAGTTCCAACATCGGCACGATACCTGTCAGTCCTTTGCCGGCATTGTCGCGATACAGCCAGCATCCCGCACCAACATCGAGGAACATCATCGGTGCGTCGGTCAGCACTCCGGCTTGTGACAATCCGGTTCCAAGCGAATTCAGAAATACTGGATTGCCGGATGCCGCGACGTCGTGTTGGAAAAATGAGTGTACGAATATGCGGTTGCTGGGTGTAAACAAGGTTCCGAGGAATGGCTGCAAGCGAACACCTCGGTTCGCAACTTCGAGTAGAGGCGTCCCATCTGCGTAACTCACGCGGATATCCGATGCGGTCGGGGCCACGACCCCCAGACCGCCTGATACCGCGAGAACGCCATTGTTCAAGAGAAGCCCCTTCAGGTACGTAGTGAGATTGCCGAAGCGAGTTTGCGAGTCATTCGTAAAGGCATCCCCGTTGAGGGTGGAAACTGTGGCAGTATTCGCCGCAAAAGGCGTGCGGACTTCGATGCTGGCTAGACCGTTCAGCAACGCTTTCTCGAAACCGGGTAAGTAGCGATTGAGGTGCTGACCGCCATGACTGAACCGCACATTATCGAGATAGCTGTACCGGAAGAAAAAACGATCTTGAGGCAAAACTGTTCCTGCTTCGCTTATTTTCATTCGACCCACCCCGCCGCTAGCTGCATCTGCCAACGCGGTGTCAAAACGGACGACGTAATCGTAAAAATAATAAGCGTCGAGGTCTTCGCCCCCGGTGAGCGTATCAATTCCGCCTTGTATCACAGCGCCCGAGTTTCCCGTGTTGAATGCAGTTGTACCGGGGATCGTATTGCGAGCCGAGAAGACCCCGGAGACGGCTTGATCATAGGTGGCTGGAGGCGGGACCAGCACGATAATGTCAAACGGCAGAGACGTGCTGGCTAGTTGTGTTTGAATCTGACCTACGGTTTGGGTTGTGGTTAACACGGCGTTGTCACTCACGGTCCCTGCCAAGCTTCCTGGAGGGATGGGGGCGCCAGCACGGAGCAAACCCTGCAATTGCTGAATGGAACCGAGGGACGAGCTAAAGATCCCGACCGGACCGGGTTCGGAGATTGTCAGGATGGAATTCACTCCTGGAAGCACCAGCGGAGCATCGAGGTCGTTCGCAAGGACAATGAGTCGATCTTGGACGGTACTCGCACCGAATCCAAGGCTTCCGCCGTAGAAATCTCCGATCATGGCAGGGGACCGAAGTCGCCAATCTCGATTGCAACTCGCACTTTTGGACTGCGGTAGGCAATCCAGAACCGAGGGTTCGAAGCATGCCTGTTGGGGATGGTCGCACGGAGTATCCGTCGGCCCGGTCGCCTGAGCCGTTAACGGGAACAACAGGAACAGCGAATGCAGCCAAATGTCTCGAGCGTGTATCATTTTGGACGTCCTTGCAAATGTACAAAACACATGATCGAACGCGACTTGGGAACGCTTGCTGGGTAGCTGAGACTTGTACGCACACTATTGAAGTCACCGGTAATACAATCGACAAAGATAGCCCGCTTTCACAATGCTGGCAAAAAGGTCAGCTGCAGATCACTCGATGGATAGAACGTTCAGGAGTTTACTGGTCGCAGTTTTTTAGACCGGTTGAGACATGCTGCAAGCGTTCTTGGCTGGCGGTGGATCCACCGGGTGGCAAGCTCAGAGGCTTTGCGATGGACTCAGCCGAAAAAGTCAATTTTCGTTTCTATGAGCCTGAGGCGCTAGCCGATTTTTTCCAAGTCGAACGAACTCGGCTAGCGCCTCAAGCTCACTTTTGCCGGCCTGGCGGCCGTCGCCATTACGGTTCCGGTGGAAGCAGGGTTTGCCACTCATCCATCACCTGGGAATCAATGAGATAGAGATAAGGAAGAATTTTTCGGCATACTTCATTCGTCCGCTCCCCCGTCTTTTCATTCGCCTGCAGCAAACGAATGATGTCGTGGTACCAGTATTTGCAAGTCGAATTCAATCCGCCAAACAAATCAGAGAGAATTCCTACGAGGAATTCTCCCTGATTATTGGGGTCATGAATCTGTTCTGCCCGCACCTCCAGATACCTACAGAAGTACTCACAAAACTCCTCCGGACGAGATGCATGCAGGCCTTGGATCAGCCTTTTTATCTCATCGCATTTACCACTTGCGGAGATCTGTGCTTCGGCTGCTGTGATGGCTTGCATTGGAATCGCATCGTATCCAAGCGTTTCAGACGCCAAAAGCAGCAAATCCAACGACAACCGAGAAGCCTTGAGCGTTTTTTCTAAAGCCTCAACAAATCCTTTTTCCTGAGTGACGTCGTGTTTCAGATGCCGCGCGAGGAGCCATCTGGTGAGCAGCAGTGGCTGTGTATCTTTCTTTCGCACTTGAAAATCTGCAATCGTTTTCTCAAAAGCCTGCTGGTAGGCGCGATCCAGGTCTGCCAGGATGGACTTGCTCTCGTCCGATCCGAGAAACCGACTCATGTTTTCAACATGCGTTTCATCGTAGTTCAATTGCATGTTCTTCAAACTCATCTGAAGCGAGCGTTGATCACCACCTTCATGAGCAGCGATTGCTTCGAGAAGCGGAGGAATGAACTCCATTTGCAAAGCCATATACGGGTTCCTACCAATCGCAGCAGTGTACGGAGGGATCATATTCTCCGGATAACGCGCCAGCAACGACTGCATGGCGAAACGCGTATCCTCCGACGACCACAGTTCTTTGGAATCCGGTCCTCCCATCGTCCAAAACAAAGGAAGACGCTCGACCGTGCTATCCTTTTCCACCGAACCCGACGTCAGTTCTCCAACCAAGAAGTCGCACACCGTTTGATCGACCTGCTGAACCCCATCTTTCATCTCAAAGGGCAACCCGAGAGTCGAAAAGATATGGAGAGCGAACACGTATCGTCTCTTTTTCTGTTCATCTTCTTGGCTGGGTGCCTCCCGCGTCAATCGTTTCCCGAAATGCACTAGCAACTCCTCGAGATCCTCTTTGCTGAAAATGCACATCGGATAATTCGAAATCCATGCGTTCGCAAGGCGTGGAATCACCGACAAGGAATCAGTATCGGCAGTCATTAGTACGGACTTGGCAATAGATGAACGGGCATCATCCTCTGTATGTCGCGAGTCTTCATACCAATTCGCTGCGAGAAGAGTTGGAAGTTTCAAATGCGTGATGATGGCTGTTGCGGTTGCCTCGGGATGCTCGCGCGCTACGTGAGCGAACGCTTCCACGACTCGATTCGGTGAATCCGTTTTCCTACCGAAAGGCAACATCAACCCGAGCACCACGCTTTTCCCGGGGTAACCTCGCTGAGTTCGGCTGATTATCAATGAGGTCGAAGAATCCAAGGAAGGTTGGTTTAAGTCCACTCTAGGAAGGTCCAAGTTTGGCCGCATTCCGCCTCGACCATTACCGTCCAGGAGTCTTTCCTGTGCTTCCGTCACATGATCGGCCTGCGCGACCATTTCCTGAGCCCAGGCCACGATCTGCGGTTCGCTCGCAAGGTCGGAACCCAGGACGTCGAGGACGTGCACTCGCGAACGGACCAAATAATCGGATAGTACCGACGATACTGGAATTTTCAGCTCTTCAATACGTTTCCCCAACGCGATGTCTAAGCGGACCAACTGGGCTCGCCCATGCTCTGTACCATTCAACTGATCTAGATACATGCGGAATGGGCCTCGATATTTGTCGAGTAGACAAGCACATGCCTGTACACTCCGTTCATTTCCAGTCTCCAATTCCTCGATGATCGCGCTGAATCCCGGTTCGTCAATGAGATTTCTGAAGTTCTCCTCGAGTTCAAACATAAACCAGAGGGAGGGATTATTCGGTGCCTTCCCCTCGGTTGGTCGCGAACCGATACCGAACATTCCACCCCATTGCCTAGCCAAAAGCAAGAAACTCTTGGCCGCAGCACTTCTCTGCGCATCGGTCTCTGCCAATAAATTGCATGCGATCATGGCTTGCGAGAGCATGCCCATGTCTTTCTCGCGATCGAGCACTTCCATCCATGCCGAGAACGACTTGCCCTGATACAAACTCCCAGTTGGTTCGCGCTGGCCGGTTTCCACGGCGATCGCCGCTGTGGACTGGCGTTTGATTTTGATTACCTGCTTGTCGCCGCGCATCAGCAGGACCGACGAATCGCTGACCTCCAGCGCATCGCTGTCGACACCGGTGAGTTCAATGCGATACTTGCCACTCTGCAAGCGGAGGGACTTGGCATCCTGCTCGACGCGCAATGATTCGATCACCTGGTCACCTTGGCTGACCGTCACCGAGACTCCGGGTTGGTCCGATTCGATGACCAAGGTCCCCTTGTCGGTGGCGACCATGATCAGGATCCCTGCCAAGAATGCCAGCGGCGCACCGGCAGCAGCGATCCACAGGGGCCATCGCGATTTCGATCGTCCCGATCCTCCGTTGGCATCTGCGACAGCCAAAGGCGGATGCGGTTGCATCGCGTTGCTGAGCCGTTCGTCGGCATCGTCGGGAACCTGAATCGCGGTTCGAATCAATGTTTTTGGTGACGCTTCATCGCAAAACGGGGCGAGCAACCGCGCTACCTCGTCCGCCGACTGCGGCCTGACCGCTGGTTCGTGACTGAGCATGCGATCGACGAGTTGGATGATTTCCTGCGGCGCATCGGCCTTGAGTGTTTTCAGCGATGGACACGGCGAGTTGCTGATGGCGTGAATCATCTGGGCCAGATGGGTCGCTGGCCCAAACGGAGCTCGGCCTGTGAGGAGCCGGAACATGGTGGCACCGAGACTGTAGATGTCCGCACGCCAATCGACGCCGCTGGCATCGAGCACTTGCTCGCGCGCCATATAGGGAAGCGTCCCCATCACGTGCCCGACGGTCGTCAACCGCTCGTCGGTAGCTAAAGGGGAATCTCCGGACAATACCAATCCCAAATCGAGGAGCTTCACGGTGCCGGATCGGGTGAGAAATAAATTCGATGGTTTGATGTCGCGGTGAATCATCCCCATCGCGTGGATGGCACTGAGTCCCAAGGCCGCTTGCCGGATCAATTCGCAGGTCGTCTGCAGCGGAATCTCCCCCATGCGCCGACAGACCTTGCTCAGGTCCGCCCCGTCCAGATATTCCATCACCAGATAATGCCAGCCGCTGTCATCCCCTGCGTCGATGGCTCGAACGACGTGGGGATGTTCCAACGCCGCGATGGAGGTCATCTCGCGATTGAACCGCTCGAGCCAACCGGATTGCTGTAGTTTTTCGCGCGATAGCAGTTTGATCGCAGCCATCCGCTTGAGTCGCTGATGTTCAGCCAAGTACACCGAGCCCATGCCTCCGGTCCCCAGCCACTTTAGTAATCGATAGGGACCGAGCGTCGCGGTCGGCAGTACACCGTGCGGCTGCGCTGAGTTGAGAGTCGGCTGAATAAGGAGGTTGCCGATCGCGGCGTGGCATTCCGGTTCATCGTCGAAGGACGGGGCGTTGGTGTCCTGGAGGACTCGATGGATCCAGACGCTCGACAACTCGTGACCGGCTGCATCGGCTGCGGTCGCGCATCGCTCGCAAGACTCCACGTGCTGAAGAGCGTCGGCGAACCGATCCGGTGGCAGGCGTCCGGCCAACAGATCCGCCAGCATGTCCGAATCCAGGCATGGTTCTTTGTTTGCAATCATGTTCATAGTCCTCTAGTATAAATGCTTGAATTTCGTGGAAAGGCGATCCTGGGATGTCGCAGAAAAATAGGCCGCCTAAAAGAAACATCGGAAACGTTGGACACCATGACCTCGACCGAATCCGGTAGCTGGCAATCTGCGTCCCCAAGCTTGATAGGTCGGGCGGTCGCTGGCGATGCAACCGCTTGGCAGCGGCTGATCCAGATTTACGGCCCGCTGGTTTATGCCTGGGGCCGGCGGCATGGTTTGCCACCGCATGATGCAGCGGATGTGACCCAGGAAACATTCTCGGCAGTCGCGACGAGTATTGCCCGTTTCGATGGGACCCGGCCGGGTGCGACATTTCGAGGTTGGTTGTGGACGATCACCCGCAACAAGGCCGCGGACCTCGCCCGCGGCGCGCAGGATCCCTGCGACGGTCGAGGTGGCAGCACCAACATGGAACGGATTCAAGCAGTCGCGGACGACGCCTGGGCGTCGTCATCCTATGAAGCGTCGACTCCTGCTGCCGATGCTGCGGCAGATCGGAAAGCGGTGGTTCGCCGGGCGATCGCGCTGATACGCAGCAGCTTTGAACCGACGACATGGCAAGCCTTCTGGCGGACGGTTATCGACGGCCAATCCCCCGACGAGGTGGCGGAGGAGTTGTCACTGTCTCGTTGGGCGGTTTACAAAGCCCGATCGCGCGTCTTGCACCGATTGCGCACCGAACTCCAGGGACTCGAAGAACTCGATTAGCCGACCATGCCCTCCTCGTTGTTCATCACCCTCGATGCGTTCGACTCCGTCCACGAGGCGAATCTGGCGGTCGCTATCCTTGCGGAAAACGGAATCGATTGTGTGACCGAAAATGCCAACCTAATCGCCATGGACTGGTTTCTCACGGGCGCGGTCGGCGGAATCAAGGTTCAGGTGCCTGCAGACCAGGTCGAGCAAGCTCGCCTGGCTCTAGAATTGTGGCGCAAAGGCAGAGCGGAACGCATCGAAGCCGGGAAAGATTCTTGGATTGTTTTTCGGTGTACGAACTGCAAAGAGTTGGTTGCGATCGGGGGTGAGAATGCAGGGCGTGTCGAAAACTGTCCTCGCTGTCGGCGCTACGTGGACGTTCCCGCGGTCTCGGACCCGAGCCTCTCGGAGGAAGTGTGCCAGGCAATAGTCGAGTCTGCGAAGAGCGATGTGAGTCCCGCTGGCGGACGATTTCTTCAGTCTCAGTGGTTCTTGATCATCGAGTGCCTAGTCGTGTTGTGTTTCGCTTATTTTCCCTACCAGTATTGGGCGTATAGCGAGTGGACCAGACCTGACGCAGGAGAGTCCGCCACCTCCGTAAGCTTTCTGTCCCTGCCTGACAATACCAATCTGATTTTTCAATCCATGGTCGTGATCGCTTGTCTTTTTTCGACGCTTGTCGTGCATGGAACCTTGAGGCCGTTTGGGATTACCTGGGAAAAGGCAGGACGAGATACACTTTTGGGACTCGCGGCTGGCATTGGGCTATTTCTGCTGGAGCGAGCGATTACGATTTCCACAGGCGTGCAGATATCGGGAGTTGTTCACGCTGAATCACTTTCCCTCGGTAGCGAGCGCTGGCTTGCGATTGTGGTGAGTGGTTTGATTGCCGTGCTGCTCAACAGCGCTGCTGAAGAACTTGTGATGCGCGGCTATCTGATCGTGCGGATCCGGCAACTCACAGGGAGTGCAATTCTGGCGGTCGTCGTCCCAGCGATTCTCTTCGGCGGTTACCACATCTACCAAGGGGTCTATGGTGCCGCGATGGCAGCAATCATCGGATTGGTGTTGGGGTATTGGTTTCTGAGAACAGGCCGTTTGCTAGGCCCAGTCGTCGCCCACAGCTGCATCAATCTTGCCTACATGGTTTGTGAATTAGTACTGATGCAACCCGCCACTCCCTGACAATCCATCGGCGGGCCATCTTGGCTAGCAATGCGCGTTGGCGTAGTACTTGGTCATCCAAATAACGCAACTAAGTTTACGAACCGGGTTCGACCGAGGCATAGGAGATCGAATCTCCTCATCGTGACTTTTTCGAACTCTTTGAACACAAACGCGGACCGATTCACTATGCTATGTCTCGCGGTGTTGTTGTACAAAAAAACCAGCGTTTCATTTTTTGCGGGACTCTTGAGCACGGATGAATCGGCCAACCAACGAACCACTCGAACAAAAGCACTGGGATGCCATGGAGGCTTCGCGCGATGTCGAGTCCGAGGACACGTGGGAACATGTGTTCGCCTTGCGGAAAGAGGGGACTCGGAGCGTTCTCGAAAAGGCGCTCGCATGGTGTGGCGAGAGCGATCCGTTTTGTCGATCCATCGGTGTATCGATTCTGGCCCAGTTGGGTGAGGACGGCAAAAGTTACCGAGACGAAGCCATCGCCATGATCCGTTCGATGATCGGGACCGAAAAGGATCACGAGGTCATCACATCGCTGATCAGCGCCGTCCACTTTCGCGAAGTCCCCGAAGGTGCGGCCTGGTTGATTTCGTTGGCCCAGCATCCGTCGGAGGACATTCGATGGCGGGTGGCATGGGGGCTGCCGATCCCCAACGTGAGCGATCCCGAAACCGATCACAAGACGATCGAAACCTTGATGCGGCTGTTGGCTGACTCGGAGCCGCAGGTTCGCGATTGGGCAACGTTTTCGTTATCGATGACCGACGAGGACAATGCGCAACTGCGCGACGCATTGCTCGAGCGTATGGAGGACACGGACTTCAACACCCGGAGCGAGGCTGCGGTTGGCTTGGCCAAGCGGAAAGAACCGCGAGGCGTGCCCAAGTTGGTGGAGTGTCTGAAGTCCGATCAGGTGGGTGAACTATATGTGGAGGCCGCGGAAATGTATGCGGACCCCAGCCTCAAGCCTGCCCTGGTGGCGCTCAAGCGGTGGTGGGATGTCGATCCCGAGCTTTTGGACCGAGCCATCGACGCGTGCTCACAGACGGTTAGGACGAACTAGGCAATATCCCCAAAGCGACGCAACGCCATCCCTCGCTAACGCTTCGGGTTGAGATTGCTTCATTCCTCCCCTTCCTCCCATTCTTCACCTTTCTCCGATTTTTTTGCATCCGATCCCGAATCCCCAACGAATTCCTTGGGTGTCGAGGCTACTTGATCGCCCTCCATACTATTGGGGCGGGTTGCCGTGAATCCAGGTTCGAGGGAAAACTCAAGGGAGAGAATGATGAAGTTCGGATTGTTGAGGGTTTTGGCGTTGGCAGCGGTGGGTTTGTTCCCTGCGATGAGTCAGGCCGATGATATTGTGGACACCGCCGTCGGGGCGGGTCAGTTCAAGACGCTGGCTGCTGCACTCAAGGCAGCGAATTTGGTAGGAACTCTCAAGGGATCTGGTCCCTTTACTGTGTTCGCCCCAACCGACGAGGCGTTTGCCAAGTTGCCCCCCGAGACGATCACCGAGTTGCTCAAGCCAGAAAATCGCAAGCAACTGACCGACATTCTGACGTATCACGTGGTTGCTGGCAAAGTTCAAGCCAAGGACGTGATCAAGCTACGCGGCGCCGTTGCTGTCAATGGCCAACGGATCGACGTCCAATTTGGGGATGACGGTGTGAAGGTCGATGGCGCCAAGGTCGTAACCACCGATATCCTTTGCGACAATGGTGTGATCCATGTGATCGATTCGGTCATCCTTCCGAGCAGCAAGACGATTCCCGAAACAGCCAAGGCCGCTGGTACTTTTGAGACCCTGCTCGCCGCAGCAAACGCCGCTGGATTGGCCGAAGTCCTCGGCAGTGCGGGACCGTTCACGGTCTTTGCCCCAACTGACGAAGCGTTTGCGAAGTTGCCGGCCGGAACGGTCGAAACGCTCCTCAAGCCTGAGAACAAAGACAAGCTCGCGGACATTCTCAAGTATCACGTGGTTGCAGGTCGCGTCTACTCGGAGAAGGTGCTCGACAGCAAGGCGATCAAGACCCTGCAGGGTGCTCCTGCTGCGATCTCGTTGCGAGACGGCATGCCGCGAATCCAGGACGCGAAGATCCTGAAGACAGACATCGACGCTTCTAACGGAGTCATCCATGTCATCGACAGCGTGATTCTGCCACCGCCAAAAGGTGCTGATGCTCGTCAACGGTTGGAGGACGCGGTCGCCAAGGGTGCACCGCTCTTCAACGCGGGTCATCATTCCGAGTGCGCATCGCTGTATCGATCAACGATGAACGAACTGATGTCGACATCCCTTTCAGATTCGATGAAGACGCACATGTCGAGGGTGATTTCCAAAGCGGATCAAACCCATTGCAACACCGAGAAAGCGTGGGTTCTACGCCGTGGTATCGATCAGATGTACACCCAGTTGGCGTCCCAGGAATAGTGGGATTTTCTGTCGCGTGTGTTCCGTGAATCCCGGCGTCTCATGCGAGACGTCGGGATAGGCTGTTGAGCATGATTTCTCTCTCCGTTGCACTACAAATGGATCCAGGTTGTGATCAACCAGCGGACGCCGAGAACGAAACCGGGCGAACTGGTTTGCGTTTCGACGGTCCTCCCTTATTGCCCGCGATCGCAGCGGGGGATGTTTCCGCAGTGGACCGTTTCGTGGATCGTTATGGAGGATTGGTCTGGTCCATCGCGAAAAAGATGTCTCGCAGTTCGCATGATGCCGAAGATCTCGTACAGGAGATCTTCGTGGAACTCTGGAGGAATGCTGCGACGTTCCGACCAGAGCGAGGATCCGAGGTCGCATTCATTTCGGTGATCGCTCGGCGACGCCTGGTCGATCGAATCCGCAAACGCTCGAACACTGCCCCCGTGATGAGCTTGGACGACCGGACGGTTCAAGAGGTCGTGGGAAGCAATTCGGATTCCTTGGAGATCGCCGACGAGGTGGCGAAGGTCCGAAATTGCCTCGACCAACTTTCGGCTAATACGCGGGGAGTTTTAACCCTCGTGCTGCAGGAAGGCATGTCGCATCAGGAAGTGTCGTCATCGATGAGTATACCGCTCGGGAGCGTCAAGTCGTACGCTCGACGTGGTCTGCTCTTCCTCCGTGACTGCGTGAATCGCCCGTTGGATGGCCCCATGCATGAGGCTCGATCATGAACCATTCAAAAAAACCGGCATTCGATGAACAGCTAGCGGGGTTTGTCTTGGGTGATTTGTCCGAGGAGGAGTATCGGGAATTGCGCGATTTGCCCGAGGATCAGCGGAAGCAAAAGTTGAATGAGTTGGAGAGACTCGCATCGACGGTCTCGCTCGCATCGATCGATCCGAACGAATCGTTGCCTGAGAAACTTCGCGTTTCCATCACCCATTCGGGCAGGTCCATCGTGGCAGTGATGGGCACCAGGCCCACGCTGAGAACGACTGAACTGAGAACGACTGAGAGGTCATCGTCTTCCACGGGGCGATTGCGAGAGGCCGTTGCTTGGTTAGCTTGTCTCGCAGCGACTATCCTGGCGATCGCCTTCTGGCAGAAGTCGGGGCAAAAAATCGAACCACCCGCCGTCCCCACCTGGACGAGGGATTCGCTCATGGCGAGCGCCCCGGACGTGATCCAGGTTCCATGGGCAGATGGAAAAACTCCCTTGGGACAAAAGGTTATCGGGGATATCGTTTGGAGCAATAAACTGCAGCGAGGATTCATGCGCTTTGTCAGCATGCCTGTCAACGATCCGACGGTCGAGCAGTATCAATTGTGGATCATCGACCCATCGCGGGACGACGAGCCGATCGATGGCGGCGTGTTCGATATCGCGTCGACTGAGGAAACGATCGTTCCGATCCAAGCGAAGTTGCTGGTCAATCAACCGACCGCGTTCGCGGTGACGATCGAGAAACCCGGAGGAGTCGTGGTCTCGACCCAGGAGCGACTTCCGTTGCTTGCGAATGTGCAAAAGACGAAGTGGATTCGTTTTCAGAATGATGCAACGGAGTCTTTGTTCGCCAGCGCGCGGGCTTGGTAAGGTTAAGCGGTCGACGGTACGGCATGGTGGTGAGGTTTCCGCGGCTCGTTAGTTATGGCCGACGGAAGGCGACCACCATCTGGCGATGGTAGCTACGGTGGTGAAATGGACGTGGGGATCGCGGTGCTCACGGGCAGATTCTGATTTTGGGCGGGCATGATGATTTGAACACTCAGGTCCGCGACGGCCGCTTGGACTTGTCCGCGTGGCTCCAGATAAATCTCCAGACCGTCTTCGTGCGTGGCGAGTCGAAAGAGGCTGATGCGGCGCCATAGACTGTCGCTTGAGTCGTAGGAAGAGACCAATTGTCCGAGTGCTTCGCCACCAAAATTATCGCAAATCAGCAAGCCGGATTGCGATTGATCTTTGACCGATTCGACTTGCACAAGACCTTCGATATGAACGAAGGCGCCTCTGGGCACCACAATTTTCGGGCTGGTGACTCGCATCGACGCGCCAGCGTATCCGGAGGGGAGCGGCTGACCGTTTCGGCTTTTGGCTGAGATCAGCATGGTGGGAGTACCGGAGGGGCCAACGTTGCGCGTGATGGCGACGGAGCTGTCGATCGATTCCTCGAGGCGATGCGCGCTATGCCATCCGGCCGCGTTCCATGCTTCGAGAGTCGTGAATGGTGTGCCTGGAATTGGCACCGTTCCCCAGACTCGGCCTTGCAAAGCGCGATCGAGTTGCCAGTGGAGCGGAAGTCCCAAAGGGGATGCGATCAGAGGGCTGCTCGCAACACTTTGGAATTGCGACAGCGCTTCGTCCCAAGCATTTCGGATAACGCCTTGTGCTTGCAGCGTCGCTTGGTCGGCGGCTTGGCATGCGCGAGGGAATTCGGATCGGACCAGGAAATTCGCCGCGGCTCTCGAGGCCGCTTGGGCCTGGCGGATCTGTTCCCACGCGGGATCCGCTTCGGAAATCTGGCGAGCAACGACCGTCATCTGTGCGAGTTGAAGAGTCTGGGTTGCGATGTCGATACGGTTTTCGGCGAGCTCGGCAGCCCGTCGGGACAAGGTATTTCGCAAGTAGGTGATGGGGGCTGTGTCGACCACTGTCACCAGTTGTTCCACAAGCCCCGGCCGATCGATCGCGACCGATACTCCGCCAGTAGTGGTTTGGGTAACGCAACGTTCCAATTGCGCATGGGTGATGCGATAAACTTCGCGAGGCTGTCCTGAGACCGGGAGCGTCACCACCAGGCGATTGGGATTTGGTGCTGGGCTGCAGATTTGGTCCCATGCACCCGCTGCGACGACGAGTACCAATTGACTGTTGGGAGTTTCGAGAATCGACGCCGCATGATTCGATGAGTCTACAGGGATCGTGCGCCATTTCGATTCGCTCGCCTGGATCCATGGGAGCAAGAGATCGATTTCTTGGTTCAGCCCGGCAAAGGAGGCGGCTCGCACCGTCGATGTTTCGTCCCCGGAATCCAAGGGGCTGGGGGATCGGAAAATCCACCCTCTCGCACCGTGCATGATGCTTCTCATCAATTGGAGGCGCGCTTGCAATCGATCATGATCGGGCATTCGCCCAGACTCGTCCCCCATCAACGAAGAAGCCATCTGACGTTGTGCGATCCATTCGTTCGGCATTTGCGTCCAAAGAGAAGTGATCGGTGTCTGGCGCCCAGCGATCGGGCGCAGGTCAGACCGCAGGATCTCCGCAGTCTCCTGGCTTGATCGGACCGTCGTCGCGAGCGGCATCGGGACCGAAATCCAATCGCTCAATCGACTGTAGGAACCGTAGAGCTCCCACGCTTCGCCAACAGTGGGCCGAGCGAGGGATTGCGGAAGGCGAGACAAACCAGCGACGCGGTCCCGCGCGATTTCCATTTGCGATTGATTCAACGACAGGCCCAGCAACCACGCGCTGACGCTGCGGTATTGCTCGGCCTGGCTTTCTGGCGGCACTGTAGTCGGTGGCGGCATGATCACTCCCATCTGGGTTTCGGCAGCTTGCTCGAGAATCAAACCGTTGTGATTCTGCTGCGCGATGATCGCGTTGAAACCAAGCGATTGTAGATAGGCGAGGCTCTCGCCTTGATGCTGAATCCAGCGAGGCACTTTATTCTGCAGGACCCGCAGTCGCTCGCTGATCGGAATCTCCGCCAGACCGCCCACCGAGGGAACCGACTCTTCGACCGGGGTGCCCGGTGCAATCATGCCGTCAACGAGCAAGTCATCGACCTGGATTCGGCTGATGCCGGGATAGCCGTAGACGCTGAGAATCACCGCGTCGATGTAGGGGTCGCGAAGATCGACGTCGGGTCCTTCGCGTTGCCGAAGAAATCGCCGCCGTTCCTCGAGTTTGGGAACCAGATCGGAGATGGTGGACGTCGACCAACGGCCAGCCCCCTCGTGGGCTGTTCCCAGGAGAACTTCGGCGAGCGGTTCGTGGGTCGCGGGATGCCGGGCGTGGGGAAAAACAATCCGAAAACCCAAGCGGTAGCCCCGTTCCGCACTCCGAATACGGATCGACGCATTCAACTCAGGTATGATTCCGCAGGGGTCGATCGGATAGGCGAGGTAAACGAACGAGCCGTGACCCACCTGAAGCTCGAGGGATTCGATACCCGGTTCGGAACGGAGCGGTCGAGCAAGAACCGCCCTCGCATCATTCTTCCAAAGAACGAAACGGGGCTGCCCCCCATCGAACGGTTCCACCAACTGGGCTTGGGCAGTTGTGCAGAAGCCAACAAGAAGAAAAACGGGCAGAAGGATCGCGACCGCGAGGCGCAGAATCTCCTCCGCAACCGGCGTAAGTGGACGGAGCGTTGACTTTCGGCAACAAAATGCGAAAAGTGAGTGGAGAGCCTGCAACATCCCGGGCATCCGCGGAGAAAATGACGCAACTCCTGCTTGTATCAAGAGTTGCAACATGGCTCTAGATCAGAATCGGTTGCATTTCCGCAACAAGCTGTGACGGCCAGGAAATTGGTAACGATCGCGCAGAATTTCCTAAGTCCTTGACTGGCAATGCTTTGCGGTGAATGTTTCGACACCACGCTGGTCTTCGGCACTGGAACTGCAATTCTTGAGTTTCAGTATCGGCACCCACCCGAGCCACAGATCCTAAACCTTCGATACCTTCAGGAGACATCATGAGCAACGCAGCCCACACCAGCGAGAACGCGATCAATGATATTCCCATCGAATTGGTCGAGCTGCAGAAGGTACTCGAGGCCCTGCCGACCGAACAGCGGTTGCTGGTTCAGCCGGCATTTCAACGGGTTGTCGACAGCACCAACCGTCGGCGCAAGATCCTGCAATTGGTCCAGGAATCGATCGGCCAGCTGCGACTGGACATGAAGTATTTGGTCTTCGACTTGGAGGCGACCCGTCGGGAACGCGATCGCTACCAAGAGCAACTCCGTGAGCTCAATGGCGACCAAGGGAATTTTAATGACGAATCGTCCCCGGAATCCGAGTAAATCGGAGCCGGTCCGCCGGACTCGCAATTTGCGATTCGTGCGAGCTTTGCGTAGGATGGAGGGAATCAGCAAGGATGTGCTCTGTCGCCGCGACCATTCCCGCCATCGAAATTATCCATGGAATTCACTCCCCGTTCTCTAACGCAGCGATGCATTGATCTGGAGTTGGCAACTCCGCAACAGATCGACCGAGTTTGGGGAGAATTGCGGACCGACCAGGTCAGCATGGACGAGATCCAATCGATCCTGTTGCGGAAGGGAATCCTGACCAACTTCCAGCTTGACCGGATGTTGACCGGGGAGCGTCTTGGATACTTTTATGGACCGTACAAGGTCCTGTACATGATCGGCTCGGGAACGTTTGCCCGCGTCTTTCGCGCGGTCCATCGCGAGACCGGCAAGGTGGTCGCGGTCAAAGTCTTGCGTCGTCGGCACCGAGACCAGGTGGTGCAGATCGAGCAGTTTCTGCGCGAAGGTCGTATGGGATTGGAGTTGCGTCATCCGAACATCGTGACGATGTACGAAATCGTCAACGATCCTCGAGCTCCCTATCTAGTGATGGAGTTTGTGGAGGGGGAAACCCTCCGCGAGATCCTGAGGATCCGCGGCAAGTTCGAGCCACTGGAGGCTCTGCGGGTGATCCAGGATGTCTGTTCGGGTCTCGACTTTGCCGCTCAGCGAGGTATTTCACACCGCGATATGAAACTGTCGAACGTGCTCGTTCACAGCAGCGGACGGTGCAAGCTGGTGGACTTCGGGTTGGCCGCCCTGGCGGATGTTTCGTCGCCGGAGGCGATTGCGGATTGCCCGAGCGCACGGGCAATCGATTATGCGGCGCTCGAACGCGGAACGTCGGTCCGAAAAGGGGACCCTCGCAGCGACCTCTACTTTGTCGGCTGCATGATGTATCACATCCTTAGCAACAAGAGTCCTCTGTTTGAAACACGCGATCGACTACACCGACTGAACATCACTCGCTTTATACAGATCGAACCATTGCACGAAATCGAGCCGGGCTTGCCTGCATCGGTCAATGCGATCTGCAGCAAAGCGATGGAGTTTCAACCCGACAAGCGGTACCAGACACCCGCTGCGATGCTTGCTGACATCGAACTCGCGATGCACAAAATTCAGAATCCCGATGTCCCGGAGATACCTGCTGAGCGAAGCGATGACGGCCAAGTCATCGATCCGGAGCAATTGAAAGAGGGCAAGGGGAAGACCGTGATGGTCATCGAGAGCAAGACCGATCTCCAGGATTTGCTTCGTGAAAAGCTCAAGAATCGAGGCTATCGCGTCCTCGTCTTCAGCAGTCCGGAACGAGGCATGGCTCGTTTCGGGTCGGAGCAAGTCAACGAAGTCGACTGCTTGGTCCTGTGCGCGGTCGATCTGGGGAATGAAGCTTTGGAAGCGTTCAATACGATGTCTGAGCAGGAACACACCAAACGCATTCCAGTGATCATGTTGGTGGACCCAAGGCAGCAGCACATCATTCGTGGCGCCAAAATCTCCGAGCATCATGTTCTGTTATCGATGCCACTGAAAGTTCGAGAGTTGCGAGAAATGCTTGCGGTGCTGACGCGCAAGCCCGCTGACCAAATCACGCGTTGACGACACGTTGACTTCAATAGTTTCTGATCGCGAGGGAGTGCCATGCTGAGCCAACATTGGACAAATGTCTTCCGCGGGACGGTTCCACTGTTTCGAATGTCGCTCGTGTTACTAGCGATCTCGGCCAGCGTCCTAGCGCAACAGGTTGAGAATGAAAAGCCCCCTGTCGACCAGGTCGACTCTGAACCTGCTAAGACTTTGGATCCTGCGAAGGCAAAGTTAGAAGCGGAACGTTGGCTGCCGCCCGATGCATTGGCGTATGCGCAAATAGCTCCCGCCAGCGTATGGCTCGATCATCCGTTGCGGCGCGCAATCGCCGAGAGCGAGCCGTTCTCGAGGATCTGGAACTCACCCGATGTGCTCAACGCGAGGACCGGTCTGCTCGCCGCCGAGTGGGCGACGGGAATGAAGCTGGAAACGTTTCTCGAACGGATCTCCGCTGGGGGAGTGTACGCAGCGATCGATTCGGAAGGACGCGGTATCGTGATTCTCGCACGAACCAGCGACGCGAAGTGGCTGCAACGCACGTTGACCAAGTTGGTGGAATTCGCGCGCAGCAACCAGCCGCAGAATCGTGAGGAGCAGCAGGCCGAGGGGGCGGTCAAGTCGGCGAAGTACCGCGGCATTCAGGGACATCAGATCAATGGTGCCGTATTCGCATTCGTCGGACAGTGGTTGGTCATGAGCAATCGCAGCGAACTGGCTAAGGAGGTCTTGGATCGCCATCTCGATGGTGCCGAGTCGACTCTCGCCGATGCTCCTTGGCGAGTCTCTCCGACACATGGTCCCTGCGTGTTCCCGTCGGGTGTTTCGGACGCCGGCGAGAAGATGCCGATCGCAACGGCGGAGATCGACCTTGCGCGGGTGCGCGAACTATTCCCCACCAACGATCTGTTCCGCAAACAGACCAAGGACTTTGGGGCGGAGTTGTTGCTCGGAGGAATCCTGGCCCTTGTTCAGCATGCGCCCTGCATTGCGATCGACCTGAGTATGGAGCCTGAGGCGCTTTCGGCAGAAGCATCGTTCCCGACCCGCATGGAATGGTTTGAAGACGCTCGCGAACATTACGTGGGGCCCCAGGGGCATGGGAAATCCCTTCCCTGTCTGGAGGTCGATGGAGCCCTTGCCTCCTTGAGCACCTACCGAAACCTGTCGGAGTTGTGGTTGCGGGCCGGGGATCTTTTCGATCAGCAGATTAACGACCAACTGGCCCAGGCCGACAACACGTTAACGACGCTGTTTTCTGGCAAGGATTTTGGCACAGAGATTTTGGGGGCGATAGAACCGGAGCTTCGCATGGTCGCCGTTCCCCAGGCTTGGCAACCTGGCCAGCTGCAGCCTTCGGTCAAGCTGCCGGCCTTCGCGTTGGTTGCGCGATTGAAACAGCCGGAAGTCATGCGCAAGGAGCTGAAGCGGATCTTCCAAAGCTTTATCGGTTTTCTAAACGTGATCGGCGCGATGGAAGGGAATCCTCAACTCGACCTGATGTCCGAGGTTTGCGAGAACGGGCCGATGTACTGGGCAGATTATGTGATCGATGCGGACCGCAACTACGAAAACGGTTTGCCGATCCAGTACAACTTTGCTCCCGCGATTGCTTTTGTTGGCGATCATGTCATTTTGTCGAGCCACCGCGATTTGGCGCGAAAGTGGGTGCAAGGTGCAGAACGGCTGGATGCTAGTTCGGTCCCAACAACGCCAACGCATACCGAGTTGGTCGTGCATGGAGGAATGATGCACCAAGTGCTCATCGCCAACCGCGATAACTTGATCGCGCAGAACATGCTCGAGAAGGGGCATTCGCGTCACGAAGCAATGAAGGAGGTGGATCAACTGCTGCATCTCGTCGAATGGATCGACCGAATGGAGCTCGCGATCGCCTTTGATACGCGGTCATCGATACGGCTGCGAGTCAACTACCGGTAGAATCCGGGAGAAGAAGGGAGGGAGCGTGGAGCCATCCGTCGATAGCAAGACACCGATCGAGAAAATTGATCCGAGTTGGGCTTGGGAGCCGTGGAAGCCGTCCCCCGCAGAACCGTGGGACGACGCACGCGTCCGACTTCTCTTTCGTCGCGGCGGTTTTGGGGCCGGTATCACGGAACGCAAAGAGGCAATCCAACGGGGGCCCGAGCATGCCTTGCGGATGCTCTACGGAGAGGGGTCCAACCGATCGCTCCAGAAATTGGAACAGTTCGAACAGGAATCCGATTCCCTGGCGGCGTCGATCCGCGCCGGAGGAAGCATCGATGCGTTGGCCGCATGGTGGATGCATCGCATTCTTTTTTCCCCAAGCCCGGTTGTTGAAAAACTGACTCTTTTTTGGCACGGTCATTTCGCAACAGGCGCTGAAAAAGTGATGGATTCCGAATTGATGTTCACCCAAAACCGGACGCTGCGAAACCATGCGGTCGGCGACTTTCGTGCGATGGTGCACGCGATTTCCAAAGATCCGGCCATGCTGATTTATCTCGACAGTATGACCAACCGCAAATCGCACCCCAACGAGAATTACGCGCGCGAGTTGATGGAGTTGTTCTGTCTCGGCGAAGGCAATTACAGAGAGCGCGATGTGCAGGAACTGGCCCGCTGCTTCACCGGGTGGGAGATTCGACGAAAAATGTTTCGCTTCAATCCTTACCAACATGATGACGGAACCAAGGAGATCCTAGGCCGGTCCGAGGTGGAATCGGGGGAGCAAGCCATCGATGTGGTCCTGGACCAGCCGTCCATGCCCCGCTTCATCGCGCGGAAATTGTTTCGCTATCTGGTGTGCGATGAACCCCAAGCGCCCGATGCCTTGATCGAACCGTTGGCTGAGCACTTCGTCCGCTCGCAATATTCAATTCGTGCGGTGGTCGATCGAATTTTGTCCAGCCGCATGTTGTTGTCCTCGTGGAGCATCGGCCGGAAAGTTCGCTCTCCCGTGGATCTCGCTGCCGAGTTCTTGCGAGGCTTGTCAGCAACCACCAATCTTGAGCGATTGACCAAGATGCTGAAGCCCTTGGGGCAAGGCTTGTTCTATCCTCCGAATGTCAAGGGATGGGACGGAGGACGAACGTGGATCAATTCCTCGACCTTGATCGGCAGGGCGAATTTCGCCGTTGATCTTTTGTCAGACCCCAACACACGATTTGGAGGTCTTGCGTTGGATGCCTGGTGCTCTGCCCACGGGATTCCCCATTCCGATTGGCTTGATTGGCTCGAACAAACGTTCCTGAGTGTGCCGTTGAGCCAACAGGAAAAAGAGCGATGTCGCGGCGACTCGCGCGGCGCTGTATTCGCCCTGTTGGCTCGGAACCCGAAAATCCATCTCTCCTAAACGATTGACCATGATGAGACGACGCACCTTTGCATTCGGAACGACGGCGGTCGCAACCGGCTTAGCGATCGATGCTGGTGCGCCTGGGCGATGGATGCAGGCCCTGGCCCGCGAACTCGACGAGACGGAAATGGCTTCTCGGAACGATCGAATCCTTGTCGTCGTCCAATGGTCAGGCGGGAACGACGGTCTCAACACGGTCGTTCCTTATCGAAACGAGCTGTATGCCAAGGCGCGTCCCAAGCTGAAGATCGATGGCTCGCGTGTCGTCAAACTCAACGATGAACTTGGGCTTCATCCATCGCTCAAGTCGCTTGATCGGCTCCTGGAATCGGGGCGAATCGCGATTGTCCAAGGAGTTGGTTACCCATCGCCGAATCGTTCGCATTTCGAATCGATGGATATCTGGCACTCCTGTTCGTTCAAGCATGAGAGAACCGGTTCGGGATGGTTGGGGCGGTATCTGGAAAGCACGGCGAGCTCGGCAGACACCGATGCCATGGGGTTGCATGTAGGGGGTGAACCGTTGCCGATGGCACTCGTCGAGCGGAGTGTCCAAGTTCCATCGATTGCGTCCATGGAGCAGATGCGGCTCAAGGGTGTGAAGGGGGATCGCGAACCGTCCCCTGGCGATTCGGTGGACGATCCTGGACTGTTGGGGTTTGTTTCGACCAGCGCGCAGGCTGCGATGGCCGCCAGCGAAAGGCTCGAGTCCGCATTGTCTTCGCCGGATACGTCCGGCGAATTCCCCTCAACGTCGCTCGGCGAGAAACTCAAGATCATCTCGCGGCTGATCCTTGCTGGCTTGGGAACACGCATTTACTACGTGACGCTCGACGGCTTTGATACCCACGCGAATCAAGCGGAGGTGCATGCGGGTCTGCTGCGGCAATGGTCGGAGGCTGTTTCCGCATTTTGCCAGTCGATGGAGCGAGGCGGCCAACGCGACCGCGTGTTGGTCATGACGTTCAGTGAATTCGGTCGCCGAGTTGCCGAGAACGCGAGTCTCGGGACCGATCATGGGGCAGCCGCCCCGATGTTTTTCGCAGGGCCCGCATTTGCATCTCAGATCGTCGGGGATCTTCCCCGTCTGGATGATCTGGTCGACGGGGATCTCAAGTTCCATACCGATTTTCGCGAGGTTTATTCCGAGGTCATTGAGCAATGGCTAGCGGGACCGGCATCCAAGATCTTGGGACCATCGTTCCAGCGTCCCAACAAGCCTCTTCCTTTGTTTCGAGTCTGAAGGGTACTTGAGCATGCTGCTGTACGCGAGCGACTGGTTTGAAAAACACGACACCGGGCAACATCCGGAATGCATTGCACGGATTCACAACGTGAATCGAATGCTCGAGACTCAGGGCTGGTATGCCCGCGCTCAACGTCCGAGTTGGGTGGCCGCGACCGTCGATCGATGCCAACTCAATCATGATTTGCAATACATCGAACAGCTGCATGCCTGGTGCATGAAGGATGCGGGGCGTGTCGAGTCGGACACGGTGGTTTCCACCGGAACCTGGGACGCCTCGATGTTGGGGGTGGGTGCTGCCTGCGATGCGGTAGAGCGGATCGCGCGGGGCGAAGATACCACGGCGTTCTGCGCAATTCGACCACCTGGACATCACGCGCTTCGCGATGCGCCGATGGGTTTCTGCGTGATCAATAATGTGGCTGTCGCGGCGCGCCGAGCCCAAGCGGTCGGGTTACAAAAAGTTTTGATCATCGATTGGGATGTGCATCACGGCAATGGAACGCAGGCATCGTTTTGGACCGATCCCGACGTCGGCTTTCTCTCGATCCACCGATTTCCTTTTTATCCAGGAACGGGTCGCGAGGACGAACGAGGAGAAGGGCCGGGAACCGGCTTCACCGTCAATATCCCCGTCGCGGCAGACACCCCTGCCAAGGAGTTTCTCGATCGCATGATCGATGAGACCGAGAGGTTTGCGGATCGATTGAAACCGCAATTGATTCTCCTGAGCGCCGGCTTCGATGCCCACGTGGAGGATCCTGTCGGCGGATTGACGCTCGAGAGCGAGCATTACGAACGAGCGGGTGCCTGGGTTGCGGATCTCGCCAGACGGCATTGCGGCGGTCGCTTGGTCTCGCTGCTCGAGGGAGGTTACCATCTCCAGCACATGCCCGAGAGTGTGGATGCGCATTTGCGAGGAATGGCAAGCATCCGCGCGTAGCGCAGCGGTTCCGGTCGTCTTTTTGGGAGGGGGCGGTTTCAGTCGCTCTTCGCCGAGGCCATCGACTCGAGGACCGCGTCGGCGGCTGCGATGGTTTCCTCGATATCTTCCCGCGTATGTCGGATAGAAAAGAAAAGTGCTTCGAACTGGCTGCAGGGCATGTAGATGCCGCGTTCGATCAGACCCCAGAAGTACTGCGAGAACCGTCGGCGATCGGAGCGATCGGCCGTTGGCCAGTCGGTGACTGCTGCGTCGTTGAAGAAGAGGGTCATCATGCTTCCCATGCGTTGCACGTGCGCTGGGATTCCGGCTCGCGACGCAGATTGCTCGAGCCCGGTTGCCAGTTGAGCACCGAGGGAGTCGAGGTACTCGTACGGAGATTCATCCCGGAGGATTTCGAGGGTCTTTGCGCCTGCGGCGGTCGCTAGCGGATTGCCGGCCAAGGTTCCTGCTTGATAGATTTTTCCAGCCGGCATGACTTGATCCATGATCGCGGCTTTGCCGCCGTAAGCGGCGAGAGGGAGTCCGCCGCCGACGATTTTGCCAAGCGTGGTCATATCGGGCTCGATTCCGAACAGGCTCTGCGCGCCACCGTAGGCAACGCGGAAGCCGGTCATGACTTCATCAAAGATCAGGACCGCTGCATGTTTGGTTGTTTCCTGACGCAGGGTTTCCAGGAACACGTGGGTTGGCAGTACGGTACCCATATTTCCGACGATGGGCTCGAGGATTACGGCGGCGATCGTGTTTCCATGGGTGGTGAACAGTTCACGAACCGCTTCGGCATCGTTGTAATTCAGGACAATGGTGTCGGCGGTGACACCGGGTGTTACTCCGGGCGAGTCCGGGACTCCCAAGGTCGCGGCTGCGGAGCCTGCGGCGACCAAGAGTGAATCGACGTGGCCGTGATAGCAGCCTGAGAATTTGACGATCCGGGTTCGGCCGGTCGCTCCTCGCGCGGCACGGATCGCGCTCATGGTTGCTTCCGTGCCGCTGTTGACTAGCCGGACCCGTTCGATGCTCGGGACCGCGCGGAGGATCAGTTCCGCGAGACGGGATTCGTTTTCGGTCGGCGCTCCGTACGAGGTACCTTTTTGAGCGGCATGGACGATCGCTTCGATGACTCGGGGGTCTGCGTGCCCGAGAATCATCGGGCCCCAGGAGCCGATGTAATCAAGGTATCGGTTTCCATCGATATCGTAGAGATGTTGCGCGTGAGCTCGTTCGATGAAGAGGGGGTGCCCGCCGACGGCACCGAACGCCCTGGCGGGGGAATTGACACCACCGGGGATCAGTTTCATCGCCCGCTCAAATGCGGCGCAGCTCTTGCGTAACCCGGGCAATTTGGGATTCATGCCTTCCTCGCTACCAGCCCATTACCATGTTTGATTCGATCACCCGTTTGGCTTTGTCCAGATCCGCACCGGTCTCCGCCATGTAGAGTCGGATCGCTTGCAGTTTGTCCCCCGAGGATTTGGACAAGCAGTCCCTTGCAACGGTGCAAATATCGACCGATGCACCAGAAACTCCCAGCGCTCCTTTGGAGATCACCCAGGTATCGCGTGGTCGGCGGGTGATACGGCGGACGGAATCATGGGGATAAGCATCGAAGCAAACCAGACGGGCTGCATGCTCGTCGGGGGCCCATGTTATAATGATGTGCGAATCGGTTTCGATTTCAAAAAGTGGCATAAACCCAAGGTTGTCGGTGCATGGACGGTAAGCGGTTTCGGGCTCGCAACACGAACCCGGATTGTAATCGAACCCGGACCATTGCCGAGCACCCCTTCCACTTCCTTACCCGTTAGAAATGCCGAAGGAATCACGGATGTTGTCATCCTCGTGGACCACCCGTACCCTGCTCGCCTTGTTGGTTGCGCTCCCGGTCGCGCCCGTCGTATGGGACTATGTCTATCCTGGATCGTATGCGAAATGGCTTCTGGCCGATGCCGCGAACCAGTACGACAACGGCAAGGTCGAACAGGCCCAGCGACTGCTGCTCCGAGCCTACGAGCTTTCCCCGGAAATCAGTTCGGATGCGAATTTTTGGAGGCAGTTAGGGCGGATCGAGTTCTCCCCGGAGAATCCGGTGTCCGAGGATTCGATTTGGTCCGCCATGGTTCGCAAGATCCCGACGGCCGATCAACGCGCTGGGGCAGCGGTCGAGATTGCTTCGCTGATGCTCGAACGCAAAATGTACAGTCATGCGTTGGTGGTTTTGCGGGAATTCTTACCCGCCAGGGAGTTGCGCAGCCCTCTCCAAAACAACTTGATTGCGTACACGCGAGCGTTGGCCAAAGAGGATCTCGGCGAAGCGCTTCAGGACATCAACGCGGCGGTGGGTCGTCTCGAAAACGAATCGCTACTAGATACCAAAGCTTGGGTTTTGCACCAGTTGGGACGCGATCGCGAAGCGTTGGCGGAAATCGATCGAAGTATCGATATGCTGTGGGGGAAAATCAGGGTTGATTCGTCGTACGATGAGGTATTGCCATTCCTGGAAGAGGTTCTCGCCGCTGGGAAGCCTGGGAACGAGAATCGAGCCGAAAGGGCATCGGGTGGCGAAGCAGACCAGCAAAAAGACCAGGACGACGACGAAATGGGGGTTGGCTGGGCCTATCAAAGATTGTTGGAAAAATTCCCCCGAATGGAAATCGACATCGTTTTTCAAAACATGGCCACGCTTCGCTACCATCGGTGGAGTATTTTGAAGGCGTTGCAGGAATCGGAGCGAGCCGACGAGGATTTTCGATGGCTGGAAGCGTTTTCGCCGGAACCCTGGGACTCTCTCGATTAACCCGACGCTCCAGACGCACAAAAGTCGCAATTTCCTTGGTTGGCCGTTTGGGTGGATTCCGTGAATTCCTGGGAGTCTCACGTTGACTCACCTTCGCCGATTCTCGATAATCCGAGGAGATGTACCGTGGCTTGATCACCACGAGCTCCCGATGCTTGTTGTATCCGCAACCCATGCGAGGGAGTTTGGTTGTCCGGTTTCGGTTGGGTTCCGGCAACTCGCAAGAGTTAATGCCGATCGAAAGTGGTTGAGTCCTCCGTGTTATGGAGGGCGTGTTGATTTCAGGGGTTTGGTTCTGTGACGAATATTTACGTTGGCAATTTGTCTTTTCGAGCAACAGAGGACGAAATCAAGCAAGCGTTTGGTCAGTTCGGCAAGGTGGCTCGCGTCAGCATCATCGTCGACCGGGAGACGGGGCGTTCCCGCGGTTTCGCGTTTGTCGAGATGCCTAACCACGAGGAGGCGCAAGCCGCCATCGATGGATTGAATAATCAGGAACTGTCCGGTCGGCGGATTTCTTGCAATGAAGCTCGTCCCCGCGAGAATCAAGGAGGCGGTGGCCGTCCTTACTCCGGTGGTGGTGGCGGCGGCGGCGGTGGTGGCGGCGGCTACCGCGGCGGTGGATCCGGTGGTGGATCAGGATCGGGCAAGCGGCCCTATCGCGAGCATTGATCCGAACGAGTGACACCTAGTTACTTTTCTGTGTTCCTTGCTTTCGCGAGGAACAGCCTGATTCGGGACATGACCTTTCGAGGAAATTTTTTCCTCGACTGTGTGTCGAGCTTGTCATGGCTGTTAATGAATCTAGGCTTCTACATGCTCGTTTTCTTCCACGTGAAGAGCATCGGTGTGGCCACGGGTTGGAGCGTCGACGAGTTCTATGTTTTTCTCGCCACGACTTGGATTATCAATTCGGTGGTCCAGGCATTTTTAATGCCTAACGCGCAGGAGTTCAGCGAACTGATTCGGACGGGCGGACTAGATTTCACGCTTCTCAAGCCCATGGATACTCAGTTTCTGATTTCCTTCCGGAAAGTGGACTGGGCATCGCTCAGCAATTTGGTGATGGGCTGCATCCTTCTCTGTTATGGAGTCGTCAGGTTGCAGACTCGCACCGATCCTCCCTGGCACTGGCATCCGGGGATGATTGCGATGTATCTCGTGTTCATCTTGTGCGGAATCTGCATGTTCTACAGTCTCATCATTTGCCTGGCAGCGACGAGCATTTGGTTGGGTCGGAACCAAAGTCTGTACGACTTTTGGTTTTACATCACCAATTTCTCTCGGTACCCGATGGAGATTTATCAGACCGGTTGGGGGTTGCCTCTTTGGTACATCTTCACGTTTGTCTTTCCGATCCTGGTGATCGTCAATGTTCCGGCTCGTATCGTCGCGCAGCCGCTGGTGCCCAGACAAGGCTGGGAATGGGGGCTGGCGGCATTCGCGTTTGCGGCTACCATCGCATCGCTGGTGTGCAGCCGGTGGGTTTTTCAGCGCGCACTGAGCAGCTATTCGAGCGCCAGCAGTTGATTTCTTCCGCGTTGACAAACCAGCAGGGCAGTTGCACTCATGCCGAGAGTCTTTGTTCGCGACATTCAACCTCAGACTTCCGTGGACGAGACCTACCGCATCGCCGATCGACAGGTTCGGGCGAATCGGCAAGGAAATTCGTACTTGCTACTGCAGTTGCAGGACAAGACAGGGATCATCTCCGCGATGCGATGGAACGCGGACGAGAGGATTGCCGAACGTTTCCCCAAAGGTTCGTTTGTGCGCGTGCAAGGGACATCTCAGGTGCACAATGGCGCGTTGCAGCTGATCGTGAATCAACTTTCCAACGTCGACCCGTCGCAGGTCGACCCCGAGGATTTTAATGCGATCGATCGCTCTCGGATCGATCGAGCTTGGTCTCGCCTATGCGAACTGGTCGCCTCGATCAGCAACCCGACTTTGCAAATGATTTGTTTTGCATTTGTTAACGATCCCCAGCGATCCTCCAACTTGCAGACCGCGCCGGCTGGGGTCAAAACCCATCATGCATACCCGGGTGGACTGCTCGAGCACGTCGTTTCATTGATGGATCTGTCGGATCTGGTCGCTCGCCATTATCCTTCGATGGATCGTGATCTGATTGTGGCTGGCGCGATGCTCCATGACATCGGAAAGCTGCAGGAACTGAGCTTTGAAAACGAGTGGGGGTACACCGACTCGGGGCAGCTACTCGGTCATCTCGTCCAAGGAGTTGCGATGGTGGAAGCCATCGTCGCGGACCTTGAACATGCTGGCAAAACCCTCGATCGAGCTATCGTATTGCGGCTCGAACACATCATCGTTAGCCACCACGGCGAGCTGGAACGCGGTAGCCCGAAAGTACCGATGACCCAGGAGGCCATCGCCTTTCACTTTCTCGATGAGATGGATGCCAAGCTTAACGCGAGCCGCGAATTGGTACAGCAGGATCGTTCGACCGACCCGTGGACTCCATTCAACGCAACCCTAGGCAGAAAACTGCTCAAGAAAAGTTTCGGGGGAGATTGATCGATTCGCTCACGAGGAGCCACCGAGCACAGCATTGATTGCCGTCCCCGACGCATTGAAACTGTCCCTCATCGCGTCGGCCAAAGTTCCAACGGTCGCCATGACTACTCCGCAGATCAAGCCGAGCATCACCGCGTACTCAATCGCGGTGGCACCATCATCATTCTGAAATAGAGAGCGGATTCGTCTGAAGAGCCACATGAGATTGGTTTCCAAGGTCAAGCACTGGGGCACGGGGCGATTCCCCCCACCAGATTGTTATCAAAAGTTAGGTCGTCCCGTCGGGTCTATCGGCGTTTTCCAATCTGCTTTCCAGGGAACAGGGATTTATCCCGTTCCAGCGGCTTCATAACCGGCAAATCCCTCCTCATCCGACCAATTCGAACCTCAAGTGGGGGGCGGCATCGCTATCCTTGAAGTTGCAATTTTTGGAATCATCCCAACCCGAGCCGATCACGCGTGGGGTTATGAAAAACCTCTGGGATATAGGTTTCTCACAGGTTGGAAAAAGTCAAAATCGCCGTTTCAACGCGTGGGACTCGGCTTGGGGGGGATCCCCCCAAGCCCGTTGGCCAGCATCCAGGATTCGGATAAACTGGAGTGATTGAAGGGCGGACTGGCTCGGAATCCGACCGCGATAGTCGCGGAGGGTTGTCGGTCACGAATCTCGAATCGGCCCCATCCTCTAGGAGCAAGCGGAGTCATGAAAAAATCATTGAGTCTTCTGTGCGTGTGCATCGGCATGTGTTTGGCTTGCGACTTGCCCGGGGATTCGAGGAGCGGTGGAGTCTCAATCGCAACGCCCTCCTCAGAGTCCGTTCCAACCGAACCCCGCTTGATCTCGCTCAAAGTGGAGGGGATGACATGCCCCAGCGGATGCTATCCTAGCGTACGATCGGCGATCGCGAAGCAAGACGGTGTAGTGGATGTTGAGTTGGCACCTCAACAAAAGGAGGACGTCATCGACAACCCCGTGGTCTTCGTCCGGTACAACGGCGAGCTGGATCTCAAGTCCACGCTGAAAGCGATTCAGCGAGCGGGTTTCGAAGCCGAAGCAGTTCCTCAATAATCCTCGTTTCTCGGAACCCTGGCGGAGCCTATGTCCGAATCGTCGCCTACGACGCCACGTCCCTTTGCGCACCTGCATTGCCATAGCCATTATAGCTTGCTCGATGGCGCCAGCCCCATTGGAAAACTCGTCGCTCGTGCCAAATCGCACGGCATGACCGCTTTGGCTCTGACCGACCACGGCAATTTGCACGGCTCGCTCGAGTTTTATCGCAAAGCCAAAGAGAGCGGGATCAATCCCATCCTTGGCTACGAAGCGTATGTGGCTCCTGGGAGCCGTTTTGAGCGCGATGCTGCCTCCGCCAAGGAAGCGGCCTACCACTTGACGCTTCTGGCCAAGAATCGAACGGGATTCAAGAATCTGATCCGCCTCGCTTCTGCCGCCAGCTTGGAGGGCTTTTACTTCAAGCCTCGCATCGACAAGGAACTTCTCGCTAGCCACTCCGAGGGAATCATCTGTTTGAGCGGTTGTGTTTCGAGCGAATTCTCGCGAGCGATCCTCAAGGGAACGGACACCAGCGCAGTGGTCGCAGAAGCAGAGAAAGTAGCGTCATGGTTCAGCAAGATCTTCGGCGATCGTTTTTTCATCGAGATCATGAACAACAACGTCAAGATTCAACGCGAGCAACTTCTCGGCGCCGTCGACATCGCGAACCGCATGGGGCTGCCCCTGGTGGCGACGAGCGATGCGCACTATGTGGATCCCGAAGACGCCGAGGTTCAGGATGTGTTGACATGCATCAGCACCGGCAAATTCCGAACCGATACCAATCGCTTGCGCATGGAGAACGACCAGTTCTACCTGCGAGCCCCGGAGGAGATGTACAAGCATTTTCAGGGCTTGGAACATGCGGTGGCTCGCTCGCAACAGATCGCCGATTCGGTCGACATCGATTTGGAACTTGGTGCGAGGAACTTCCCCAGCTTCGCGATTCCGGCTTCATCTCCTACGGCGGATGATTATCTGCGCGAATTGTGCCTTCAGGGGCTGCGAGAAAGGTATGCGGACAATCCGGAAATGTGTGCGGCGGGTGAGCTTGAGCAGGTGGTCATGGAACGGCTCGATCGAGAGCTGTTGGTGATCAAGAAGCTAGGCTTTTCGAACTACTTCTTGATCGTCTGGGATTTCGTTCGGTACGCGCGCGAGATCGACGTCCCGGCGACGGCTCGCGGTAGCGGTGTTGGGGCCTTGGTTTGTTACGCGCTTTACCTGTCTCACGTTTGCCCGATCAAATACGATTTGCTGTTCGAACGATTCCTCGACGAGAGCCGGATCGAAGCTCCCGATATCGACATCGATTTTTGCCAGGAACGCCGCAGCGAGATCATTCGCTATGTCAAGGAAAAGTACGGCGACGCCAACGTCGCCCAGATCGGGACGTTTGGTACCCTTAAGGCCCGCGGCGCCATCAAGGACGTTGGTCGAACCATCAACGTCCCGCTGAGTCGAGTATCCGAAATCAGCGAGATGGTTCCAGACGATCCAAAGATTTCCGTTCGCGACGCGCTTGCGGAGAGCGAAGACCTTCGCAAAACCGTCGAGTCCGATCCGGTGATCAAGGATTTGATCGAGCTGGCTTCGCGTGTCGAGGGGATGGCCAGGAGCATCGGTACGCACGCTGCCGCAGTCGTCATCGCCGACAAGCCGCTGACCGAGTACGTGCCGCTGATGCGCGGTTCCGGCAAAGACGATGTCATCACGCAGTGGTCGATGGGGGATGTGGAAGCCGCCGGGTTGCTCAAGATGGATTTTCTCGGCCTCCGCAACTTGACCATCCTCTCCAAAGCCGTCGATATCATCGAAAAGACGCGGGGGATTCGAGTCGACCCGCTCAAGTTCCCGTTGGACGACAAGCCGACCTTTGAATTGCTCCGCCGAGGCGAGACCAAAGGGGTGTTCCAGCTCGAAAGCGGAGGGATTCGCGATTTGCTGCAACGCATGAAGCCGGATCACTTTCGCGATATCATCGCCACCAATGCACTCTATCGACCGGGCCCCCTCGAAGGCGGCATGGTCGATGACTACATCGCGGTCAAACTCAATCAGAAGAAAGCCAATTATCTCCATCCGATCCTTCAGGAGATTCTCGAGGAAACGCACGGCGTGATGGTCTACCAAGAGCAGGTCATGCGCATCTTGAATCGCGTGGGAGGCATCGAGCTGGCCAAAGCCTATACGTGCATCAAAGCGATCAGCAAGAAAAAGCAATCGATTATCGAAGCCAACGCAGAAAAATTTCTGCAGGGAGCCCAGTCGCTGGGGTTGGCCAAGAAAGATGCGCTGGAATTTTGGGAGATGATCCTGAAATTCGCGGGCTATGGTTTCAACAAAAGCCACTCGACCGCGTACGCACTGATCGCGTACCAGACCGCTTACATGAAAGCGCACTTCAAAGTCGAGTTCATGGCGGCCCTCCTCACCGGCTATATTCCGAACCGAAATTTCAAACGCAAGGACTCGCTGGTCGAGCATTTGGAAGACTGCCAGCGGATGAAGATCGTGGTGGAACAACCCAACGTCAACGGGTCGCGATCCGAGTTCAGCGTGACTGGTGATCGGATCCAGTTCGGGCTCTCGGCCATCAAGGGGTGCAGCCATACGGCTGCCGAGGCGATCGCGCGTGAACGGGATGCCCGAGGCCCCTTCAAAGATATTTTTGACATGTGCAATCGAGTCGACCCCGTCTCGCTCGGTCGCGCGAGCCTCGAGTCTTTGATTCGGGCCGGCGCACTGGATTGCTTCCAGGCCCACCGCTCCCAAATGATGGCGGTGATTGAGAAAGCCCTTCAAGGAGGAGCGGCGGCCGCCAAAGACAAGCGGAGCGGCCAGATGAGTCTGTTCGATGACTTTGAGGATACCACGACGACGCCAGCCATGTCGTTGCCGGATATCCCCGAGTTTCCCGACAAGGAAAGACTCGCGATGGAAAAAGAGGTGTTAGGGTATTATCTTTCGTCGCACCCGTTAGCGGCCCATGAACGACTCCTGAAATCCTTCTGCACCCATACGGCGTCCACCGCGCGCACGCTCGCCAATCGAGCCGAAGTGTGGATGGGAGGAGTGGTTTCTTCGATCAAATTGGCCCACACCCGCAATCCCAAACCGGGCAAACCTTCCAAATACGCGAATTTCGATCTCGAAGACCTCGAGGGTATCGTCCGGTCCATCGCGTGGCCCGATACCTACGAAAAATTCGCGCACTGCATTCAACCCGATGCCATCGTCGTGATCCGGGGCAGAATCGACAAGCGAGGAGAAGAGGAAATCAATCTGATCGTCGACGAAGTCGTCCCGATTCAGGAAGCCGATCAGAAATTCACTTCCGGAATCCACATCCTATTCGACGAACAAAAGCATCCCGAGGGCATGATTTCCGACATCGAAGAGATACTGCGCGGCTACCCCGGGGATCGGGAGGTCAAGATCGCGGTCCGGTTGACCGAGGGTTCGACGGTACACATCCATGTCAACCGCCAGCGCGTGGCGATCGAAAGCGAACTGCGCCAACGCTTGGACGATTTGCTCGGCGAACCCAGCCATCGCCTGATCTTCAACAAGCCCAAGCTCGGCGAATCCAACGGCAGCCACTCCTACCGCAAACGATGATTCCTTTACCCATCGATCCGTTTCTTGCAGAGATTCGATCGGCTGTGGTGCAGTCCCCCATCGTCTTGGTCGATGCTCCGCCTGGATCGGGAAAAACAACCCGGGTCGGGCCCGCCCTCCTGGACTTGCTGGCCGATCATCAGGTTGCCTATCTGCTGCAACCGCGACGCCTCGCGGCTAGGTCGGTCGCGGCGCGAATCGCCGAGGAACGCGGGGAACGAATTGGAGGTCGCATCGGCTACTCCGTTCGTTTCGACCAACAACTATCCCGCGACACGCAGTTGATCGTCGCGACCGAAGGGATCGTCATTCGCCGTCTTCAGGATGATCCGACCCTCGCCAAAGCACGGATCGTCCTGCTGGACGAATTCCATGAGCGTTCCCTCGATGCCGATCTGCTCCTGGCGATGCTGAGGCGTGTCCAGCAGACTGTCCGAGACGATCTTCGTATCGTGATTATGTCGGCGACCCTCGATCGAACCAGCATGCAATCCGCCCTCGGCGATGTGCCGATGATCTCCGTACCCGCCAACCAATACCCGGTTTCCATCCGCTTTCGCCCCCCGAAGCCTCAGGTCGCCATCGTCGAGCATGCGGCCGAAGTGCTCGAGGATGTTTCCCAGCAACACGACGGAGATGTCCTTGCTTTCCTGCCCGGCTCCGGCGAAATACTTCGGTGCATCGACTTGTTAAAGAAACGGCGGCTCGACAGGGATTTCGATTTGCTCCCGCTTTATGGGGCGATGCCGATTGAGGATCAGATGCGAGCGATCGAAACCGGGCCGCGAAGGCGGATCGTGGTTGCCACCAATGTCGCGGAAACCTCTCTGACGATCCCAGGGATCCGAACGGTGGTCGACAGTGGACAAGCGCGCGTTCTCCGTTTTTTTCCCGAGGTGGGTTTGGATCGCCTGGTCCTCGAAAACATTAGTTCGGCGTCTGCCACACAGCGCGCGGGTCGCGCGGGTCGCGTAGCGCCCGGAACTTGTTATCGATTGTGGTCGGAGGCCTCGGATCGATCCCGCGCCCCATTCCTGGAACCGGAGATTCGACGCATCGACTTGTCCAGTGCGATCCTGGAACTGATCGCCTGGGGCGAGGGAGCAAGCCTGGACTTTCCCTGGTTGGAAGCCCCGCGCGAAGATGCCGTGGCATCCGCGCGTCGCTTGCTCGAAATGCTCGGCGCCGTTCGGCAAGGGAAAATTACCGAAACAGGCTATGCGATGGTCCGTCTGCCGCTTCCCCCCAGGTTGTCTCGCATCGCAGTCGAAGCGGCAGGATCGGGATGCTTGGATCAAGTCTGCTGGCTCGTTGCCATGCTATCCGACCGCGATCCCTTCGATCGGATGGATCGCCGTCGCTCGACTGGTTCCCATGGGATGCCCACCTCGCATGCCATGCGATGGACGAGCGATTGCCTCGAACGGCTCGCCGCTATCGACCGGTTTCGCCGCACCGGTCAAGACTCAACGCCGTTTGGAACGGTCCACCGCGGCAGCTTGCGAAACATCGAGCAATCCGCTCGCCAAATCCGCCAGATGTGCGAAAGCCTGGTCGTTCCGTCGACGAATTCCTCCCTGCCCACCTCCGAATTGCTCGAACGCATCCTGCTATCCGGATACCCGGACCGCGTGGCTCGCAGGCGGCAGCGCGGGAAACCACAAGGGTTGATGGTGGGCGGAAAAGGGGTCGCGATCGGGCCGCAGAGCGGAGTGACCGAGCCGGAGTTTTTCCTGTGCATCGACGTGGAGCAGAAGCCGGGAGACGCAATCGTCCGACAAGCGAGCCGCATCGAAGCGGATTGGCTTCGAGGAGACAATCTGGTCGAGCGAGACGACCTTTTCTTTCACCCCTCCCAAAAGCAAGTCGTCGCGCGACGGAGACGCATGTGGATCGATCTGATTCTCTCCGAGACGCCTGCCCAGGTATCCGACGAAGAGGAATCGCAGCGAGTCCTGGCCGCTGCCGTGAAAACCCATTGGGAGCAATCGTTCCCCAAGGATAACGTCCCCCTCTTGCAATGGATCGAACGGGTCAACTCGCTCCGCCGCTGGATGCCGGAATTGCAGCTACCGGAACTCGACCAATCTGCGTTGCAGGAAACTGCCTGGGAGTTGTGTCGCGGCAAACGGTTGTTGGCTGAGGTTCGCGATGGCCCGTGGCTCGATTGGCTCTCAGGCCGTTTGACTCCGGACCAACGGCGCGCCTTGGAGCGAGAGGCCCCAGAGAGAATCCAAGTCCCGTCGGGAAGTTGGATCCGATTGGAGTATGCGGCTGGCAAGCCACCAATACTAGCAGTCAAAATTCAGGAAATATTTTCCTGGAAGGCAACTCCACGCATCGCAGCCGGACGTATTCCATTGCTGTTGCATTTGCTGGCCCCGAACATGCGCCCCCAGCAAGTAACCGAGGACTTAGCCTCGTTCTGGAAGAATGGGTACGGCGAAGTCAAAAAGGAACTCAAACGCCGCTACCCAAAGCATTCGTGGCCGGATGACCCCATGGCAGCCGCCCCGGTTCGCAAGTGACGTTCTGCCCCATTTGACCGCCCCTTTTGCAGGAATAGTGAAAATACTTATACTTTCGTCCAACCGGCTGTACGTGAAGCGCGTCGGCAGCTTCCCGCAGAGCGGCTTACCCATCGCAAAGGATCTTGTTTTATGAAATCGTTTTTTCGTCGATTTGCCTTGAGCACCGTTGTGGTTGCTGCATTGAGTTGGCAAAGTGCCGCTGCCCAGGATGCGACCGCAGACGACTTGTTGACAATCGGCTCCGATGCCCCAGCCTTGGACGTGGAGCACTGGGTTCAGGACGGCGAAGGAAAATTCGGCAAGGTGACCAAGTTCGAGAAGGGCAAGGTGTACGTGGTCGAGTTCTGGGCGACTTGGTGTGGCCCGTGCATCATGAGCATGCCGCATATCGTCGACACGCAGAAGAAGTATGCGGGCAAGGGAGTGCAAATCGTCAGCATCAGCGACGAACCTCTCGAGACCGTGGAAGAGTTTTTGGAGCGGGAACTGCCTCCGAATATTGCGTCGGAATCCAAAGACATCACGAACTTCAAGGAATTGACAAAGTCGTACTGCCTGACAACGGATCCGGATGGCTCGTCCAGCAAGGAGTACATGGCTGCCGCTGGTCAGAACGGCATTCCCTGCGCGTTTATCGTCGGTAAGGATGCCAAGGTGGAATGGATCGGTCATCCGATGGAGATGGATGAACCGCTTGACCAAGTAGTGAACAACAAGTGGGACCGCGAGAAGTTTGGAACCGAATTCAAGGAACGGCAAGAACAAGAACGAATCATGCAAGAAGCCCAAACCCAGGTCCTCGGGCTTGTGCGCAAGAAAAAGTTTCCGGAAGCTTTGGCTAAATTGGACGAGTTCGTCGCCAAGGCCAACCGAGCGGACATGAAGTTGAACTTGCTGATGTTCAAGATCAATCTGCATCAAGCAGCCAACAGCGAGCCCGCAGAGGTCAACGGGACATTTGAATCGTTATTCGAACTCGTGGCGGACGATCCGATGATGTCTAACCAAATCGCTTGGACGGTTTGGGAGATGAGTGATGCAGGCCGGATCGACAGCAAGGATCTTCTCAAGCGGGCTCGCGATCTCGCAAAGAACGCAAGCGCCAAACAGTCGGGCAACATGAAGGCGATGACCCTCGACACCGTTGCTCACCTCGAGTACTCGCTGGGCAATGGCGAGGAAGCTCTGAAGTTGCAAGAGGAAGCGGTTTCGTTGGCCGACGAGCAAGAGAAAGAGCAACTCTCGGAGTTCCTCAAAGAATTGCGAGAGGAATTCGGCAAGTCGAAGTAATCCTTCGATCGACTCGAAAATTCAATTCAAGGCTGGGCTATTGCGGCCCAGCCTTTTTTGTTGGAACGCTCGCGAGCACGAAAAAAACTGCCAAAACAAACCGATGTACCGAAGTAGCTGATCCGCGCATGACATAGGGACTTTTTTGGCGACCGCTCGCTGATGGTCGCTGGGTGATAGTTGCCGTTCCCCCCCCCTTCGTCAACTGCGCCTGCTCTCTGCGCGATCGGGTGCAAGCCGAGCCGCTGCCAGGATCGCTTGCGTCATCCCGCCTGGATTCGCGATCCCTTTCCAAGCGATATCATGCGCGGTCCCGTGGGCGACGCTTGTCCGTACGATCGGTAGTCCGAGCGTGATGTTTACGGCTTCGAACATGTCGAGCAATTTCAAGGCGATGTGTCCTTGATCGTGATACATGGCGACCACGGCATCGAAATCTCCCCGCGCCGCGGCGGGCATGAGCGTATCGACAGGAAGGGGGCCGAATACATGCCAGCCTCTTCGCAAAGCTTTTTCGACGGCAGGTTGAATGATGGTTTGCTCTTCATTTCCAAAACGGCCGCCTTCTCCGGCGTGGGGATTGAGGGCGGCGACCGCAATCCGAGGCTCCGGCGGCAACTGCATTCGAGTACGTAGTTTCATGAAAAAATCATGGGCCAGACCGATGGTCTGAAACACGCTCGAAACGCTTAAGCGATCGAAGATCTCGCGAAGGGCGCAGTGGAGCGTGACGTGCACGACTCCCAGTCCGGCACTTCCGCCATGCCGTGGCTTGCCGGGTGTCAGGTACAGCATCATTGCCGATTCCTCGACACCGCAGAGATGGGCGAGCAGTTCCGTATGTCCGGGCCAATCGTGACCAGCGCCATGCAACGCGACCTTGTGGAGCGGGCCGGTGACCAAGCCCTGCAGTTCGCCTCGGAGGCAAAGCTGCGTCCCGCGAACGACGCATTCGTAGGCAGCTTGACCCGCCCTCGGATCGATCGCTGGAGAACTGCTCGGACCGACCCACTGGTCCATGGCGTTGTCTCCCGTCTCGAGGCATATCAGGGAATCCCGCGAGCGACCGATGCCAGTACGGAGCAAGTTCTCCGCGTCGACGAGCGAACCAGCCGAGTGGATTGCAAGAGGCAATTGCTGCAACTGAGCTGCCTGCTGCAGAATGCGGCTATTTCCGATGGCGATGGGGATACATTCTGAATGAGGGATTCCCGAAGCGATGGAGCCAACGACTACTTCGGGGCCGATCCCGGTCGGATCCCCCACACTAATACCGATCCATTTTTCAAGCGACTCAATGGTTTGTGTCATCGTGCTGCTCGCGCTGTGCCCGTCGCGGATCGGATAGCACGGTCCAGTTCCCCGGGTTGCGTGGGTCGTGTCCAATAGTCGAGGATTTGCCCTTGGCGGTCGAGGAGGATCGTGGTCGGGTAGGAGAATCCACGTTGACCTAGAATTTTTGCAATCCGGATTCGGGAGTATTCGACAGGGTCGCAATACACGGGATGCTGAGGGGTTGTATCCCCGAGAAAATCCAAGGTGGACTGGCGGAGTTGGGCCACGTCATCGGGGGCGGTCGCGGCGCATGAAATGCTCGCGATTCGAACCGACCGGCCATCGGCATATTGGTCCGCCAGTTTTTGAATCTCTGGATACTCCGATCGGCACGGAGGGCACCAGGGGCCCCAGAAGTGGAGCAGCACGAGTTTGCCCTTCGCTTGCTCGGGTTGGAATCCGTTTTCCGCGTGGACCAAGGGAGGCAAATCGAGATCGATGACAGGTTGCCCGATCACCCTCCGCCGGTCGCTTCCGAGATAGATCAGGGAGCACAAGCCGCACAGCATGAACAACCCAGCCCATGCCAAGTGTCGATAGGAGGGACTGGGTCGATTGCCGTTCAGGTTGCTCGAGTCGGATTGCATGGGTGGTTGGTGAGGAATCTGTGGCGGGAAGTGGGGGGGCGAAACCGCGTACTGTTTCTGGAAGACTCAAGACGATACACTTTAGGAGTGGTCTCGCAAATGGCTAGTTATTTCGTCTCGTAATCGTCGTCCCGTACCTTGGGGTTTTCATGCGGTGTCCTTTCTGCGGCAACGACAATGATGGAGTTCGAGACTCCCGCTTGGTCGAAGATGGTCGAGCGATTCGACGCCGTCGATTTTGCAACCACTGCAAACGGCGGTTTACCACCTACGAGCGTGTGGAAGGGCTACTGCAGGTCCGCAAGCGCGACGGTACCTGCCAAGACTTTAGCCGATTGAAGATTGAACGGGGCTTGCAATTGGCGTGTTGGAAGCGGCAGATCCAGCCCGAGGCGATCCAGCGTCTAGCGATCGAAATCGAGGCTCATATTCTCGACAATTACGAGCGCGAGGTCCACTCTGCGGAGGTCGGTAACCTGTGCATGCAGTATCTACGGGAACTCGATGAAGTCGCGTTTTTGCGATTCGCCAGCGTCTATCGGAGTTTCAGCGATGCGCAGGATTTCGTGAAGGAGTTAACTCCGATCCTTAGTCCGCCGGACACCGCGAACCAACGAGCGCAACGCCGAGAGGTGGAGTAGCGCTCTTGTTGCCTGATGTTCAGCGCGATTAGGGTCGAGACGCTTTGAGGTCTGCGTTTCCGTCACCGTCGGCATCGATTTTGGTCAAATCGATGAAGGTGTAGGGACGCAGGTAGGCTTCTTGGGAGCCCTTGGCATACGAGACCCACATTCGCAAGGCGGTCGCATCATAGACGACATTCTCAACGTTCCCACCCTTGATCGGGATTCGGTTCGCTAGGGCGACCAACTTCTCTCCGTCCAATTTCCCGCGTTCCTGTTTCAGGGTTGGAAAGGCGCCGCGTCCTTCGTCATTGTAAACGACACAGGAGAGAACATTCGGTGCGAACTCGTCTGCGGGGTCGTTGTCTTTCCAAATCTGAACGCGTTTGTCGGCGGGTTCTGGCGTGTGGGCTCGAACCTTGACCGCCCGCGTTTCGGTTTGGCCATCGCCGAAGACGTAGTGGTATCGTTTGGTGTGTGGATAGGACTGGAAAATATTGAGGGCACTGGTGAGCGAATTGGCATCGTAGAGCATGGTTCGGAACAGAACCGTGAAGTGCGGCGCGTGGATGAAGTAGGGAGCTTCCTTGGCGGATGCATCACCCATCTCCGAAAGGACGATCCCCTTGGCGTTCATCCCCGTGTGGGCCCCGACCATTCCCGCAAACGAAGGGACGACGTGAGGCACACCGTTGTTTGGCAGGTATAGGACAATCATTGGAAAGTTGTGTGCACCTACCTCCATGCTCCAATCGAGGTTGCGTGTTTGGTACAAGTGGCCGTCGACGGTCGCTTCGCCCCAGGCGGCAATGCTGCTGCAAGAATACGGCATCAGCAGGGGAATCGCGTGGATCGCTTGGAGGGTCGAGAGAGGGATTCCCGCGCCATCCGCGAGTCCAGCCAATTCCTGTTCCACACGGTCATCGCCGTAAGCGACCGACCGAGCCCATACTTCGATCAACGAAGCGTGGTCGGTCTTCAATTCCGACATGATTCCTTCGAGGGCGGCGGGGACAAAGGTCCGAATTTCCTCGCCGAATTGTTTTCCGAGGTGATAGCCCATTTCGTAAGGGGTACCCCGGACGACGATGAGCGGGAACTTGGAATCCCCCTCTCCGACCGTGATTCGATGTCCGCTTCCACCCACTTTGTCCGGGGTGGTGAATGGACGTCCCGCAATCGCTTGAGTCTGCTGGAGCGATTGCGGCTTCGACTCTTGGCCCATCGAAACCGCGGATCCCAAGAGCGAAAAGCATAGGGTTGCCCCACCCGCCCAGACGAGGCCCGCTCGATAACCGAAACTGCAAAACGATCGAAATGCCATGGGTGAATTTCCTCCGTTTGTAGAGCCCTGACTACCCAAGTCCCCAAGTGTCGCGTCGTGCCGCGCGTTACGCTCGGCAGATCTCGTTGTATGATAACCCGCGACGAAAAGGCGTGTTATCCCCAAAAGTCCGTTTTGGCGAAAGGTTTTCCCTTCCGATTCCGTAGCCGTCGTTTCCTCCCCCTTGACGACCCCGGACGCCTTTGCGGTACAATTTCATGGAATCTTTTTAACCCCACTCTCTTAAGAAGGCGGCGTGTGTCGGTATGCGAAATCAGACTTGTCTTTGGTTCTTGTTTGGAATGGTTGCGATCTCGGCAGGTTGTGGTAGCTCGGGACCAACTCTGGCGGACTTGCCAGGTTCCGTTAGCGTCGACGGCGCAGCGCCCGAAGGCGCGATCGTGATGTTCCACCCCACCGACCCGAAAATCCAACACGTCGCAACCGCGGTATCCGGTTCCGATGGAAAGTTTCGCGTTAACTGCGACAAGCGGAACGGGATTCCCTCTGGCGACTACAAGGTAACGGTCGTTTGGCCGGATCCATCGGTGAAACCAACAGACAGTCAGCGGTTGATGGGACTCGCTCCGGATGCTCCCGACCTTCTGGAAGGCAAGTACGCAACGCCTAAGAAAACGACGCTCACCATCAAAGTGACCGACGGCATGAAGGAGTTGCCGCCCATCGAGATTAAGACCAAATAGGCCAGTCGTCGCGGTTTTTCAGAATTCCATCGCTCCGCAGTTCACTGCCAGTCACTCACTTGAAAATCAACCGAACCATGATCCGACGCGTCTCCCTAATCGTTGCGTTCGCCTTTCTCTTAATCCCGACCACGGCAGTTTTTGGTGAGCCTCCAGTCGGTACGAAAAAACGAACTCCGCTCGACGATTACATCGCGGCACCCGATGCGGCGTACGATTGGAAAGTGGTCGACACCATTTCTGCCGGCGGTGCCAAGACAGCGGTCATCCGTCTCCATTCCCAGCGATGGCGCACTGAGAAGGATGTTGATCGACCCTTGTGGGAGCATTGGTTGGTCGTGACGATTCCTGACAAGTTGACTACCGACCGCTGCTTTCTGATGATCGGCGGCGGGAGCCATACCAGCGGTCAACCGAAAGGCCCGGATGGTATTGTCGCTGCGATCGCCGCCGCCACGGGCAGCATGGTGGCGGAACTGAAAAACATCCCCAACCAACCATTGGTCTTCCACAACGACGGCGAACCCAGATCGGAGGATGATTTGATCGGTTACTCGTGGGCCCAATTCCTTGAGACAGGGGACCCGACCTGGCTACCCCGGTTGCCAATGGTCAAGAGTGTCGTTCGAGCGATGGATTGCATCACCGAGTTTTCCGCAACCGAACCAGGGGGAAATCGACGAGTGAACAAATTCGTCGTCGCAGGTGGATCGAAGCGAGGCTGGACCACCTGGTTGTCGGGAGCCGCGGACCATCGGGTGGAAGCGATCGTGCCGATCGTTATCGATGTAGCCAACGCTCGCCCCTCGTTTGTCAATCATGCGAAAACCTATGGTTTCTGGGCCGAAGCAGTGGGAAATTACTACCAGCACAAGATTCTGCAGCGATTCGATCATCCTCGGTTCCAAGAACTTTACGAAATCGTCGATCCTTACTACTACCGCGATCGTTTGACGCTCCCGAAGTACGTCGTCAATGCGAGCGGCGACCAATTTTTCGTCCCGAACTCATCGAAGTTCTACTACGGCGATTTGAAGGGTGAGAAATTGCTTCGCTATGTACCCAACGCCGATCACGGTCTCAAGAATACCGATGCGGTGCAGAGTATCGCCGCCTTCTATCACATGATCAACACAGGGAAATCGGTTCCCCAATACGAATGGACCTTCGAAGAGGATGGGTCGATTCGAGTCAACTCCAAGACCAAGCCTGTACGTGTGGAGGTCTGGCGTGCGAACAATCCAACCGCTCGCGATTTTCGCTTGCAAACGATCGGTCCGGCTTTCCAAAGCAAGGAGCTGACCCCGTCATCAAACGGGGAGTACATCGCACCGCCCCCTCCCCAGCAGCCCGGATGGACCGCCAGCTTCATCGAATTGACCTTCGATGTTGGAGCTCCCTTCCCACTCAAAGTAACGACTGCGGTGCAAATCACCCCGGACACGTATCCCTATGAAGACATCGAATTGACCAGTGTTCTGTACGAGCCTGAGGCAGCCGCAGCACGAGCCCAGACCGGCAAGTGATTGAGGGTCAGCCGTGGGAGAGATCTCGGAATTTCTCAGATGCACTTCGTTCGCGGTAGCCGGTGCATCCGCGGACCGCAGCAAGTACGGCAACATCGTGTTTCGGGCGCTTTGCGACTCCGGACGCGATACTCTACCGATCCATCCCACGGCGGATCGGATCGAAGGCATCCGAGCCTACCCGTCGCTTGAGGATGCTCCCAGGATTCCCCAAGCCTTGTCGATCGTTACTCGACCCGAGGTAACCCGCAGCATTCTCGCCCAAGCCGCCAAACTCGGCGTGCGTTGTGTCTGGATGCAACCCGGTGCCGAGGACGCCGAGGCGAGTAGTATTGCCCGCGAGGCAGGGATGCTCGTTATCGATGATGGCAGTTGCATTCTCATAGCTCTCGCGACGGAACGGAATCAGGCGGGACGAATCCTGTCATGATGGGCCTCCCCGATTTCTGGTTTGAGCCCCAGCTCTGGATCGATGGTTCTTGGGTTCCAGGTTCCGACACGATCCGAGTCGTCAATCCAGCCACGGGAGTGCTGGTGACGGATGTTTCCTGCGCGGATCCGAACCTTTTGGATCTCGCCATACGAGGCGCGGCGCAAGCACTGACTCCATGGAGAGAATCGTCTCCATTCCTGCGGGGAGATATTCTCAAACGGATCGCAGCCCGACTTCTGGATCGGAAGGATCCTTTTGCGAGACTGTTGACGTCAGAGCAAGGCAAGCCCTACGCGCAGGCAATTGCAGAAGTCGAATACGCGGCGAGTTTCTTCCAATGGTTTGGTGAGCAAGCGCGTCGCACCTATGGGAGGATCTCTCCCCATCCCGATCCGACGCGCGAGTACTTGATCGAACAGCGTCCCATGGGCGTCGCGGGATTGATTACCCCCTGGAATTTCCCCTTGGCCCAAGGTTCCAAGAAGATTGCCGCCGCGCTGGCCGCAGGATGCACCGCCGTATGGAAGCCCTCGGAACTGACTCCGCTGGTCGCACTCGCTCTGGCTCCGATCGCTGCGGAAGCAGGCCTTCCGCCAGGAGTCTTGCAGATCGTTCCCGGTGTGGGAAGTATTCTTGGGAGACCGCTCGCCGAACATCCCGACATTCGAGTTATCAGCTTGACTGGCTCAACGCGTACTGGCGCCACGCTCCTAGCGAATGCGGCGACGGGCATCAAGCGAGTCGCCCTGGAATTGGGGGGGAACGCCCCGTTGATCGTCCTCCCGGATGCTGACCTGGATCACGTCGCCGATGAACTCGTAAGGATGAAGCTCTTTGTCACCGGGCAGGTTTGCGTGACCGCGAATCGCGTCTTGGTACACCGCGACCAGGAATTGCAATTGCTGGATCGACTCAAACATCGTCTCGAGTCGGCTCGGATTGGGAACGGACTCGACGAGAACGTGAATGCAGGACCGCTGATCCATCATCAAGCATGCCAAGCCGTGAGAGATTTGGTCAGCAGCGCAGTGCAACAAGGGGCGGTAATCATCTCCGAAAATCGATCGTACCAAGCATCTAGCGAACTGAAGGACGGTTCCTTTTTTCCACCGACGATCTTGACCAACGTGACCGATCAAATGCGACTGGCTCGGGAGGAAATTTTCGGCCCAGTGATCCCATTGCTAACCTATGTCGAGGTGCAAGACGCCATCGCCCGTGCCAATCAAACTCCATACGGTTTGGCTGCCTACGTTTACGGATCGGATTTGTCGAGATGTCGCGCGGTCGCGCGTCAGTTGGAGGTCGGAATCGTCGGCATCAACGAGTGGCGTCCTCTCCGTTCCGAGATCCCATTTGGCGGGGTCAAACAAAGCGGCTGGGGTTCGGAAGGGGGCGAAGAGGGGATGCGAGAATTTCTCTCTACCCAAGTCCTCTCGATCCCACGACCAGGGATTTAGCCCTCTTCGATTTGTTCTTGAATGGCCCTGACGATTTCGCCGCGGCCGCGATGACTTCGAAGAATGGCGGCTGGATCGATTCCCAAAACCCCCGCGATCCGAAGTGCGATATCGACCGCCAAAACGCCTTCGAATTGATTGACGATTTGTCCATCGTAGTAAATTGTTTGGGACGGATCGGTGAATCCGCTTTCGTAGGCACTGCGCAAATCGCGAACCCAGCGAGCGGGCACATTTTGGCGCTGACAATACTCGATCGACCAGATCTCCTCCCCGTCGCACAGTTGGAGCAAATGAAGTGCTTGGGCGCGAGAAATCATACGCGGCGATCCCGTTTCATCGAGGAGACGGAAGGGACATCGGTTATCATGGACGTCGATCGATTTACCATTTCCTCGAATTCGAGTTGTGAGTTATGTTCGGATTGGATTTTGGGCTCAGTGTTTTGCTGTTGATTTGTATCGCGTTTGTGTGCGTCTTTGAATTTATCACCGGCTTTCATGATACCGCGTATGCGGACGCGACGGTAATCTACACCAATACCCTCAAGCCGCAGATTGCGGTTGTCTATTCTGCGATCCTCAATGCGATCGGAGTCTTTCTAGGCGGGATCGCGGTCGCGGTCGGCATCATCAATATGCTTCCGGTCGAAACGCTGATCAGTCAAAACACGCTGCAGAGTCTCGGCATGGTGGGAGCGATTTTATTGACGGCAATCTTCTGGAATTTCGGCACGTGGTACCTCGGTATTCCCGCTTCGAGTACCCACACGCTGGTCGGATCGATCTTGGGGTGCGGGATCGCCTACAGCCTGCTACCGGGGACGGGCGAAACTGCTGTGAATTGGAAGAAGGCGAGCGAAGTCGGCCTCTCGCTGTTGATCTCCCCTTTGATTGGCTTTCTTTTGGCGGTTATGGTGATGGGAGTCTTGCGTTGGACGGTCTCGAATCGTCGCGCGATCTTCCAGGCACCGGAGAAGGATGCAACGCCACCTTTCTGGATTCGCGCGATGCTGATCGCAACCTGCGGGTTGGTTTCGTATTCCCACGGTTCGAACGACGGACAAAAGGGGATCGGTTTGATGATGCTGGTCTTGATCGGGATCATTCCCGCGCAATTCGCGTTATCGGATCGATTCACCGACGGCGAAATCCAGCAACGAATCGAGGGAGCGGTGGGTGTTTACGAAAAGCTCGCAACCAGCGATGCGGCGACGGATTCCCCGGCTGTCGCGATCGTCCTTCAGAAACTCAAGCCGGAATTTGAGCAACTTAAAGGCTTTGCAGATTCCCGCACTCAAAATGGTGGTCGTTTCGATCGTTTTGCGGTGCGCCGACAGATGCTCCTGCTCAACCGGGAAATCGGTCATTGGATGCCAAAAAACGGCGACTCGGTGCCAGAACTCCAACCGCTTCAAAAAGCAGTCGCTTCCTTTCGAGAGACGACCGATTATGCACCGAACTGGGTGATCGTGCTGGTCGCGCTGTCGATTGGTCTGGGGACCATGATCGGTTGGAAACGCATTGTGGTTACCGTTGGGGAAAAGATCGGCAAAACGCATCTCACCTATGCCCAGGGTGCCTCCGCCGAACTGGTTGCCGCCAGTACGATCGGTCTATCGACCTTCTTCGGGCTTCCGGTTAGCACGACCCAGGTTCTCTCCTCGGGCATTGCGGGGTCGATGTTTGCCTCGGGAGGATTTGCAAACCTACAAAAGAGCACGATCACCAAGATCGCGCTTGCTTGGGTCCTCACGTTCCCGGTATGCCTAACAATGTCCGGTACGCTCTATCTGCTGATCCGCGCCATGGTCGGATGACCACAAGGCACGGAAAGATTTTGGCGGCGAGAGACAGCCCAGGGGCAAACTCAACCGGACAGATCGGCGACCACGGGCGGGGACAGATAGCGTTCGCCGAGCGAGCACATGATCGTCACGATACGCTTCCCTTTCCATTCGGGACGCATGGCGAGTTGGGTAGCGGCCCAGACATTCGCGCCGCTGCTGATCCCTGCCATGATCCCTTCCTGCCGATGGAGTTTGCGTCCCCATTCGAAGGCGAGTTCATCGTCGACTTGGATGACTTCATCGATCAGGCTCGTATCGAGATTTTTGGGTACGAACCCTGCGCCAATACCTTGGATGCGATGCTTGCCGGGTTGTCCGCCGCTGATCACAGGAGATTGCTTGGGCTCGACGGCGATCGCTTTGAAGTTCGGGTTCAATTTCTTGATGTAGCGGGCGACACCGGTGATGGTCCCTCCGGTTCCGACCCCCGCGACGATCGCATCGATTTGTCCACCCGTATCGGCCCAGATTTCCGGGCCGGTGGTCCGTTCGTGGACGGCCGGGTTGGCGGGGTTTTCGAATTGCTGGGGCATCCAGCCATGAGGATCGGAAGTGACGAGTTCGTTGGATTTCGCGATCGCGCCGCGCATCCCTTCGGCGGCGGGGGTCAGCACGAGGTTGGCTCCCATCGCTCGCAGAAGAGCTCGGCGTTCGATGGACATCGATTCGGGCATCGTGAGGGTCAGCTTGTACCCTTTTGCGGCGCACACAAAGGCGAGGGCGATCCCTGTATTTCCGCTCGTGGGTTCGATGATGTGCGTATCTTTGGAAAGTCGGCCGCTCTTCTCGGCATCCTCGATCATTGCCATGCCGATGCGGTCTTTGACGCTTTTGAGCGGGTTGAAGAACTCGCATTTGGCGAAAACCGTGGCGCCGCCGTCAGGCACGAGACGATTGATACGAATCATCGGTGTATTGCCGACCGTTTCCACCGCATTCGAGAACGTTCTACCGTAGGGCATAGCGTCGCAAACTCCTTATTCCGAGAATCATTTACTTTTCAAGACCAGCAGTGTAGCGATTTCTATCGTTTTCGCCCACCATGGCAAGCGAGCAAGGCCTCTTTGAGAGTCGCTGCGACTGCGGGCGGATCGGCGGCGTGCCAGACGCAACCACTGACAGCGATCCGGTGCAACCCGGCATCGAGAACACGCGGCAGATTTTCCGGGGTGATGCCTCCGATGGCGAAGGCTGGGGGCGAGCCAGGGCAATGCTGAAGAAATGTGGCTGCCTCGACAAGGAATGCGAGTCCGGCATATTGCTCGAACGCTTTGGTTTGGGAGGGAAACGTCGGACCGCAACCGATGTAGTCTGCTCCATCCTCGATCGCTCGATGGATTTGCGACATGTCGTGCGTCGAGATTCCGAGTACTTGGTCTCCTCGCAGCAATTGCCGGGCCGAATTGGGAAGCAAATCCTCTTGCCCGACGTGGCACCCCCAGGCCTTGCAGCAGCTGGCGACATCGACGCGATCGTTGACGATCACGCGAGTGCGTTTCGGATCGAGAGCGTCGATCGCTTCATTGACATACCGGACGAGCGTCGCCGCATCCGCGGTCTTGTCCCGGATCTGAAGAATATCGACACCGGCGTCGGAGACAGCGCAGATGCGTTCCAGGAACTGCTTGACCGGAAGCCGACAATCGGCCAACACGTAGAGCTGCGACCGGTTCAGAAAGTCACTCTCACGCGCCAGCATCTGTTGCAGTTGAGCGTTCAAATCGTAGATGTTGTACCTGAGCGATTCGAATCGCAATGCGGAAGCGGGGTAGAGGAGTTTCGCTGTCTCCTCGAGGACTCGCAACCCTTGCTCGCTACGTCCGGCAGCTGACGCGGCGATGTCGCGAATTCCCCCGGCACGCGATAACTCCGACACGTGCTTTTCCGTCCGTCCCACATCCTGCTCCGCGTTTCGGGCAGCGAGCAGCGCCGCAGCGTCCCAGTCCTCAAAAGCTTCCTGCAGGGCGTGGCGCACCGACTTGTATCCGCTCTGAAGCCGCGCAAAATCCTGGAATCTTGCGATATCTTCGAGGGTACGGAGCCCCTCCATCACGCGATTCCTGTTTGCATCGGCCATCCGAAGCGCTATTTGTCGATCGTTCATGGTCGTCCTGAAAGAACCAAATCATTCGGCCTGCGAGGAGCGAAACGGGGACTGAGGTTCCGGACCGTTGCTGGACATGTTCGACCATGGGGACGTCGAATCACCCTTCACGTTTCGGAAGTACTCGGCGATCTGCGCCGTGGCGTATTCTTTATCGCCGGACTTCTGCATCAACGCACCGATCGCATCGATATGCAATCCGAAGTCTGCCGTGGACTTTCTCCGCAATCTTTTCGGACGCCCGAAGATCGGAAAGAAAACGATCATCGTTGCTATCCCAAGAAACGCTGCATGGATGGCTACGACATTCAGAGGCCACACGGTCAGCATTTCGAAGCCTTGCTGCCGCTCGTCTTGATTGTCGCTTCGAACTTTTGGATCGAAAGCCCCTGCCACCAACCCAACGCCTCCCGGTGAAAATTCGGCGATCATTTTCGAGGCGAGTTGTCGATGTGCGGCGCGTAGCATCGAGTAATTGCAAAACAGCGAGTTGTTGTTGACCAAGAAGATTTTGCTCCGACTGACGGGGTTGTGGTCAACGACCCCGATGAGCAAGTTGGCCTCGGAATCAGAAAGAAGGGGTTGCAGGTCCGGCAAGTTCTCCAGACTCATCCCACTGGCGAGTTGTATTTGTTGCGACTCCCAATCGTCCGGACTAGCGATGAACGGCGGAGGTGGGGTGTTCTTCTTGTTGGGCTTGATGGCGCGCTGGGCTTGAATCGATTCCAGTTCATCTTTCAGCCGGGTCAGTTCGCTGGCTTTGAGCGGCGAGGGCGAGGACCGGATCGCGATGGAGGTGTCATTTGCCTGGATCCCTTCTCGCCATGGTCCATGCAATTCTTTCACCGATCGCATCGCTCCCCCCGCGGAATTCCACAAACACCAAGGAGTTGCAGAAGTCGAATAGGCGGCGCGGCGTTTTGTGTCCAAGGTGTTTTGGGCTGCGGCGGCCTCATCCAAGGCGACGAGCCACTGAGCACGCGTCGCCGGAGATTTTCCATACTGCTGGGCAATATCGCTCCAGTAAGCCCAATGGGGTGAAAAATCTCGACCGATGTAGACGAGCGTTTTGTCCCCCTGGGAAAGCCACTTTTCGATCCAAGCGAATGTGGCGGGATTGTGGTTCGGGAAACTGTCCGGGCACCAGATCAAGGTGTTCAGACGCTGCATGTTGGCTGGCGACAGGGACCGAACGGTGTACGTCCTGTGACCTTGTTCCTCGGCCATGGCGCGGAGGACGGTGAGCCCACCTGGACTGCATTTTGCGGCGTAATTTTCCGATTCCCCGTATACGGATGTGACCTGAGAGCGGCATCCCGCTGACAACAGCACGATCGCGCTCAGGACCCAAAGACAGGGTGTAGACATCGAAGGACAACTCATGGTGCAACGCCCACCTGCGAAGCCTGCGTCGCGGAAGTTGACGGGATCGGCGAAGCTAGATCGCGCGGCCACTTGCCACCGCGAATCTGAGCCAACATCTCTTCGAACGAAGCCAATTTGCTCCAAACGCCCTCGAACGCGTCCCGATCGATTTCGCGACGGCCGAAATACGCGAGTTCAAACAAACGGACGGTCGGCAGCATGGTGCTCAACAAGGAACTCCACGGATGAAGCTCGCGGACGTACGCTCCATTGGTCTTTCCTCGTTCGAGCCGTATGCAGTGCGCGTGGTCGAGTTCGACGAGCAGGTAGGAGAACAGATAGACGATCGCCTTCGAATAGTCCCCCGCGTTTCGTAGACGTTCCGCCTGGGCTCGAAGGCCAACAAGGGGTTGTTCGATCTCGAACGGCAAGTCCGAAACTTTGGCGCGTTGCTGCTCCAAATCCTCGGTGGTTCGGTCCTCGCTGCGCGGGCTAAAAAAAGTACGGAATGCCTCGCTGCGAAGCAAAAAGTACACGAGGACTGCTACCAGAATCCCCAATCCTATCAGGACCAATAAACGCCAGGCTTCGTACATCCACTTTGAGAAAGCGGCCAGCGACGAACTTCCATTTCCCAGATCCCAAAAATCTCTCAGCCAACGATTCCACGCCGAGTCTCCAGCATCGCTCAAGATCGACTCATGGCGGTCGGAGTAGTCTCCGCGATCCAATTGGTTTTCAGGAACCGTCACCGACTCATTCTCGGGTTCCGCCCAGATCGTGCTGGTCCCGCGCCGCACCGCCTTTCGTCCCGGTTCCGACTCCGACGCCAGGGGCGCATTGGATGCGATGAGCAGCGTGCACCAACCTAGCATAGCGATTATGGGGCTGCCATGCATCATATTCGCGCCTCCTGCAAACGTTGCGATTCCGCATTCAATCGCAATTGGATTTCCCACCCTTCGAGACGAATGCGGGTGTTGAGATACTGCAGAAACCGGATGACGGTATCCCATATTGCAGTGATCCAGAGAACAAGGGGGAAAAAGATCAGGTCCATCCACCAGCCCCATTGCCATACACCGATCAGCACCCCAGTCAGGAACAGACTACCTCCGCACATGATCAGAATAAAAAATGAAGCGATGAAGGAAAACGAGATCTGCGTCCCGAGGAAATCCCCGGAATTCGAGTGAATCCACGACGAACGTCGGGAATACGAAAGTTCATCGGTCGACGACCGCTTTTTTCTCAAGGGGCAACGCTCCAGGAGCAATATCTCGGGAGCGAAAGGCCGAAAACACCGCACCAAAAAGAAGAATATAAATGCGAAGGTGCTGAATGTTATCACTTGCCCGTCAAAGGAAATCACGGGGTTCGCGAATAGCCAAGCCGCATACACGATCGATAACAGCGATCCACGAAAAAAACCCAGCACTAGGGTGACGGGCAGCAGACGCCGACCGATGACCCCAGCCACCTGCTTGAGGCTCGGTTCATCGATAAACACGACTTGGCCTAGAAAATAACAGACTCCCATCATCGCCATCGGAGCTTGGAGGAACACCAAGCACAGCATCGTCCAAAGATACCGAATTCGATACCATTCGTACGAGGCGAATTCGCGCGATGCCATATCCAACTGCGTGTAATCGGTGATCGGGTAGAGAAAAATGAAGTTGAGCAACGCGAACGGCAGCGCGCCAACGATCGCCAGGGGAACCAATTTTCTCCAATAGGTTCGAACGACCGCCAGACTCAGATCGAGCAGTTCGTCGTTCGAACGCTGTGCGATAACAATCGAGGTGCGGTCCAATTGCATCTCAGGCCTGCTCCTCCCAAATCGTCGCGTCCTCGTCGGTCGGATATCCGAGAATCACAAAGTAGAACATCAGCAACGAAGCGCTTCCGATCGCAACCAGAGCTTTGACGACGTAGGGAAGCGGACTGGGTGAGATGAACCCTTCGATAAAAGCGGCTAGGAAGAAAAGGATCACCGCGACCACGATGATCGGCAACGATTTTTTCGCGCTTCGCAGGAACGAGTCGAATCGGTTCATATTCCCCGTCATCCACCAGCCTACCCCCAGTCGAAGCCCAGCAGCGGCCGATAGGGCGATCGCGGTCAACTCAAAGACGCCATGGGCGGTCACAAATTCGAAGAACGTTTCCCCAGCATCCACCTCCGGTCTCGCCATGAAACCGAACGATGCTCCCAGAACGATCCCGTTGTACGCCAGTTTCACCAGCCCGGGCAGCAGGAGAGGTCCAAGCGCAAAACATTGCAGGCCGATACTCGTGTTGTGCTGGATGTAACCCGCAGACGCGATCACGTAATGGTCAAAATTCCCATGCAACCCTTCCGAGAAGCTATCCTCCATCGCGTCGATCTGCTCCCGTCCGATGACCGATTCGGCAAAACCGGGAAAGGTCCCTTCGGCCCAAGCCATCAGGGCGGAGAGAACGAACAGACCGAAGAAAACGACGAAGGCTACTTTGACGCACGGATCGGTGAAGATCGTTCGCGGAGCGGTAATGATCATGTACCGCCACCACTGTCGGAGTGGGAATGTGCTAGCCCGATACAATTGGCTGTGGGCCCTGCCGACCAGTCGGTGTAGATAATCGATGGTCGCTGGCGGCAGCTTGAATTCCTCCGACATCGCCAGATCGGTGCAAGCCGCGCGGTACAGTGCTGCGAAGCGAGCCGCTTCGGCAGCGGATTTGGATCGAACCAGCGAGCCGCGCGCGTAACGCTCGCACATTTGGTCCAGCTCCTGCCAGCCCTGACGTCGCCGTTCCAACAGTTCACCAACTCTCATTCGGATCCTCCTGCAGAATTCGGGGTCGGAACAGGCCCAAGGACCGGTGGGGCAGTCGCGGTAGATACGTAAGACTCAGCGCGTTGCAGCGGAGATCCGTACGAAGAACTTCGTGCGGACGTAGGACTCGCTCCTCCCTCTCCCGGCGCGGTCACTTGCTTCAATACAAATTCCCGATAGTAGAGCGAACACAGGAAAAGATCAGGGCTCGTATCGTCGCGGAACCCGAACTGTTCCATCAAGGGAGTGGCGAGGATGGAGGCCAACTCGCGTCTTCGGGACACCGCGATACGGCCACGCCGCTCCACGTAAAGAGCGACGGCTCGCCCCATCGTTCTGGTCATTCGAAAGTTGGGTGGGATGTACGCAGCGAGCGACTCGACGCGAGCATCCTCAAACTTTACGGCCGGAGGGATCCATGCTCGCTCATCCACGATCACCATCGTCCCGGCAGCCAAATCCCCCAAGCGCTGGTACCTGCTGGTGAAAGCCATGCAGAAAAATGCGACCAAACCCGTCGGAATTACGTAGGCCGGCGGAAAGGAGGCGTCAAAGACTTGCAGGGAGAGGAACGGAGCAAGGTCTGCACCGCGAAGAAAGTTGCGAAGCATGGCTTGGTAAGCACTGATCGGACGCCCATCGGCCGAGATGACCTGAATCTTCGCCAACCATTTGCCGGGAGTCTTGCCGTTCCAGTATGTCTCAAAAATCAGACCGTAAAACCAATCCAGAATGAAGTACGACAGCGTCACCGCCACCAAACCCAACGATGCAGGAATCGCAAGACTCTGAAGGATCCCCGAACAACCGATGGCGATTGACACCGCGATCAAAATCCCAGCGCGGATCACCAAGTCCGAGAAGAACGCAGGCAAGCGGCGAAACGGACCCGCAATCCGATACTCGAATTGGATATTCTCAGGCGTGATAACCTTGGCGGTCAAATCGATTGCAACGCGTGAACTCATCATCCGAAAGTTTATCCGAGAACCCTGCGTTCGGGAATCAAGCATCCGCGCGATTCGCGTGCCCGGCCAGAGCATTATCGTCGATACATCAAGAAAAATCTCGAGTACTCGAGCCCCAGCGCAAAGGGAGCCCCAGCGAAAAGGGAGCCCCAGCGAAATGGGAGCCCCAGCGCAACGACGGATCCTATCGGCCGAACGGAAAGCGTATTACCATGACGGAATTCAGACAAATTGCCCTGAATCCCATGGTTCTTGCCGACGTAGGTCCGGATGGCGTGGCTTTCTCGATACTCAATGCTCGCAGTTCTTATCGGGTTGTGTTTGGTATTCAGTTTCGCCACCTTGACGAAGCAGCAACCCAATCCCCCGGATGCTGCCGAGCAAATACTGCGGGCGCTGCGTGCGGTTCCGCCGCAACCGGTCTTGGTCGTTTCCACAAGCAGTCGCGAAGACCTCGACTTTGTCGATGCCTTTCGTGGGAAGTTCGACGCTTGGACGAACCCAGCCCCAACGAACCGAGCCCCAACGAACCAAGAGCCGTCGAAAAACGAGCCGTCGAATAACGAGCCCACTTGGGCCGTCTCTTTCGTCGCGGGAACACCCCAGGAAGCCCGCAAGGCGATCGATGGCAGCACGTCCAATCGCATGATCCTCGTCGTGAGCCCCGACGCGCAAACATGGAAGCTCTTGGAAGGGCTGGGCGAGAAATTTCCTGGAAAGGAATTGCGGGTCATCGCTCCTGAGCCGGTGATATGGCCCAGTTTTCTTAAATCGCAGAACCTGATCAACATCGTCAACCAAATCGTGATCATTGCCATTCTGGCGATCGGCATGACGTTGGTGATCCTGACCGGCGGAATCGATTTGTCGGTCGGTAGCTTGATCGCCCTCTCGGCGGTGATCTGTACCCGTGCCATTCGCGATTGGGGGGGAGGCGAGCAGGCCGAGGGCATCACGATCCTGCTGTGTGGTGTTTTGGCTTTACTTGTGTGCGCACTGGCGGGATTGGTCAATGGCCTGCTGGTTGTCTATTCCCAGTTGCCTCCATTCATCGCGACGCTCGGAATGATGCTGATCGCCAGCGGCAGCGCCTTCCTGCTCTGCAAGGGCCAGTCGATCGCGGCCGTTCCCGATTCTTTTGTCTGGCTAGGGCGGGGTACTTGGTTCGGGTTGCCCGTCGCCGTGATTCTGATGGCCTGCATGTATGCGGCGACTCACATCGTGATGCGGAGTACGGTGTATGGCCGAGCGATCTATGCGATCGGAGGGAATGCCGAGGCCGCACGACTGTGTGGTATTCGCGTTCGCACGGTGATTGCGTCGACCTATGTCCTCTGCGGATTGCTCGCGGGGTTGGGTGGATTGGTCATGGCCAGTCGCTTGAAGAGCGGGGATGCAACGTATGGAGCCATGTACGAATTGTACGTCATCGCGGCGGTGGTGGTGGGTGGGACATCGTTGCGGGGCGGATACGGCTCGGTTCTCGGTACCCTTGTCGGGGCTCTCATCATTGCGGTCATCGAAAATGGAATGAATTTGATCCAGATCGAAAGCTACATGCAGAAGGTCGTTTTTGGACTCGTGATCCTCGGGGCAGTTCTCCTGGACCGCAACGCCCGCGACCGCAGATGACAAGTCGGCGAGGAAGGCTCGACGAAGCCTGGATTCCTGGTAAGGTGACGAGTGAACGGGAGGTCCATTGACGATTTCTCCATCCCTTTTTGAGTTGAACTCATGGCATTGTCGTATGCGATTCTCGGCACGGGCGCTTTGGGCGGCTTCTACGGGGGCTTGATGGCGCGAAGTGGACTCGATGTCCATTTCCTGTTTCGCTCCGATTTCGATCACGTCGTCCAACGAGGTCTGAGGGTCGACAGCAAGAACGGCGACTTCTATCTCCCGTCAGTCCAAGCGTACCGGCGGGTCGAGGAAATGCCGCGTGTGGACTGCGTCATCGTCGGCCTGAAGAGTACGCAAAATCATCTGCTTGCGTCGTTGCTCCCACCCTTGCTTGGCGAGGAGTCGACCGTTCTCGTCCTGCAGAACGGTCTGCATGTGGAGCAGGCAACTCGGGAAGTCGTCGGACCGGGACGAGTGGCCGGCGGATGCTGCTTCCTTTGCTCCAACAAAGTCGGGCCAGGTCATATCCGCCACATCGACTACGGCCGAATCTTGTTCGGCCCCTATCGCGGCTTGGAGGATGACGAACCAGGACCGTCTCAGGGGAGACTGGAGGCCGTCGAACGGGATTTGAAAAATGCTGGCATCGAGTGTCAATTGACACAGGACCTGACCACCGCCCGCTGGAGAAAGTTGATGTGGAATATCCCCTTCAATGGCCTGTCCGTGATCCTCAATGCGAGCACCGACGTGATCATGGGTGACGCCGACTCGCGAAATCTAGCCAGGCGGATCAGCGAAGAAGTACGACAAACCGCGTGCCTGTGCGGGTCCGCCATCGAACCGGAGTTCGTCGACTGGGTCATCGACCACACGGATGAAATGGTCCCCTACGACAGCAGCATGCGACTGGATTTCAACAACGGGCGTCCCATCGAAGTGGAAGCGATCTATGGAAACGCGATGCGACACGCCGCACGGCACGGCGTCCAGACTCCCCTCCTCACACCTCTCTTCCAGCAACTGAAAGTCCTGGCCGCCCATCGATAGGCCCGGGGATCAGAAAACGATGCGATACGATTTGCCATCCACGCAGTAGGTGGCTTGCCGCCATTCCACTTGTAAATCGCAGTCGCCTGCAGAAAACTCTCGAATCAGATTCCCACGGCGCTGCGCCGGGGCGTTGAGAGGCGGCGAACGGCGGGCCGTGGAAATCTCATCGCTGCGCACCACGGGGGCGAGTTCCACCAAATCAACAAGCTTGCGATGGTATCCTTGGTCCGACATCTCGTGGTAACGGATATCAATCTTTTTGCGAATGGGCCAAGCCGTGGAGGGATCCAACTGCAGCAGAAGCCACAGCTTGCTGATCCAGTCCAATCGCCCGATCAGCATCTTCGGGATACTATCCTGGTCGGAGAACTTTACCGATAATTGATTCAGAGAGGTTTGCCACTTGTCGATGATGTCCCACGCCTCGGAGGGAACGTCGCTGCGAGATTCCAGATGCTTTTTGAGGCGGTTGAGATACCAACGCTGAAGTTCCAGGGCCGTGTATTCGCGGTTGCGAACCCCTGCGACGGAACTTACCAGCATCCAGTCTCTAGCAATTTGCCCAATCGCTTCGATCGGTCGGGCCAATCGCGGAGCGGCTCGCAATTCCCGCTGTTCTACCAGATCGATCATCAAGACCGTGGCACCGATCCGCAAATGCTGCGACCAAGCGCACATGCCCGAATCACCGATGGCAAGTTCAATACGCTGCTTGGGTGCGAACAGACGGCGAATGCGGGAGAACGACCAAAACGGACCGGCGATCAGATCCCGAAGCATCGGATCGCATCGAAAAATAGGACGGGCTGCACCATAGCTTCCAAAGCCAATCATCTGGTTGGCCATCGCTGACCGCTGGCTGATCCAATAACGCCCCTGTTCGTCCACATGCCCTGCGCCATCCAAAATCGATCGGGACGCAAGGAAAGCGGCCAAGTCACGACGATGCGAACGCAGGGCAATCAAGCGAATCAAGACCAAGAAGAGTTGGACCACTGGCCAATGCAGGAACCGCAAGCCCCAGGCCGTCCATTGCATGCTCCGAACATGCAAAAACGGATCGATCGATCTTTCCAACGAGTCTGTCTCCTCCTCCGATCCTGGAACGCGACGCGGCGCAACTCGGCAAATGCGATGCACGCCGCGTACCCACGAGCAGATCGAGTAAATGATCCCAATCCATGCCATGGCCAAGAGACGGTAAAGAACCACCAAGGGCAAGATCAGAGCCAGCCCAAGCCACCATAGCAACAGGCCACTGCCCCGCGCGATCCTCATGTCGTACGATTCGTGTTGACCGAGAGTATGGCCTTGGGAATCCATGTTGGCTTTGATCAAGGACCAACGGGAGCTCGGGTGGTCGTCCGAAAAAACCTCCTCCACGAGTTGCTCGTTAGCGATTTCATACAAGACGACGTCGCGCGGACTCTTGCACTCGGGAGTCGCAATCTCAAACAAGGCGGATTTCAGATCGCCGCTGCCACCGACCTCCAAGGAAACCGACGAGCCATTGGCGAGAAAAAAACGAAACGGATTGGTCCGGCTGGGTGCCAGCGGAACGCGCTGATGAATTCCTTGGATCAGCGAAAAGAATTGGGTGAGGGTCTCCGGTTTGGGATCGATCGGCTGACGAATGAAGAGTTCCGTCTCCAAACCCACTTGGCGATCCAGCAGTCGAGTGTCACTCCCCGGAGTGTGGCGTGACGCTCTCCCCCAAATATTCGAATGTTTCCGCCTGAGAATCTTGTTCAACGCATTTCGCCCATTCCCGCAATGCATCGGGGCTGGTGAAGATTTGATCGCCAACCTCCGACTCGCTTCCAGCCTGACTGACCACCTGCTCGATTTCTTTGCGGCTTAATTCCATCGCGCTCCCCAACAACTGTCCCCATTGTACAAAAACGCAAGGGGATCGGCCAACGAAAAAAGATTTCTAGCTATCAATCTTTGGGCGATCGATACCCTGGGCGATACCTCCTGTTGAACGTTGCATCAGCCCAGCGGGGAGCCCCGTTTTCGCTGGCCAGACCGCTCCTTGGATCCCGGTTTAATTTAGGTCGGGTTGCCGCGAAATCGACCGCCTCCGAAGTCCCTGCTGCAGGGAACATCGCAATAGGGTATCATCGGGCCCGGTGCAATGAGTGCATGCGGGCAAACCGAACGGAATTTCTGACGAAAAAACAAACTCGGATCGCATCGAGATGAACGAACCAATCGGTGGACGGATCAATGCTCCAATAAACATGCCAACGGACGATACCGCTCGCTGCGTGGCCGTCAGTCATGTGCGACCCGCGCAGCATCAACTTCCCTGGGAAGCACTGTTGCTAGCGATTGTGGTTTTGGGAAACGTGCTGGTGCCAACGCTGCTGCAGACTGTCTTCGAACCCACCGGCTTTCGTGCGAATGATCAGTTCTCCCTCTACGAGGCGACGTGCTTAGGCTTGATTGGTCTGTGGATCGCCCAGTACGTGCTTGTCTGGCTTTGGGTAAACTCTTCGAACCAAACAACTGCGATTCGTTACTTCCTGGGTGCGTTTCTCAGCTCGGCGATTACGTACCTAGTTCTGTTCGGCTTGACATCCGCCTGGGGGCCGGGGCCAACCAGGGCGGATGTCCTGATGATCATGGTGCTGGTTACATGCACCTATTTTTTAGCGGGCTGGCTTATGCATGGACTTTTCCGTTGCACCCAGGTTGCTTGGAAATCGGAAGGCGCAGGAATTCAGAAGCAGCTCTCGATTAGAACGCTGTTGGGAATGACGACTGTCAGTGCGGTTGGCATGCTGGCGTTGAGCCGACTTCCGTTCGGGCGGTTCAACCTCATGTACGGCGGGAATTCGATGGTGAGCTTTGCCATCTGGATCGTTTGGATCTCGCTGGCGGCCGCGGTTTTGATCTGGCTGCTCGTCGGCTCAGTTCGTGCGACAACGCCTTGGATTTTCCGCACATCGCTCCTGGTGTTTGCCGTCACGGCTCCTTGGATCTTCCAAGCTGTCGCTGCGCTGTTGTGGGGGATGTCGGGCCAAACTACCGTTTATGAATGGGAACGATACTTCTGGGGCTACGCCGTCGAAGCGGGCTTGATCCTCGGCGTCGCCGCGGTTCTCCCTTGGGTTTCTCCAAAACAGGCTTTCGCATCTGCTCCTAGCACAACGCCTTAATCTGGCCCGCCAATCCATCGGTTTTTGGATGGGTAGTCGCTTCGAACGAACCGAAATCGGCAACTTCGGTGCATCGATTTGTTAAGGTTGTCGCATTACACATGATGCGTGCCACCCATGCTGCGCCACCCATGCATCATGTATAAGCGAACAGAGTGCTGTGATCGGAAGATAGCAGCCAACTCGAATCTCGCCCGAAACTTGGCTGCATAAGCCCGAAGGGCTGGCACAGTGACTGCCGTGGCTCAACGAGCCACGGTCTGCTCGCCATTCACGCTGAAAAAGGCCTGAAAGGCCGGCACAATAACGACCCTTCGGAACCTCTCCGCCGCAGAACCACTCGCAAAAGTTAGATACATGCCCTGTTCCGAGATGTGCCTCTGAACGTATTGCTTTGCCCTCGATGTTCCACTCGGTGCAGACAGGAGGTAGTTACCAAGACCGATCTCCGCAAATCACTCGCGACGCATCACCCAACCGACGCAAAGACCCGGCGAACCGCCCGTTGGCCGCGACGCCAGCGATGCTGATGCGCCGTCGCGTCGCGGGCTAACGTGTCCGGCATGCCGGCGGCACTCCCCTGGTAGTACTTCTTGAAACTCCACACCAAGTCCAACCACAACGAGCCATCAATCCCCAACCGTTTCAAGATCGACTCCACCTCCGGTGTGGTAGTCGCCTTCGCCAGACTCGGCCGATTGCTTCCGGTCCACGCGAGCAGTGCCAAGTAATCCTTCAGCGACATCGACAAGAACCCCTTGTCGCTGGCTCGGACCGGCGTGGAACTCACCTGCGGGCCTGGCTTGCCTTGCTCGTCGAGCGTCAAGGGAGATAGCCACGCATCGCGCAAGATCGCTTTCCCTCGCCGCATCCGACGCGATTCCGACCGACGCTTGCGCAATTCGTCCGGGGTCGAGGTCCGGCGGATCCGGCCCGCTTCCTCGGTCTCAATCACCACCGTATCCGAGGCCGCGGAAGGAAGTTTTTCTCCTTCCAAGCCAGCGATTCGGTCATAAGCCGACGTATGGAGCGAATCCTTGAGCGTCATCGCCATGGCGGCACGAATCGGATTTAGATCGACGTACATACTGCAAGCCAACAAGCCTGCTTCGTCGCGGATCGCCTGGGCTTTGAATCGACCTTCCCAGAACCGGCCCGTGCACTCGTCCTGCTGATTGGCCAATCGAGCGATGGGTTCTGCCAGCGCCCGCATGAACCAGGACGGATTGCTCAGGCGCTTCCGGACTTCCGCGATCTTGCCACGGTCGTTGACCATGGCATCGATGCTGTTTTGGGTGGGTTGACCCAGGAATTCATCGACCCGCTGACCAGGGAACAAGCTCAACCACCGCCGGGCGACTTCTTCATCCGACCACTGAGCCACCACATCGGGCCGAGTCCGCAGGATGACATGCATATGGTTTGAGAGAATGGCATAAGTCAACACATCGAGCCCGAAGACCGAGGCTAGGCACTCGAGCCGAGCCCGGATCCATTCGCGACGGAATTCGTAATTCTTCCCCGAAACCGGATCCTCTCCGGCAAGAAACGCACGTCGTACGCAGCGTTGGATGCAGTGGACGATCCCCACTTCGTTGGGATCAAACAATTCAGCACGCAGTGGTCTAGGCATTCTCTCTCCTCCCGAGGCAGGACAGGATAGCAAAACCCACCCGCCTTGTCAAATAGGTGGGTGGCACTTACCTTTACCGAACAGTCGGAGGGTGCATTGGTATCCGCATCGCCTATCGGGGAGAACACGACAAGCGATGCGGCTGGTAGTCTTTCTGTTGCGCGAATCCTGTGCCAATCGTTCGTCGTGCTGAAAAGCTGTCTTGCGAATCCGGATATGTCGAACATGCCGATTGCAGCGAACCGCGCAAGCAATCAATCACGGCCAGCCGAGCATATTTGCCAGTGATATTTGATGGCGTTGTCTAGTTCAAGATCTGGAGATCCCGATCTGTGGATTCCGCGAATCGGAGAGCACCTTAGATGCCGTCTCCGGCTCGGGGGGAGCGACCGGTGGTCATGGCGCGAGTCGGCTGTTCGCGGAGCGAGAGACACCCAGTCCGAGCGGAACTCCTGGATTAGTGGGAGCGGCTGGGGCAGGAATACGTCCCGAGCGATACTCGCGCAACGTCACGTGGCGTCCCAGATTGGGTGGGACCGCACGGTGCAGCAAGACCGGAAGCGGGTTGGTATGAACGACGATCTCTCGCCCGCGATGGTGCGCCGTGAACTGTTCTCCTAATGCAATGGGATAAGGGACAGCCACCAAAATCAGCAACGAGAATATGGGAAGGTAACGACGCACGATTGAGACTCCACAAAAGAAACGGCAGTGATGAAGCGGGCACCGCGGACTACGCAGCACGGCACCCCGACGGCACGACCCTTGGAATGCAAACCCTGGGCCAAAAGAAAGGGGCAATCCGAAAAATGGTTTCGAGGAATTGCGATGTTTGATCCAGCAACCGATTGCGATTGGATTTGACGTCTGTAATGATTGGTTTGGAACCCAAATATGTGTCGCGTGAAAAGGCCGTAACGCGATTGGAGGAAGTGCAGATCCCCCCGAGTCGACCGCGATGCGACGAAGCAACGTGTTCGCGAGAAAGTTCATGACATGACCTCCTCGCGTCGCTGCTTTAAGCCTGCTACGGTCGTTGTAGCCGAGGTGAACCCCTCCTGTATGTACCATCCGGCGACCCAATGGGCTGGCTGATCGTTGTTCTTGGATCGCCCCAATCAAAAGCGATGCCACTCTCCCTCCGACCTCTAGGTCGTTCCAGTCTTCGCATCCAAACGGGATTTAAACTCGGCAATTCTCATTCGTTGGGCGCCCATGAGCGTTCCGATGATGCCACCTGCAATTCCCAATACGCTGCCGCCGATGGCTCCCACCACGCCGACGAACTGAAAGTGCTCGGGCCACCAAACCATCCAAGCCACCATCGTCCCCAAGAAGGCTGGGAGAAGTACTCCCGTCATCCAGTACAGTAGCCGGATCTTTTGGCGTCGATGCTGGCGATACATCTCTTGAAGCTCGCCCGAACCGGAAGAGTCCATCGGTTCAGGTTCCAAATAGGACAGTTTGACCGAGTACGGGACGAAGAACCATTGGCTCGCAATGCAGACTGCGTAGGTGGAGAGGCTCAATGCCCACTGATAAAAGGAAACTTGACCTGGCTCGATCGCTTCGGGATTGGCAAAAGGATATAGCCCTCGCATCGCGATCCACACGATGCATGCAAGCGACAAAGAGATACCTAACGCCCATTCCCAGCTCCGGATCGGCATCTCCCGTGCTCGGTTGGCGAGTGACGCACTTCGAACGGTAGGTCCAAGAGGTTCGGTCTGCGCCGTTGAGGAAGAGTGGCCCGAGGGTTGCCAGTCGTAACTCTTCGCGCGCACCAGTGGCATCGCCAATCCGAACCACAGCGGGAAGAAAGCGACCCACATGTGCCGATGGGCTTGCGCTATTGGGTTCGTGTTTGGCAACTGCAGTCCCATCAGCAGTAGCCCTAACCAAGCCGCCAAGGCAATGCAGGTGAAGATGACCAACGCCGACAACCGTGTTCGGAGCATCATGCGCTGCGATTCGCTACCCACACGATTCGGAGTAAGTACAGCCCACAGCAAGGGCGCGATGAGCATGATCGGCACGAAGCACAACATCATGAATCGTCCAAGAACACCGGCGGGGTCTGACATGACTTTCCCTTTCGTATCAAATAGATTTCAGTGGAACTGTTGGTTACGACGTCCAGATGCGTTCGATCTGACGCTCGATCATGGCCCGGGCTTCGGATTCGCTGAAGCCGGCTATCTTGGCATCGGCCAGAGCCGCGCCCAAAACGTGTTCGATCCGCTTCCGTTCTTCACCGGGTTTACCACGCGGTCGTTCCGTCGTACCGACGACCACCGTCCCTCGCCCGCGCACCGAGGTTAGCAACCCCGCATCCGTCAGCTCGCGATACGCCCTCGCGACCGTATTCAAGTTGATGCCCAAGTCGTTGGCCAGTTGCCGAACCGGGGGAAGCTCATCGCCAATCGACAGCTTCCCAGTCGCTAGCAACCGCCGCAACTCCGCAACCAACTGGTCCTGCAAAGGAATCGAACTGTTCAAGGAAACCGTGATCATGAAGCCATTGTATCATTGACTGATACATTGGCAATAGGTGCCATGAAAAAATTCTCCCGCGACAGACCGGTCGGCATCAGGCATTTCGCGTTTCGATGGGGCAAGTCCCCATCGGACGACAATCGCAAGACCCAAGCGAACCTGTGTCGCCTGGTGAACAAGTTTTTCGGCTAGCACCCTGTGTACCACGGACTTCCCAGTCCGTGGTGGTGACAGACGACGGACTGGGAAGTCCGTCGTAGTGCTCCAGGTTCTGGCGTTTTGGGTGCCAGTCCGTCGCTAGCGAGGAAGCTTGGCTTCCATGCGTCTTCGCGTCTCTTCGAGAGCCTTGGCTGCTCCCTTGCCCTCGTTTCCTTGCCCCTGCCTGCCGTGCCGCAGTGTACAATTCGACAGACCGGGTGACGTTCTCGGCAATCGCCGGTCGATTAGCTCTCCGAAACCAAAAGACGTTTGGATAAAGGCCGTTGGAATAATAGCATGCGAACGCCTTCCAGGAATCGTCGGCAGTTTGGTCTCGCAGGTTTGAGAGCGGCCGGCGGTGCGATGCTGGCTGGGCTCGGCGCGGAGCGGATGGATTCTTCCCCAGTCTTTGCCGAGGAAGCTGGCGCAAGAAAGGTCGCTGCCAGTGATCGAATCAATGTGGGAATCGTCGGATTGGGGGCTCGAGGTTTTAACTTACTGGATGACCTGCTTCGCATGTCGGATGTCGAAATTCGCATCCTATGCGACCTCCAAGAAGTTCATCACCGCGAGCTATTGCCTGGTGAGGGTCGAGCCTATGGTCGTGAGACGGCTCGGCAGACTATCCTGGACCATCGCAAGCGCCAAGGTAAATCGCAATCCGATGGTATCGATCTGACCGCTGACTTTCGAGAGGTCTGCGAGCGGCCCGATCTGGATGCGGTGATCGTTGCGACCCCCGACCATTGGCATGCTCTGTGCTGCCTGAGCGCGATGGAAGCCGGCAAAGATGTTTACTGCGAAAAACCGGTCACTCATTGGTTCTCGGAGGGATTGAGGATCTGCCGTGCCGTAGAGGAACGGTCTACCGTCTTTCAAGTTGGATCCCAGCAGCGCAGCGATTGGCGGTTTCGGCGGGCTGCGGAGTTGGCTCGCAATGGACTGTTGGGCAAGATCGAGCGGGTGGAGGTTGGGCTGCCGCCGGGGTATCCGCAGCCGCAGTCGGATCCTGCGATCACCGACCCTCCGCCGGAACTGAATTATGATCTCTGGTGCGGCCCAGCGCCGATGCTGCCCTACACTCGAGCCCGACACCACCGCTGGTGGCGCGGACATCGCGCGTTTGGAGGCGGGGTGCTGATGGATTGGATTGGCCACCACAACGATATTGCGCATTGGGCTCTGGACATGGACCGGTCCGGCCCCATCAGTGTCGAGGCCGTCGACTGGCAATTTCCAACGACCGATCTTTACAATACGCCAAGCCAATACGCAATCCGCTGTGAGTATCCTGGCGAGATCACTTCATCGATCAGCAGTCAGCATACCGAGGGCTTGAAGATCATCGGTGCCGACGGTTGGGTCTGGGTCGATCGTGGTCGGATGAAGGCCTCAACGCCTGAGTGGACCGAGCGCGATTTCGAACCTGGAGCAATTCGGCTGGAGGTTTCAACCTCGCACATGGCCAATTTTATCGAGTGTGTCAAATCTCGCGGTCGGCCGATCACTCCTGCAGAGACTGGCCATCGCAGCATCACGCCCGGCCACCTGGGTTATGTCGCTCATGAGTTGGGTCGAAAAGTTCGATGGGATCCAATCCATCAAACGATCATCGATGACCAGCAAGCCGATGCTTTGTTACGCTCGGGCAGTTATCGAGCGCCTTGGTGATAACTGGACTTCATCGGCTGAAAAACTATCTGAGTAAATTTCATGACAATCGCAGCCATAAGAACCGAGGCTCGGGAGATCGAGGTATCATGGTTTGCCGCCCTGTGCGGTGACGACTATGAGTTTCTGGGTGTGCCGGACGGGAAATTGCGCAGCAGTTATCAGCACTGTGGCGAGATCGCTCGGGCTGCCGATCAACTGGGTTACGACAACATCCTGTTGCCATCCAGCTGGATACCCGGACAGGACTCACTTGCATTCGCAGCCGCGATGGCTCCGCAGCTTTCCCACATCAATCAGTTGGTCGCTCTTCGCATGGGCGAGGTCTGGCCGCCGATGTTGGCTCGTGCCATTGCGACGGTCGATCATATCGCTCAAGGTCGATTGTGCCTGAATATCATCTCCAGCGATTGGCCAGGCATCCAGGAAAGTAGCGAGGTGAGATATCGTCGCAGCGGAGAAATCATTCAGATACTGCGTGGCCTCTGGACCGCGCAAGGACCGTTTGCCTGGGATGGCGAGTTCTACAAGTTTCGATTGCCGAGCAGCCTACCCGCGCAGACCTATCAGCAGAATGGTGGACCGCTCCTTTACTTTGGCGGGATCTCACCCGCTGCCCAGGAATTATGCGCTCAGTACTGCGATGTGTTCCTGATGTGGCCTGAACCGGAGGCTGCGATCATGGAAACCATGCGTGTTATGTCGCAGCGAGCGGCGCAGTACGGCAGAAAAATCGACTTTGGTTTTCGTACCCATGTGATCGTGCGCGAAACAGAATCAGAGGCCCGAGAGGCCGCCGAGCGATTGATTTCGCGATTGGATCCCAACAAGGGACTTGAAATCAAACGCCGATCGTTGGATAGCCAGAGTGCCGGTGTCTTGAGGCAAGATGCCTTGCGGGAGCAGGCCGGCGGCGACCTGTACCTCGAGGACCATCTTTGGGCCGGGATCGGGTTAGCGAGAAGCGGCTGCGCGAGCGCCATCGTGGGTGATCCAGACCAAGTCCTGGCAAAGTTGAACCGCTATGTGGAGATGGGAGTGAGAGCCTTTATCTTGAGCGGCTACCCACACCTGGACGAGTGCCGGTTGTTCGCGAAATATGTACTTCCGCGTCTACAACGTTGCCGACTCAATCAAGTTCAGCAGCGACTCGTGGATCAGCCTGTAACTCCGCTAACGACAGCGTGCCGGACCTAACGCGACATTGGAATGAGAGAGATTTTTCAGCATGACCGGTAAACCAGTGCGATTTGGACTCGTCGGATTTGGGGCGTGGGGCCAATTGCATGCCCAGTCGATCGATCAAAACAAGGATGCGGAACTGGTCGCGATCGCAGTCCACTCGGAGGCTTCCGCCGAAGCGGCGAGGCAGAAATATCCTCGCGCCATCCTCTATCGCGACTACCGACAACTATGCCGACAGGAGGACATCGAGATCGTCGATGTGGTCACGCCTAGCGATACCCATCGCAGCATCGCTATGGCGGCTATCGAGGCTGGCAAACATCTCCTACTGGAGAAGCCCATGGCAATCACGATCGAGGATGCCCAAGCGATTGTTCAAGCGGCTGAACAACGCGGTATTCGCCTGGCTGTTGGGCACGAACTAAGGCTTTCAACGCAATGGGGGCTGATCAAGTCGATCATCGACCAAGGCACGATCGGCCAACCGAGGTATGTCCTCGTCGAGTTGTCTCGAAAACCCTATCGCTTGGGCTCCTCGGGTTGGCGTTATGATGCCAGCCGTGTCGGTAATTGGGTATTGGAAGAGCCAATTCACTTTTTCGATCTGGCTCGTTGGTATCTTGCCGGCAGCGGCGAATGCGTGGAAGTCGTCGCCGAGGGGAATTCCATCGATCTCAAGCGTCCGCAATTGCTGGATAATTTTTCTGCAATCATGCGTTTTGCAGATGGTGCCTACGCCGTCGTGTCTCAAACGTTGGGCGCGTTTGAGCATCATCAAACGGTCAAGGTAACCGGTACCAAGGGTGCCATCATGGCAGGTTGGAGCGGAGCCATGGATCGCACCTTGGAACCCACGCACTATCTCAAAGTCTTTGACGGAACGGAGGTCAGAGCGATTGAACCTGCCTATCAGAGCGGAGAAGTGTTTGAATTGCGAACGGAAATCCAACGGTCCGTCGAAATGGTGCGCGATGGCCGAGCCCCTGTCGCATCGGGAGTCGACGGACTATGGTCCGTGAAATTGTGCTTGCTGGCCGAGCAATCGATTCGTGAGCGACGCTCCATCCCTGTTTCGAACGCGAACGCAACATGAGCCAGCAGCCCCCCACAGCTTGGTATCGTGGTGTCAGCCGCTATCAGTGGCTGGTGCTCGTGGTTGCATCGTTGGGCTGGGTATTCGATGCATTTGAGGGCCAAATTTACAACCTGACGCGGGGTGATATGGTCCCCGATCTGCTGAGGACCGCAGAGCCGCTCATGGGCGCTCAAGAGCTTGAAAAACTGGGTCGCAGTTGGGGCGAAAGATTTCTGGGGATATTCTTGATCGGAGGAACGCTGGGTGGATTGGTCTTCAGTTCGCTGGCCGATCGTTGGGGTCGTAACCCTGTTCTGATTTTGACCATTCTTTTCTACTCCGTCTTCTCGGGGCTGACAGCATTTGCAACCGAACTCTGGCAGGTGGGGGCTCTGCGGTTCCTGGTGGCTATGGGGGTGGGTGGCGAGTGGGCGGTCGGGGCCGCTCTCGTGGCGGAAGTATTTCCAAAGCACTCTCGAGAGTACGCCGGAGGCATTTTTCATGCGACGAGTGTGGCAGGACTTTGGTTGGCCGCGATCGTGGGTTTGGCAGTGGGAACCCAGTGGCGGTGGGCTTATTTGATCGGCGTGCTTCCGGCCCTGTTGGTTGTCTGGGTCCGGATGAGTATTCGGGAGCCGGACGCCTGGAGGCAAGCCAAAGCTGCCAACCGCGAGCAAATGGGTAGCTTTCGGGAATTGTTCAGGGACCCATCGTATCGCCGTTGCGCTATCTTAGGGGCGTTGCTGGCGATGGTCGGATTGGCAACGTTTTGGGGTGTGGTGGTGGCCGGGCAAAATCTAGCAGAGGATCTGATGCAGCGTTTGGGAACTCCCAAAGATCAAATCGGAGCCAAAGCGAAGATCGCTTATGGTTTCATTCAGACCACCGGCGCAGGTCTCGGGATGTTGGCCTTCGGGCCTCTTGCAGCCCGTTTTGGTCGACGGCGCACATTCGCAGCCATGCACCTGTTGGCCATGATCATGACGCTCGTCGTGTGTTGGCTGCCGAGTTACTTTGGTAGCTATCTGCTGTTGCTGATCCTGTTACCGGTCTTCGGTTTTTTTGCCCAAGGCATTCATGCTGGCTATGCGATATATTTCCCGGAGATGTTTCCTACGCATCTTCGCGCGACGGGAGCCGGTTTCTGTTTCAACACCGGCCGCATATTGGCCGCTCCAGTTCTGATTTGGCTATCCGCTTGGATGAAGGCGAACTATGAGTTGCCGGTCGCTATTTCGCTGCTGGGACTCTTCTTCCTCGCGGGACTGGTTGTTCTGATCGGACTGCCAGAAACCAAGGGCAAGAATTTACCGTAAGGTTGTCCTTTTGCCTCTCCCTTCACGACGCGGTAGGTGCCATGAAAAAATTCCCTTGCGACAGACCGTTCGGCTTCAGGCATTTCGCGTTTCGCTGGGGCTTGCCCCCATCGGACGGCAATCGCAACCAGCAAGCGATAGCGACGCGGCCCCCATCACAACGGGGCTCGCCCCCGTCGGATGAGGAGCCGATGGTGGCGCGCTTGGAACCGCCTCCACGCCCATCGCAAAGCCTCTGGGCGTGCCACCCGGACTGAGCCTCGCCTTCGGCGATCAATGCTAGCGGAACGGCGCAAGCCGTCCGGTCGGAAGTGGAGGTAACATGGCATGGTGTTGCGCGCTTCAACCCGGATGCTCGCGCATCTCGGCTAGTGTCGGGGGAGTGGCGAACGTCCAGGCGATCAAGTGTAGCTGGGGAGCGAAACTTGATTCTCTAACTCTTGCGGTAGTCCGACCAGTGGATACCGAGCTTACGCATTTTTGCGCGGAGGGTGTGCGGGTTGATGCGGAGCGTGTCGGCCGCGCCTCGCTTGCCTTCAATCTGGCCGTTGCATGCGATCAACGCCCGCTCGATGTGCCGCTTCATCGATTCGTTGAGCGATTCGATCCGCGCGTCGCTGCTTGCACCGCTCGAGACGTTCGGCGCTGCAGTCGATGCGCCCGAAGCGATCGGCGGGATCGATTCAGGGATGACTTCATAAAACGTCGGCTCGTTGTTGTCCGGGGCCGGGGTGTAGCGAGGCTGTTGACCTAGGCCGAGGGATGTGGCGATTTCCAACCGAACCCCACGCCCCAAAATCACCGCGCGGTCGATCACCGCCTGCAACTCGCGAATGTTCCCCGGCCAGTGGTACTCGATCAATTGATCGATGTCGCTATACGTGGGCTCGACATAGGGAATTCCAAAGCTGGTCGAAGCCTTGCGCGCAAAATGGCGGGCCAACTCCGGAATGTCTTCGCGGCGTTCCGCTAGCCTCGGCAGCAGTATGGGGAAGACATTGATGCGATACCACAAATCCTCGCGAAACGTCCGTTGATGGACCATCGATGCAAGATCGCGGTGGGTCGCGGTCACAATCCGCACGTCAACGTGCAAGGTCTCCTGTCCGCCGACCCGTTCGATCTGCTTCTCCTGCAACACTCGCAGCAAACGGACTTGCGCGGCCAACGGCAACTCGCCGATCTCATCCAAAAATAACGTGCCTCCCTCCGCCCGCTCGAACCATCCCTTGCGCTGGTCCGAAGCGCCGGTGAAGCTTCCTCGCTCATGACCGAAGAGCTGCGAATCGATCAACTCCGGTGGAATCGCCCCGCAGTTGACGCGAAGAAATGGGCCGGACGATCGGGCCGAACGTGTGTGAATCGCCCGTGCCACTACCTCTTTGCCCGTGCCTGTGTCCCCCAGGATCAGAACCGGCATGTCCGATCCAGCCACCAACTGAACCCGCTCCATCACCGCCCGCAATCCTGCATCCGCCCCAACCACGATCTCGCGCAGCGCTTTTCGGTCGGCACGGTCGCCAGTATCCGCCACGCCAGCATCGGTGGTCGTTTCGCGATCCTTGCGAAGCCGATTCGCCAGGGCGAGTCCGAACGGCCCGCCCCATGCAAGAAGCTGGCTGTCCTGGCTCGGTTGAGCCAATCGGCCCCGTTCGATCTCAAAGACCACCGCACCGCGCACTCCGAGCTCTTCGCCGTCTCGGTCCGTTGCCAACGGGATCGCGATCGATTCCGAGAAAGACTCGGGGGCCAGCAACGCGAGTTTTCCCGAACGTCGAGGACTGTTCTGTCGCAGAACCTCCTTCGCATCGAGCCATTTCTCCAACTCTTGCCACTTGGAGTCGGTGCATGGAACAGGCTGACGGGATACCGAGATGGCGCTCGGGCCGGTAACCCCCACCGCCAGCATCGACTTGCTCGCCGGGTCCAAGTGATAAACGACCGCCGAGCGAAATGGCCACCCCTGGCCGACCCAACGGAGCAGCGAGCCGACCAACGCATCGTCGATCGGTCGGTAGGCAGCCGTACTCCAGCCTTGAAGCAGCGCTGTTGCCAGGGTAACCTCCTGCATTCCACCTCTCCGTTTGCTTCCCGACTCGGTATACCTTGTTCGACACAGCCGAGAAAATTCAATTTTTCGTCTTCATGAGCCTGAGGCGCTAGCCGAGTTCGTTCGACGCGGGGAAAAAATCGGCTAGCGCCTCAGGCTCGCCATTCCCAAACCCGCACCCACAAGTACGCGAATCCTGTGCCACCGTCCAAAACGCCAAAGACCCTATTATATCACGGCCACCCATCAATAATAACGGGAATACCGTCATATATGACGGCTCATCGCCCTTGGAAGTTCATGGCCTCGGGGGCGAAACCGTGGTTGCGTTGATTTTCGCTGGGGCTTTGCGAAGGGGGCGGCTTGGCGCAATAATTGCACTTTTGACGAATCGTTGATGGACCAAGGGGCGTGGCTTTCGGCTACCGGTGGTCGGCTCGGAACGAGTAGCACCGAGGGAGGCGACCTTGCCGACCTTGCGAAACGAGGAGTGCGGTGAACAACGGAAGGGTTGCAATGATACGAAGCAGGGATGGTCTCCAAGAGTGGGGTTGGGCGCTGGTTTGTCTCCTGGTCGTGGGGTGTTCGCCCAACGCTAGCACACCCGGCGGTGGCACGTCGGCCAAGGTAACGCTCCTGAATGTTTCGTACGACCCGACCCGCGAATTGTACGCCGACTTCAATGCGGCATTCGCCCGGCACTGGCTCGCGACCAAAAACCAACAGGTCGAGGTGGACCAATCGCACGGTGGATCGGGCAAGCAGGCGAGGGCGGTCAGCGAAGGACTATCCGCGGACATTGTCTCGTTGGCTCTCTCCGGGGACATCGACTCGATCGCGAAAGGATCGGGATTGCTCCCGACGGATTGGCAGAAGCAGTTCCCTCACAACAGTTCTCCGTACACTTCGACGATTGTGTTCTTGGTTCGAAAAGGCAACCCCAAGCGGATTGCGGATTGGGGGGATTTGATTCGCGACGATGTGGAAGTCATCACGGCGAATCCCAAGACGGGCGGGGGCGCGCGTTGGAATTACCTGGCGGCGTGGGGCTATGCCATGCATCGCGAACTGAAAGGTCTCGATCGCGCTCGCGATCTTTCGGACCCTGCGGTTGTGCAAGCTCGCGAGAAGGCGACCGAGTTCATCAAGGCGCTCTATCGCCGGGTTCCCGTTCTGGATGCGTCGGCGCGGGCGGCAACCAACACCTTCCTGCAGCGCCGTATCGGAGATGTTTTGCTCGCATGGGAGAACGAGGCGTTTCTTGCGATCAAGGAACTCGGAACGGGAGAGGTTGAGATTGTCGTTCCTCCGATGAGCATACTCGCGGAACCGCCGGTTGCTGTCGTTGCCAAAAATGCGCAAGCTCACGGAACGCTGGAGGTAGCGACGGAATATCTTCAGTATCTCTATTCGGACGAGGGGCAGCGGATCATAGCCAAGCATTATTATCGGCCTCGGAACCTTGACGTGATCGATGCGGCCGAACGTACGAAATTCCCCACGGTGCAACACTTCCAGCTGACCGATTTGGTTGCGGATTGGCAAGAGGCCCAGGAGGTTCACTTCAAGGAGCGGACGGGGATCTTCGATCAAGTGTTCCAGGGGCAGCCGTGATGCCAGCCAAGCGATCGCGTACCAAGTCGCTACCGGGCTTTGGCATCACCTTCGGATTCACGCTCTTCTATCTGGCCTTGATTGTGCTCATCCCCATGGCAGCGCTGCTGTGGAAATCGCTTTCGCTGAATCAAGCGGAGTTTTGGGCGACCATGGGCAATCCACGGGTGCAGGCTTCGTTCCGTTTGACCTTTGGCGCATCGCTGATCGCGGCGGTGGTCAATCTCGTCTTTGGTGCGATTGCGGCTTGGTCGTTAACGCGTTACGAGTTTCCTGGAAAAGGTGTGCTTAATGCGCTGGTCGATCTTCCGTTTGCGATGCCGACAGCGGTATCGGGCATCGCTCTGATGACGATCTTTTCTCCGACAGGATTGTTGGGCAGTTGGCTGTTTCCGTTGGGGATTCGGACCTCGATATCTCCGCTCGGGGTTGTGATCGCGCTGGTGTTCATCGGGTTTCCCTTCGTGGTTCGCACGCTGCAGCCGGCGATCGAAGACTTGGATCGCGAGGCGGAGATGGCGGCAGCGAGTCTTGGTGCCTCGCGCGAGCAGACGTTCCTGCGTGTGACGGTCCCCAGTTTGCTGCCAGCGGCGGTGACGGGATTTACGCTGGCCTTTGCCCGCGCGCTTGGGGAGTACGGCAGCGTCGTCTTCATCGCAGGGAATCTGCCGATGAAGACCGAAATCGCGTCGCTGCTGATTCTCAGTCGTATCGACGAGAACGATATCGCTGGGGCGTCGGCCGTGGCAATGGTGCTGCTGGTTTCGACGCTGGCGATCCTGATGCTTATCCAGGGTGTTCAGTGGCTGGCCAATCGTCGCACAGGTCGCGGGCCAGGATAGGAAGCAAAGCGAATGACAACAGTTCGGAACAACGCCTTGAACATCGCCGATCCACCCTGGGTACGCCGGTTGTTGATCGGTACGACACTCGCGTTCATGACGTTGATTTTGCTGCTGCCGCTAGGAGTGATTTTCTGGGAAGCCTTGCGGCGCGGCGTGCGCGTGTACATCGCGTCCCTCACCGACCGCAATGCGGTGAACGCGATCAAAATGACGCTGCTGGCTGCGGGCATCGCGGTCCCGCTCAACACCCTGTTTGGGCTGGCTGCGGCGTGGGCAACAACCAAGTATCAATACCGGGGCAAGTCGCTGTTGATCTCGTTGATCGATCTGCCTTTTGCGGTGTCGCCGATCATTGCGGGTTTGATGTACGTGCTCGTGTTTGGCTTGCAGGGGTGGCTGGGTCCTTTTCTGGCTTCGTATGGAATCCAGATCATTTTCGCGGTTCCTGGCGTGGTGCTGGCAACGTTGTTCGTCACGTTTCCGTTCGTGGCCAGAGAGTTGATTCCGTTGATGCAGGAGCAAGGGAGCGAGGAGGAGTGGGCGGCGATCTCGCTCGGAGCTCGAGGGTGGCAGACGTTTTGGCGTGTGACGCTCCCCAATATCAAATGGGGTGTTCTCTACGGGGTTCTTTTGTGCAATGCGCGGGCGATGGGGGAATTCGGAGCGGTGTCGGTCGTATCGTCGAACATTCGGGGGCGAACGAATACCATCCCGCTGCAAATCGACGCGCTCTACAACGAGTACAATACAGCCGCCGCCTTTGCGTTGGCATCGATCTTGGCTCTGCTCGGCGTAGTGACGCTCTGCGCCAAGTCGCTTTTGGAATATCGGATCGAGTTGTCCGGCAAGCGGGGGAGTCAGGCCCGTGGGATACAAGAGGAATCATGAGTGTCGAAGTTCGCAATGTGAATAAGACGTTTGGGTCTTACGTCGCCCTCAAGAATATCCAACTTAGGATCGAGACCGGTGAATTGGTGGCCCTCCTGGGCCCGTCGGGTTCGGGCAAGACGACGTTGCTGCGAATCATCGCCGGGATGGAGTCGCCTGACCCCGCAAGCCCGTCGAACCTCGGAGATCCGCAGGTCCTGTTCTTCGGAGACGATGTCGCATCGATGAGCGTCGGCCAACGCCGCGTCGGCTTCGTGTTTCAGCATTACGCGTTGTTCAAGCACATGAGTGTCTTTGAGAACATCGCGTTTGGACTGCGCGTGCAACCGCGCGCCATCCGTCCCTCCACTTCGGAGATTCAGGATCGCGTCCATCGGCTCCTGGGCTTGATTCAGCTGGATGGTTTCGGCAATCGCTTCCCCATGCAGCTTTCCGGAGGGCAGCGCCAACGGGTCGCGCTGGCGCGCGCCTTGGCCATCGAGCCGCGCGTTCTGTTGCTGGACGAACCGTTCGGTGCGCTCGATGCCAAGGTCCGTCAGGCCCTGCGCGAGTGGCTGCGCCGCCTGCATGACGAGTTGCATACCACCACGGTGCTGGTCACCCACGATCAGGAGGAAGCCCTCGAGGTCTCGGACCGCGTCGTCGTCATGAACCAAGCGGCCATCGAACAAGTCGGTACCCCAGAGGAAGTCTTTCACCATCCGGCCTCCGAATTCGTCATGGACTTTCTTGGGGCCGTGAACGTCTTTCATGGACGATTTGCAGGCAATGGTCTGCAAGGAGAACGAGACGGCACGCGTATCTATGTTCGCCCTCATGAAATGCGTATCGAGCGAAGCAGCCAATCGCCCGAAAGCATTCCCGCAACCATCGAACGCATCAATCGAGCGGGAGTGCAAGCCAAGGTGCTGCTCCAGGGAGGGACTCGCGGTCCTATCCGAGTCGATTTGCCACTCGAACAACTCGATGCGATGGATCTCAAGCCAGGCGAGTTGGTCTATGTCGTGCCCACCCACGCACGCTCTTTCGCCGCCGATTATTCGATTTAGTAGCGCGAATCGAAAAATCCGGATTCATTGGCACGCCAAATGCAATTGGCATCCTTCGTTGTGAACCGAATGGTGTTGGCTAGTGAGTCGTCGCTCGCTGTGCAAGCACCAATGGCGTCTATCTCGGGTCGAAGGAAGCAGTTTTCCCATCATGGATACGTTTGCATGTTTTTCAAAGCATCGATCTTTCTGGCTTGGTCTCGCCGTGCTGTGCGTTCCGTGTCTGATGCTGGCTGGTTGCAAGCAAGGGGAGTCTCGCGTTCCTACCTTTCCAGCATCGGGCCAGTTGCTCTCTGCCAATGACAAGCCGATTGCCAACGCTTTGGTGGTATTGCACCCCGTGGATATCAACTCCAAGGCTCCGAAGTCGCGGGCGACAACCGATGCCGATGGAAAATTTCAACTGACCACGTATGACACGGGCGATGGAACTCCGGAAGGGGATTTCATCGTGACTGTCGAGCAGTGGCTCCGCGATGATCCGAATGAAGCGCCCACGAACAAGTTACCGGGGACTTGGTCCCGTCCTGAATCGTCTACCCTTCGTATCGCCATTACCAAGGCGACCAAAGAGCTAGATCCAATTCGCCTTCGTTAGTCCATTTCGTTAGTCCATTTTTGGCACCTAGGGATGGGTGTCGTTCAGTCCCTTTGTATTTGCTACTTTTTGAGAGGAATTGTTTTATGAAGATCAGAAAATTCCGGCGAGCATTCACCTTGGTGGAATTGTTGGTTGTGATTGCAATTATTGGAATTTTGGTCGGCTTGTTGCTGCCCGCCGTGCAAGCGGCTCGGGAAGCCGCACGCCGCATGTCGTGCTCCAACAACATCCGTCAAATTGAGTTGGGATTCCAGAATTTTCACAGTGCGCTGAAGTACTTTCCGGGGAATCTTCGTCCCCAAGCGACCGGGACGGTGCGGATTCGATGGGCGACTAACCTCTTGTCCTACATCGAGCAAGAGGCGCTCCTTCGACGCATCGATTTGACGAAGAACTGGTCGTCGACAGTGCCCAACGGTGACGGTTCGTTGAATTTTGATCTCTTTGGCACCAAGATTCCGATTTACGAGTGCCCCTCGAATCCGGAAGCAGGGCGAGTGCTGGACGGCTCACCTCCTCCGGATACACCTGTATGGCAAGCTCGCGTTGCCAACGGCGATTACTCCGGGTTTTACGGTGTGGATCCTCAATTGTTTACGCTCGGGTTCGTCGATCGGGAATCGGCGCGCGTCAACTGTGGCGGGCTTTCCAAAACCGCTCGCCTGCGATTCGCGAGTTTTACCGACGGGACTAGCAACACCCTTCGGCTGATCGAATCAGCTGGTCGCCCGCACGTTTATCGCAAGGGTCGTAAGGTGCTGGACGCTGCTCCCGGTACCACCACTCGGGTCAATGGCGGCGGATGGTGCCGTCCAGCATCGGAACTGAACGTGCTGATCGGATCGTCGGCGGACGGTGCCTCGTTTCCTGGGCCTTTCGCCATCAATGTGACCAACGGGATAGAGCTCGGATCGGCCTATCCACATCCCTACTTCGGAGTCGACGGGACGGGACAGCCCTATTCGTTCCACGGTGGCGGCATCATGTCCGCCTTCGTCGACGGCAGCGCACGATTCCTGAACGAATCGCTCGACATCCGAGTCCTGGCGCGCTTGATATCGCGCGATGGTTCAGAAGTGCAACTCGAGGGTGGCTTCTAGTTGATTGGACCCCAACAGCTCACGCTTGTGCAAGCCGGTTCCGAACCCACCTTCGGCACCGGTTTTGCATTTCTGAAACGCCCTATCGCATATCGCCGTCATATTTGCTGGTAAGCATATTTCACGGATGGTTGCTTTGAGCGCCGTGTGTTGCCAAGTTTGCTTGCAGGAGTACTTGTCGCAAACCGAAAGTATCCTCAGACTTCACGTTGAAGGATCGATGGACTACGTGGAAACGGTCGATGAATCATCGGTCAGGAGGACCATCTCTTACATCGTGTGCTACTTCAACAAGGGAATTGAGGAATGAGTGACAACCTGCTTCAGCGAAGCGTAACCACCTCGGTCGCGAGGAACCTGGCGACGACCACCAAGACATCACCCAAGATGATGTCGATCACGCCGCGTTACCTGCTCAAGCTCCTGCCTTGGGTGCAGGTCAACGGCGGCACCTATCGCGTCAATCGGACCAAAGTGGAGCTTGCCAAAGCGGAACGGATTGCCGTGGATGTTCGGGATGACGGAGTATCGTTCCCCGCCAGCGCCCTGCGGCGGGTGCCGTTGTTCTCTCGGTTGCCCGACACCATTCTCGAGCGCATGTCGGGGTCCTTCCGAGTCGAGAATGTTCCGATCGGGAACAAGCTGCTGGTCGAAGGGGAGGATCGCAGCAAGTTCTTCGTGATCGCGCAGGGGCAAGTCGAAGTATTGAGCAAAGGGGTGCATGGCAGCGATTTGCGAATTGCGCTCCTCACCGAAGGAGAGTTCTTCGGCGAGTCGGATTTGACGTCGGACCGTCCGTCGGATGCGACCATTCGCACGATCACGCCGTGTGTGCTGCTGACGTTGTCTCGGAAAGATCTCGACGCATTGTTGGCGGAAAACCCGAACATGTTCGCTGAGTTCCAAAAAGCCATCGACGAGCATCAGGAACTGCGTTCGAGCGTCAACCGCTACGGAGAACGCAACATCGACTTGGTGAGTGGCTTTGCGGAGAACGTCGAGATTCCCGAGACCTTTGTCGACTATTCGCCGACTCCGCGCGAATACTCGCTGTCCGCCGTGCAAACCGTCGTTCGCGTTCACACGCGCGTCTCGGATCTGTACAACGGTCCCTACAACCAACTCGAGGAGCAGATGCGACTCACGATCGAAGGGATCAAGGAGCGTCAGGAATGGGAATTGATCAACAGCAAGAAGTTCGGACTCCTGCATTCGGTCGATCCCGCCATGCGGATCAGTCCACGTTATGGCGCCCCGACGCCTGATGACCTAGACGAACTCCTCGCGCTGGTGTGGAAGAAGCCAGCGTTCTTTGTGGCTCACCCGAAAGCGATTGCGGCCTTCCTTCGCGAGTGCACCTGGCGTGGAGTTCCTCCTGTGACGGTCAGTATCTTCGGCCATCCGGTCGCTTCGTGGCGCGGCGTACCGATTATCCCTTGCGATAAGCTTGAGGTAACCAACCGATATCAATCGCGCCAGTCTTCGGGCACAACCAGCATCCTGTTGGTTCGTACTGGTGAAGAAGATCAAGGGGTCGTGGGTCTGCATCAAACCGGTATCGAAGGGGAGATCGCTCCAAGCTTATCAGCCCGCTTGATGGGGCTCGACAGCCTCGGTGTCAGTTCGTATCTGCTTACCCTTTACTTCTCTGCGGCCGTGTTGACCGACGATGCGTTGGGCGTGTTGGAGAATGTGGAGGTTGGATACTACCACGACTATGTGCAGCGGGTCCCGAAGTCGTTCGATAGCGGGTCGGGGATTTGATGATGCGGACTCCATCCTTCAATCATCCTCCCCAACCGTCGCATGCACTCATGGATCCTTTATCGCGTTTGCGCGATGCTGCGATGCAATCATCGGAGATTCCACCCCACGACGCGGAGTCTATTCACGTTGCCGAGTCCGCACTCTCGGGGTCGGGACTTCCCACCTCGGTCCTCCCTGCGGCTGTGCAAGCCGCGATCGCGCGTCACGCCGACCGACAGGATCTCAATCCCGAAGCATTCTCGCGTGCGATTGCTCAGTTGGTTGCGATGCGAGAACCGAGCGACTCTGTGCTGCATAGCCTGCAATCGAAATCGCATGCGATGACGAAGGAAAATCCCTTCGCTCATCGCGATCCGATTGCCGAAACCATCCGGTCGCGGGAGACCGGCCTACCGGTCGGTCTGCCCTCTGGCTCGCGCCCGTTGCACCTGGCGTCGGTGAGGGACGATTTTCCGGCCCTCCAGCAAACCGTCCATGGGCATCCCTTGATCTGGCTCGACAACGCTGCGACGACGCACAAACCGCAACGCGTCATCGCCCTCGCATTCATCGCGGCAGCCAAAGGGTATCGATTGACGTTGACCATGCCCGAGTCCATGTCGGTCGAGCGACGCGCGTTGCTCCGTGCTCTGGGTGCGAATCTAGTCTTGACCCCAGCCGCCGAAGGAATGCGGGGAGCGATCCAGAAAGCTCATGAGATCGCCTTGACCGATCCAAAGGCATGGATACCCCAGCAGTTTGAAAACCCAGCCAATCCCAGAGTCCATGAGGAGACGACTGGGCCTGAAATTTGGGAGGATACCGCCGGCAAAATCGATGCGATTGTTGCGGGGGTGGGGACCGGAGGCACGATCACAGGGGTCGCACGATTCATCAAGGCTCGAAACCCTGCCTTCAAAGCCATTGCGGTCGAACCGATGCAATCCCCCGTGATCAGCGGCGGCAAACCGGGACGACATCGCATCCAGGGGATCGGTGCGGGATTCGTCCCCAAGAACCTCGATCGCGATGTTGTCGATGAAGTCATCACGGTCGAAGACGAAATCGCCTTTGCGTGGGGCCAGCGACTGGCTCGCGAAGAGGGAATCATGGCGGGCATCAGCAGCGGCGCCAACGTCTGGGCGGCCGCCCAAGTCGCAAGTCGTCCCGAGTTCCGTGGCAAGCGGATCGTTACTATCATGTGCTCGCTGGGTGAGCGATACCTCTCGACCCCTCTTTTCAGCCCCTACACCGGTTAGCCACCGATTCTCAACCATTCGCCGTTTGATGCAGACGCAATTGGCGGCGAATAAGGTGCGATGCGGAAGCAGGGACGCTTTGTCGTGACTACGTGGTGCGACACGAATTTTTTCCGCCTGCGTCCGAGTTGTTTGTTTAACAAGTCGCTGCACCGAAGTTGCTTTGGGCCGGGCCGCCCGGCCAAATTTCCAAGGGATGTTGATGATCGACTCCCTCCCTGGCAAGCTCGGCAGGAGGCGTCCGTGAACGGCAGGGCACTTTGCGGCATCGCTTGCATCTCTGGACTGTTGCGAGACAATGTACCGTATCACGATTCCCCTGCCCCTAACTTAGCCATCGCACGAAAGCAATCACGATGAAAGTTGATGTCGTTGCTCATTTGCACGCCAAACCCGGTAAAGAGTCCGAACTTCGCAAGGTCCTGGAAAGCTTCGTTGCCCCCACTCGCCTCGAAGAAGGTTGTATCCGCTACGATCTGTTCCTCGATCTCGACCACCCAGGACGATTCACGTTCATCGAGGAATGGGCAAGCCGCGAAGCACTCCAACAGCACGGCCAGTCCGCTCATATCACCGCAGGACGCGAACACTTTCCCGAACTGCTCGGCGACCCAGCTTGGGTGCAAGTCGTCACGCAAATCCTCTAGGCGACAACCATGCCGATTCGAAACCTTGATCGCATGCTGGCGCCCCGGTCCGTCGCAGTCATTGGCGCCAGCGACACGCCGGGTAAAGTCGGACACGCGGTCCTAAAAAATATCCTTTCCAACGGATTCGCTGGTCCCGTTTACCCGATCAACAGCCGCTCCCCAACCGTCCAAGGCCAGCTTGCGTTCCCGAGCGTCAGCGCGATTGACCAACCGATCGATCTGGCGGTCGTCTGCACCCCATCGTCCACGGTTCCACCGATCGTGCGAGAGTGCGGTGAACGAGGCGTGGGTGCACTGGCTGTCTTGACCGCGGGCTTTCGCGAACTGGGCGAAGAAGGGAAGCAGCTCGAGTATCAGGTCAAGGAAGAGCAACGCCGCTATCCCGGCCTTCGCATCCTCGGTCCCAACTGTGTCGGTTTGATCAACCCAGGACTCAAGCTGAGCGCGAGCTTCGCGGTCGGTATGCCACAACCTGGCCACGTCGCGTTCCTCTCCCAGTCGGGAGCGCTGTGCACTGCCGTGCTCGATTGGTCGTTGTCGCAAGGGATCGGATTCTCGCACTTTCTCTCCCTCGGCAATCAACTCGATGTCGGGTTCGGCGATCTGCTCGATTATCTTGCCGAGGATCCGAACACGGCGTCGGCGATCCTCTACATCGAATCGATTGCCGATGCTCGATACTTCATGTCCGCGGCCAGGGCATTCTCGCGCCGCAAACCCTTGGTCGCATACAAAGCCGGTCGGTTCGCTGAGTCCGCTATGGCGGCCGCGTCGCACACCGGCGCGATGGCTGGAGTTGATGCCGTTTATCAGGCGGCCCTCGAGCGCGCTGGGATCGTTCGTCTGTTCGAGATGCAGTCTCTGTTTCAATGTGCAGAATTGCTGACCCAGCACCCCCATCCGATCGGATCGCGGCTGGCGATCGTCACCAACGCAGGTGGACCCGGGGTGATGGCCACCGATGCGCTGCTCGAACAACGGGGCAAGCTCGCGAAACTCGCCCCCGCAACCATGGAGCATTTGAGCGAGTTCCTGCCTGCCAATTGGTCGCGAGGCAACCCGATCGATGTGATCGGAGATGCGGACGCCGAACGATTTTCCAAAGCGGTTGAAGTGACGCTTCAGGACCCGAACGTCGATACGGTGCTGGCGATTCTCAGCCCCCAAGCGATGACCCATCCCAGCGATACGGCGCGTCGTGTCTCCCAACTCGCGTTGCCACCCGGCAAGGCCATGATGGCCGCATGGATGGGTGGCGATCTGATGGCCGAAGGGAGCGAGATTATGCAGCGAGCGGGGATCGCAACATTCGAAACGCCTGAGCAAGCGATCCACGGCATGATGCAACTCGCGGCCTACACGCGGACGCGCGAAGTCCTCTACGAAACACCCAAAGCGATCGTTCCCGATTTTGCCGCAACGACGAGCCAGAGGCAATCGTTTCTGAATCCGTTGCAGCTGGACTACGCATCGGACCATCACCCATCGAGCGCGATCTTGACGGAGGTCGACTCCAAACGATTGCTCTCCCTGTATGGAATCCCAACCACGCCGATCGAGGTCGCCGCGACACCGGATGCAGCGGTGGAGGCTGCGACTCGCATCGGATATCCGGTCGTACTCAAGATCTATTCGCCGCAAATCACGCACAAGACCGACGTCGGTGGTGTGGTGCTCAATCTGCAATCGGACGTGCAGGTGCGAGCTGCGTTCGAACAGATGATGGCTCGGGCGGCCAAAGAGCGACCGGACGCGGTCCTGCTCGGAGCAACCGTGCAGCCGATGATCACGGCGGTACACGGGACGGAATTGATACTCGGATCCAAGCAAGATCCGATCTTCGGCTCGGTGCTGATGGTCGGTCTGGGAGGCATTACCGCTGAGTTGTTTCAAGACCGCGCGCTAGAACTGCCTCCGATCCAGCATCGACTCGCGCTGCGAATGCTCGAATCTTTGCGATGCTGGCCACTGCTGAACGGGTATCGAGGGCGTCCCAAGGCGGATATCGATCAGATTATCGAGATCATGCTCCGATTCTCCACGATGATCATTGAACAGCCACGCATTCTCGAAGCGGATATCAATCCTCTTTTGATTTCGGAACAGCAGCTACTGGCACTCGATGCCCGGTTTGTCATCGCGCCCCCCGCATCGCACGCAGTGCGTCCCTATTCGCATCTTGCCATCCGGCCGTATCCCAGCGAATTCGAGACGCGAGTCGGACTACCCGATGGAACCGCGATTTCGCTTCGGCCGATTCGCCCCGAGGATGAGACCGCATGGCGAGCGATGCTACAACGGTGTTCACCCGAGTCGCTCCACTCCCGTTTCCGCATGGTGTTCAAGGAAGCGACCCACGAGATGGCGACCCGTTTTTGTTTTCTCGATTACGACCGCGAGCTAGCGTTTGTCGCCCAGGAAACACGCCCGGGCGGCCAGATGCCTCCTGCGGATGCCCCGATCCTCGGCGTGGGGCGATTGGTCACCGACGCCGACCGCCATGTGGCGGAGTTTGCGATCCTCGTCGAGGATGCTTGGCAAGGTCGCGGCCTCGGTTTGGAGATTGCTACCCATTGCATGGCGGTTGCCCAGCATTGGGGCGTCACCCGCGTGGTCGCCGAGACACGCGTCGATGATCCGCGAATGCGTGGGATACTCGAGGCGCTCGGTTTCGCGATTCGTGAACCCGATCCTCAAGGAACTCTCCTCGCCGACAAAGAAATCGCTGAATAGCCACCACCGTCTGGCGACGGTATCAGCCGTGCACATAGCCGCGCGGAGGTAACTGCTCAACACCCCGTTTGGTTTTGGTCCACAAGCCGGTGCGCGAGACGAAGGTGCCGATGCGGGTGAGTGGTACCCCTTCGATATGCGAGGGGACGCGATCGACCGCATCGCCCGCAACGGCAAGCAGCAATTCGAAATCCTCGCCATCACCCAGCGCGTGTTCGATCGCGGGTCGGCCTGTCTGCGTCGATCGTCGATGGGCCGCTTCGCTGATTGGGACCCGATCGAGTTCCAACTCGGCTCCGCAACGGCTGGCGACGGTCACATTCAGCAGATCGATCCCGAGCCCATCGCTGATGTCGGTCGCAGCGCGGACGACACCGAGCGGATGCAGCGCGCGGGCGAGGGACAACCGAGGCTCGAAGTTCAAGTGTTTTCCGAGAATGCTGCCGCCGAGCGAACCCGTGACGAAAATCGCATCTCCGGGCTGGGCTCCTTGGCGAAGCCATGCGCCGCCCACCGGTGCCGAACCGATCGCGGTGAGATGGACCACGAGGTCACCGTCCCATACGTTGGTATCTCCGCCTCCGATAGCAACCGAGTACTGTTCGCACGATTCGCATACTCCTTCGAAAACCTCCGAAGCGATTTCGCCAGCGGACAGACGTGGCAAGCAGAGGGACAGGAAGACCGCGATCGGCGCGGCGGCCATGCTGGCCAGATCGCTCAGATTGACCGCGACGAGTTTCCGACCAACCGCGCGCGGTCCGCATTCCGACAGCAGGACATGGGTTCCTTCGCAAAGGGAGTCGGTGGTTACCACCCAATCGGTCGCGGTGGGAGCGATCAACGCGCAATCGTCGCCGATGCCCAAACGAATTTGGGGCAATCGCGCGGCCCGGGCTTTGGCCCAGGCGATGAATCCGTGTTCCATCCTCGAACTAACCCTTGGTCGTGTGCGTGCGGTGATTGATTTCGTTTACTCGCCGGGGCGCGGTTTACCGCTCCACCCGAGCTTGGTGCGTAGTGCTTCGTAGTCGTCGTGGCCCGGGACGCTGATCAATTGAAACTGATGCTCGGACTTTGTGATGCGAACGGTCAGATCTTGCTCGAATCGACAGACCACCCGGCCATCTACCACCACACTTGCTGTGGGATGATCCGACTGCATGCGAAGATCGAAGATCCGTTCCGATGTATCGACCACGGGCCGCATGGTGAGCGTGTGTGGGCTGATGGGAACAATGACGAATGCCTGTAAGTTGCGGCGCAAGATCGGTCCGCCAGCAGACAAGTTATGGGCAGTGGAGCCGATCGGCGTGCTGATGATCAAACCATCGCATGCGTAGGTAGTGGCCAATTGGGAATCGATGTGCAAATCGATGTACATCATCGAGTAGGGAGGACCTCCCAGAACTGCAGCTTCGTTGAGTCCCATGATCGAGTGGAGCAATTGCCCGTTCCGGAGGACCGAGCATTGCAGCATGAGATGGCTGGTGATCGAGTAGGAACCATCGCATACATTCGGCCAAACGTGCGCGAGTTGTTCCGGCGGAACTGCAGCGAGAAACCCGAGCCTGCCGAGATTGATCCCGAGCACCGGGCGCTGGTTTCGACCCATCTGGCGAGCGGACTGGAGGATCGAGCCGTCACCACCGAGCACGACCACCAGATCGGAATCGCACCCGGAGAACTCGTACGCAAAACGGGTGTCGACTTCGACAACCTCGGCACTGGCTTTGAGGAGTTTGACGATTGCCGAGAGTTCGGACGCAACACGCGGACGATTGGAAGCGGCGAGCACCACCACGCGAGGCCGCGATCTTCCTTCAGCGATCCACCGCGGTGCGGAGTGTGACACCGTCAGACTCCTGCTGCCTGAATGTAGGACGAGTTTTCGGAGAGTTGTCGGCAGGCGCGAGCGATACCGCCCGCGTCGAGGCCGAGTTCCTGCATCAGTTCATTTCGGTCGCCGTGTTCGATGAAACGGTCCGGGATCCCGAGCGTTCGCAGGATGCGAGTGTCCCAACCATGCTGGCACGCCGCCTCGAGCACTGCGGACCCGAACCCTCCTGCGAGAGCACCTTCCTCAACCGTAACGATGAATCGGCATTCCTCGAATAGTTGAGCGAGCAACTCAACATCGAGTGGTTTGATGAATCGGGCATTGACCACGGTGGCGTGAATCCCTTCGCTTTCGAGAAGATCGGCGGCCGCGAGGGCTTGCTGCAACATCGCACCGCAGGCCACAATCGCGCCATCGTTGCCTCGCCGCAGGACCTCGGCCTTGCCCAGTTCGATCGGTTGTGTCGGTCGCTCGTACGTCGGAGCGCTCGTCTTGGGATAGCGAATCGAGCATGGCCCGTTGTGCGTGAGGGAGAACTCGAGCATCGGTTCCACTTCCGATGCATCCCCCGGCGCCATCATCACGATGTTTGGAAAGACCCGCATGTATCCGATATCGAATACACCGTGGTGCGTGGGACCGTCGGGACCCGTGAGACCGGCGCGATCGAGCATCATCGTCACGGGCAAATTCTGCAGAGCGACTTCTTGGAAGATCTGGTCGTAGGATCGCTGCAGGAACGTGCTGTAGATTGCCACGATAGGTCGCAGTCCAACTTTGGCTTGACCGGCAGCGAAGGCGACCGCGTGCGATTCGCAGATCCCGACATCGAAGAAGCGGGTCGGGAATTCGTCCCGCACCGGCTCGAGTTTGTTCCCTTGGCACATTGCGGCGGTCATGACCGTCACGCGCGGGTCCCGGCGCATCTGGCTGGCGATCGCATCGCGGGCATAGTTCGTGAAGGCAGGCTTCTCGCCGAGTGTCAACACTCGCGGGCTGCCATCCTCGTCCTCGAAGGCGGGTGGGGTGTGGAAATAAACCGGATCCTTCTCCGCAGGTTTGTAGCCACGACCTTTTTCCGTGACCACATGGAGCAGTGTCGGCCCTTTTTGGTCCCGAACCATCTCGAGGTACTTGCGGAGCAAACGGATGTCATGGCCGTCGATCGGGCCGATGTATCGGAAGCCGAACTCTTCGAACAACATCCCGCCGACCATCCCAGCCTTGACTCCCTCCTTGATCTGCGCGAGCAGTCGTTCTGCAGGATCGCCGAAGACCGGCAAGCGGTTGAGGACCTTGACTACTTCGCTCTTGAGGCCGGTATAAAACGGATTGGTGCGGAGCCGATCCAGGTAACTCGCCATCGCTCCCACGCGCGGGCAGATCGACATCTTGTTGTCATTGAGAATGACGATCAGGTCCTTGTTCAGTTCCCCCGCATTGTTCATCGCCTCAAACACGATCCCGGAAGGGAACGCCCCATCACCGATCACCGCGATGCTCTTGCGGTCCCGAGCGTCCATCAGGTCGTCCCCGGACTTGAGCCCAAGAGCGGTTGAGACACTGCAACCGGCGTGACCGGTCATGAACAAGTCGTATTCGCTCTCCTGAGGATTGGGGTAGCCCATCAATCCACCGCGCAAGCGAATCGTTTTGAATTCGTTGTAGCGACCGGTGATCAGTTTGTGCGGGTAGATCTGGTGGCCGGTGTCCCAGATCAACCGATGCTTGCGAAAATCGAATACGCTGTGCAGCGCCAGACACAATTCGACCACTCCGAGGTTCGAAGCGAAATGCGCGGTTCGGGTGGCGAGCAAGTTGCAAAGGACATCCCGGATTTCGTCGGCCAAACGATCCAACTCTTCGACCGACATCGACAGCAACGGTTCCGCAGAATCGAGCTTGGATAGCAGTTTGTGCACGTCCATCAATGAGTCCTCTCCAGGATGTAATTCGCTAGCCACACCAAGGGTTCGTTCCGATTCCCCAAACATTGGATCGCGGCCACTGCATCATGGATCCAGGTGCGAGCTTGCTCGCGACTGGATTTGATGCCGAACACGGCGGGGTAAGTCAGCTTGCCTCGCGCCGAATCCTTACCCGTCTTTTTCCCAGTTTTCTCGCTCGTACCTTCGGCGTCTAGTAGGTCGTCCACGATTTGGAAGGATATGCCGATTGCACGGCCGTATTCCGATAAAGCTTGCCGATCTTGCGGGTTGGCGCGACCGGCGATGCCTCCCAACTCTACGGAAGCCTGGATCAAAGCCCCTGTTTTTCGGCGATGGATTGACCGCAGCCACTCCGATCGCTCTTCGAGAGACAAGGCCGCCGAATCCCGTTTCTCAGCCAACAGGTCGTCCATCTGCCCGCCGACCATCCCCTCGGCCCCGACCGCTCGGGCCAAAACCAAGGAACTTTCGCGGACGATCTCGCTCGCCAAATTGCTGTCCAGCAACGTCTGAAAAGCGAGCGGCTGGAGTGCATCCCCGGCCAGGATCGCGGTTGCTTCGTCGAATTGGACGTGGCAGGTTGGACGGCCACGCCGCAGTTCGTCATCGTCCATCGCCGGCAAATCGTCGTGGATCAGGGAGTAAGCATGCATCATTTCCAAGGCCATGGCGCCCGGGAGCGAGTCATCGAGGTTGCCGCCGACGGCCTCGCAGGCCATCAGACAAAGCATCGGTCGCAATCGTTTTCCGGGTGCCAGCAGGGAGTACCCAAGGGCCTCGCGAAGCCGCGGAGGGCAGCCCGATCCTAGCGTGTCCAATCGCTCGACCAACCGGGAGTCGAACCATGCTGCGATCCCATGCCAACGGTCTAACATGGTGGGGTGAAGTTCCTTTTGCAGCGCAGGAAAGATAAAACGACCGGAACCAAAGCCACGGGATGCGTGTTCCAGTCATGACGAACGGGATTATAACAATGCAGCTAGAGGGCGAAAGGATCGGAAGGTGCCCACCGTGGCTGGTTGGTTTCGGAAAGCAAAGGATCATCCCGAACAAAACGCACAATCCGCAGACTTGCGAGGGGGTTGCAGACGCTCCCCCCGAAGGATCGATAGAAAAGAAGATGTCGGCAAAATCGGTAGTGAAAACAACCGGAATTCACTGTCCAGCGCCGGTTGAACACGGGATAATCTCAAGGTGTTCACACGAACGACGCGTCAAGCGATACGTTGGCAGAAGCGGTGCATCCGCACACCGCAATACGGAAGAAAAACCATGAAAATTAGCTCCCTTATCGGCCATCGCACTGCACTCTTTGCATGGGCTGTGATCTGCCTGAGTGGCGTGTGCCAACCCACACTCGCCCAGTTCACGGGTGGCGGCGGGTTCGGCGGTAGCGGTTTTGGAGGGTCCGGGCTCGGTGGGCTCGGCGGTTCGGGCTTTGGAAGCACCGGCTTTGGTGGTACCGGCTTTGGTGGTACCGGCTTTGGTAGTTCCGGCTTCGGGCAGCAATCCGGCTTCGGGCAGCAATCCGGCTTTGGGCAGCCATCCGGCTTTGGGCAGCTGGGTGGCTTTGGGCAGCAGGGTGGCTTTGGGCAGCAGGGTGGCTTTGGGCAGCAGGGTGGGATCGGTGGGTTCCAGGGAGGAACCGGAGGGCGAACTATTCCTGGTCAGTTTGGCGGCGCTGGAGTTACGGGAACGGCAATCCTTCCGAACTATCTGACCCAAACGCTTCCAGGAGGTATTGGAGGCCCAGCCGTGTTTGGAATCGGACCTTCGTCCGGTGCGGGTGGTGGATTTGGGGGCACAGGCGGATTCGGTGGCGTTGGTGGCGTGGGGGGCTTCGGCGGAGGCGGTCTTGGCCTAGGCGGAATCGGCGGGCTTGGTGGACTCGGAGGCGGGTTCGGGCGGAATCAGTTCGGCCGCGGTGCTCAAGGTCAGGGCCAAGGTCAAGGCAAGGGAACTTTTCGACCAGCCGTTCGTCCCGATATCGCCGTCAGTCGGGATCGAATCCCGAATGTCTCCAATCAATTGCAAACTCGTCTAGCCAGTGTCCCATTGCCCGATCGACTGAAGGGAACCCGCGTCGCGATGGAGAACGGCCAGGTGGTTTTGCGAGGTACGGTTGCTAGCGAGTCAGATAAGCGGATGATGGAGCGGCTGGTCCTGCTGGAGCCGGGAGTGAACTCGGTGCGGAATGAGTTGGACGTTGCCCAACCGAAACTTGAGCGAATCCCGGCAGCCGCGAGCCGTTGATAAGCAAGGGCTGGTCGATGGCACCGAGTTGGGTGCCGATGGGAATATGGAAGCTCGGGGCCGGTGTCGCGGCTTGGGTGGCTGGGACCGTGATGTTGCTGACCGACGTTCCGGACTCGCTTGTGCCCGACTGAGAAACAGGCGAAGGGAGTACAGGCAGTTGCGTTGGCGGTTGGGATCCCTGCACGTTTTGCAGTAGCGCTGCGGCCTGCTCGGACGACAGCATCGGTTTGGCTTGGTATCCGCGAGCCGGCAGCTGAATGGTGGTTGTGCGATTCGAGAGCGGAGGATCCGCAGGTCGCATGGCGGATGCAGGCTTAGCAGAACTGGTATGCGAGGCTCGCTGAACTCCACCGTGCATGGATGCTTGAATCACTTTCTGATCACCCTCGGCGTTGATGATGCCGGGCAACAATACTGTCGCTGCGTTGCCCCGAATCACGGGCCCATCTTTGGTTTTGAAGGTGGGTATCAGCATGATCTTTTTTTGCATACCCGGCGCCGCATCCCATGGAATCCAAATGCTATAAGAGGCACCCAACTCGCTCTCCGAGAAGTGAGTCGTAAACTGTTCGGCGGTGAAGCGGAACTTCTTGTCAGCCGACTCGATCGATGAACCGTCATGGCTTCGGTTGGTGTCATCGAATCCATAGACCGTCAGTTCCCCTTCGACGGGAATTGCTTGGCTCTTTTCGTTGTAGAAGTAGAGCCGGCCACCGAAACCGCGAGTCGGCGGTTTCCCTTCCTTGGTAAAGATATCGTACGTCCACGTCACGTTGATACTCTGCGGCGTTTGGTATTCCTTCTTTTTGAAGAACGACCAATTCGATTCCTTCTTTCCTTGGTTGCTTTTCGTCATCATGAGAGACGAACAACCGGTGCTGGAGAACATCAGCAGGCAGGCTAGGGCGGCGCAATGTCGACAGAAGGCAGCCGTCGTCATGTTCATCGGGTTCATCTTTGTACACGTAGGTTGGAGTGAGTTGCTGATCATCCCTGCTCGATCGTTCAACGTCGGATCGTCGTGCTTGGTCTTGGATCGTTAAGCAACGGAGTGCTGGGAGTTCCCGTGGGGCGGTATCCGGCCGGCGCGACCGCGTTGGGGTTCGTTCCTATCGGGGTGTAAGTCGAGTTATCGATCGAGGGAGGAGTGTTCCCTGTGGGCGTGGTGTAGCTGCTGCCCTGGATCAAGCTGCGGCGAGGATTGCGCGACGATGTAGGCTCGTTGGGAAGCGCGTTGGGCGAAACGTTTCCGCTGTTGGGATCTCCGAAGAACAGTTCTCCCTCAACCGCTTCCTGCGGGATGGGCTCGAGCATGCGTTGTCCCTCCATGGGATAGCCTTCGGAGGAAGTACCGGAGGGGACGGATTCGTACTCCACAGTTGGCGACTCATCGGGATAAATGACCGGCGAAGCAGCCGGGCCCCACAGGCCATTGCCGGGCGAGAGTCCTTTGTCGCCGTAGATATTGAGCACATCGGCCAAACACCAACTCATGCGCGACGACTCGACCATTTTGATCATGTCCAGCTTGCTTGCATCGTTGAAGTTGACCACGCGTGGGGTCATGACCACCAATAATTCCGTCCTGTTCTCGACCTCTTTGTCGTATCGGAACAGTGCTCCGGCGATCGGGATGTCGGCCAACCATGGGACACGGCGCGACGTCGACGACCGCGACTTGCTGATCAACCCGCCGATAACGACTGTCTGTCCGTCGTAGGCGGTCACTCGCGTTTGCGCGACCGTCTGATTAAACGCCGGAGTCAACGTAGTTCCTCCTCCCACGGCACCATTGGCCACTTCAAGACCATTGGCACGATCGATTGTCGCGCGACTGATGGCGACAATCATGTTGATCAAACCATCCTCGTTCGTGCGGGGCTGGATCTGGAGAGTTAGGCCAGCATTCACATACTCGACGTTCTGTTGAACTGCACCGACGTTCGTAACGGTTCCCCCCAAAACAGGAATCGATTGCCCCACGTTGATAACCGAGACGTTGTTGTCAATCGTGGTCAGGGTGGGCCGAGCCAAGATTTGGGCGCGATTCGCATCTTGGAGCATTCGGAACAAGAGCCCGACCGATTCGCTGCTGGCGGCGAGCACCAATCCTCCGTACCCCAACTCGCTGGTTCGTCCCAACGCGAATCCCGAGGAACCTTGCCCCGCGACGTTCTGGGGGCGGCGCTGAGGGCTCGTGGAACTGAATGCAGGAGTGAGAACATCGAACACCGGACTGCCCAGCGTTCCGCCGGAGGCGCTTCTGCGATCGAACAGCAACGAATCCTGCAACCCGAGCTCGGTCCCGAATTCGAATTGGTCGTCCAATGTCACTTCCGCGATCAGCATCTCGACGAAGATCATCGGCTGCTGGCGATCGAGTCGCTCGATGACGTCCCGAATCTGCTGTAAATAACGAGGCGTCGCGCTCACGACAAGGCTGTTGGTCGATGGCTCTGCGATGACGAATACCTCGCGATCGACCCGTTCAAACAAACTGATGGCTTGCCCCGTAAGCAATTGCTGCGTGATGATTGTCCGCTGGTTTGTCAGCAAGTTGTTGAGAGCGGTGAAGACATCTGATGCATTGGCATTCCGCAACCAAATCACCTCGTTGGTTCGCTGCTGGCCGCCGGTTTCATCCAGGCGATACAGAAGGACCTCGATCACTTCCAGATCCGAAGCCGCCCCCGAAACGATGATCGAGTTGGTTCGCGTGTCGGCCGAGATTCGAAGCGGAACGAGCGAGCTCTCGCCACCACCAGTCAACGCAGCCAAATTTTGGAGCCCGATGACTGCGGCGCTCGCCGTTGAGGCGCCCGCAGTGGCAGGCAGACCAAAGATCTGCTGCAGGGTCAATGTCAGACTGGTCGCATCCCCGTTGATCACAGGAAAGACCTTGATGCGGGCGTCGGCAGAAGGTAGCTGGTCGAGTTGATCGATCAACGAAGCGATCAGCGGCATGCTCTTCGAGGGGGCTCGCACCACCAACGCATTGATGCTCGGGTTGGTCGTGATCACGACCCCTGCGAGAATGCCGGAGTTGACCTCCACGCCATCGCGCGGCGAAAACGACAGCCTGCTGCTCGGCGGAGTCACGCGTGAGGAACCCGTGGTACCCTGCGTTTGTTGCGGCTGGCCTCCCTGCTGGTTCGTTGTCGTTCCGGAAGATGTTCCCGTGATCGCCGATTGCAGCACCGGCTGCAGCTCCGATGCAATCGCGTTCTTGATCGGAAAGACGCGGATTTCGTTTTCGGCGGGAGTCGACTCGACATCGATTTCCAGAAGCAATCTCGCCACTTCGGCGATATCGCGAGGCGACGCCTGCACGATCAATGAATTGGTTCGGTAATCCGCGATCACCTTCACCCGCGTCGTTAGCTGCGTATTGGGCGTTGCTGCCGTCGTTCCGGTGGTGCCGGTCCCGGTCCCCGGATCGTTGAAAAAGTTCTTAATGATCGTCTCCGCGTCATTTGCCGAGGAATTGACGAGCCGGAAGACACGCAACTGATTGTTCGGATCGAGAGGTTGGTCGAGTTTGGCGATCAACTCCTTGATGCCTGTTAGCGCTTCGGGACGCCCAATCAGCAAGAGTACGTTGGGTTGCCCAAGCGCATACAGACTGATCTGCCCTTGACGCGGCGAGAAGACCTTGTCGTTCAGATCCTTGAGCACCGGTTCGATCGCCACGCCGTTGACATGCTTGAGTGGATAGAGCTCGATCTCCGGTTGCGTTTCAGCGCTTTGCTTTTTGATTTGCTCGATCACTTCGAGAACGCGCTGCACATCCCGCTTGCCCCCTTTGACGATTACCAATCCCATTTCGGGAACAAAGGAGATGTCCACGTCGCCGATCAAGCCAGTGCCGCTGCTGAGCGCGTCGGGCGAGCCGACGGCCATACCCGGGGCATTGTCGTCCTGGGGATTTTGCGGATTGCCAACGCGCGCGTTGCCCGTTGTTTGCTCGTCTTGAGGAGGTTGCTGGAACGAAGCCAGACGAACAAGGCTGATCGCTTTCTCGATCCGTTCTGGGGTCGCTGGAGTGATCGGCACGATCTGGGTCGGACGCTGTGGATCGATGGTGGCCAAGTCGATGGCGGCCACCACTTGGTTCCAAGACATCACTTCCTGGGGAGTCCCCTGGAGTCGGACTTCATCGGTCCGTCGATCGATTTGAAGCAGCTCGCGCGTCCCCTCCTGGGTCAGCATGTGCAGTTGGGCGATCTCGCCGTTGTTGGTCGTGGACAGGGTCATCCGCGCGCCAGCGATCCGCATGATCGCATCTTCAAGCTCGCGCCAGGTTACGCGCTGCAATTTATAGCGGCGAGATTGGACTACGTTCGCCATGACGCGCCCTGTTGATGGATCGCGCACCACGTTGGGAGCTTGACGCCGCCACGCCTCCACGGTCGCGTCGATTTGTGACAAGATTCCCTCGGGAGCCATCACCATCAACCGACCGGAACTCGATTCGGTCGTAATGCGAACCCGCCCATCGTTTCCGTATCGCACCGTCAGTTCGGCAATGGCATTCGCCACCATTTCGGTAGGCAGATCGTAGACGCGCAAGCGAGCCTCGCTCGACGTCGTCGCGCCCAGCGTTGAATTCGGAGTGCCCGATTGCGTGGGTATTCGCGACGATTGCGCGGCGGCGTGGGATCCCAACGCCCCCAAGGCGATCAGCAGCATCGCCCCTCGCACCCAGTCCCTGCTTCGAACGGGACACCAAACCCGTTCGGAGACCTTTTCCCTGTTCCGATGTTGTTTCACAGCTACCTTGCCCCATGCTCGAAATACTGCCGAAACCCACAGCGCAGGGTTTCGCTTGCTCGGATTATCGGAATTTCCGTTAATCCCTCTGCAGGTATTCCAAGTCCTCGAGACCGCAAAGTTTTCCAATTCGGATGTTCCGGAGACGCAGAAGGTCCGGTTGCGAAAGCTAGCGATTGTGCGACAATCTGGCGGTTTCCAGGGTGGCTAGAACCAGCTTTCAGGAAACAAAAACGATGATTGATAAGCTTGCTTATGAGGGCATTACATTCGACGACGTGCTCGTCGAGCCCCGCTTCAGCGAGATCCTGCCGTCTCAAGTCGATGTCAGCACGCAGTTGACTCGAAAGATCCGTCTCGAGATCCCTCTCTTGTCCTCGCCGATGGACACAGTCACCGAGAGCGAAATGGCCATTGCGTTGGCTAAGGTAGGGGGACTGGGGATTATCCATAAGAATATGGATATCCAATCGCAGGCTGCGGAGGTCACGAAGGTCAAACGGTCGGCCAATGGCATCATTCCCGATCCGGTGACCTTGCTTCCGACCGACAGCGTGGCGACGGCCCAAGATGTAATGCGCAAGCAAAACGTTTCTGGCATTCCGATTGTGGAAGCGGGCGGGAGGTTGGTTGGGATCCTGACCCGTCGCGACATGCGATTCCTGGAGTCGAGCGACACGCCGATCTCGTCGGTGATGACCCGTGAGAATTTGGTGACGGCGCAGGGGAATGTAACGCTTGCGGAAGCTGAGAGAATTTTAACGGATAAAAAGGTGGAGAAACTTTTACTGGTTGACGATCAATACAAACTAACGGGCTTGATCACCATCAAGGACATCGACCAGATGAAGAGCTATCCCTCGGCCTGCAAGGACGAGTTGGGGCGGCTTCGGGCCGGTGCTGCGATTGGGGTCCACGATTACGAACGAGCCGAGCAATTGATCCGACGCGGCGTTGACATCCTGGTGGTGGACAGCGCGCACGGGCACTCCTCGAACGTGATCGAGACGGTCCGCAACCTGAAACGCCAGTGGTCGATCGACGTGATTGCCGGGAATGTCGCAACATTCGAAGGAGGCAAGGCGCTCGCCGATGCTGGTGCTGACGCGGTCAAGGTGGGAATCGGCCCAGGATCCATCTGCACGACGCGCGTCATATCAGGAGTCGGTGTCCCGCAAATCACCGCGATTTACGAAACCACAAAGGCTTGTACGCAAGCAGGAATTCCAACCATTGCCGACGGCGGCATCCGTTACTCCGGCGACATCGTCAAGGCGATTGTGGCCGGTGCCCAGACGGTGATGATTGGAAGCTTGTTTGCGGGACTGGCCGAGAGTCCTGGTCGAACCATTTTGTATCAAGGTCGAACATTCAAGGCCTACCGCGGGATGGGGTCGCTCGGGGCGATGGTCAAAGGATCCAGCGAGCGGTATCGCCAAGGGGCACAAGATCCACTTTCGAAGTTGGTGCCTGAAGGTGTGGAAGGGCGAGTTCCGTTCAAAGGTCCGTTGGCCGATTACGCGTACCAATTGGTAGGCGGACTCCGCGCGGGAATGGGATACTGTGGTACCCGGACGATTGCGGAGCTCCGTGCATCGGCTCGTTTCATCAAAGTGTCAGCCGCCACCGTGCGGGAGAACCATCCACATGACATCGCGATCACGCAGGAAGCACCCAACTACAGCCCCGAAGTGTCGGGCTCTAGCGACTCGTAGAAACCGTCTCGCCGCATGGATTGCGGTCGGACTGCTGGGGAGCTCTCTATTCTCCAGCTCGAACCTCCAGGGACAGGAACCGAAATGGTCGCCTCATCCCTATCGAGGTCCTGTATCACAACCCCGTGTGGCACCTGCGGATCGCCAGGGGCCTTCTTCTTCCAAGCAATTGGATTCGACGCCATCGGATTCCACGCCATCGGAATTCGCAACCGTACAACGTTGGCGAAAAACGGAGTCGACCGCGCGGGATGTCCGTCCTTCGCGAGTCATCACCCAGCCGATTGCCAGCGCCGTGGCGATCGAACCACAGCCGAGCGACACCCGGTCCGAAACGGAACCTCTTCGTTTCACGGCGCCTCCGTCCAGTTCCCGCCAATCGGTGGTTCCGGTGAAGTGGGAACCTCAGGACGAGCCAACTCAAGGGCCCGATCTTTCATTGCCTCCTGTCCGCTTGAAAGCGCCGCCGGTGGACAAGCAAAAACTGATCCTTCAGGATGCCCAGCCGCAGGCTTCGCAACCGCCCGCGATTCCGAATCCGTTCCCGCCTGCCAATCCGCGCAGCGAATCGCCGTCGGATCAGAAACGATCGCCGTTGCTCGGGGACGATTCGTTGGATCTGCCTCCCTTGCCACCGCAGGAGTTGCAGAGGGCGCCGATCAACTGCGATCAGGTGCGGGATTTCATCGGCAACTTGGATATCCGACGGATTCGCGTCGACTCCTCGCCGATGTTCGCCGAGGGATACCCATCCAAAGATCGAACGAACACCAACACCAAGGACAACTTCGTCGCCGAAGCACCCGTACGCTCCTGGTACTCCCAGTCAGGAGAGGAGATCGCTCGCGGCAAATTGGTCGATCTGGTATTTGACAGTGTGGTTCTTGAGAAGCAGGACGGTACCAAGGTATCGTACTTGCTTCGCAAACTGAGCGACCCCGATCAAGCCTATGTCTCCGAAGCATGGGGTATCCCGGTGACTTGCTCGCTCGGCGACCAAGATGTATCGGAACGGATGTTTGCGGATTCCATCCTAACGTGGAAAGCGAGCGGGCTGTGCCACAACCCGCTCTACTTCGAGGATGTCAAATTGGAGCGCTACGGACACGAATGGGGACCGGTGGTTCAGCCAGCCCTGTCGACCGTACGATTCTTCGGAGATCTCGCCGTGCTTCCCTACAAGATGGGAATCCACCCACCGCAGGAATGCCAGTATCCACTCGGTTACTATCGACCCGGCGAATGCGCACCTTGGACACACGGGCCGGTGCCGATCAGTCTGCGCGGCGCTCTGTCGCAGGCAGCGTTTGTCACTGGGACTGCATGGGCACTTCCCTAGGCGCCTAACGAAACGCGATCGATCCACAAAGGCACTCTGCATTCCGGCTAATGATTGGAACGCGGCCCTGGTTGCCCCGGCAGCCAAGGTGCCGGCCAACTGAATTAGGCTGTCAGCCCCTTCCTCTTTGCGATCGGGCCGACACAAGTGCGCTGCACGGTACGCGTATCCTATTCGTGTCCTATTCGTGCATTTGGAAATGCGAACCCGAGGGTGCGAACCGGCTAGCGTCTTCTAGCTGATAAGAACCACGGCCCAAGCGGTTAGTGGTTTGGGATACATCCTAATTTGGCAGCATCCAATTCGGAGGTCGCTTTTCCAGAAACGCCTTCAGTCCTTCTGCGGCTTCGTCGCTGAATCGGGCTTTGAGATGGTCGTCGATCGAGGTGCCGTGATGTTCGTTGGCACCGTAGGCATGATGGACGAGAGTCTTGGTGTCGCGAATGGGCTGCGGACCGCCAGCCAAGATACCATCGGCTAACTTCAAGGCTTCGTCGAGGACTCGCAGCGGATCTGCGAGCCGCTGGAGCAATCCAATCTGTTGTGCGCGGGTCGCCGAGATCGGATCGCCCACAAGAAAAAGTTCTGTGAGATCTCCTTCTCGCACTTTCGTCCGAAGCACATCGGAGATCAAAGCAGGGAGCAGGCCTCGCCGCGCTTCGGGGAATCCGATTTGCAAATCATTTGCTCCGACCGCCATGTCGCAAGCGGCTACCACGCCCGCTCCTCCTGCATAAGCGCCGCCATGCACTGCCGCAATGGAGACCAGCGGTGAGAATCGGAGCACCGACAAAGTTCTCGCGACACACTGCGCCGACTCGCGCACGAGCGCCATGTCGGATGCTTCCGCCAAATCGAGTCCTGCACAAAAAACTGGGCCAGCTCCGCGGAGTATGACGACCCGTGTCACGCCATCTCTCTCGTGTTGGCCAAGGACTTCAATGAGTTCCTTCATCATCGCGATCGACAGCGCGTTGCGCCGCTCCGGTCGATTCAACGTGACTACAGCAACTCCGCGTTTCGGAGATTCGATTTCAATCAAGGTAGCCATGGATGCAATCAGATGTAGCGGTCGATGACTCGTGGGTCCAACGGGATTCCGGAGACTTCGATGTCGGCGATCCAATCCTTGTACAAGGCCGATGATGGGTCCATCACGGCTTTTCCGATTTCCGCCCACTTATGATACAGCACCGGGGTAATCGCGCGACCTTTCAAGTGGAGGTCCGCTTCGAGATCGAGCGCATCGCCGATGAGTTGGTACTCCCGTTGCGGTTTGTCCAACGCGATCGCGTACGAAAGGGAAGCAATCGAGTAACACAACTGATCGAAGATCCCCCCCTCGTCGCCGAGCAAATAACTTTGCTCGATGAACGTGCGTTGGTAGCGTACGATCGTCCAGAGGATTCGACGACCCAGGACGCGATTTCGCCGAAATCCTTTGCGGATCCAGCGCATTTTTTCAGGGGTCGGATCGCGAAGGCCATCGAGGGAGCCTTGCCAAGGGTTGAAGGATCCGAGGATACGACTGGCCACATACCAACCGAAGGCGGCCTTCTCTTTGAGGCCGAATCCACCCTTGGCCTCGGCGACACCGATGGGTTCGAGGAACTCGGTTCGCAGACTTCGCGTCATCGCGTTCGGGGCACCGACATCCGCTAGAACGGGGTTGGGACCTTCGTAAACCGTGGCGATCGTAAACTCATGCATATTCTCGCCGATGTAGTTCTCGATCCATTGCTCATGCGAGCCTTCGCGATGATCGCCCGCGTGCCGTTGGGCATATCGCTTCTCATCGACATGGACCGATCGACCGCCTTGAATTTGGTAAGTGTGGATCGCAGTCTGCAACAATGCCTTGGTCGCGTACACCTTGGCGATCATCCCCATCGTTTCGTCGCGCACACCGTTGGCGGCCAATCGGAAGCAGATGTCCCCCAACACGCGGCTGGCCAAAGCGTGGCATACGGCACGCCCCATCCACGTTTGGATCCGAGGAGATTGCCCGATGGGTTTGCCGAATGTGCTACGGAACGAAATCCATCCTCCGTGCTTGTTGCGGGGTTTGAGATCGTTCGGGTTTTCGACTGCGAGCGGGTCTTGAATCAATTGGGCGAGCAGTCGAAAGATCTTCGCCGCGCTGTTGACGCAGATCCCGCCTCGCCCTTTGGCGAGCGAGCTGAAAGCTTGGGCAAGCCCTTTACCCGGGGGCCCGAGCAAACAGTTGGCAGGAATCGGGTAATCGGTCATGCGGAATCTCGCATTCCACAAGTAATCGAACGACGTCAACCGGTTTCGAATCATGCGGAAGTTCGGGGTGTCGGCTTTTGGAACTTCGAGAATCATCATGGCCGAATCGCGGCCCTTGGTGACTCCCTCCCCTTCGAGTTTGAGGACCAGAATGCAAATACCTCCGTAGATCACGTTGGTGATCGGCCACTTCACGCCGGATACCAGGAAGTGGTCGCCTTCGCGCCGCGCCTTCAGGGACAATCGGCTCGGATCAGCTCCGACACCGGGCTCGGTGAGTGCGAACGATCCAAGCAGCTCACCGCGGGCCATGCGGGGCAGGTAGTAGGACTTCTGCTCTTCGGTGCCGAAGTCGAGCAACGGTGTTACCGGGCCGAGGAAGTTATGCACTTCGAACATGACCGCCAAATCGGGATGGATCAGGGTCAGTGCTCGAAGCAAAGGGCCAAGGTCCCCGAGTTTCGCTCCGCTCCCACCGTACTGCTTGGGAATGGCGAGCCCAAAAAACCCGATCTCGGCCAACCCCTCGAGAATGTCTTGGCGGAACAGCATCCGTTCGTGGTCCAGAAGCGTCCCCGCCTTTTTGCGTTGGAGCAGAAACTCCATGCTCTTTCCCATGACCGCGGCAACTTCGGGCGAGGGGCTGAATTGCCCTGCATCCAACTCAGTTACGCGGCCAGAGCCGAACAGCGTCGCCAAGGTCGGTGCCTCGCCGGAAAACTGACTCTCGGCTGACCGGTCGGCATCGTCGAGAGTGGATAGCGACGCGATTTCTTCCGCACTTTTGCCGGCTTGCGCCAAGATCAACGAGATTGCGTCCGTGGCTCCCGCGGGGGAGTCCGTTTCCGAAACATCTGGTGGGAGGGTGTTCGGAGAGCGAAGCATGGATTTTGCTCCTTCAAATGCATTCTTGGGAAAAAAATCGACCGTTGAGCCCGTGCGAATGTGATTAGTACATCGTTCCAACTGCGACGCAAGGGGGGCCGATAACCGCGTTCACATGCGCAGGGCGCCGTCGAGTCGAACGGTGGACCCGTTCAGCATTGGATTCTGGAGGATCTGCTCGACGAAATCGGCAAATTCTTTGGGGAAACCGAATCTTTTTGGAAATACGGACATGGCGAGGAGGGGCTGCCGCACTTTTTCCGAGGCCGCCTGCATCATCGGGGTTTCAAAAACCCCAGGAGCAACGCTGACGACTCGGATGCCGTGGGGGCCGAATTCCCGAGCCATCGGCAGGGTCATCGAGGCGACGGCGCCCTTCGATGCCGCGTACGACGCTTGGCCGATCTGGCCGTCGTAGGCAGCGATCGAGGAGGTCATGACGATCACTCCCCGCTCCGGTTCCGAGTCGCTAACGGTGTTCCGCATCATCGCGGCAGCCGTGCATCGGACGACGTTAAAGGTACCGCAAACATTGATGTCGAGGACGCGTCGAAATGCGTCCAAGCTGCCAGGACCTTCGCGTCCGACGACCCGCTCCCCATGCAGAACACCGGCGCAGCAGACCGCGATCTCCAATCGCCCAAAGCGGTCCACGACTTGGTTCACCGCCGATTGGACCGATTCGGCTTCGGTCACGTTGGCGAGAATATGGGTGTAGGCTTCCGCGCCGAGCCACGGAACATCGTCACGCGGCGGAGCCAAGTCCAAACCGACGACACGCGCCCCGCGCTCGAGCAAGCGTTGGACACAGGCCGCCCCTAGGCCAGAACTGGCCCCCGAAACAAGGGCGATTCGATCTTGGATTTGCATGGTAACTCCGCCTCATGAACGACTCGAAAGGAACGAAGGCGCATTGTAGCGGTCGTACGACGCTTGGCATCCCGGGATTTGCTACACTAGGGCCGTCAAAATTTCAGGTTTACCTTTGTTTCAGGGCTGTTGCACCATGTCGCTACGATTCGCTTTACTCGTGATTTTGGGATGTTTGACTATGGCAGGGACCACTTCTGCACAATCCTCGACGCCGAAACGAACACTCGGAACCATCGATCGGTTGCATCCTGATTTCGATGCGCTCCTGCCATCCGAGTCGCAACTGGAGATCCTGGAAGATGGGTTCACCTGGACCGAGGGGCCAGTTTGGATGGGGGACGCCAAGAACGGTTACTTGCTCTTCACCGACATTCCCCGAAACTCGATCTTCAGTTGGACTCCCTTTCATGGAATCTCTCTGTTCATGCAGCCTTCGGGCTACACAGGGGTGACCTACTACGGAGGGGAGCCGGGTGCGAATGGTCTTTTGAAGGACCACGACGGAAACCTGGTGATGTGCGAGCACGGCGATCGCCGTGTGAGCGTGCTGACTCCGAGTGGTGGCAAGCGGACGCTGGCGGACAATTACCAAGGCAAACGCTTCAACAGCCCGAACGACGGAGTGCTCAAGTCGAATGGCGATATCTACTTTACGGATCCTCCCTATGGTCTGCCTCAACGCGAGAACGATCCGCGTCGCGAGTTGGATTTCTGCGGCGTCTACCGAATTACGAAAGGATCTCGCGAAGTCACCTTGCTAACGACCGAACTGCAACGTCCGAACGGTATCGGATTTTCTCCGGACGAGAAAACGTTGTACGTCGCGCAGAGCGACCCCAAGCGCGCGATTTGGACCGCATTTCCAGTGAAGGACGATGGAACGCTGGGACCAGGCAAACTGTTCTACGACGCGACCGATCAAGTTGCGAAGTATCCCGGCCTGCCGGACGGTTTGTCGGTGGACCAGAAAGGCAATCTCTGGGCGTCCGGCCCCGGGGGAATCTATGTGTTCAACAGCAAAGGAACACTTCTCGGACGGATTGTGACGGGGGGCCGAACGAGCAACTGCTGCTTCGGCGAGGATGGCTCGACGCTGTTTGTTACTGCGGATTCGAATCTCTGCCGGATCGCGACCAAAGCGAAGGGGCTCCCCTAACCTTTTTGGATCGCCCTCATCACCAACCGCTCAACAGCATCGGCCGATCGCTCCAGGCCCTTTGTGTTGTTGAGTCTCTTCGCTACCGTTTGGCATTTCGCGATTGTATCGGGATTAGCCAGCAGGGCATGAAGGGCACGCGTTACCCGCGCAGGTTGAAACGCATGGACAGGCACCGCAGTTCCGACTCCGAGTTCGACAAGCCGTTCCGCGTTATCGAACTGGTCGTACGCCATCGGCATGATCAATTGAGGGATCCCCGCCATCATTCCTTGGGATGTGGTGCCGATCCCGCCGTGATGCACGATGGAACTGCACCGTTGCAGCATCAAATCGAGTGGCACATATGAGAATCTTGCAACCGAGGAAGGAATCTGCGCAGGCAAATGTTCCTCGAATTCGGTCAACAAGATACCTCGACGGCCTAAACGAACGCACGCCTCGACCGCCGTGGCAAAGAACGCGCGTGCTTGAATGTTCGCGGAGCCCGGTGTAAAGACGATCGGAGGCTCTCCAGCATTGAGAAATCGCTCCACCTCGTCAGGTATGCTTGTTTGGCTTCGGAAATTCCACATGGGGAAATCGGTTTGTTCCAGCGGCTGCGGCCAATCCGCTTGAGGGGCCGCATACCACTCAGGAAACAAACACAGGACGCCATGCTTCGAATGCCACCACGACGTCAATCGCTGGATGGGAGGCAGTCCTAACCGCTCGCGCCATGAATTCAACGTCGGGAGCGCTATCGGATCGACATACAACTTCTCTCCGAGTCGCGCCAGCGTCTTCTTCAACCAACGCGATCCAAACAGCCCGGGCAACTTCGGCGGCTTGATATCGCTCCACAGGACCGCGGGTTGGATGTGGGAGGTGATGAGGGGAAACCCAAATTGCTCGGACGCCGTTTGGGCACCAAAGCAGATGCAGTTGGCAACACCTGCAAACGATCCCTCGCGATGAAAGCGTTTGAACAACTCGTATTGCTGCTCACGGGCCAGTTCCATCATCCGAAACAAATGCGCAAAGGAACGACGAGGATGCCACACGTCGGGATGTCGCATTCCTTCCCGAAATTGCTCTTCGGTTCCGAACGGTTCGAAGGCAAGGCCCAGCTCGCGCGCCATGTGCCCGTAATAGGCGCTCGTCGCCAGCGTGACATCATGGCCCCGGGCTTGCAACGCAAGAGCCAATCCCAGCATGGGGAAAACATCGCCCGAGCTGCCGAACGTGGTGCACAGGAACCGCATGGTGTCGTTTATCCCACGTCGAATGGCTCAGGAAAATCCGAGAGTTGAATGCCCGCCCAAACTAACGGACGAATCCCTGCGCCGCAAGAGACCGCCCCCTATTCGTGCTCGTGCTCGTGCTCGTGCTCGTGCTCGTGCTCGTGCTCGTGCTCGTGCTCGTGCTCGTGCTCGTGCTCGTGCTCGTACTCGTGCTCGTGCTCGTGCTCGTGCTCGTCAGAACTCATCAAGTACAAGTACAAGTACAAGTCCAAGTCCGAAGGCCCGCCAGGAATCGCAACATGTAGTTTTACGTGCCGAATTGGGATAGCGAACCGCAAGTCCATGGCGATAAAATCGACGCGGCCGTTCACAACCCGACGCGTGAGCGAGGGACGCAAGAGGGAAGATCTCAAGACCGTCGCAACTCCATCCCTCACTGACGTTTCGGGTTGGGATTGCACCGCAAATCGCAACCTCAAAGTGCTTGAATAAGAGACAAACGCGTGATAGCGTCGCCGACGACGAGACCAAACGATGAATGAAGAGGACGCATACGCGTTTGCATTGAAGGCGACCGCTTATCATGAAGCGGGTCATGCCGTCATGGCGTTGTATCTTGGGCGCCCCATCCAAAAAGTGACGATTGCCCCTGGAAAATCGGCGATTGGCGATGAACACTTGGGGCTGTGCCATGTCAAGAAAAGTCCTGGCAAGGGATCCAAGGATTGGTTCGAGGACGAGGTCATGATCCTGCTTGCGGGCATGGTTGCCGAAGCGCAGATCACTGGCCAGTATTGCGCGGCGGGTGCCGCACGGGACCTTCGTTACGCTCGCCGATTCCTTCAATCCCGCGCCGAAAGCGAACGACAGATCGAACGCTTGGAACGCCGCTTGTTGAGCAAAACCGAGAATCATCTCAGCGATCGGGCCCTTTGGTCGGCGGTGGAATTGATCGCCGCGGAATTGCTGAAAAGCGAAACCATCAGCGGTCGGGCGGCGAAGCATTTCTACGAGACCGCCATCGCCTCCGAACGACAATAGCAACCATACAGACTCGTTAGCAAACTGGCATGCGTCGCGAGCAGCCTGGCCCCTCCAAAACACTGCGCCCCGAACCGACGGGAGAAACCTGGATCTGCGTCGAGATTCGCTCCTTTAGGGCCGGAACGTGAGAAATAACGCCGATGAGTTTGCCTTCTTGCTGCAAGTCGGAAAGGGTATTGAGAGCCACATCGAGTGCCTCTTCGTCCAGCGTGCCAAACCCTTCGTCGAGGAACAACGAATCAACGCGCGATTTGTGGCTAGCCATTTGCGACAGGCCCAACGCCAGCGCCAGGCTGATCAGAAAGCCTTCTCCTCCAGAAAGATTCTTGGTGGTTCGTATCTCGCCCGCGTGGTATCGGTCCATCACGCTCAATTCCAGCGGTTTCTCTGGGGCCGGATCCGGGACCAGCAGATAACGATCCGTCATGCGTTGAAGTTGCCTGTTGGCAAACTGGATCAATTGCTCAAACGTCAATCCTTGCGCAAACTTCCGGTACTTCTTTCCGTCTGACGATCCGATCAATCCATCGAGGCGAACCCAGCGATCGCATTCCTTTTGCTGGGCGGCAATTTGATTTTGTTTCTCGTTGAGCTTTTTTTCGTTTTCCGCATTCTGCCCGAGTTGAAGATCCAATTCCCCACGACGTTTTTGATGGTTCGTGATCTGCAAGTCGAGTGCATCTCGGCCTTGCTGCAATTCTTCCTTGCCTTTCTCGGTGAGATTCTTCTCGATTTCCGCCGCCAAGTAGTTGCGATCGGTCGCTAAGGAGCCGTGAAGTTGATTGAGCTTCTGATCCAAGTCCCGTTGCTGCTCGCTCAGGCGATCGCGCTCGTCATCGGACAATCGAGCGAGCTGAAAGTCTTGCTCGTCGGCAAACCCCTCTGCGGTCAGAAACGCCGCCAGTCCACTCTCCGCCGTCGCCAAGGACTCTCGGAGCTTCTCGATAAGCGTATGGATCGTTTCGAGTTTGGTTTTCTCATTCTGCAGATCGAGCGAGGCTCGTGTGAGGTTATCCTGCTTGCGATGCACCTCCGTTTTCTGTCTATCGATTGTGTCTCGGAAAGTGTTTTCCTCGCTGGCAGGATCCTTGTCTCCAAACAGCTTGCTTCGCTCCTCCTGGAGCGATTCGAGCATCCCCCGCTTTTGTTCGATTTCACTATCCTTGCCTGTCACATCGGTTTCGCGGTTCGCGATGCTGTCTTGCAAGTGTCGAAGCTGGATTTCCATCGTTTTCAACTGGCTATCGATTCCCTCCTTTTCCCTGGCGGCGTTCATCCATCGGTTTCTCGCCGCGCTCAGTTCGTCGATCAACCGCGAGGGATCCTGAAGCAGATCATGCGAACTCCCAAAGGGACGGATCTTCTCTTCGAGTGCGGCTCGCATCCGATCGCAGTTTTCCCGCAGTCGTGTCAGGGTCGCGTCTTGATCAGCAAGGTGTTGCGCGATCTCGTCCATTCGTCTCTTGGCGTCGTTCTCGGATTGAACAGCCAACTGTACCTCCTGCCTGGCCTGGAGCTCCGTTGTCTGAAGTTCTCCATTCTGTTTGTCTTGTTCCTCGACCCTTTGGAGGAACGATTTCAACTCTTGAATTTTCCCCTCGAGCTCGTTGGGCTTCGGAATATTTCCAGTGGCATAGGGATGTTCCGTAGCGCCGCAAAGGGGGCAAGGCTCATGATCTTTGAGTTCCGCGCGGCGATCCGATAACTCTGCGATGACGCGGGTCAGAACGTATTTCTCTTCGAGCGTCTGGAGATCTTTTTGATACTCGCGAAGGAGTCTTCCTGCCAGCAGTTGCTCCAGCTTGGTAGTCCCAGACTGCAACGCTTCCGCGGCGGCCGCCAGTATTCCCTCTTTGCTGGTCCGCTCGTGAACGCGCTGGGTATGTGATTGTTGAGCGGATGTGAGCCCCTTCCGATGCTCGGCTTGCTTGCTTTCCCCGTCTCGATAATCGTCGAGCTTTGCGATGAGATGGCAGAGTTCGGTTTCGATGCCTGAGAACTGTTCGACCAAGTCGGCATGGTTTGGATGAGTTTCGAGATATTCGAGTGCATTTTTCTTCTGGTCTATGGCCTGGTCGTGTTTCTTTTGCTCGTCGGCAAATGCGCTCCGGTCGGTCTGCAAGCGTTGTTGTTCGGCATCTCTCCCTTTTCGTAACTCGTCGAGGTGTTCCTGCTTCCTGCCAATGTCCGAGTCCAGTTCGCGCACTCGATTCAGGATCGGCTGCAATTCTTGGGCTCGGCGTTCAAGGTCGGCGAGTTCGTTTCTCGCGGCCTCCAGATTGGACTGGCACACCCGTTCGGCGTTCGCCAGATCGGGCAAACGATTCTGGAGTTGGGATTCGTTCTTGGCTTCCTGAGCGAGATTTTGCCTGTCGGCATCGAGCAACGCATACTCGCGATCGAATTTCCTCGCCGAGTCATCCCGCGTCAGCTTCGCTTTCTCCGGTTGAAACGCTTGGATTTGAGCAAGCAACTCTGCTTCCTTGCCTTCATGCACAAGGATCGCCTGGCGCAACTTTTCGATCCGCTCTAGCCACAGGAGTTGATTCGCGATGGCGTCTCGCTCGGACTGGTTGCGCTCGAGATGGGACACGCATTGCTGCAGTTCTTGTTCCAGGGCCGCGACTTGCTCCGCGTTCAAGACTTCGATGCCAGCGAATTCTCCTTGCAGTTGCTCAAGCCGTTGGGTTTCGGTTTTCTTTTTCTCGAAGACGCGTTTGGAGATTTCACTGTAGATCTCGGTGCCCGTGATTCGCTCGAGGATGTCGGAGCGATTATTGGCGTCGGATTGGAGAAACGCTGCGAACGCTCCCTGGGCCAACATCATGGAACGCGTGAATCGCACGAAGTCCATGCCGGTGATTGCTTCAACCCGCTCGGCAACCCCTCGGATTTGAGTTTCGAGGGGTAGCTCGGTCGCGGCATCGGTGAGTTCGCGCTTGGGTGCCTGAAGGAGTCCGTCTGCTTTGTTCCTGGCGCGGCGTTGTTGCCACACGCAGCGGAATCTTCCTTCCGCGGTTTCGAACATCACCTCGGCTTCGCTTTCCGAAGCTCGGCGGGACATGATCTCATTGGAGCTTTGGCTGATCCCTCCCAAACGGGGCGTTTGTCCGTAGAGAGCCAGACAGATTGAGTCCAGGATGGTGGTCTTGCCAGCTCCGGTCGGTCCCGTGATGGCGAAAATGCCATTCGAGGTGTACGCCGGGTCGGTGAAATCGATGGACCAGTCACCGACGAGGGAGTTGAGATTCTTAAAGCGGACTTTGAGGATGCGCATATCGGATCAATCGAGGTGGACGTTTAGTGAGCTTGTGGGTCTTCTTCGTGGTACTGGGTAAGGATCTCCTGATACGCCGCTTTCAGATCGCTCCACTGTTCTTCGGGAATTTGGGACCGAATCAAGCAACGCTGGAAAACTTCCCTCTCGTCGAGTTCTTGTAGGTTCTCTGTGGGATGTTCCAAGGTGAGCGTCTGCGCACGTTGTTGGAAGTTGATGTTGCGCAACGACTCGAGCGACGTC
>JBKDXO010000094.1:0-33539 GCA_046306195.1 Planctomycetota bacterium | reverse complement strand
TCGAGATTGAATTTGATCCAGCTAGGGCGAGCGTGCCGAATTGAAAACACCACATGTTTGCGTGAGGGAGGAGCGCGGTCGGTCATCCATTGCTCGAGTCGATCGAGCGCCTCGAGGTCGTCGCTCTCCAGAACCAGGTTTCCGTCAGGGTCGAATCGGATTCGGACGGGGGGAGTGGTTTTGGCTCGTTCTGGATCCCTATCTTGCTGCACCGAGACCACGCGCCCAATGGGTTCTGATGCCGTGGACCATGGGGACTCCAGCGCGAGGGACACGTCCGTCGCGGCTGGCGGGGCTACGTTTCGTGGAGGTGTTGCGGGAATGTCCTCATCCCGTTCCTCCGACGTGGGTGTGGGCTCCTCGGGATCAAAAGCTTCTTCGCCAGGCAGAATCAGGGGGTTGCTGGAATCCTGCTTCCATGCGTCTTCGAGTTTCTTCAAGTAATCCAGTGTGTCGCGCGAGCGGTTGGCGTCGATGACCCGTGTGCGGCTGCGATCTTGGGGGCGTGTGGGTACCTCGCCTAGCTTGGTGAGCAACTTGTGGATCTCCTCCCGTTCCATTTCGTTGGCCCAGATGAGCAGTTGATTGTTTTGGGTATTTGCTCCCACGCGCAACTCGTCCTCTTTTTCTTCCTTCTTGTTGTTGGACTGCCAGGGATCGTAGAAGAAGTAGCTGCGGCGCGACGTGTTTTCCTTCTTGTCCTTGTCGATGCCCAGCAGCGAGCGGATGGTACCGGCCACGTCCTCCGCCCGCAACCGCCGCAGCTGGATGACATCGAACTCCCGGGACGATCCATCCAATCGTTCGATTGTCTGTTGAATGATCAATTGGTCCGACAGGGATGCGTAGGCGATGATGGCCTTGTTCTTTTCGTCGATCTCTAGCTTGGTCGTCGGCTCCAAGGCATCGAGGGCCAGAAGGGAAGCTACGAGTTTTTTGGGGTCCAAGGCCGCCAAGCGATAAACCTTCATCCTGGTATTGAGAACGTTGAGATTGTCCGAAACGTTTGGAACGTCGATGCGCTTCACGAATGTTGCGATGATCGCCATCTGGTCCGGGGGTGCGTGGACGATCAAGCTGTTGCGGCGTACGTTGGCGACGAGCAGGATTTCGCTTTTTCCTTTTTTGTCTTTCCCCGGCTGCTGCGATAACTGCTGTTGCTGCTCTTGCTGCTGTTGCATCATGAGCATTTGCTGCTGCTGCTGCATCATCATCTGCTGTTGCATGGGATCCATTTCTTCAGGCATCGCCAATGACTGCGGTTTCTTGCTGTCGAGCTTCAGAAAGCTGGCCAGTTGGTCGCGAGCGTTCGAAGCGCGAACATATTGCAATTCGAATTCGCGCGCGAGATTGTCGAGGGACTCGGCGGATTGCTCATCTTGCAAGACCAGCAGCAACTCCATAAGGTTGCTGGCGGAGTCCATGGCTTCCAGGCGGTTGGTGGAGGACAGGGCACTGAGGGAGCCGTTGGCGCTGATAAGCGTTTTTAACTCCGCGAGAACCTCGGCAGCAACAAGCGACCTGAGAGGTATCGAGATGCGGACGAACCGGTTGGGAGGAAGTGACACGAGCCGCGCTGGGTCGACTTTGGGAACGAGAGACACGTTGATCCCGGCGGTCTTGGTCACCAAGATGGTGTTTCCGAACTCGAGCATCGTAAACCCGCGCGCGAGCAAATGGCGATTGATCAAATCGCGAACTTCCTCGACGCTGTATTTGCGTTGGGTCGCGATGTTGAGATAGTCCGCCGGCAGTTCTTGCCAATCCAACGTCATGTTGGAAACATCGGCCAACCAGTTGAGGATGTCAGGCCACGCTTGATTGCGGAATTGAAACTGCACCATCCCGTCTTCGTCGGGACGAACATCGAACTCCCGTTTGTCCGGCGGAGTATCGGGGGTCGTGGGCCGCTTGACGGTGGGAACTTCGGGCGGCTTTTTGGCGCCGTCAGCACTCTTTGTACTTGTCGGGTCCACCTTGGCGTCCGCGTTGGGAGTTTGTCCAGGCATCCCAGCGGGGGTAGCGGGCGGGTCGCCTTGGCCAGCTGGAGCGGCAGGGACTTGAGCCTCCGCTACGTTGCTCACCTCGGTGTCGTTCCCCCCTGCGGATGCCGGTTCCTGGGCGTGGCAAACGAGGGCGCCTTGGATCACGAGGCAGCAAGCGATCAACAGCCATGCATGATCGGGCAATCTCGCAAATGAGAAAACAGCGGATCGGAAAGAATGCATCGCTAGGTAATGCCGCTGCGGCGAGTGTCTGATGGAAAACCCCAGGAAGGAATAGGTCCTAGGATAATCCAAATTTTTCCCCGATTCTATATTCATCGACCCGCGGGATCGAAAACAATAAAACCGAGCAATCTCCCCGAGCTATCTGGAAAAGGGGTTGGTTTCCTTCTGCGAAGCGACATTTTGATGAGTAACGGACGATTTTTCGAAAGAGCATCCTTGCTTCACCGCCGAGACGCGATTCGAAGACTCGCGTCGATCGGAATGGTCGGCTCGTGGTCTCTGCGGTCCCCCGCGCGATGCATCGCGCAACTGGATGCAGGGGAACCGATCGGGTATCGAGTCACCATTCCCACCATGGGTTCGCTCATTGAGATTCGATGGATGGGCGGCGAGCGAGCCAGTGAACAGCAGGTTGTCGACGCGGCGAGCGAGTGTGCGGATAACTGGGTCGAGGTGCTCAGCGATTACCAGCAGGACAGCGAGTGCATGCGTTTGTGTCGGGCTGCGTCGGGCGGAGACTGGGTCGCGGTCTCGGAACCTCTCTGGCGCGTACTGCTCGAATGCGATACTTGGTACCGAATCACCGAAGGGGCCTTCGATGCGGCGTTGGGCGCGATCACCCGATTGCGGCGAGCGACCAAAGATGTGCCGGAGACGGTCTGGCAAGAAGCGCGTGCGCGTTGCGGATGGGAGCATATCGAACTCAATCTCGCCGAGCAGCGCATTCGTTTTCATCGCCCCGGTGTAATGCTGGACTTTGGCGCGATCGGAAAAGGCTTTGTCGTCGATCGCATCGGTGAACGGTTGCGGGCGATGGGGATCGATTCATTCGTCGTCAATGCGTCGGGGAATATGGTGTGTGGCAGCCCAGTCAGATCCCACGGCGTTGATCCCGATCGCAGTGTCGGATGGCCGGTTGCCATCGGTGTGCTGGGGGACTCCGAACGAGAGTTCAAGCGTCTGCGGTTATCCCATTGCGGGATCGCAACCAGCGGCGATCAATACCAGCGATTTCGGGATGGTGCTTCGGAAGGCAATGCGACTCGGACCAGTCACATCGTCGATCCCGTGCAGCGACGAGGATTGGAGCAGTCCAACATGGCTACGGTCATCACGGCGATGGCTTCGGATGCCGATGCGCTGGCCACGGCATGCTGCGTCCATCTGCAGCGAGGCACTCTGAGTTCCTGGCTGGCTCGTGCCCGAGGCGAACTTCCTCGAGCGGAATATGTCCTTCAATCGTGGCGAGAGGGTGCAATCGCATACACAGCTATTCCCTGCGACTGGTAATTTGGCAGCTTATCTTCGAACCATTTTGTTCGGAGGTCCTCTCCAGAGGGCCCCCATTTCAGTGGATTGCCCTAAAATGCCGCTTGTCAGCACTGACCATCGCGGACGGTGAGGCGAATCTCCAGAGATCGAGTCGAAACGAAATCAACCATGTGGAAAAAATTCCAGCGAACGCAGATTCTCATCCTCGTTGTCGGCGGATGGCTCGCCGCGTTTGGAAGCGGTCCGCTGCTGGCCGATCCGGGTTGGACTGCGTTTCAAAACGGGGGGCAATTGAAATTCGCTTCGCTTCCCGACGCGTGGGATGCCGACGGCAAGAATATCGCTTGGAAGATCGCGATCGACGGCTATGGTCAATCCTCGCCGGTGGTCTTTGGGGATCAAGTCCTTCTCACGTTTACGAGTGGCCCAAACAAAGAGCAATGCCATGTGGCTGCTTACGGATTGAAGGATGGATCCAAGCGATGGCAACAGAGCTTTGCCAATCCCACACCTGAGGAGAGCAATAATTATATCAGTCGCGCTGCACCCACACCTGTGGTGGATGCTCGCGGGGTGATTGTGAGCTTTGAGGGGGGATTGGTGATTGCGCTTTCCCATGATGGGAAGATACGTTGGCAGAAGAATCTCGTAGAGTCTTATGGGCCGATCAAAGCCCGCCACGGCTTGGCTGCCTCCCTGGAGCAGGACTCCGAGCATGTGTTTGTTTGGATCGAACGCGAGGGAAGCCCTTACGTCCTGGCGTTGCACAAGGAATCGGGGGAAGTGTTCTGGAAAACCGATGGGGTCGGTGCCACCAGTTGGAGTAGCCCCCGCTTGATCACCGTGGGGGGCGAGTCGCAGTTGGTGTGCAGCGCCAGTGGGCGGGTCGCGGCGTTCGATGCCAAGACGGGCAACAAGGTTTGGGAGTTCACCGACATCGCCAACAACACGACGTGCACTCCGATCCCGGTCGGCGACGGCTTGTTTGTGATCGGTGCATCGGATGGACGTGGCGAGCAGCCTGGCGGCGCGACCGCACCTTCCTCGGGACTCCTCGAGATTCGATCGATCGACGGCAAGTTCCAGGTGGGATACAAGTGGCGAGCTGATAAGGCGACTTGCAGTTTCGGGAGCCCGATCGTCGCTGGCAACAAAGTGTGGTTGGTGAATCGATCCGGGGTGCTCTACCAACTCGATCTCGAGTCCGGCAAGCAGATCTCGGCGGAGCGAGTCGCGGCTGGGAGCGTGTGGGCGACTCCGATTGCGACCGATCAGCGTCTTTATCTTTTTGGCAAAGGAGGGGTTACCTCCATTGTGGATCTCGCCAACGCCTCGGAGATCGCTACCTGCACCACGTGGGAGCAAGCGGCCGAAACAGCGGCCAATCCCATGGGAGGCGCGGTTCTTTATGCGGCAGTCACCGACGGTGACACGCTTTTGATTCGGCGCGGCGACGCCCTCTATGCCATACGCCAGTCAGGCCGCCAGTAGGACTACCGAAAGCCGATATCGGACTTACACTTAGCAACTTGAAATAAGGACCTGCTGTTTGCGGGCCAGAACACAAAACGACCAGGAGTTTCATGACGTCCAAACGCATGCTCGTCACTGCGGCATTGCCGTATGCCAATGGCCACATCCATCTGGGCCATTTGGTGGAGTACATCCAGACCGACATCTTTGTTCGGTTCCAAAAACTGCGTGGGCGGCGCTGCATCTTCATTTGCGCCGACGATACGCACGGAACTGCGATTATGATTCGAGCGAGGCAGGAAGGGCGATCGGAGACGGAACTGATCGCGGACATGCAAGCCGCGCATGAGCGCGACTTTGCTGGGTTCGACATCGCTTTTGATCACTACGGCAGCACCAATGCGCCGGAGAACTACGAACTGTGCAAAGAGATATGGGCCAAGCTGCAACATCAAGGACTCGTCCGCGAGGCTGCTGTCGAACAACTCTTTGATCCCGTCGCGGGAACATTCCTGGCCGATCGGTTTGTGAAGGGAACTTGCCCGGTCTGTAAATCTTCCGGCGAGTACGGAGACAACTGCAGCAAGTGCGGCGCTACTTACTCCCCGAGCGATCTGATCGATCCGGTCAGCACCTTGAGCGGCGCGACCCCGGAGAAGCGTTCCGCCCAACACCTATTCGTCCACTTGGAAGCGCTGCATCCGTTTCTGGATACATGGACTCAGTCGGGCAACCATCTGCAGGACGAAGTGGCCAACTACCTCAAAGGCCACTTCCTCGGAAAACCGCTTCGCGATTGGGATGTGTCGCGGCCGGCTCCTTATTTTGGGTTCCCAATCCCCGACAGTCCCGGCAACTACTGGTACGTTTGGTTCGATGCGCCGATCGGATACATCGCGTCGACCCATCAATGGTGCAAGCGGCATGGCGAGTCGCTCGACGACTGGTGGCGCAGCTCCGAAACCGAGATCCATCATTTCATCGGCAAGGATATCACCTACTTCCACACGTTGTTTTGGCCAGGCATCTTGCATGCCGCTGGTCTTTCGCTCCCGAGTTTCGTGCACATCCACGGTTTCTTGACGGTCGATCGAGAAAAGATGTCCAAGAGCAAGGGTACGCAGGTCAGCGCGGCGACATACCTCCAGTACCTCGACCCGGCCTACTTGCGGTATTACTACGCCAGCAAGCTTGGGCCTCGCCTTGACGACATCGATTTAAACCTGACCGAATTTGCCAACAAGATCGATTCGGACTTGGTTGGCAAGGTCGCCAATCTCGCGAGCCGCACCGCAAGGTTTGTCGAAGGGGTTGGGCTGGCCCAAGAGTATCCGCATGATGGCGGGCTGTTTTCCGCGGCGGCGGCCGCGGGTGACAAGATCGCCGAGGCCTACGAGCAACTCGATTATTCGCGAGCCATGCGATTGATCATGGAATTGGCGGATTCGGCCAATGCCTATGTCGAGAACACGGCCCCGTGGACGCTCAAAAAGGACCCGAGCCAACACGTCCGCTTGCAGGAAGTCTGCACGGTAGTCCTCAATCTCTTCCGCCAGTTGTGCGTCTATTTGGCTCCGGTCCTGCCCCGTTTGGCGGACCGGTGCGGGCGATTGCTGCAGTCGGAGATCACGTCATGGTCCGACAGCCAACGTCCACTGCACGGCACTCCGGTTTCCAAGTTCGAACATCTCATGCAACGCGTCGATATCGCAAAGGTTCAACAAATGATCGAAGAAAGCAAAGACCAATCCGTACCTGCTGAAGCGAGTGTAGCACCGGCTACACCTGAGCCGGCGCCCTCCACGTCGGATCCGTTGCAGCTTGAGCCACTGGCCGCGACCTGCACCATCGACGATTTCGTGAAAGTCGACTTGCGAGTCGCCCGCGTCATCAAGGCCGAGGAGGTCCCGGAAGCGAAGAAGTTGGTGAAGCTGACCGTCAGCCTGGGGGGAGACGTCACTCGCACCGTGTTCGCGGGAATCAAAGCGGCTTACTCGTTGCAACAACTCGAAGGCCGCTTGGTCGTGATCGTCGCCAATCTTCAGCCTCGGCAAATGAAGTTTGGATTGAGCGAAGGGATGGTGACTGCCGCCGGCCCGGGAGGTACCGAAGTTTTTTTGCTCGGCGTCGACTCCGGAGCGCAACCCGGTCAACGAGTTCACTAAAGGCGACCGCTGTGAGATCGCTCACTGAGAGTCTGGATTCAAGCACATCGCCAGAGGACGGAGCGTTTCCCAGTCCCCGAGGTAGGCCATTTCCTTGAAGGAGATTCCGGTCTCCCAGTAACCGCCACCGGCGTATCGCGACTGGCGAATCTCACCGATAAAGCAATACGGTTGCGTTCCCCATATGCCGCAGAAGGCGAGTTCCTGGACAGGCATTTCCGCGAGACTGAGCATGGCCAACCCATCGTCCGAAAAATTCTTGGTAACCCCAATGATCGGTTCCGAATTGACGACCGACCCAAAGGCTTGGACCAGCACGGGAACGGAGATTGAGTGACGAGAGTATTGACGGTTTTCCTTAGAGACCATGCGTTCCGAGGCGCGATAGATATCGATCACTCGCCGCATTGTCTTCCAAACTTCCTGCTTCTTGCGTCGTTCTTCAAATACCGTTCCTGATGAGGAAGAAAACAGTCGAAACATCGCAGCACTCGCCAGCCGTTTTTGAGGGGGATACAGAACCAGGGGAAATCCGATTACGCAACGTCCTGGGCGGCGGACGATCACAGGAAATTAGGTTGCAGGAAGCGACGCTGGCAAAAAAATTGGCCCTGGAACACTGGAAAATCCCTTTTCCTTCCCCTGTCCTTGCCGCTTTGGCTTGCACGACCGGCATAACTGATCCTTGGCGGCTGGATCGGATTGGGTTTCTCTTCGTCAGAAATTCACGGAATGCAAACCAGGGACTCACATCCAGTTCGTAAACTCCTCCCCGTAGTCGAGACGGACCGCACGACAATCTCAGTGTCCATGGAGGGAAAACTATGGAATTGCGATGCGAGACGGCAAGGAGTGTGTTTCTCAGCGATCTTCATTTGGGCTGGCGGCTTTCTAAGCCCAATCTGGCGTTGGAGTTTCTCTCGCAGTGCAGTCCTCGCTATTTGTATCTTGTAGGGGACACGTTTGAGGGCCTTCATGGGCCCCTTAATTTTCGCTCCGCGACGGCTGTTCGATTCTGGGATGCTTTGCGTAAGCTTTCGGAGCGAGGGACGGAAATTGCGATCCTGACCGGCAATCACGATTCCGCGCTCGCAGGCATCCGGCCGGAAGTCCCGTGTCGCCACGGTGCTTTTGCTTTGCATACAACTCTTTGCGGCGAACGCTTTCTGGTCACGCATGGGGACATCTTTGAGCATATGGAATCGACCGCCCACACTCCAGCCAGACAGTTCGGGAGTTGGGTTTATCCTAGGCTGGTGCAACTGGGGGATGTGTTGCAACGTATCCGGATCCCACCGGGAATCCGAAAAAGGCATTGGTGCACGTATTGGAAATTGAAGATTCGACGAGCTCGCGCACACATTCATGCATTCGAAAGAGCGATGGTCGAGCTCGCGGATCGATATGGCTGCGATGGGGTCGTGTGCGGGCATATTCATCGCCCGGATCGCAAACGCCTCAGCGAACGCTGGTACTTCAATTGCGGTGATTGGGTTGAGCATCGCTCCTGTGTGGTGGAAACATACGATGGGCGAATGCAATTGATCCACGACTTGACATTCACTTGTTCTTCCAGCGAGACACCATGAGCGTCTATTACTGGCAACGATGCCAATTTCGGATTTGGAAACGAGGTCGGAAGAATACTAACCCTTCAATTCAACAAGGAGGCAGATTCGATGGCAACCCTCATTTACAGCATGTGTGGGGAAGGGCGCGGGCACGCAACTCGGGTTCAGACGATGGTCGAAATGCTGGTCCCCCAGCATCGGTTCATCTTGCTGGCAGCTCGGGACGCCTACGAATACCTTTACGATTGCTACCAGGGGAATCCAATGGTCAGCGTGCGGCGGCTGCCCGGCTTGTTTTTCGCATACCGCAATCACAACGTCGATTATTTTCGGTCCGCAGTCAACGCCGCGCCTTACTTGGCCAAGCTCTCTGGAATGGTGCGGTACGTCGCCGGGATGATTGAGCGCGAGCAACCCGCCCTGGCGATCACCGATTTCGAACCTATCTTGCCTCGTGCCGCACGCAAGTGCGGCATTCCTTGGGTCTCGCTCGACCACCAGCATTTCCTCAGTGTCAGCCACTTTCAATCGATGCCATGGTCGTTCCGATGGCGCGGATGGTTTCTAAGGTCATCCATCCCAATGTTCTATTCGGGCCAGATTGGTGAAGCGGTTAGTTCCTTTTTCCATCTCCCTCCGCGGCCGGGCACTGAATCGATCCCCCGGATCGGCGTCTTGCTGCGGAGCGGCGTCCTTCGCGCGGCGAACGATAGGCCTCCAGCGCGCAAACATATCCTGGTCTACATGCGACGCCATGCCCCGGACTCGCTGTGGCAGGCGCTCCGCTGCAGCGGGCGCAAGGCGATCGTGTACGGATTGGGTGAGCAACCTCCTCGAGGAAACATCGAATTCCGCGCCGTGAGCGATCATGGATTCATCGAGGATTTGGCGACCTGCGAATGCCTCGTCAGCACCGCGGGAAATCAATTGATCGGGGAAGCTTTTCATTTGCGCAAGCCTGTCCTTGCGATTCCCGAGCCGGGCAATTTCGAACAGCAAATCAACGCATGGCTTGTGGCCCAATCCCGTGGAGGCTGGTCGACTACGTTTCGCAAATTGACCCCTCATTTGCTCCAATTGTTTTTGCTCGCGTTGCCAAGCCTGCGCGCTGTTCTTGAGACCATGGACGTGTCGGGGAACGCGGCTGCCAAGGCGTTCATCGAAGATCATTTGCCCATCCATGCCGGGTCCGAGCAGGAGCCGTTCGCTTCGAGTTCGCTCTGGGGATATGCGACTCCTCGAGCTGTTGCCTCTTGAAAAGGATCATTGACGATGACTTGGATCGACGCTATCCAACGAGCCCCTGGTTTCCTCCGCGATGCCTTGCGATATCGTGCGGGATGGTCGATCCAGCCCCGGACGTTAACCCATACTGTCACGTTTCGATGCAACGCCCGCTGCATCATGTGCGATTCCTGGAAGATGTCCGGCAAAGGGGATCTCTCACTCGAGGAAATCGAATCGATCTATCGACAATTGCCTCGTATGGATGCGGTTCGGCTGACCGGTGGGGAACCGTTCGTGCGTAACGACTTGCTCGATATCGTCGCGCTTGCCCATCAGCATATGAGTCCGCTGGGAATGCATATCACCACCAACGGTTTCCTCACCGACCGAATCGTGGACCTGTGCAGCAAGCGTCCCCGATCGTTCCCTCTCCAAATCATGGTCAGCCTCGATGGCATGCAGGACAAGCACAACCATATCCGTGGAAGTTCGATCGCGTGGACGTCGGCAACCAAAACGCTGGAGCTCCTGGCGCAGCATCGACGGCAATGGCGACTCGATCTCGCCGTCAATCAAACCATCGTCGACAGCGAAGGGGTCGAACAGTACCGCCAACTGAGAGAGTTTCTTGCACCGCTAGGAATCCGCCACCAAGCCGTGATGGCCTACGATGTCAGCGCGACATACAACATGGAACGGGAAATCGATGTGGCACCGAAGCAATTCGGTCAGTTCACGACCCTTGGCGATTTCAGCCGCGATGACCTAAAAGCCCTATTCGCTGAGATCGAACACGATCTGCAGCGACTGCCTCGTTGGGCTAGGGCTGCAAAACGCTACTACCTCGAAGGGATCCGCCAAAGATTACTTCCATCGGATGCTGAAGGTGGCTGGAACAATCCTGCATGCGTTGCTCTTCGGGCTCATCTGCGGATCTTCCCCAACGGCGATGTGCCCACATGTCAATTCAATACCAAGACGATCGGCAATCTGCGAGAGACCCCTTTCAAGGATCTTTGGGGATCTCTCAAGGCCGAAACGCAACGCGACTGGGTTCGGAATTGCCCAGGCTGCTGGGCGGAATGCGAGGTGCTTCCGAGCGCCATCTACACACTCGATTTGGTCAGGCCGCGCAAAGAGCATCGGCAATCGCAACCCAAGGCACTCCAACCCGTGGAAGTCGCGTGACCGCAGACGGATCGTTCGCCATCTCAGCCGGCGGGATTGCGGTTGGCCTTTTGGAATGGCAATCGGACCCCGGCGACTATGTATTGGTCGGCCCGGATCGATGAGCTTGATTCATAGCCACTCTGAGCGGCGGCGGTCACGACATCGTCCTGGTCGACGCCGTCACCGCTGATCCCGAGACCTCCAACGAGTTTCCGGTTGCCGTTATCAACGTCGTAGATCGGCGTACTGCCCGGAAAGAAGACAACGCCGTTTTGTTTCCTCAGGCTCCGAGTATCGCGGAAATTACGGGATGCGTTGAAAGCATCGAAGGCGAGCACCGGGGAGGTGGCCGATGAATAGACGCTGGCGGGCAGTGGGTTCCCTGGATCGGTATTCTCGGCCGTGTTTCGATCGATACCGGGACTGTTGAGAATACTGAAATCACCGACCGTACTTCCTTGGGCTGCGCCACTCGGGTAGCGAGGCAATGCGAGAAATCGAAACGTTCGGTTGGTGAACGCGGTACCGTTGGGGACATCCGGAACACCGTTGTTGTCGAAGTCGACTCGGTCTCCCGGTTGAACGACGGTGTCATTCGGTGAGGCGTAATACGAGGTGTTCCTTGCTTTCGCTACGGCGACATCGACCGAAAAGACCGTCGCGTCGGGCATCCGAAACAGTCCGAGAACCTCGCCGGCAGAGTCGGTGACCGCCAGGACCATTCTCGTCCTCGGGCCCGGCCGTCCGTTGGCGTCCAATCGAATTGCCGCACGCGTTTGATTCGCCTCGTTGATACCTTGCTGGATGATTCTCTCAACGTCCGCGGAAGTAAAAAATGCATCGACTGCAGAACTGCGAGGATTGACGAGCCAACCGCTCGGGACTGGTTCGCCGCTATCGGAAATCTGACCGTTGGAAAATATCTTGAGGTTGGCGCCCGTGTTTCGGCCTTGCCCACCACCGTTTGCACGACCGACCTCCACAAGCCGTTGCGCTCCCGGGATCGGGTTTTGCCGCGTTGGATTGGGCCCGAAGATCTCGAGCGTGATTCCTGCCAGATCAATTCTTCCCGAGGGTAACTGAAAGTTGGCGTTGAATGCAGCATTGCCCTCGAATTGACTGACCGGAACGGCCGCTGTACCGCGCGCCGCGAAATACGCGATGAATTCCGCTTCGAGCACTTTGGGTGCATTGGTTCGACTGACCGCCGACTGCGGCCCTTCGCTTCCCCGCGTCGAGGCGTGTTGGAAACTCTGCTCGAACGTCGCGTAGCCGTCTCGACCGGGGAAAAAGACACCGACCCCACCGACGAGAACGCCATGCTTGTACAACGGCATCCCACCAGGCAACGTTGCAATGCCACGGCTTTGGGCTGTGGTCTGGGTACCGCTCTGCGTTCCATACGATTCGGGAAATGTCCGCATGAAGAACTGGGCGGCGGCAGGTACGGATGCTGGATCGACATCGAATCGATTGCTGAGGCTCAGGTTGTCACCCAACGTCGATTTGATGCCATCGAGTCCTGGGTGAATCGTACTATCGCGACTTTGATGCTCGATCGCGAATAGGTCAACCGGAGGAGTGAACGCGACATCGGGCGGGAAGTGTGCACCGACTCCGATGGGAGCCACAAAACCCGGACCTCGAAGCGGCGAGTTCGGATCGCTGATATTCGGATTCGATTCGACTTCTCGCTGCGTCACCGTCGACTGGCTGATAAAACGGACTGTTCGGGACGTCAAAGGAGCTTGATTGTTAGAGAAGAAGGCTGCCGTGCGCGCCTTGGCCACCGCTCCGTCGATCGCGAATACCAGATCGGTGTTCTCGCGACCTTGATACGCGGTCTCGACCTCTTGTTCGATGCGCACACCTACGATTCGGCCCATACGGTCGACGACGGCAATGATTGCATCTTCGCTTCGGGTCGCTACGGCACCGCGGTTGAGAATGGTCAAAACATCCGAAGCCCACAACACGGGTTCGCCCGACATGGTTCGTCGCGATTCCAGCGACTCAAAATCCAGTCTGCGTTTGGCATGTCCTCGATCACTCATGGATTCGGTTCCCGTAGCAACAGGTCGACTCGCCGAATGGTACAACCATTCCTACTTGCTGCGTTTTGACAAAAAGACTCCGAACGCCTTATGCAAGTTCACTAATCGGCATCGTCGCTCCGGAAGTGAAGGAAATCGTATGTAATAGGGAATTCCCTTCAAGTTGAACGAATTCGGGAGTGCTTTTTTTCAAGCGACGACGATTCCCACCCTCATCGCGATGAAAGCAGTTCACCAGCGCAGATGCTAGCAATGATCGTCGGGCCCGTCCCTGCCCGCCATGGACAATTCAACACCCTGTCGCGCGGCAGAATGCCTCTTTTTTGTCCATTCGATTTCCCCTGGCACATCGGCATCTAGGATAGGGGCATCATTTCGCGTTGCGCCCCCGACGTCAAAGCAGCATGGTTGTCAGCATGGGTTCCCCGAGTTTGTATCGACTGCGTAAACGTGGTTTCACCTTGGTGGAGTTGCTGGTGGTGATCGCTATCATCGGAGTGATGGTCGGTTTGCTTTTGCCGGCGGTTCAGGCAGCCCGCGAGGCAGCTCGCCGCCTTCAATGCTCCAACAACCTGCGCCAGTTGGGCTTGGCCATGCACAACTACGAATCGGCCGTACGGCGCATTCCCCCAAGCGCTTGCGTCAATCCGCGAACGACGGCCAATGCATCCTGGAGCATCCACGGTCGGCTGTTTCCATACCTCGAACAGAACAATCTGGCCAATGAAGTCGACTTGAGTAGAAACTGGACGAACTATCCGGTTCTCAGCCACTACCGAGTTCCTAGCTATGTATGTCCCTCGGACCCAAGATCCGATATCCCTCGCGATACTAGTTTGACCGGCAGCCCTGTTCGATTCTTTCTCTATCCCACCAACTATGCATTCAACCTGGGTACCTGGTTCGTGTATGATCCGGTGAGCAACCGAGGAGGCGATGGAGTGACGCATCCGAACTCCGAGTTGCGTCTCGCGTCGGTCACCGACGGATTGAGCAAAACGCTTTGGGCCGCTGAGGTTCATGCCTGGCAAGCCTACACTCGCAATGGGGGCCCTCCCTCGACCGCAATGCCCCAGACGATTCAAGAGGTAGCCATCATCGCGGATAGTGGCGTGAAGGATCGCATCTTTCCGGATCGAACGGGAAGCGGTCGAACCGAATGGACCAACGGGCACTCGCATCACAGCGGGTTTACGGTGACCCTCGGTCCGAATACGGTCGTCCCCTATACGTTCAACGGTGTTTTGTACAACATCGATTACAACTCACAACAGGAAGGTGCGAGCACAACGCGGGCCAGTTACGCCGTGCTCACTTCACGCAGTTTTCATGCGGGACTGGTCAATGTCTGCCTGATGGATGGATCGGTCCAGTCGGTCAACAGCGCCATCGACCTTTCCATCTGGAGAGCCCTTGGAACGAGGGCTCAATCCGATTCGTCCGAGCTTGCCCCGTAGGGGCGATACGGGCCAGCAATTGGCGGGCGGGGGGCATTGGACTCATGATTGCCAAGCGTTCGATACACCCGGGCGAATCGGCTCTCGGATGCGTGAGACCACCAACGGGACGGATATCGGTTCGGAACCGTCGGACCAGCAGCGCAACGACCATTGGATGCGAATCAATTGCCCCTGCATGCTCTCTGGGCCTCGGGGCAAGACCACCGACCACTGCCTCTCTTCGCTAGCAGACAGCCCTGTCCATTTTTCTGAGGCGACGACCTCGGAATCGCTTGTGCCTTTCCCTTCGGTTTCCCATCGCAACTCGAGATGGATCGCGCGCGGCGGACTGGCCAGCGACCAACGCACCTGCGCGTGGAGTGTCTCGCCCGGTGCATAGGCCTGACCTGCATGATCCACATGAACCTCAAGCATGATTCGGCTCCTTAATCGGCAGGGTCAGGATTCGAATCGGGAATGCATCATCGAGATCCGGCCACCATGCAACCACACCCTGCAGCTGCACGATCCAAAGAATTTCGTTGTTCGAGCTCTTGAAGGAATGCATGACATCGCTGGGCAACTGCACCAAGGAGTAGCCCTTGGCGATCTGGTTGGGATCCTCCGTTTCGACCAATACTTGCTCGAGAAAAACGGATTCCTCGATCCGGGTATCCGTTCCCTGTCGGTACTTGACCACTTCCTTGCCCAAGAGGGTGATCGTTAGCTTCCGGATCGCATTCGCGTTTCCATTGAAAATCCAGCTGACCTCAAATTCGTCTCCCGGGTAAATGTTCCTTTGGCTGAGCGCCAAAGTCGGCTTGGGATTGAAACATTTCAAGATCAAGTAGACCGCGAACGCGTCGATACCCAAACTGAACAGCAGGAAGAGTCCCGGGCAAATGATGCCCGGCGAAAACCCGCTTTGCAGAATGCCGATCACGATGACCGCGGGAACTGCGGTAAAGATCAGGCCGAAAATCAGAACAACAATCGCGGCGGCGACCCGCGATATCTCCGGCTCGATGACCAGCGGCCCATCCGGACTGTTGTCTTCGATCGGACAGGCATCCTTGGGGAGCAGGGACCAAGAAGCGGACATGGGCATGGATCAGAGTTCCCAGTCCCCCAAGCCGACTCGAAACAGACCATCGCTGTTGGCCTGGCCGCGAGCCATGATCGGGGTGTTGAAGAGAGTGGAGATGTTTCCTTCGTTGTCGACCGCGATGATTCCACCCGAATCGACCGGCAAGGTTTGATCGATTTCATGGCGGACCGCCGTTTCGAGACTCTCGTGGAGATACTCCATGCGAGCCGAAATCGCCGAGGCGATGTGATGCTTGATAAACAATTCGCCGACCCCGGTACAACTGATCGCGCACGATTTGTTGTTCGCATAGGTACCTGCTCCGATCACAGGCGTGTCGCCGATCCGACCATATTTCTTGCCGAGCAGTCCGCCGGTACTGGTCGCGGCTGCCAGGTTGCCGTGCACGTCCCTGACAACACAACCCACCGTTCCCAAGTAAAACAGCCGGTCTTCGCCCCGATCGTGATCGAATTTCGAGGTGGCTTCTTTCTTGGCCTGTTGTCGCTGTTTCCACTTCTGCCAGCTTTCGAGCTGTTCCTCGGTTTTGAAGTACTCCGGCGGGGCGGTCGGCAATCCGAGTTGCTCTCCGAACTCGTCCGCTTCATGACCGCACAAGAAAACGTGGGGCGTTTTGTCTCTCACCGAACGCGCTAGCGAAATCGGATTGCGCGAACGGCGGACGTTGGCCACAGCACCGCACGACAGATCGGAGCCATCCATGATGCTGGCATCGAGCGAATACTCGCCGATCTCGTTGAGGACCGTCCCCCGGCCCGCATTGAAGTTGGGGTCGTCTTCGAGGACCCGCACCACCGCCTCAACAACATCGACGGCCGATGCCGATTGCTCGAGCATCTCCTTTCCTTTGCGCAGAGCCGCTTGCAAACCAGCGATCCGATCGCGCCGCTGCTGATCGTTCCATCGATCCAAATCACCGCCTGCCCCTCCATGAATTGCGATCGTCCAGACAGGTTTTGTGGTCTCGGAAGCAGCGGTAGAACTCGATTCGGTAGTCACGGATGCTAGCGGTTCAGAAGAGGGTTCGGAGGAGTCAAGCGGACTGACCCAAAGGGCTAGCCCGAGGGCCGCGAGCCATCCGCACCCAGCCCAGAGGGAACGACAACAGTCAGGGGTCGAACGTGACATGGTGAATGCCTTTCGCGGTCGCTCGAGGTTGCGAGGTCAACTCGAGAAAGATTGTAACGACGTCCCGTCGGCTCGGCGACAGGATAGGATTTTGCCGCGCATGCAGAATTTCGCATCTTCCATGAGATTTGTGGAAAAATCGTGGGGCAATATCAGCCTCTTATCGAAGATCACTGCGAAAGGAACCGAGCATGTCATGACGATGCAAGTTCTCGTAGCACTCTCAAATTCACGGCGTCCCAGGGCTCGCCATCGTCGGTGTCCCCCTTGTCGGTCTCGAGATACATGGGCCATTTCTTTAGCACCCGATGCTTGAGGACCCGTTCAAAACCCTCCCGACCAATCGTGCCATGACCGATGTGTTCGTGGCGATCGACGCGCGATCCACACCCCTTCTTGCTGTCGTTCAGATGGAGCGCGCGGATTGCATCGAGAACACCAAGCTTTTTGCATTCTTTTTCCCAAGCTTTGAATCCATCGGCCGACGAGAAATCGTATCCGGCAGCATGCGCATGGCACGTGTCGAGGCACATGCCGACACACAGAGCTTCCCCGGTCTTGCCGATCAGCCACGCCATCTGCTCCATGCTCCAACCCAAACACGAGCCTTGACCGGCGGTGTTTTCGAGCAGCAACCATGCATGCTTGGGCTTCACTTGGCGATGGACACGAGCAATCGCATCGACGATGCGTTGCATCCCTTGCTCTTCGCTCGACTCGACGAACGCGCCGGGATGCATGACGACTCCATCAAGGCCGAGCTGCTCGGCACGCTGCCACTCGATTACCATGGCATCGATGCTCTTCTCCCACAAGTCATCTTTGGGTGAAGCCAAGTTGATCAAGTACGATGCGTGCGACAACGGGTTCGTCACCTTGGTCGACTTGAGGGTCGACTGGAATTGTTCCACCTCCGCGTCGGTGATCGGTTTGGCCGCCCACTGATTGTTGTTCTTGGTGAACAACTGGCAGACATCCATCTTGAGTTCGGCGGCAGCCTCGATGGCTTTGTAATACCCGCCAGCGATGCTCATGTGAGCCCCTAGTTTGACCATGCGAGCCCTCGTCGTTACGCGTTTGGAAATATCGATAAACAAAAGGGTAGCATGGTTTGATGGCTCGTGGAACGCATCGTTTCGTGCGATTCCACCCGGATGCTTGCGTATGTCGGCTACCAAAGCCCACGCGCGTCGCAAAGTCTCCGAGCGTGCCGCTCACTACCCACTGCTGATTGCTTCTATGCCCCTTCGATTTGGCTCAAGCGAATCAGCGAGATCAGTTCCTCGGTGTTCAAGCGTCCTGCGCGATCGGCACCGTCGAGAACGCCGCTGATCAATTCTCGCTTGTCTTCGTGCAAGGCGAGGATCTGCTGCTCGATGGTGTCCTTTGCCACGAGCCGATAGACGGTGACAGCGCGCTGCTGGCCTAAACGGTGAGCGCGGTCGGTTGCCTGGTCTTCGACCGCCGGGTTCCACCATGGGTCCATGTGGATCACGTAATCCGCTGCCGTCAGATTCAAACCCGTTCCTCCCGCCTTGAGCGAAATCAAGAACAGATCTCCTTCCCCGTTCTGGAAGCGATCGACTGCCTCTTGGCGCTTGTTGGTCGGTGTGGCGCCGTCCAAGTATTGATAGGAGATCCCCGCCTTGTCCAAGGCCTCGCGGAGCAACGACAGATGCTGGACAAACTGGCTGAAGACCAGGGCGCGATGCTCTCCTTCGCGAAGTTCGTCGACCACCTCCATGAACAAATCCAGCTTGGCCGACGATTTTTCCCAGCGTTTGTCGACCAACCTTGGATGGCATGCCAGTTGCCTCAACCGAGTCAACCACGCGAGAACTTTGATCCGCATCTGTTGATCGGTCTCTGCACCCGTTTTGGTCAATTCCGACAACGCGGCCAACCGCGCGGCATCGTATTTCTTCCGTTCGTTCTCGGACAACTCGGCGAGCAGGATCACCTCGGTCCGTTCGGGCAACTCCGAGAGGACTTCCCGTTTCGTTCGGCGGAGGATGAACGGACGGACAACCCGCCCGAGAGCTTGAAGGCGATCTCGCTTGTTGTGCCGTTCGATCGGTTCGGCGAAATTTTTTCGGAAGCGATCCCAGGATCCTAGCAAGCCGGGGCTCACGGTTCGCATCAAGCTCCAAAGTTCCCCGAGATGGTTTTCAAGGGGCGTACCGGACAAGGCGAGGTGCCAGTCGGCTTGGATCTGTCGCACGGCCTGCGCGGTTTTGGTCTGGAAATTTTTGATGAACTGGGCTTCATCGAGCACCAGGGTGTTCCACGCGCGCTGGGTAAAGCGATTGATGTCGCGCTGCAGAAGCTGATAGCTGGTGATAATCAAGTCGCCGGGACCCGCCGAATCGATCAATGCCTGGCGGTCATGCTCGCGGTAGAGCAACGGCCTCAGTTTGGGAGCGAAGCGTTCGGTCTCGCGTTGCCAGTTCACACCAACACTCGTCGGGGCGATGATCAAGGCTGCGCCATCCTTGGCGCGATCGAGAAGGATCCCCAACGCCTGGACGGTCTTCCCCAACCCCATGTCGTCGGCGAGCACACCACCGATTCCCCAATGAGCCAGCCGGGCCAGCCACCCGTACCCAGCTTGCTGATATCCTCGCAGATCCGCCTTGAGGTCCGTAGGGACCGAGGGTTGCAAACGCTTCGCGCTCGACAATCGCGCCAAGGCTTCTTTCCAGGAATGGTCAGCTTCGTAGGTAATGTCGCTGCCGAGCGCCTCTTCGATGACTGCCGTACCTGCTTTGGAAACGCGAATCTGACCTGCATCCCCGATCGAGACGTCATCGATGGAGCCAAGCCGTTGTCGAAGGGATTCGGATATCAGGGCGAATTGACCGTCCCCCAACGGAACGAATCGACGGCCTTGCCGAAGCGCAGCAAACAGCTCGGACAGGGGAATTTCCATCCCCTCGAGCTTCGCGACCCCGTCGACCCCAAACCAATCGCGACCGCTGGACAAACGGACCTGCAACCGTTGAGGCGTGATCTCGCCGATGACTTGCATCGGAAGACTCTTTGGCCAACACACGGTGGGTGCACAATCCCCTAATCGTTCGATGCGCTGCAGCAGATCGAGCGCTTCGTCGGGAGTTTGCGCGACCCACGTGTAGGTCCCGTCGTAGGCCATCAAATTCAATTGCAATTGTTCCGCGATCTCATCGGCTCGCGAGGATTCCTCATCGAGAGCCCGCAGCAGTTGAAATCTGCCTGCTGCCGTCGCAATGCGAAGCCGTTCCGGCTCCACTCCAGGGATGGGTTGCTCCGAAACCGAATCGCAGGCCACTCGCAAACCGACTTGCATCGTTTCCTTGCCGCGCGGAGACAGATGCAATTCGATCTTCGGTTCCAAAGGATGTTCCGGGCCAGCCAACGATTCGGGGAGTTGGACCTCGATGCGCCGCGGTGTTGCGACTTGCACGATCAAATCGGCAAAATACTCGGCTGCTTCCCGATCCAAGACAGCTTCTCGCCGTTCCGCGGCGCTCAGGTCGTGGATCAATCGAAGGATGCGTTGCTCCAGCGTACTCATCCATAGTGTGTAGCGGTCGCGGTCGAGCCTCAGCAGTACGGATTCTCGCGGGTTGATGTTTCCGAGGAACAAACCGGGTTGATCTTGCACACCGTCGATTAACGTATCGGCCTGGTAGACCAGAGGTTTGAAAACCTCTCCTTCGGATTCGAGACGAATCTCGATCGGGACTTCACGGATACGGACCGGCGTTTGCGCGGGATCGTCCAAGGTCACATTCGGGTGATCGATCATCATCCGGAGACATTCCCGAATCATCCGTGGTGTTTGGCCTCGATAAGAATCCTCGGCCGATTGAAGCAGCAGGACAAGCATTTTGTCGGAACTGAGCGTCAACGCTTCCTCGGGAATCGAATCGAAGTTTTCCCGGATCAGCCGACCTTTGTTCCATCCACCCCGTTTTCGCGAGGTTTGTAGGTACGCGTGAATCTGGCATCCGTATTGATTGATGTTCAATCGCCACTGGATACGCTGCAACCGAGCCGATTCCTCGTCCGGTTCCTCCGCCTCCACCACCGGTTCCTCGGTCTTCAAGTAGTGGAGCGATTCGACCAGTTTTCTCCCTGCCAAGCGTCCATCCGATACGCAACTCTGCATCCATTCGACCGCCGCTGACGGCGAACGCTGGCTCAACTGCCGACGCAAGTAATTCAAGCAGTAGATCTGGTGCACGCACGGCTTGACCGCTTCGGTGCACGAGCAGTTCATCGTGATCCCGCGAATAATTCGCGACGATGTGATGTCGTCCAGATGCTGTAGTTGCTTGGGGTCCAGTTCAATGGACACACTCGTGGTGAACTGTCCTCGGATCGGAGAGACACCCTCGAGTTCGAACAGCCAATTCAAGACACAATCTGTCCGTTTCAGACGCGGCAGATCCTCCGAGGCAAAATACCGAGACATCAGCAACTGCTGAGGACGGAATTTTTTTTCCAATTGGGCGATGCTACTCAGGATGTGGACGACCAAGCCGCTTGCTTTGGGCGGATCCAATTGTGCCAAACTCGTCATTCCGTCAAATCAATCCGTTAGGGTGCACAAAGGCCAAGTCCACTAGTGTCGCCTATTTTGCCCCGATTTGGCAAGGCGAAAATCGCTCGAGGAAAGGATGCAAATGTCCATGGAATCCACCTGCAATGAACGGTTCTCCAAGGGTTTTCGCAACCCGTCGCGCGAGCGAGGGACAAACGAGGGAAGAAGTCCAAGGCATCGTAACTCCATCCCTCGCTTACGCTTCGGGTTGCCATGGACGTGAAAATCGCAACCTTAAAACGCGTCATCGAGGGAAGATGTCAAAAAGCGACCGGAAAATCATCCCTCGCTTGAACTCTCTACGGCGCGGTTGCCGCGGACAGGGCATCCGCGCCACCGACGATGGGGAGCATCAGTTGCGGTCCCTCCAAGTCCACCAGGATTCGAGTCCCCGGCTCCGGCCACAACGTAAAGTCGCGGTCGCTGGAGAAGATCATCAGCCCAATCTGCTCCCCGGCTGCAATGACCTGGTCGTCCGGTTGCAACTCGAACGTGACATCTCGAAATTCCCCCGGGGACAACGGCGTTTCGGAGTGGATGGACTCCGCATTGGATGGATCCGCCCAGCCGCGAGTGATCACGTCATCGGTGATTCGCTCGCTCCCGGTCCATGGAAGGGATACCAGCCAAATCGACAAGCATGCCGACGGACGATCGCACGCCAAGCGAACCGTAATTCTCGGCACCCCGGATAAATGCAAAGGTTCCTTCAACGTTGGAGTCGCGTACAGCAACCGGTGGTTGCACCATTCGGCCTGCAACAATTGCGGACCGCTGAAGGAGAAGTTGTCGATGATCTCCTCGATGCGATCGCCGGTCGAATCCTCGGTTCCGAGCGGCATCAAGCGACCGAGCTTCCTGCCTCCCGGCATGGGGGCAAGCGTCACTTCGCTCGCGCCCGGATTGGGATAATCCTCGTAGGTCTCCGGACGGCTGGCCCGCTTGCCTTCGCGCGTGATCCACGCCCGAGGCTCCGTCTCGACACCATTGTCGACCCCGTACAGGTAGTGGGAGAACCACCGGTTGAGCAAGTGCAGTGGAGGCTGTCCACCATGACCTCCTTGATGGTAGTAAATTTTGCAAGGCAACCCCTTCGCCTTGCACGCTTTGTAAATTCGATAGCTGTGCTCGGGCATGACATTCCAGTCGTTGAAGCCGTGAGCCATCAGCATGGGAGCGCGCATGCGATCGAGTTGATTCAAATAATCGCGGCTGGCCCAGAAGTCGTTGTAGTCTCCGTTGGTGCGATCGAACCCCTTGAGCATCCCTTCATCGCGCACGTTGCAATTGCAGTAGTCGCGCTTGTCCTCATAGCCTGAGTGGATGAAGTTGTAGAGGACGTCGATGTCCTCTCCCATGTATCCTCCGGGATGCCGAATCAAGCCATTGGATCGATAGTAATGGTAGTACGATGTATTGGGAGCGATCGGTACGATGCATTCGAGCCCCTCGACGCCTGTCGTGGCGGCGGCCAAACAAAGCGTGCCGTTGTACGAAGTGCCGATCATCCCCACCTTGCCCGTGGTCCACATGGCTTCCACCCGCTCGTCCCCATCCACGCTCTCAAAGCCGCGAGCACGACCATTGAGCCAGTCGATCACCGCCTTGGGAGCTAGCGATTCATTGACGCCTCCCACGGTCGGGCAACCTTGAGACAGCCCGGTTCCTGGCGAGGAGGAATGAACCACCGCAAATCCGCGCGGCACCCACTCCCCAAGATGCTCTCCCGACAATCGAGGACGCTTTGCCGTTTGGGGGATCGCCGGTGGCGTTTCATGCTTGGGGGGGTCGGAATTCAGGTTTTGTCGAGGACTCCACATGTGATCCTCCGAGGTCGATCCCATCCCCGCATAGTAAGGACTGGATTGATAGATCACCGGGACTTTCAGACCATCGGTCTCGGTCGCTCGAGGACGCGCCACACTGACGTGCACGCGGTCCATCTTGCCATCGCCGTCGGAGTCAAACTCTGTTTCCACGAACAAGTCATGCTCGACCCAATCCGACTTGAAGGCAGCGACAAACTGAGCCTCTCCATCCTTGAAGACCGGTCGATTTCCCTCGGCCGCGACAGCTCCAGTATCTTGCTGTCCCTGAGCGATGCCATCGTGAACGAGACCGAAAGTGGCGATCCAGACGGTTACGATGCAACAGGCAGCCATGCAGAAAATACCCGTACGCAGAAACCGACCATGGCTCGCGCTGCGGAATGTGAAAATCGCCAAGAGGCTGTTGCCAAGCTCGCTCTTGAAAATCCGCGTTACTCTCATGCTGCCCATCCCTTCTTCGTCAAGTTTGATCTCAAGATCGCTGCCGACATTCTACTCATCCCGTCTCATCGACCCAATGACGGCCTGCAAAGGAAATCTCCGGACACGATCTGCCCGAACAACATACCGAGCGTTGCATCACTCTCGCGATCCATTCTTCCGCAACCGAACGGTCCGAACGCTCTCTCTGATTCGTCGCCTGCAAGCCCCAGTCGTCAGGTTTCTCTACCAAAACACGAATGTTCGCGGGGCGGAACAAGGCGCTGAAGATCGAGGGTCCAATCGGTGCTCCCTCAATCCAAATCGGGACGATCGGTACCTTGGCACGCAAGGCAACCAATGCCGCTCCAGGGCGAATCGTCATCAAGGGTTGTCCCGTGCGATTGATGCGACCTTCCGGAAACATCCCGACAAATCGTCCTCGTTTGGCCAACGAGATGGCTTGCTTGGTCGACGCGGTATCGATCCCGCTGCGATGCGTTGGAATTGTTTCAAAGGAGCGAAGCAACCCGCCCAGAATCGGCTTGTCAAAATACAAACTCGTCACCATCCAGTGGACACGGCGACCCGCGCACAACTGGACAAACATCGGATCCATCGAACTGCAATGGTTGGCCACCAGGACCGCGCCTCCCTCCATCCGATCCGTTAGCAGCCTGTCGCGACGATCTCCATCCCCGTACTCCGGCGACCATTCGATATGCACCCGCCACAAAACCCGAGAAACCGCGTACACCGGCATGTACAGGCACCGCTCCCACAGGCTGTACCGGCCCGGCCCAAAAAACAGCCAGCCTCCGTACCCCACAACAGAAGCAAGGCAAATGATTAAAAATAATAATGCAGCCAAGTCGGCGATGGACATGCGTGGGAAGCCGTAAGCCTTGAAAGATTAGATGGTTAGGTCAAGCGGGTTGCGATGCGTTGCCGCAGCGACCGGTCGAATCATGCTATCAAATCGTGGAAAAGTCCAGACATTCCGGGTCGAGAAGGAGGAAAAGAAGGTAGCCAAAGACGGGGGGGATCGGATATCGTAGATTCCGTCGTAATTCGGACGATCCTAGCCGGTCGGTGAGTGCGGCGTCTCCCTCCATCGAAGCGATGTGTGAGGTATGGATAAAAGGGTGTTTTGAGCCTCGCGGCCACGGGCTCAAGCGTCAATCGGTCGAGAAGCAGAGATCGATTGCCCTCCATAATCACACGCAGCTCCAACCTTGAACCGAGAAAATCGTCCTCCTTGGGACGGTCGCTCGGTTCGACCCAGCACAGCGCATTGAAAGGAATATCAGGGTGCATGCTGCGATGGTCTCGATGAGATGCGCTTCCCGACCGGCTCTTTTTTTCCCTGGCGTTTGGCGTGACCTTTCCCTCAGTCCATGTCCCTGTCCTGGTCGAGCAGATCCTCGCCGGCCTCAAACTCCATGAGGAGCGAGATTCCGACGCGACGCGCGTATTCATTGACGGGACGCTCGGAGGTGCCGGCCATGCAATGCGTATCGCAAGTTGCCTGACGAACCGGGATACGCTGGTTGCCCTGGATCGAGATCCGAGCGTGATCCAACGGATGCTTCCCTTTCTGGAATCTCATTTGGACACGCGTGCAGAGCGATCGGAAGTTGGATGGTTTTTGAATCCATCTCGCGGTTGTCGTTGGGTCCTGTGCGCGGACTCCTATTGTGAGGCTCCGAGCGTTCTATCCCGGTTGGGAGTCGCGGAGGCGCATGGCATCTTGCTCGACCTGGGATTATCCAGCGACCAATTGCAAGACACCGAGCGAGGATTTTCCTTTCGCATCGAGGGTCCTCTGGATCTTCGTTTCGACTCGAGCACAGGATTCAGCGCAGCAGATTTTTTGCGGGTCAAAAGCGAGAAAGAGATCGCCGACACCATCTATCGTTTTGGCGAGGAACGGTTTTCTCGACGCATCGCAAGGGCGATTGTTGAGAAGCGACAAACACAGCCTATTGAGAACGCGAAGCAACTCGCGGATCTGATCCACCGAGTTGTGCCTGGACGCATTCACGGTCGCGTCGACAGCGCCACTCGTACTTTTCAAGCCCTTCGTATCGCGGTCAATCAAGAACTCGAGCATGTGGAGCAAGCCATGCGGAGTCTGCCGCAATGCTTGGCCGAGGGTGGAAGATTAGCGGTCATCTCCTTCCACTCGTTGGAAGATCGGATCGTCAAACACGCCCTTCGCGAGCATCCCTTGTTGAAGGTCATTACCAAAAAACCGATCCTTGCGGACACTGAAGAAGTCGACGCGAATCCTCGTAGCCGATCCGCCAAGCTGCGCATCGCCGAACGCACCGAGGCTTGAACGCACCGAGGCTATTTCTGGTCCATTTCGACCAACTCGTCCTGGAAGTCGAGCCCTTGCTCCGCGCCGGGCGTTTCCTCAGCCCCATCCTCTTGCGACTTCTTTTTTGCTCCCTTGACCTTCTTTGGGCGGGACATCAATCCGACAATCATCGGGGCGAGCAGGACCGCGAGGATGAACAAGAGCCAAAGGTACGAGATGAGTGTGAACATAATCGTGGAGCCGTTGGCCGACCGAGGGGACGGGAAAAATAAGTGGATGAATCTTCACCCAGCACATGTTCAGAGTAGTCAAGATCCTCGGAATTAGCAAATCCGAGCCAATTTTCGCCCGTCTTCGATCAGCTTCGGACCCGGCGAGTGGGCCGGCCGGTCGATCGGGATGCGGGCGGGTTGGCAGGCCTGCCGCTTGGGTTGGCCTGCGACGGACGAGCGGGCACCGCTGGGGACGGTGCGACCACCGGGGAGGATGCTGCCGTTTTCGAGTCGCTTGCCACGGGAATTCGCTCCTTGGCCAAGGCTCGGGCTTGGATTCCCGAACGCTGCTCCAGAAGTGCCTCGGTCCGAAGGCGATAGAGAACCAGGGCGCGCGTGGCATGGCCACGCGGTCCAATCGGCCACTTCACGTCCCGGTGATCATGGATTTTGCCCAGAAGGAAATCGACCGCCTTCTCGACGCGCGGACTGGTCAATTCCTCGTCCGATACCGTAAACATCAGCCACTCGAGCATGTGGCCCGATGTTTGAACCTTGCGCTCGTCGTTCGGTTCGTTGCCTCGGCCCGCATACCAATTGGTGCTGAAGCTGCCGTCGGGATTCTGGAGTTGCCACGTGTAGCGGATGTATTCATTGACGAACTTGGCCCCCCGCGCGAACTGGCCAGTAATCGGCAGTCCCTGCAATTCACGCTGCCGCAAACAAAAAGACAAGCCCATCAGCCGGTGAGTTCCACCGCACGCCGATCCAACCACCGGCTGCGCCAGTTCCTCGGCGAAGAGTTTTTCGAGATTCCAAACCTTGCCATCGTTGGACCGCCACTGCTTTTCCGCATCCACGTAGTACGACAAGCCAATCAATTTGAACGTAAGCTCTGATTTCTCTTTGCAAGTGGCCATCTCGTATCGGACGAGATCCTCCACGGTGAACTTTTTTGATCCGATTTGGATCGGATAATCCAAAGGGACTTGAGACTGCGCAAGGATAGCCAGGAATTGACCTTCGTGCCCTTGAACTCCCCCTCCGACATTCGGAATGAAAAATTCGCTGCGTGGAGTAAAGATCCGCTGGGTTCGGCATAGCCCGTTGTGGCACATCCATCCGATGGCGTTCACGCGACCGTTGGGCCCGATCAATTCGTAGTCGGCGCCAAACGGCAGGATAGCATGCATCACCGCCCAGGGCGAGCGAGCCGTCGTGGTTTCCGGGTTCTTGAGGTAATGGTCTAGACAACCTGTCACCCGGGTAAGGCGCTGTTGTGTCGCGGCGGGGACGATGACGGCGGGCTTGTCCGGAATCTCGGACTCCGTGCCGGATGAGCGAGGGATGCCATCCTCAGGAGAGTTGCGCGTATCCGGCTTAGCAGCACGGTCCGCATCGACACCTTGCATTTGATCGTTCGTCGAATTGCGAACGCTGTCGGGGGTTGGTTCTTCCTGCGCGAGATACTCGCGAAGATCGTCATCGAATGTGTTGATACTTCGTTTGACCACCGGTTCGTCGGCCTTCGATTTCATCGATTCCGAGAGGGTGCGAGGGGGTGCCGAGACCTTGCGATCCAGCGATTCAATATCGAGCAGCGCGCGCGGAGTACGAACGTTTCGCGGCGATGGACTCTTGCTCGCGATCGGCGAACTTACCGAAGATTCTGTTCGCGGGGATTCGATGGTTTCCAATTCCTGAGTTGGCGACTCGTCCGTTTCAACCTTCTCGTCGGTCTCGATCGCACTGGGTGCCTCGGCGATTTTCTCGCTCGCTTCGCCAATGACGAGTCCCGAACGAGAACCTTGGCAGTCCCGTTCGCCTGGAGCGTCTTGAGTCTTCTCCGCCTCAATGGGATCCTCGATCGGATCGATCGCCAGACGAGTCGCCTCGGGGATTTCGATTACGGCATCTTCGCTGTTTTGGACAAGGCCGGTCGAGGCGGGCGGGCGAGGTGCCTGGGATGCCAAGGTCAACCACTGCATCCATGGTCCGAAATGTTGACCACAGATAGATGCGATCCGTTCGGCGAGTTGCCGTTCCTGGGCAAGAGCGTTGTCCTCATCGGCATCGACCGTCACCACACCGAGGCGCAAGGTATTTTCCTGGGCGACGCTCGCGCTCGGCAACGCTGCAGAAATCATCCAAGCAACCATCGTGAAAGCGGCCAATCCGAGATGATGGAACGAACATGACCGCATAGCGAATGAATGGATAGACGACGTCGAAATTGCTGAGATACCCGGATGACTATCGGCGCCCTACAATCGTCAGATACAGTGATAAATCGTGGAATTCACTCCCAGAAAGGGGATTGCTGTCATCTCCAACTTGGGAGGATTGATTTCATCGAGTCCGCCAACCGCGGTTTGGGTTCTGGGACATCCTCGCCTGCCAAGTAGCGTTTCCATGCGTCGATATCTCCACCGAAGTTTTTGCCGGTCATGTTTTTGAGTGCGAGTGACGCTTGGTATTGCATCGCGGGACTTCGGTCTTCCAGTTTGCTAGCCAAGAACTGTCGAACTTCGTCGGATGGATGTTTGCCTAAGGATTGGGTGGCAGCGAGTTGGACAACTCGGCTGCGGTCCGATTGCGCCATGGTCATCAGAGCGGATGCAGCCTCGGGGCTGGGTCGCGAGCCGAGAGCTTCCGCGACGGTCAAGCGAACCTTGTCATTCTTGTCTTGAATCAGCGGCGTAACCGCGGCCACGGCATCCTGGCTATCCATGACTTGTTGGAGGACCAAGACGGCTTCGCGCCGGAGTTCGGGGCTTGTTTCCTTTTGCACGATCTCGTTGAGTTTTGCGATCCAGCGCGATTGTTCCTCGGGCTGCATGCGGGCGATCTGCCGGCGGAGAAGCCGCATTTCATCGACGCGTTGGGAGTAGACGACCGCTTTCTCGCGGTCTTTGCGCCATTGCGACTGGATGTAGGGGTTCAGCTTCTTCAGTTGGAAGAAGGGGCCATCGGTGCAACCTCCGCAGGAGGCGCACAAGCAGAAAGCGATCAGAAACCGAAGCGTGGGGTGAATGTTTTTGGGGAGTTGTGGCACCGGCACCGCGCGATTCCTTCGAGGTAGTACGGAGACTGGCAGCTGGGAGTTTCCGCGAACCATAGCACGCTGTCGCTGTCGAACGCTAGAGGATTCCTGGCAGCTCGAAGGCGGGAGGCTGGGAGTCGGGGCAAGCTGGGGGATTCGGGGGGAAGTTGGATCGGTGGGATTCCTGACTTGCAAAACCCGTAAAATGTGGCACACTGGCACCTAGAGGCAGACGGAGACGTCGGCTTCGACCCGGCTTGGCCAACGCCTTCGAAAGGCGGAGGTCGGGACGAATTGGAGAGGTGGCTGAGTGGTCTAAAGCACCGGATTGCTAATTCGGCGTAGGGTTAACTCCCTACCGCAGGTTCGAATCCTGTCCTCTCCGCTCCAAAACCCTGGTTTTTCCAGGGTTTTTCGCATTTCTGGCCAATTGCTTGGGAGTTCTGGTGCGCCCATGCTGGCTCGGTGCATGGCGGAATGCGGCGTTGCTTTTCGCGTCGCGCACCCCAAATCGAGTCGTTTTTCGAGTCGCGCGAGTCGGCAAATCACTGGGGTTTTGCATCTCCCCGTCTGGCACCGCTCCACGCCCGTGGAGGCGGTAGGATTCGAACTATCATCTCGATTTCGACGCACTTCATAACACTCCGCGAGCTTCCTTCCCACACTCGGTCGACATCGCGCCGTTGCCTTCACCTCGTGCTTGTTCCCCTGAAGTGGTCATTTGGTATACTGATGTTCTAGAGATTCCTATCTCGTATAGGGGACTTGAACCCCATGAATCAATGCCCATGAAGGGCGTACCAATCACGTGCACCGAAGTCGCCGACGGTGGTTATTTCCGATGGAACGTCTCCTTGCCGCGACTCGGTGACGTGTAACGTTAGGCATAAAGTCGTTGGCGGCAATCGATAAGGCCAATCCATGGTCGCGACTGAGAGCATCCAGAAGATTGGACATCCAACGCTCGAAGTAACGAAGTACGGCGAGTGTCCTCAGGCGCTTTTCATTCATGGCTGTACGGAGACGTCGGCAATATGGCTTCCTGTGATGCAGGAGCTCGGCAACGCCGGTGTCGAAAGTGCCGCTGTTGACTTGCGAGGTCATGGAGGAAGTGATGGCCATGGATCACTTCAGGAGTCGGGTATCGAAGACTATGTCGCAGATGCGCTAAGCACCCTCAACGCGATGCCATCGCTTCGAATTGTTGTCGGTCATTCTATGGGTGGCTTGGTCACTCAGTTGCTCGCTGCAAAGACCGACCTTGATTATGCAGTATTGATCGCTTCGTCGCCCGTTTTTGGCATGAGGGGCGACGGCTTGCGCATGGCTCGCAAGCATCCTTGGACGTTCCTCATGTCCTTCCTGCGGCGAAGCTTCAAGCGTCTGTATGTGGATGAGCTTGTCACTAGGTCACTTCTGTTTCATGCGCGGACCCCGGCCGCAACCGTTAGGCAGTTCATGTCCCTAATACAGGAGGATTCCTGGCGTGCGGGGAACGAAATGAATTCAATCCTTCCTGACCCACGGGCTGTGCGTTGCCCGATTACGGTCATTGGAGGTGCTGATGATTTCATGGTTTCAAGAGCCTCCACTGACGCGACGGCATCTGCTTACGGAGTAAAGCCCATCTACCTTGCAGGGTGTGCACACATGGTCCCCTTGGAGGCCGACCTAGTAATGCTTTCTCAACTGATCATGTCTTCACCTCTTCGAGCGCAATAACAAGATGCTTAACTTCTCACTCAAGCATTCGCGCATCGGTAACTTGCCGACCAATGGGTCGGATAGCTTTCCTAGACTGCTTCGAGTACGAGAAGACGCACGAAATCGGGTAAGGATGTCCGTTTCCGAACACTCTCCCAACACCACCAATTTACTCACCCCTACACCATCACCTTCGCCACGCCGGCCGCCTTCGCGAAATCCTCCTCAGTGACCAGCAAGTAACTCTGCTGAGCGATTCGTGGCGAGTTGCCCAGCCAGGAGCAAACCACGTGCAGTGGGAACTCGCGTTGCAGTTCTGTTTGTCGGCTGGCCCTCATCGAATGGAACAATCGTGGCCAACCCGATACTCCGGCGCGGCGCAGCAGTCGCGTCATCTCGGTCCGTAGGTTCGAGTTCTTCCAACCCATCGCCGTGTTGGCAGCCGCTCGATACTGGGGCGCCGCGACCACGTACTCGCTCTTGTCGCCGAAGATCTCGAACGCTTCGTCGAGGATCGGTCGCAGCTCCGGGAAGATCGGGCAGCTACGAATGCCACGACCCTCGTGATGCTCGACCTTCGGCTCTGGGATGCTCATGCGGTTCATCTCCCAATCGATGTCCTCCCATCGCAGCGAGAGCGTTTCAGAGGGCGTGCGAAGCCCACCGTAGCGACTCAGGCCCAGGATCACTTGCCAAACTGGGTTTGCTTTCTTCATCAGCTTGTCGACCACTTCGCGAGGGACGAACTCGTTGACTTTGACGGTGCTTCGCTGCGTTCGAACCTTGGAAAAAGGGTTCTCATCGATGATCTTCCAATCGACCGCGTCGTGCATGAACTGCCTCGCGAACTGGATCCGTTTGTGGATCGTCGTCGTAGCCATTCCTCTGGCTTTGAGCTTCTCGTGACACTCCTTCGCGTGGCCCGCGGTGATCTGATTGATCCGGATTCCCTCGGGGATGTACTCTTTGAGGTTCGGGAAATATGGAATCAAAGACATAAAGCCCGAATTTGCCGATGATGTATAAAAGTTGGTATACTAAGTCTCGATTGGTATCCTGCGTCTGGCCGGTCGTGATCTTCGAGGAGCAGCTTTCAATCGTCACTGTTTGAGGTAAATCCAATGAAACGGTCGGTTTACCTAGAAACAACAGTCATCGGCTACATAGTGATGCGTGCGAGCCGTGATTTACGTGTGGCAGCAAACCAACTGTCGACTCGAGAATGGTGGGATGTTCATCGACCAAATTGTGACGTTTTTGTGTCCCAGTTCGTCATTGATGAGTGTTACCAAGGCGACCCGAAAGCGGCTGATGAGAGAAGGATTTATCTGCGGAACATTCCGGTTCTCGATGCCAATACGGAAGTGGAAAAACTGGCGGAAGTGATTTCGGACGTACTTCAAATACCAGCCAAAGCTCGAGTCGATTCCTTCCATATCGCCGTGGCTGCCGTTCATGGAATACAATTCCTGTTAACATGGAACTGTAAGCACATCGCAAACCCTGAGCACCGCCCAAAGATCGAGCGGGCGTGTCGAGACTTAGGCATGGAACCGCCATTGATCTGTACACCATTTGATTTACTGGAGAATTGAAATGATCGATCCAATTGTTGCAGAGATCAGAGCCACCCGCGAACGGATTGCGAAGGAGTCGGGATGCGACGTTCATGCAATCGCCGAGGCCGCGAGGAAGCGTCAGCAGGCATCTGGTGTCAGGACGGTATCGCGACCGAAACGAGTACCAGATGCCAGCTTGGCAAAACCTGTATCTTTGGATCCTGAGTCGGTTCCAAGCGGAACAGACACGTCTGCCCCGGCAGCGAGTTAGTTCAGGCAAAACGCCCAACCGTCGGATTTTTTGGGAGTATTTCAGTCTCCAACAAGCACCTCTCGAACTTCCCAAAACCTTGGGGAAACAGCTAAAAGTTCGGTTCCTGTCCTCTCCGCTGCAAAACCAAAGGTTTTCCCAGGGTTTTTCGCATTTCTGGCCAATTGCGTGTCCTATCTACTCTCAACTTTCTACGCTCTACTCACTGATTTCTACGCTCTACTCACTGACGGCCCCCTGGTGAGTCGTCCAGTGAGTCGCCAGAGTCACCTCAGAACCCTAATTCTTCCTAGGAAAACAGGTGGTTTTGCAGCAGAGGTGGTAGGATTCGAACTAGGCATGCCAGAAATCCTCACGCCTCTTTGGCGTCAGGATTACGGGCTTTAACCTGCTTTTCGCTGCCGAGATTCCGAAAAAAAGAAAAAACCTAACTACTTTGACAATTATTCGGGTTTTGCCGATTCCCGGGCATTGTCCGTGCAGGGGGGGTAAAACCATCTGTCCAATCAAGGAGGAAATACTTATCTGCAAGGATCGCTTTTCCGTGGTTTCTTTCTTTGGAGCGATCTTTTGATGAGATGTTTTCATTTGTTTCACGAGCGTTGGTCGCGCTTGAGTGTTTTGAGTGTTGCAGCAGGTGCCTTGGCAACGGTGGCCAGCATGGCCGCCCCGAGCTACGCTGGCACGATTACGTTCGTTTCTGGTGTTGGCAACAAGTTCGATATGGCGTTTGTCACCATCGGCAATCCAAATTA
>JBKDXO010000093.1:0-26305 GCA_046306195.1 Planctomycetota bacterium | reverse complement strand
GACCACGTCATGGGCGATCGTCGCATCATTGGCTTTGGATCCGATGGTGTTGGTTTCCCGCAGCAATTCCTGCACCAAAAAATCGAGACGCCTCCCTTGAGACTCCGAGTGATTCATCGAATGCTCGAATTGCTCCAGATGGCTTGCGAGGCGGACGAGTTCCTCGCGGATATCGCATCGATCCGAAAAAACGAGGACCTCTCGAACCACATCCATCGGTTCGGCGGAATGACCAAGTTCGGACATCGCCGCCCGCATCTTCGCTTCGAGTCGGGAGCGATAGTCCTCCAGGACGGTCGGTGAGCGTTCCTCGATTTTGGATCGGAGAGTTCGAATCTGTTGAATGCCATGCAACAACTGGCTCGCCATGGCTTGCCCCTCTCGGGTTCGCATCCGATTGAGATCCTGCATGGCTGCTCGAACGGTTTCGGCAACTTGTTCCAAAAGTTCATCCGATCCAGAAGCTACCGATGTCTCGAGCACCCCAGGCAGTTGAAGGATCGAGCCGATCTCCATCGACCATGGAATCTGGGAATCCCGCATGGCAGCTTTGGCCGCCTCAACATAACTTCGCAGGGTCGCCTGACATATCTTTGCCACATCTTGCGAATCGTCGCGTGAGACCCGGATGGAAATAGAGACAGTTCCGCGACGGATAAAGTCCCTGATAATTCCCTCGAGTTGCATCTCGATGGGAGCAACCACTTCCGAGATCTTGGGCGTGATCTTGAGGAAGCGGTTGTTCACCGACCTGACTTCGACGTCGATTGCGTAGGGAGCGTGCCTGGAACCGGCATGCCCATGTCCCGTCATGCTATGCAACAAAGGATGGCCCCCGTGCAGCTACGGCTGTTTGTCACTGGGCGTTGGATCCACCGATGGAGGTTCCACGGGTTGCTGGGCCGGGGAAGGCGATTCAGTGGCGGGAGCGGATGCTGCGGGAGGCACCGTTGCCTCTGGAAGAGTACTCTCGATGGAGTTGGCCGGGGGCGCCGCCGTGTTGGCAGGCGGGCTGATGTCCACGCCTAGCCCGCCGGCTTTCGGCTCCGGCGAAGCTGCTCCCATGGAGGAACTGGTCCCAATATCCGCCTTGATGTCCAGTTTCTCTGGGAGGTACCAACGGCAAGCGAGGGCACATATGAAAATCCAAATCAATACGGCTACCGCAGTGATGCGAGTGAACGTGTCGCCCGCCTTCACTCCAAAGGCGCTCTGACCGCCCAAGCCGCCAAGCGCGCCTGTTAGCCCGCCCCCTTTTCCACGCTGGAGCAGGATGACCGCGATAATGAAAAGGGACAGTAGGAAAAGGACCGGCCCAAAGATGTACTGCGACAAAACGCCTAACGGCAAAATCACGACTCTTAACCCTCGCTCGATCGAAAAAAAGCCCTCTCGATAGAAACGCCTACCATGGACGGACAGGAGGATACACGATTCTAGGCATCCTGTTGAGGCAGGACCCGGCGGTTTCTCCCAAAGATCTGGGATTTTGGAGTATCCCAGGGCACCTTCCCACCCTCGCTCACGCGTCGGGTTATGAAAATCTCTGGCAAAATACCGAGTGCTAGCAATCACGACTAGCGAACGCGCACCTCCAAAACTCACGTATCGGATTGTGTAAATCCTCGCAACTAAACACCTCGATCGACTCGTACCAGCGGGAAAACGCAGGCTTGGATGATCGCCAAGCTGGATCAATCGACTTGCACGCATCTTGCAGGATGGAACGGTCACCCCGTGTTGACTGGCCAGCGAAGTTTGCTAACCTTCCGGCTTACCTAAGTTACGCAAAGCCCCTAACCGGCAAATCTTCACGAGGCGATAGGCATCGTAAGGGCTAGCCGCACGGACGGGACGACGAGGTACGGTCAGGCTCGGATCCAAAAATCAGGATGTGCATCGAGGAGTTTTGCGTGGATCAAGTTTCTTGTTTTCTCGGGAGGAAGTGTCGAATGTTTAGAATGCGATTGGCCAGTATGGCCTTTGCCGCCATGGCGGTGGCAGCTTTGACGTCGTCGGCGATGGCCGATTGTGGCGGGCGATTGTTCGGTCGTCAGCGTGGATGCAATGGAGCATCGGACTGCGGCGCTGCTGCAGCTTGCAGCGGTTCTGATTGTGGCGGACGGGTTGGATTGCTCGCTCGCCTGCATGCGAAGAAGTGCTCGGGCGCTGCTGCCGATTGCTGTGCACCAGCACCAGCTCCGTCCTGTGGCGGAAACGCTTGCAGCGGTGACTGTGGTGGTCGCGTTGGTCTGCTGGCCCGCCTGCACTCCAAGAAGGCCTCGCGATGCGCGGGCGCCTCGGATTGCTGCGCACCCGCTCCTGCACCATCCTGCGGCGGACACGCTTGCGGTGGAAACTGCGGAGGCGGACTGTTCTCGAAGCTCCGCTCGAAGATGGCATCGCGTTGCGGTTGCAGCGCTCCTGCCAAGAGCTGTGCACCAGCTTGCGGTTGCGATCCTGCTCCGGCTGACTGCGGTTGCAATGCCGCTCCGGCTGACTGTGGTTGCAACGCTGCTCCCGTAGATTGCGGATGTGGAACTGTAGCAGCTCCATGCTCGAACTGCGGAAGCGCTGCCGACATGGGAACGATTCAGGCGACCCCTGCTGTTCCTCCAGCACCCGCCTCGCCGAGCAACGTTGTACCGGCTGCTCCCGCAGCACCGGCCAGCACCTAATTCGAAGTTTGCAATCACTGCGAACCGAACCAAAAAAGGCCTGGGGTTACCCAGGCCTTTTCGTTTCCTGGGAGGGATGAATTCCTGCTAGCGCAGGCTGGATCGGATATACAAATCCTTCAGGGCAAGGTCCATCAATGCTCGCTGACTTGCGAACTCGCTCTGCTGGTCCAGATCTTCCGCAAGTTCCAGCGATTCCTCGTTCGTGGAGACCGCAAACACGATCGAGTTTTCGAATAGCCCGTTCTCGAAAGGGTCCGCGGCGACTTGGAGAATGGCGAGTCCCGCGCTGCTGCTCAGAACCTCTGCATTCGGCATGCTCCTGCCCACCTCGAATCGTTGAATCAACGCGGTCGAATCCAATGCGGGAGCGCCGGAGAAAAACAACTCGCTACGGAAGCCTCCGGAAGCGACATCCCCCCCAGAGCCTCTTGGGTCTGTCGTGGTGAACATGCTGAAGCCAGCTTGCAATTGACTCCAAGTCATCGGAGCCGGATGCATGAAACCCCAGGGATTGTAAACGGTGAACTGACCAGTCGAGGAATTGTAGGCAGTAATCGCATAGGCGTGGCTTGCAACCAAGTTGCTTGGAACACTCGTCTTCGTACCTGCCGTCACTGCATGGCCCGCATTGATGGCATTGATCAGGGTTTGTTGCGCGGCAGTGGCGAACGAGTAATTGGCGGAGTTGTATCCGAGTACTTGGAAATTCACGTTGGACATCCATCCCCCTTCAATACCGCCGAAGGTGTTCGTCCCATTCCGTCCCGCCCTTCCCGTTTCGTTCCATTGCGCGTATGCCTTCTCGGCCAACGCAGCCCAGATCACGGTGGTCGGATTGGTCGCGGACAATCCGTACCCGGCGTAAGCCAGGATGCCCCCGGAGACGGTGGGCAAGCGGCGATTGACGGTGACGTAATCCGCCGTCGCCACGCCACTGCTGTTTCGACCAAAGAACCGCACGGTGTACGTACCGTCGGCGTTGTCGTCAAACATATCGCGAATTGCCTGCTGATTTCGAAGGGCAATCGAGCCAACCGCAGCCAGGAAGTAACAGTCACCCAGCATCCCTTGCTTCGTATCTTGGAGTGTTGGCCCGACGTTGAACAGAGTGCCAACCGACTGAGTATAAACCGTCCCCGATCCCGCGACGGCAGGAACGTCGACACCCAAGAACCATTTGTCCACCAACTTGTTGAGGAGGGCTGACGAAGAGCCTGCCGCGAGATTTCCAGCTGCCTGCCCTTGGAATCTCAGGTTTGCTGGATTATCGAGTACGGTATTTCGTGCCAATCCTCGTACGTGGGCTGGCATCACAAATTGCGTGCTGTCGACCAAGGTGCGAAGGTCCCTCAATTCGACGGCATCCACTACCGAATCGCCACCGACGGATCTTAAAATCGCCATAACCTCGGTGCGGTCGAGAAGTTGATCAACATAATAGGTTTGGACCAACTGCGAGATTCCCGCGTTTTGGAAAACTCCGGCCACTGGGACCGAAACCGTGACAGCGGCGGTCGCCGAGATCGACCCGACCTGGGCTCGTACGCTGAAGGATGATCCCGCGACGGACCCCGCCGTGAACAATCCATTCGACGATACCGATCCGCCAGTGGCGCTCCAAGCGACGGTGGGAATGCTGGCGATGGCCTGACCGAATTGATCGAATCCAGCCGCGCTGAACTGGCGCGTTTGGCCGGTTTGGAGGGAAACGACGTTTGGGTTCAATTGGAGGGTAGTCAAGGTGGAGTTCGCAGTAATCCTGAGTTTCCTGGACAGCCCACCTTGAGTGAAGGTCACCTCGTAATTGCCGGCCCGCGTGAAATCGATGGTCGCCATCGAACCGCTGAGCGCAAGGCTTGCAGTGCCCCCAGAGGGAGCGGAGTTGGCCGTCATCGTTATGCTGGAGGACGACGTCATAGCTCGGCCAAGTTGGTCAACCAATCGAACCTCGACGCGCAACTGCCTGCCGGTGATGGCGACGGGAATGGTGTCGCTCAAGAGGTTCCCACTGGTATCGCGGAGTTGCAAACTCTTCGCGACCGGAGTCGGAACGACCACGGTGATTTGTACTGTCGCTCGCAACGCGCCGCTCGTCGCCGTCACCGATCCTGTGCCGAGGCTCAAGCCTGCCGAATACAACCCCGTCGAGGAGATAGACCCGCGCGTAGTGCTCCATGAAATTTGCGGCTGGGAAGCCATCGCATTTCCAAATTGATCGCGCCCGACGGCTGTAAATTGCAGCGTCTGGCCAGCCTGCACCGAGGAGTTGGTGGTGGTAATTGCGAGCGTGGTGAGAACGGTTTGGACTCGAAATCGGATGACGCGACTGAACCCGTTGGCTTGAGCGGTGAATTCATAATCGCCGGCTCGATTGAAGATAAGAGTGGTCTGCGCGCCCTGGGTTCGAATGATGGCCCATCCTCCAGAAGGAGATGATCGAGTGACCCAGGAAACATTGGAGGGCGTCGGAACCGAGTTGCCTTGCGCGTTGAACACACGCATGCTGATGGTATGTCGGTCGCCTACTACATTGACCGTTCCTCCCTCTGAGACGGTTCGGCCCGTCGAATCGACCAAATCCAATCTTGCCGAGGATCGAACGTTCCGAACGGAAAGCTGCACCGACTTGTCACCGACCGACGCTTGTAGCTGGTATTGGGCGTCATCGCTGAATTGGAAACGGGTGAAATCCCCCTGAAGATTTTGAATAACGGTTCCGCTCTGGGGTCCGCTCTGCAATGACCATTTCGGCTGGGGAGTTTGGGTCATGATCTGCCCAAACTGGTCAATTCCCCGCACTTGAAAAATGGGCGACACGAGCGAAGTATCCAGTTCCGTGGCTGGGTTGACAACTTGACCATCGCTGGAGACCACTTGGAGCGTTGTCAGATTGGGCTTCACCGAGAGCCTCGCGGTCGACGAGGCCGTCAGCCCTGACCGGTCCACCGAGGTAACCATGAATTCGTACTCGCCGGTGCGATCAAACCGGATAGTCGTGTTTTTGGCATCGTTCGAATTGTTTGTAGTGAATGCGACGGTCGCTCCCCTGGGGGCACTGGTGACCGACCAACGGTATACCAATGCATGCTCCCCGCCGTTGTCGGTCGCGAGTACCGACGCTCGTGTCGAGTTCCCGTTCACTACCGTCCCTGTGAGAAATGAGATCGGCCGGACAATCGTTGGAGCCTGGCCACTCCGTCCGCTGTTCCCCAAGGTCGGTTGACCGTACTGCCCGGGAACATCCGATTGCGATCCCGCTTGCAAACGCGAGGACGAAAACGCCTCGAGCCCCATTTCAATCGTATCGATAGCGTTCATCAATCGAGCTTCGAGTTGCTCGAGTTGCAACGCTCTGTTCCTTGAGTTTTTCCCCGCATCCTGCTTGGAAGGCACTTGATTTGGATGCTTCATCATCAACCCTGCAAACGCATGATCAGGACGACTGGAAAAGTTTCCCCAACCAAAAATTAGGTTGAAAAGACTTGGAAGCTGCCGCCATCTTGAGGCGATCCTGAGAATAAGCGTCTATTTGCTGGCGGAATATTCGGTACAACCGGAACAGTACTTGACGCAACATGCCTGTACGAAGAGTTGCGTACTCCGCGGGTCGCAAAGCATCAACGAATCGATATACTTGCGCGGTCGATTCCCAAGTTCCCAGTGGCCGCTCCGTCGAGGGATGGTCCGATCGATGGAGGCTGCGCGAATTTTTAACGAGCAAGTGCACCAAAGTCGCTTTTGGAGCTTAATGTTTATACGAAGTGAATTGCTCGTGCTGTTTTGCGATGGTAGAGTGCGAAACACAGCATCCTCGAGGTTCTCTAGATGAATCCAGTCAACGAAGACGAGCCAAAGCGAGAACACGTTATCATTTACACCGACGGAGCCGCCGAGCCGAATCCTGGGCCCGGAGGGTACGGCGTCGTCCTGATCGCGGGAAAGCATCGCAAGGAATTGTCTGGTGGGTTTCGCAAGACGACCAACAACCGGATGGAATTGATGGCGGTGATTGTCGCCCTCGAAAGTCTGAAACGACCATGCCGAGTCGTTCTGTACAGCGATTCAAAGTACGTGGTGGATTCCGTGTCGCGTGGATCCGTGATGCGGTGGCAACGGAACAATTGGTATCGATCGCCGGGCGAACCTGCCAAAAACATCGATCTGTGGAAGCGTTTTCTGGAAGTCTTTCAACGGCATTCGGTCGAGTTCCGGTGGGTCAAGGGACATGCCGGCGTTCAGGAAAATGAGCGTTGCGACCAATTGGCCGTCGCGGCCGCGCAGCAGTACGACTTGCCGGTCGACGCCGGCTACACGGAAGAATCCGCACGCCCAAAGCCTGCTGCCGATGCCGACTCGGATTCGGATTCGGATCTCGAGGAAGGAGTTCTCTGTCGAAAATGCCGGACTCCCTTGGTCAGAAAAGAGACGAAAAAGAAAGAGGCAAAACCGGGACAAGTCTATTGCTACGATTGGTATTTGCACTGCCCCGGTTGTGGAACGATGTACATGGTCGATGCCGCGAAACGGATGCTATGACTCAACGGACGTCAAGATCACTAGGGTGCAATCACCGAATCGAAGTTGCGAGATTCCGCGGGACTGCGACGTTGCTCGGGTTCCAAACACTGGCATGGATTGCTGCATGCCTCGTATGGCATAACAACCTTGCCGCTCAAGAGATTCCTTGGGTGGATCTCGATCATGAGACGGGCTTTCAAGTGGTCGTGGATCGCGAAGCCGGCCAGTATCTGGGACACCCGACCACAGTTCTACTGGAGGACGGCAGAACGATTCTTTGCGTCTATCCAGGCGGGCATGGCAAGGGACCGATTTACTACAAGCGAAGTGAGGATGGCGGCCGAACGTGGAGCGATCGACTCGCAACGCCTCGTTCATGGGAAACCTCTCAAGAAACGCCTACGATCCATCGCACTATCGATGCTCAGGGAGCCAAGCATCTCATTCTCTTCAGCGGGCTCTATCCGGTGCGGCTTGCGAGCAGCGACGATGATGGCCAGCATTGGTCGGAATTGGCACCTGTCGGTGATTGGGGAGGGATCGTCGCAATGAGTTCGGTGATCCCCATTCATTCGACCCCGGGTTCCTACCTCGCCTTGTTCCATGATGATGGAAGATTTTTCGCGAGCAAACCTTCGTCGGAGAAAGGACGCTTTACCCTCTATGCCTCGAGATCGAACGATGCGGGCAAAACATGGTCTTCTCCGAGAACATTGCAAACCTCGAACGAAGTTCACTTGTGCGAACCCGGGGCAGTTTTTTCACCGGACAGGAAGCAAATCGCTCTTCTGCTCCGCGAGAATCGCCGTGTGAAAAACTCGCATGTCATGTTCAGCGACGACGAAGGGGAAACATGGACACTCCCGAAGGAACTTCCCGATACGCTCATCGGCGATCGCCACGTGGCAAAGTATCTTCCGGATGGCCGACTCTTCATTTCGTTCCGGGATGCGTCTCGCGCCGGAAAAGATTCCGTCACGAAGGGGGATTGGGTTGCTTGGGTTGGAACCTACGAAGATTTGATTTCGGGGCGGCCCGGTCAATATCGGATTCGCTTGAAAAGGAATTATCGAGCCCTCGACTGTGCGTATCCCGGCGTCGAGATCTTGCCGGATGGAACGATCGTGACGACCACCTATGGACATTGGATCGCTGGTGAGCAACCGTTCATCTTGTGCGTTCGCTTTTCGATCGAAACGTGCGACTCGAAGCTCGGCTACTGAAATCTTCCACGAAGAATTCGATCTGCCCAACCAGGCCAAACCTGCATCAAGGCTGCTAGCCACCTCGCTTTCGACGGTACGATCAACTCGGTTTCTCGCCGCGAAGCCGCATCGATGATCCGGTGTGCCAGTTCGCTTGGATCCAAGCTTCGCAAACGGACACCTGCTCCCGGGCGAGCGGTCTGGGGGGGAAGTTTCCGCGACGTGACCAAGGCGTCGTAGCGTCCCTCGGTCTCGTTCCGGGAAATCGGGCCCGGACAAACCAGCATCCAATGAACTTTGTCATCATGAAGTTCAAGCCGCCACTGACGATGCATCCCAACCAGCGCGTGCTTCGCCATCGAGTACCCTCCCATGCCGGGACCGGCCAATATGCCGGACAGCGATGCGATATTCACGACGGTTCCTTGCGCTCGCTTGAGACTTGGCAAGCATGCGTTGGTCATGAGGAATGACGACAGAACGTTGACTCGAAACTGCGAGATCAAGTCCGCAGGTGCAAGACTTTCGAGTAGTCCACGATCTGAAGCGCCAACGATGTTGATGAGCAGATCGGCTGGCTGAGCATCGCAGAGGCTCCGAAAGCTTGAAACGTCTTGAAGTCCTTCACTCCAAGCGACCTCGTCCGCCACATCGATCGAGAAAACGTCCGCCTGCGTTGCGCCGGCATCGAGGGTGGCTAGGCGGCACTTTTCCAGTCGCCCTCGGTCGCGACCGACGAGCGCCAGCCGAGCACCGTGTTCCGCGAGGGCCAAAGCAAGATGAAATCCGAGGCCAGAACTCGCACCGGACAGAATAGCGAATTTGTTTTGCCAATACCGCCGCATCGTTTTCGGCTTCCCTTCTGGCGTGAGAGTCTAGCGTTTCATGCTCTCGCGAAGCATTTCCTGCGCCAGCGTCAATCGGACGTCGCGAAGTTGCACGAGGCGCAGTTGCCAGCGAGCGAGTTCCGTCAGGGACGGACTTCGTCGGTACAGGTACTGAAAGACCGCCGAGACATAGGCCCGCTGATCCCCGCGAAAACGGTCCGAGTACTCAGAGCTTCCCAAGATCGTTGCAAGGATATCCGTCGACGGCTTTCCTCGCGACAATTCCCGTTGCCACACTGCGCTTTCGCGCTCCGTCATCTTTCGCCCGAGCAAGTCCACGTACCATTGATCGACTTGATCGATCGGCGATGTACCTCCTATCCCGGGAAAAGGATTGGTCGGAGTTTGTGAAAAGGATGCTACGGTGAGAGCGACTCGTGGGGATGCGGTACCGAGATTGACAGGAACCGGCGAGAGGGTTTTCTGGATCGGCTGTCCTCGATAGCTGATCTGCGCTTCGAGTGCATAGCGATGATTGGGACGCACAGCGGCAGGATCGAAATCGATGCGAAACCCGAGAGGCCACTGACCTGATACGGGTGCCTGAGTTTCCGCGATCGTAACATCTTTCCATTGCGGATGCGTAATATCGATCATGCGAACTTCCAGGCTCATGCTGGGGAATACCGACTTGCGATCGTTGGTCATGACGGTCCCCAGAATAGTTGCGGAAGGTGACGGTTCCGACGGGACTGGAATATTGACCATCTTGCCGTCTCGATGGTTCAGAACCAGTAGCGATGCCGCCCCCTGGCTCGCCATGCGCCGAGCGAGTTCATCGCCGATATCATAAACCCTTCCTTCCACGACTCCGACTTGGTAACCGCTGACGGTGACGATGACGTCGCCTGCCTCAAGTCCGATTTGTTGGGCAACCGAACCAGGGAGGACGCGTGTGATCACCACCCCAGTCGATGTATTTTGGATCTGTACTCCCAAGCGGAATTGCGAGGGCAAGGGTTGGCTTGGAGGGAAGTACCGGGATTGCGGTGGCTCCATTGTGTTTGCAACATCCGCGTCGCGGTCCCGGGTTTCCTGGGTGAAGGCGGCAGGAGAAAGACCGATTGCCGCGATGACGAGGACCGCGAACAAAGGGAACGTTTTGCATGGCATCATTTCGTATCTGTTTCCCCACACCCTATTTTCAATAGCCGCATTGTTGATTGCTTTTACTTGATGGCTTCCCATCCCAGTTTTTCCCGCTGCGCATCCAACGTGGAACGCTCGAGTGGTACGAAGCCGTCCTGATGAATGATTCGCTGCCCTCGTATGCTGAGGGTGTAATTCAGGAACTCATCGACGATCGGGTGTCGATTTCCTTGGGAATCGACGGAAAAAACGAACGTCAGTTCCCGAACCAAGGGATACCCTTGCTCGACACTGCTTTCATCGAGCGGCGAGAGAATGCGATTGCTCGTTCGTTGTATCGAAAGAACTTTGACTTTCCGCGTCCTCGCTTGCGTCGCACTGACTAGCGCGATCGCATTGCTAGTCCGGTTAACTGCGTCGGCGATGCCCGCCGGATTCTCGACTTCGTGTTTCACGACCTGATCCGAGGCTAGCCCCGCGACAAGAAAACGTTCGGCGAGCGACCGGAGCCCATGCTCTACAGCGGGCACCTGCAACGCGATCACTTGCTCGCCCAACGGAGGCTCAACACCGAGATCTCGCCATCGGCCGATGGGCTTTTTGTCGCCCCAGTTCCACAACGACTCGTGTTGGCTGTCCCACGGCAAAGCATCGATCGGATTTTCCGGATGCACAACTACGGCGAGAATATCGTACGCGACCGTAGTTGATCGGAGCGTCCGTTTCTGCTCCTTCGCTGCTGCGATCAACTCGTCGGATGCTACCGTTCGGCTGAACATGCCGATGGTTGGCCTGTCCGAAGTCCACAAAGGGAACGAAGACTCAGACCCTTTGCAATCGATGACCACCTGTAGGTCGGGATGCGTTTCCTGAAAATCCTCGCTCCAGAGCGAGGCCAGTTGCTGCATCAATGTCGAACCCAACAAATGAAGTTCGCCGGTGAGTGGTTTCTCGGGAGCATAGGGATATCCGAAGTCATCGCGATGCTGACCAAAAACACAGGGCCCCAAGAAAACGAAATTAACCACGAGAGAAATGGTGGCAATCCAAGAGAACCGCATGCAGAAAACCATCCTTTGTGGCGAGAGATCGGTCCAACGGTCGAGCCGAAACTCAATATAATCGAACCGCGGTCCAAGGAGTTCGGGCTCCGGTCCGAACGCAACGGTCGAAGACAAGAACAACCTACACGAAGGAAAAATGATGACAGGAAACGATTCCGTGGCAAGACCACGACGCGTTTGGCTCCGAAATTGGTGGATGCCAACGGCACTTTGTTTGTTTATGGGCTCAATGGCAATTCAGGGATCCACGAAAGCGAAGGAGGAGCCGATGCGAATATTGCGGCACGTCGTCATGTTCAAGTTCAAGGATGGCACGGCGACGGCAGACGTTCAAAAGGTCGTGGATGCCTTCCGTGGGCTCAAGGAAAAGATCCCCGAAGTTGCGGGATTTGAGTATGGAACGGACAATAGTCCAGAAGGATTGGCAAACGGTTTCACCCATTGCTTCCTGCTCACCTTTCGATCCGAGGCGGATCGAAAGGTTTACTTGCCACATCCGGCCCACAAAGCTTTTGTGGATGTACTTAAGCCGCATTTGGACAAGGTGCAGGTCATCGACTACTGGGCACAGGAATAGCTGCAATGGGCGGCAGGATGACTCGCATTTATCAACTCAGGCCGGCCGCTCGAAAAGCAGTATCGATTACGCGTTGGGTTGCGAGGGTCATCGCACCCCAACGGAGATCGGGCTGCGGCGAACGCAGGGCACTGTGGAATGTTTCGAACATGTTGACTTCCTGCGCTGTTGCAAATCCGGCGGAATACTCCGGCACGGAGATCCGCGTGTTGCGGCGATGCATGTGGAAATCGCATCCCTCGATGCGAAACTCGGGGCGAGACAAATCGAATCCGACTTCAGAACCGTAGTACGGCAGAACAAAGTCGTCGAGCCAGAGGCTGCCGCGATCCCCGCTCACATGCGCCCATTGCTGGTTTTCGGTGATGAACGAGCAATAGAAATTTGCCGAAACACCGTTTTCGAACCAAAGTTCCGCTGAAAACTCGGCGGGAACTCGCTTCGGGCTGCCAGCACCTTGGATCGTGGACAGGCATGTCGCCGTGACTTTGGTTGGCTCGCGCCACTGATTCGCCCAAAGAATGAATCGAATGTTGTACCAACCCAAATCACCCAAACAACCGTGCGGTTCGAACGACGAGTTGGAACGGATATTACCACTGCGAAAGGCTTGATCTCCATAGAATGAAAAATGGGTCGCGATCCTTCGGACGTTTCCGATGCGTTCGGGGTCATCGAGCGCTTCACGAATCTTTGATAGTCTCGCGCTATGCATGAACATAACTCCGTCCATGTATTGCACTTGGTTCTTTTGGCATGCATCGAGTGCCTCCTGCAACTCCTCTGCGGTTAAGGCTGAGGGTTTTTCCGCGAGAACATGTTTGCCATGCCGCGCGGCCTGGATGATCCAGTCCTTGCGGATTGCCGTCGGCAATGGGATGTAAACGGCATCGATTTCCGGATCCTCGAGCAAAGAGAGATAGCTTCCGTTTGATTTCGGAAGAGATTTCTGCGTGCAACTCGACTGGCATTCCTGAATGAACGCGTCGGCTGCGGCGATATCCCGGCTCGCCACCCCCGCAACTCGTCCGTGCTGTGTCTTGGCGATCGCTCGCAAATTCTTCCTGGCGATCCCTGCCGTGGAGAGGATGCCCCAGCGGCATTCTTCGTGGTCGAGCGGCATCATGTTTGCCCCCTTTTTGCGTATACTGCGAGTTCTAAATAAATGCGCCGGAAGTTTAATTTGGAACACCGACAACCGCAATGAGTCCAATGCTCCCCTCCCCGCCACCAGTTTCTCAACCATCCGCATCATGGGTTCGCATCGGGAGTTCTGCTGCCATGATTCGCTCGCTCGCTTGGGGTGTACTCGCGGTTTGTTCCGCTTTGTTCGCCCGCGCGGCAGATCCAGTTCGATTGGAGGTTTCACTCGTCCACCAGGTCGCTTTGGCCGAGGGGGCCGATCGGTACATGCCGGTCATGGAGCCCCAGAGTTGGTCGGCGGACCGGGTTGCGCTGATCGTCTGCGATGTGTGGGACTCGCACCATTGCCTCAACGCGGTGCGACGCGTCGGCGAGCTCGCTCCTGAAATCGATGCCGTGGCTAAACGGCTTCGAGCACAGGGGGCTACGATTATCCACGCGCCTAGCGATTGCATGGCTGCGTACCAATCGCATCCATGCCGGATCCGAGCGCGCGAAACGGTATCCAGCGAATCAGCTCCCGAGTCGATTCGCTCCTGGTGCAATTCCATCGGATCCGAAACGTCACTTCCGTATCCCATCGATCAGTCGGACGGAGGTGAAGACGACGACATCGTTGAACACGCGCAATGGCATGCGATGCTGGAATCCCTCGGTAGGAATCCCAAGAATCCGTGGGTTCAGCAAACAGCGGGCATCGAAATCGATGCCGACAAGGACTTTATCAGCGAATCTGGAACCGAGATTTGGCACATTCTAAATCAGCGCCGAATCGAACATGTGCTGGTCTGCGGCGTCCACACCAACATGTGCGTCTTGGGTCGTCCCTTCGGACTGCGTCAATTGAAAGCACATGGCTTTCATCCCGTGCTCATTCGCGATCTGACCGATGCGATGTACAACCCGCGCCGTTGGCCCTACGTCAGCCACTTCACCGGTACCGATCTCGTCATCGACCACATTGAGCGGAGCGTCTGCCAAACGATCACGAGCGATCAAATCCTGGGTGGCAAGCCATTTCGCTTCGCCACCGATCGACGCCCGCGGTGGGTGGTGATGATCGCTGAAGATGAATACAGGACGGAACGAACGCTTGCGGAATGGGCTCGCATTCACCTCGCGAAGGATTGCGAGGTGCGTTTTGTTTTTGAGCATCCGACGCGAGCGGGTCATTTCCCTGGCATCGGCGCAATCCAGGATGCAGATGCGTTGCTCGTGAGCGTTCGTCGTCGACCTCTCGCGTCCGAAACGCTTCAGTCGCTCAAGTCCTTCGTAGCTCGAGGCGGGTCGGTGCTAGGGATCCGGACCTCCAGCCACGCATTCTGCCTTCGCGACAATGCTCCATCGCCAGGCCTGGAGCAATGGCCCGAATTCGATGCTCGGGTTTTCGGAGGCAATTACCGCGGCCACCACCGCAATGATGCGATCACGAGCGTGACAACCATGCAAGAAACGACGCTCGCAGGTTTTCAGCCCTTGCGACCGTCGAATCTGACGACCGGCGGAGCGATTTTTGAAAGTCGCGGATCGCTCTACAAGGTCTCGCCGGTGCACCCTGGAACTCGCGTTGTTTGGCAGGGAACCATCCCCGACCAGCCAAATGAACCTGTCGCGTGGACCTTCGTGCGAGCCGACTCGGGAAAATCGTTCTATACTTCCCTAGGTCACGAGAGCGATTTTGAGCAACCCGTCTTTCGCGCGCTCCTCCTACAAGCAGCCCGTTGGCTGACCGATTCGTTAGCAGAAACCTCGGTCGACCAGGTGGCCGCCGAGCGGCGTGCCTACCAAAGTGGGCACGGAAAGCAAAAGTAAACCGGAAAGTACCATGGATCGCCAAAGATATCAGGAAGTCGTCGACACATTCTTTGAGTGGAAGCAGGCCGACATTACGCAGATCTTTTCTGAGTTGTTGGCGGCGGTAGCAGCCGAGAAATCGCTCACCCCCGCCCAGATCATGAGCCAGAACTACGAGACGGCCAGGGCGAACCCCGAAATCCATATGCTCCCCGGCAACTTGAAAGACGCACGCGATGCAATCTTTCCGTACTTTTGGGGGACCGACAGCTGGAACAATCCCCTCCATCTCGAAAACGTGCGGGGCCCCGCTAACCAAGCCTCGCTGATCGGCGCTTTGGCTTGCCTGCTCAAAAATCCGAACTTATGCACGGATCGCTACAGCCAACGATCCAATGAGTTGGAAGTCAAGGCGATCACCACCCTCGCGAACTTGATCTTCTACCATACGGAAGATCCGTGGGGAGTTTTCACCATCGGCGGCACGATCTCGAATCTCTACGGTGGCAAGATCGGACTCGAACGGGTTCTCCCCGGTGCCATGCAGGACGGTTTGCAGGGGCACCGGATCGTCGGGATATGCTCCGAAGCCGGACACTATTCGAATCTGACGGTTGCGGGATGGCTAGGCATCGGCACTAAAAACCTGATCTCGATACCCACCGACGAAAAGCTCAGCATGCGCATCGACCTGCTCGAGAAGAAGGTCGATGAACTGCTTCGCGACCAGATCAAGATTGCGTATGTCTGCGCGACGTTTGGCACGACGGATGGCTTCGGCATCGACGACATTCGCGCCATTCGCGAATGCATGGAGCGTAAATGCCAGGAATATGGAGCGCCGATGCCCCAGATCCACGTCGATGCCGCAGTAGGCTGGGCAATGTGCATGTTGACCGATTACAACTTGAGCACCAACTCGCTGAAGCTCAGTCCGAAACTGCAAGAACTGGTGCTTCATGCCCAGCGAAAGAATGTTGGGCTCCAATTTGCCGACAGCGTTACAATCGATTTTCATAAAATGGGACGAGGTCACTATCCGTCGAGCGCCTTCATCGTTAACCGCCGCGACGCTTTGAAATATCTCGTCCGGTCCGTGCACGATACGCCCTATTTTTCCGACGCGGATGTACGTCGCGATCCCGCGCTCTTCACACTCGAATGCTCCCGACCAGCGATCGGACCCTATGTCGCGATCGCATCACTCAACGGCATCGGTTTGACCGGATGGCAAATGCTCGTCGCACGTTCGTTGGAATTGGCCCAGCGTCTAAAGGATCGACTCGCCGAATTCGAATTCTGCAAAGTCCTCAATGCCGATACGCATGGTCCGAGCGTCAATTGGTGGGTATTGCCCAAAGGCCGAAATGCCGAGGAAATCTTCCAGCGTCTCGTGCGTAACGAATTGAGCCCGGATCAGCGGGATCGCTACCTACGCGAAATCCGACATCTGTTCGACAAGCGGCTCAAGATGATGGATCCTGCACTGGACGCACGCCTGGGCTTCACCACCAGCTTCGGTTACTGCCCGCACGGGATCGAGATCCCGGCATGGAAAGCGGTCCTGTTCAATCCGAAGACGACCGACGAAATTATCGATCGGATCGCTCAGAGCATCGAAGAACTCTAATTCATCGAAAAGCAAGCATATGTTGTGATCCGACTTTCCCAAGGCGTTTGACCGCATCGCACCAAACGGTCAACCGCCTTGAGAAAGCCTCTCCCCCTGGGGTTTGAATGTGTGTCGGACCACAAAGGTGTTTCTGAGTAGTGGGGTTATCGGTTGGGAGATCGGATCCCATGCATTGATTATGCTACCCCCGCAATTTCCCCGTGCAGTCCCCGTTTTTCCCATCTACGCTGGTTGGATGCTCGGAGTTGCCCATCGCGCGAATACCAGCATTTGGGGAAATTGACTTGCGATGGTAGGGAAATAATTGGTACAAGTCGCAGCAGGAGCGTTATGTCCGTCGATACAAGAACGGATCACCATTGGTACCACGGCAAGGAATGCCAAAGATGTTGGACCGCAAGCGGATTGATTCGGCATTTCATGTGCCATTGTTGCTGGTGGCGATGGCAGGAAGCCTCCTGTGTGGAGCATTCTATACTGCAATTCTAACCCCTATTTTTCCGAATCCGATCCTGATTCGGTATGCGTTATGCCATTGGGTGGCTGAGGCGTCGGTCTGGCTATTCTGCATTGCGATGGTCGCGTTGGCGTACAAGTACTCTTCCGCGTGGAAACAGCTTCGAGCCACGAGTGAAGGGTCCGAGATCTTGCGAAAGATCGTTGAGGCGCGTCTGGACCTTGCTGGGGCGGCGCGCGAGGATGGGCTCGGATTGAGTCAATGGCTCGACACGGTGTGGCGTTCCCAGAACTCGAGCGTCCTCCGCAGTTGGCTTGGGCAACGCGTGACGGAGTTTCTGTCGCGGCAGTTGAAACGTCGAAACACCAAACAAATGGATGAGGATCTCCGAGACCTGGCGGATCAAGACAACGACGCCCAGCACTCGAGCCACGCCATGATCCGGATCATCTGCTGGGCTATGCCGATGCTGGGTTTTCTAGGAACCGTGCTTGGGATTTCCGACACTCTTGGTCATATGGATGCGCAAGCGTTGGCAAGCGGATCGCAAGAAGCGATGAACAGCTTGACCAGTGGCCTATACGTGGCCTTTGACACGACAGCTGTCGGTCTGGTTCTGACGATGATCGCGATGTTCATCCAGTTCGCAATTCAAAGAACAGAGATGCGTCTGTTATCGCGAATCGATTCGTCGGTTGCCAACAGCATGCATGAGTGTTTATCGATGCCGGAGACACCCGCAGACACGACCGGTATCCAACAAGCCATTCGAACGATGACAACCAGCCTGTTCGAATCGGTACAGCAATTGGTTCAAAAGCAAGCCGAGTTATGGCGGGACACGATCACCGATGCGCATGGGCAGTGGGTCCAAGTATCTGACGGCGCTGCGGAAGCGGCTAAGGCTAGTCTTTTGCCGGCTCTGCGAGACTCCCTGCTTGAGCATCGCGAAGCGGTCAGGGAACAATCCGAGAATCTGGTCCGGTTGCAAGCCGAAGGAGCCCAGCAACTCGACTCCCGGTTGCAGCAATGGCAAACAACCCTCTCCGAACAGGCTCGCACAACTTTGCGACTCCAGCAGGAAATCAATCGGCAAGCGGAGTTGCTTCAAGGTCTCCTGGAATCATCTCAATTGGTGGGAGCGATGCAAGCCCCGATGGAAGCCACTCTCAATCGATTGACCGATGTTGATCGTTTCCATGATGCCGCCGTGTGCTTGATGGAAGCGGTTGCCTTCCTAAGTACCCAGATGGAGCGTCACGGGTTGCTCGGTCGCCAAGCCGCACGTCGGCGAACGCCCGATCCGCAACCTTCCGCGGCGACGTCAGAATCCACGCCGTTGCAGGTTGTCCATCCGGACGAACCGAATGATGAGGAGGGTGATGAAACGACCGGCAACCGTCGTTCGCCTTGGAAGAGACGGGCAGGATGAGCCGCAAATCGAACCGGGGGGAGGATTGCGCTCCCGCGATGTTTCCGTTTCTTGCCGTTCTGTTGTGTACGATCGGCGCCTTGGTCTTGATCCTAGTGATCTCGGTGGTCAATTCGCACGCGTCCGCGAAGCGAGACATGGATATCGCGTTTCAGGACCAAGTCGATCGCGCTCGAGAGCATTCTGATTTCTTGGAAACGGTTGCGCAGGAACTTGCCGCACGTCGAGAGAAAGTGAACCGAGAGATCGATCGTCGACGCAAGGAGCTTGCCAACGTCGAAGACCACATCCTGCGTCTCAAGGCCCAAACGGATCTCCTTCGATCGCAGGTCGAGTCCATCGAGACAGGACGCGACCAGGATGATCGGGCTCGCTCGGAACAGCAAAGGAAGATAGAAGCCCTGAGAACGGAGATCGATGTCAAGCGAAAGGAAATCGCCGAGGAAGTCGAACGCGCAAAGAACAAGAAGCCCGCGTTCTCCATCATTCCCTACGATGGTCCAAACGGAACATCGAGACGGCCCGTATATCTGGAGTGCCGCGCTGAAGGGGTCGTCATTCAGCCGGAAGGTATCGTGATCGGCGTCGAAGAACTACGTCCTCCATACGGACCGGGCAATCCGGTCGACGCAGCGCTGCGCGTATTGCGGGCCGCCTACCAAAAACGAGACGCAACGTTTGGACTCACCATCCCTCCCTATCCCCTTTTGGTGGTTCGACCGGATGGTATCCATTCCTATGCGATGGCACGAGCTGCAATGTCCAGCTGGGACGACCAGTTCGGCTATGAATTGATCGATGCCGATATGGATCTGGTTTTTCCTCCCGGGATCCCGACTCTCAAGGAGGAGCTAATCAGTACCCTCGATACAGCGAGAAAACGACAAGATGCGATTCTGGCCTCGTTGCCTCGTCAATACGCCCGTGCTAGGGATATGGATGCGATCGATTTGGACTCGCTCGCGCCGGATTCGTTGCGAGAGACCAAAGAGCACCTCGACCCCGATGCGCCCATCGCGGATGATTCACGCGAATGGAAGATGATCGAGGAGAGGCCAGACACCCGATTGGCCAGCCCGGATGGGATTAATGCGCAGGGAAGTACGGCCCCCGGCTCGACTGGGCCCGCAAACTTGGCGTCCAGCGGATCCCTACAAACTCTCCCCAAGGGATCCCTCGAAGCGATCCCTTCCGGCGGCAAACCCGGTGGTTCCATGAACCTCAACGGTTGGTCTGCGAGCGGATCGGACCAATCCTTTGCATCCAACGATGCGTCTAGCGATAACGGTGGAAGTCCAGGCAACCCCGGAACTCAACACGGAACTGGTGGTTCTCCAAGTCAGGGAAGCCCGAATCAAGGAAACCCAAACCAAGGGAACCAGACGCCCAGCCAATCGCGTGCCAACGCGTTCACATCGGGCAGTAGTGGGTTCGCATCCCAGGGGTCCCAAGGATCCGACTCGCCTACCACTCCAGAGTCGGAATCGATGCAGAACGCTGTCAAGGAGATGCAGAACAAAGAGGACGCAAACCAGCCGACGTCGTTCGATCCTCAGAAAAAGTCCCGGAAAACCAGCGAAGACGGTTCCAAACCAATCGCTGCGAACCGTGGCAAAGGATGGGCAACGCCGGGCAAAGATCCCAAGGCCACGCCGGTGACCCGTCCGATCCGAATCGTTGTCCTCCAGGACCGATGGTTGATCCGAAAAGAAGGGAGTGAAACCCAATTCGATGCGGAGATCGATCTTGCCCTTGGACCGCAGAACGCTAGCTCGACGCTCGAGAAAACTTTGCGCAACCGCGTTGACTCGTGGGGAATATCTCTCCCCGGTGGCTACTGGTGTCCAACGATTGTGATCGAACATGCGAACGACGCCCAGCAGAGTATCCAACGGCTGCAACGTTTCTTGGAAGGGAGCGGCGTCGAAACTCGGTTCGCTCCTCTTCAGTCTCCGCCGGTAAAAACGGATTCGCCATCCAATAAACCTCCTCGGCGATAAACACTTCCACGTCTTACTACGCGAGCGAAGCATCGTATGCGAAGGAAAAATCGAGAGGAAATGGCGGTGGGCGAGGATTCCTTTATGGATACGATCGCCAACCTTGTCGGCATCATGATCATTCTCGTGGTGATCGTCGCAGCCCGCGGCTACACCACGGCCAAGGTCCAAGCCAAAGTAGAAGCCGATCAAAAGTTTGAACAACTCGCTGCTCCGAAGTTGACGGCAACGCAACTGGAGCGGGATCTGGAGAATCAGCTTGCGGAGCTCAGGAGCTACGAGGAGGAATTGATCTTGCGCAGTGCGGAGCGAATGACTCTGGTCGACCGAGTCCACTTGACCCAACAGGCGATCGATGAACACCTCAAGGGTCTCGACAACAACGCCGCACAGGATATCCAATCGCAGACAGAACTGAGCGAATTGGAGCGGGAGCTTGCTGATCTCCTCAAGCAATCGGGAAACTTGCCCCCCAACGAGTTGGACGTGATCGCTCTGCAGCATTTACCGACCCCGATGGCGAAAACCGTATTCGGCAAAGAATTGCACGTCATGATTCGCGACAATCTCGTGACGGTGATCCCTTGGGAGGTGCTGGTCGAAGGTCTCAAGCAGCAAGTGCAGCACACGGTGTCTCGCAATTCGCAGCGCGATCAAATCGTCGGCAATCTGGGGCCGATCGATGGGTTCATGATGCGTTATCGATTGCTCAGCCGGACTGGAATCATGAGCGATGGGCGAAATGCTGGCATGGGCCGCATGATCGAACTTGAGAAATTCGAATTGGACCCAACCCCCGACATTATCGCGGAGACGGTTTCGGACGCGCTTCGCCCCGGGGGTAGGTTGCGGGCGGAGCTGGATGCAAACCGATCGCAGCAAACCACGATCACCGTTTGGGTCTATCCGGAAAGCTTCGGCGAATTTCGCAGGCTCAAGGAGATCTTGTTTCGAGAAGGATTTTTGTGCGCTGCGCGGCCACTTCCCGAAAACATGCGGATCGGGGCATCGCCTCGGGGATCAAGCAGCTCCGCTCAATAAAACATCCTCGAAATGCATTTCGAAGTGGCGAAAACGCGTTAACGCCAAAACGGCTGTTCCGCGTCGCTGCGATTCAACGTGCCATCGGACAACTCTCCAGGTGACGTTTCCAAGATCAATTCATCAAAAGCCCCTGGAGCTTTGCGAATTCGTTCCGAAGTTCTTCGAGGCACGATTGAGACGCCGCCGCTGACGATTACCGCCACGTCGCCATTGCCGGATCGCCGCGTAGCAACTACCGAATCGATCTCCTTCGGCGCGACAGGGAGACGAGGCTGGTTCTCGATGCGATGCAAGCACTGGAATGGCTTCCCGTATCCGGCGGTCATTTGTGCTCTCACAATCTCGAGGGCAACCGCCAGATCAAAAATGTGCCTCAATCGCCCATACACCGGGTAGGATCGCTGCAAGGATGAGAATTTTGCAGTGAAGCCCTTTGCGAATGCATCCGCAGCCCAATCCGGTCTCTCGGTTGCGACTCGCGATCCTCGTTCATCGAACATTTGGGACTCGCTCAGCACGCGGACGTTGGATTCCGTCATGCATGCGATTTTTCGTTCGGGATCCCACGGAATGCGAGAGTCGGACAGAGTAAACCACCAGCGAACCATGGGACCTTTGTCGATCTGCGAAATGGAGTCGGCCTCGAGCCAGTAATTCTTGAGGCCGTCCACCGAAGGTTCCAATCCGAGGGCGACCCGCTTCATGTGCGAGTCAGCGATCAAGAGGGCATAACCGGTGGGCGAATCCTCAGGGATACCGATGACCACGGCCCGTTGGCGACCCAATTTCGATTTCCATTCGTGGGCCCAGTAATCAGGGTCGCTGCGCAACTCCCTCAGCGAGTTGGGACTCCGAGCCATCTTGTACGCTGCAACAAGACGTTCCTGGTCAGGATCGATCGAACACCCAAACTCCCCTTTCCCGTTTAGCACTTGGGGAGCGATCGTCAGGAGGTCCTCGAGCAATACGGGGGGCAGAAGAAGTTCTCGGTGGAGCAAATCACCGTGCGCGTTGGCAACAATGTTGCCGGCGGGCCCGCCGATCAACCACTCGCCTCGGGACCGATCGAATGCGACGTAATCGATACGGCACAATCCGCCTAACAGTTCCATCGCGAAGTTCGCCGACCTTCCTTGCCTTACGCAATCCGCCACCTGCGCGTCCAGTGCATGCAAAGAGACCCAACGCAGCGGCGAAGGTTGCTGCCAGATACCCAAGTCATCAAGTCGCACGATTGGTTCGGATCGGCCACCTCGCTCAAACTCCACACGCAGCGAGGGAGCATCGGGTGGGACCGTCTCGTCCAATCGCTCGATCAGGCCTTGCGCATCGATTCGAACCCCTTGTCGAAACGGTACCATGGTTGCTGTCCCGCCGTTATTCGCCCATGGGGCATCGACTACCGATTCAATCAAACGCATCAATTCAGAGAAATTGGCAAGCGACGCACCACCTGCAGGCCCTGGTTCATCGCCATCCCGGGCTGCTGCTCCTTGATGCGCCGCTCGCTGGCTATGGATGGATGAGAGGGTCCGCAACATCTCTGAACCCGTTTGCGATCCGCGCTTCGATTGATCCTGGGCGAATCCAAGAGTGGCTAGCGCTACCCACCCAATCACGAGCGCAATGCGGGAGAGCGTTGACTTCATCATTGAAAACTCCGTTTCCGGCCTCCCATGGTTAGTTCACCAGAGTAGCAGTGTAGCGGAACGCTCTCCATTTCCGCAACGGTTTGGAGCAATCCAAATCCACAGGTAAACCGAGAGGCCGTGTTTTTGAAACAACCCCTTCTAGGTGATGGGTTTGTATTCGATCACGGATGACTTTCCTTGGGCCAACGGCCATGTTCGACAATAGCCTGGAGCAACACGCTAGACGGGCTGTTCGCCGTTCCAGAACATCGCGCTGATCGTTCAAGGCATTTGGAGCGATTCCAATTCCGCCTGCAAGCTGGCAACCAGATGCTCGAGTTCCGTGGCGGAGATACTCAAGGGGGGAATGATTGGAATGACATTTCCCAGGGGGCGAAGCCATACGTTGCGCCGTAGCAAGGCTTCGCAAACCTTGGCGGCAACTCGCTCTTCCCATAGAAAGGGCTCGCGCGTTGCCGGATTGCGTACCAATTCGACGGCCGCCATCATGCCGGCTTGTCGGACATCCCCAACATGCGGCAAATTTCGGAGGGGTTCCAAGAGCGCGGCAAGGTATTCCGAACGTTGCCTCACCCGTTCGAGAGGAAATCGAGTCTGAAACAGGTCGAGCACCGCATGCGCAGCGGCAGCCGACAGAGGGTTTCCACCATAGGTGTGGCCATGAAAGAACGTTTTCGATTCGGAGTGCGTCCCGAGGAACGCATTCCAAATACGGGTGCTGGCCAAGGTCGCGCTCATTGGGAGATAGCCCCCTGTGAGTCCTTTTCCGATGCACATCAAATCGGGCTGGATCGGTGGCTGATTCGGCGGCGAATGCTCGATCGCAAACATCTTGCCCGTGCGCCCCATACCAACGGCAATTTCATCGGCAATCAAGAGAACCCCGTGCTCCTTGCACAGCGCCGCGATCCCCTCCAGGAACCCCGCAGGTTGGACGATGAAGCCGGCGGCACCTTGAACACGCGGCTCGACCACTACCGCGACGATTTCGTGACCGTGGTCGCGAAGCAATCGGCTGTAGCAATCGAGGTAGTAGGCATTGGCTTGCTCCACATCCATCATCTCCGGCGTGCGGTATGTGTCGGGACACGGACCGCGAATAACGTCGCACAACAGGGGAGAGAACAAGCTCTGAAAACGGGAAACACCACTGATGCTGACCGTCCCAATCGTATCTCCGTGATATGCATCTCCCAGCGCAAGAAACTTGGTACGTCGCGGGTCGGGGTGTTCGCACTGCCGCCAATACTGAAACGCCAGCTTCATCGCGACCTCGACTGCCGAAGCTCCGTCCCCTGCAAAGAACACATGCCGCAGATTGCTCGGTGCTAAATCGATCAACCGTTTGGCGAGGGTGATGGTCGCAGGATGGCTCATGCCGAGATTGGTGACGTGGGCAACATTTCGCAATTGATCTTGGATCGCCTGATCGATCTCGGGGACTCGATGGCCGAATAGGTTGCACCACAGCGAGCTGGCGCCATCGAGATAGGTTTTGCCGAAGATGTCCTTGAGCGTGCAGCCATCGGCGGACTCGATGATCAGCCCATCGTATTCGGCCATTTGCGAGAAAGCGTGCCAGACGATGGACCGATCCCAATCGATCAACTCTTCCGAAGACGGCTGGGGACGCGAACCGACCGATTCCATCGTGTCAAACCGCAACCGATTGGACTAGTTGCGATGCTGCTTGATGAATCAGATCCCAGCGGCATGCATCGACCCAATCGGCACGACACATGCTGCCACCGACTCCGATCGCGGTAGCACCTGCATCCAAATAGTCGCGGGCATTCGATGCATCGATCCCTCCCGTCGGCACGAGCTTCAGGTACGGCATCGGGGCCAGAACGTCGCGAATGTATCCCGGACCCAATGTTCGTACCGGAAAGACTTTGACCAGATCCGCGCCCGATTCCCACATCGATGCGATTTCCGTTGGCGAATAAGCACCAGCGATGATCGGAACACCTGCGTTTCGGCTCGCATCGACGATCGGACGCGATGCGATCGGAGTTACGAGAAACTGAGCCCCTGCTCCAATCGCCAGTTCCGCTTCCCCAACGTTCCGAACCGAGCCCAATCCAACGCATGCTTCCCCAGACCGAAACCGTGGCTCTTCATCCCGAAGCCGTCCCACCCAACTCGGAGTGTCCGGATTGGTGAGCGTGAACTCGATGCATCTTATCCCAGCATCGAGAAGGGTTCGGACCAATTCGCTGGCACGCTCAAGCCGGCTTAGGCGAATGATCGCCACGATGCGGCTCTCGAACAGAAGGGGTAGGCACGATGTCATGGCTAGCAATCTCACTGGGTTCAAGTTTGGCAAGATTTTCTGATTGTATCGGTTATGCGGGCCGATAACACCCTTGCACGATTCGGTCGAGGATCGAACGGCCTTGGTGAATTGAACATTCCGGGGGGAATTATGACTACGTCTCTGCGCTGGGGATTGTGCGTCCTGGCTACACTCGCTCTGCAGGTCGGTTGCTGCAGCATCCACGTCGATTATCAAGGGACGCTCGGCCATGGCAAGCCGAATTTGTGCGCGCAGAATTGTCAGGAGTCGGTCTGCGAAGGAGACGACACCTGTGGCATCAATGGTATCGCCCATCTCGGGAGATCGGTTAGGGCGTTGCACGGTCGTGCGGCATGTGGTTTGGGCTGTGGAGCGGGGTGTGGTGAAGTGTATTGGGATGAACACATCAACGAACCACCATTCCGCGATCCATGCGGCTGCGACAACGAGTGGGTAGGAGGGTATGGACACGCTCGACCGTGGTATTCGAGGCTGCGGGATCTTTGGGGGTACTCCTATCCGGAAACACTCTACTCGAATTGCGATGACTGCGGACATCGAAGCATTGGCGGAACGTGTAGTCATTGCGGACATGAAAGCCACGCCACCCAAAGCATGGTCCCGGCAATCAGCGGGGAAACCTGGGAGGAGCCCAAAGCATCTAGCGGTACGACCACACCGACGAGTTCCTTGAAGCCGGTTCCAACCCCCTCGGAGTCCAGCGGCACTCCGACTCCCGCCAAGCCCCGACAGATCCCGAGCTTGTTGCCCGGCGATTCCGAACCGCCGATCGAACCGGACCGCGTTAAAGATGCCGCAAGTGGCAAGAC
>JBKDXO010000092.1:0-59217 GCA_046306195.1 Planctomycetota bacterium | reverse complement strand
GGGCGATGCGATGGCGGGGAGGGGTGGAGTGCTTGTGCATGCGCCATCGAAATCGAACGATGCGATCCAACCTCCCGCGCGGGACCGCGCGCGAGTGATGTCGTTCGGTGAATAGAGGGGAATCGGCGCGGTGACCATGCGTTGCATTGTAAAGGATCCGCAGGGGGCGGTGCAAACTTTTTGAGGAGTTTCGCGAGTTGGGGTGGCACGCCCAGAGGCTTTGCGATGGGCGTGGAGGGGGGCTACGCACGCCACCATCGGATCATCATCCGACGGGGGCAAGCCCCGCCGTGATGGAGACCGCGTCGCTATCGCTTGCTGGTTGCGATTGCCGTCCGATGGGGACAAGCCCCATCGAAACGAGGATCGCTCGGCGTGTGTTTGGTTACTGCATTTCGAAGCGTGCTACCGGATGGACCGGGTTTGCTAGCCGAGATGCGTCGAAGATCCGCCGGGGCGGACGAGCATACGGGTTGAAGCGCGCAAGACGTTGCCATGTTTGCCTCAGTTCAGACCGGACGGCTTGCGCCGTTCCGCTAGTATTGATCGCCTACGGCGAGACTCAGTTCGGGGGGCAAGCCCAAGGGCATGGGGACCGCGTCGCTATCGCTTGCTGGTTGCGATTGCCGTCCGATGGGGACAAGCCCCATCGAAACGAAGAGCGCTCCGCGTGTGTTTGCTTACCGCATTTCGAAGCGTGCTACCGGATGGACCGGGTTTGTTAGCCGAGATGCGCAAGCATCCGGGTTGAGGTGTCAGCAACATGGCCATGTTTACTCCACTTCAAACCGGACGGCTTGCGCCGTTCCGCTGTTATTGAGCAGCCTGCTTGACGTGTTGCAAGCCTGGGATGCGATCCTTCGGGTAGTTCTTTCAAGAGGCTTCGCGAGGGGCGTTGAGTTTCCGTGGCGGCGCGATGATCTGATCGGACGGGAAAGGATCGAAGGATCACCGCCTTCTATCCCCGTCACGAACGTCGTTTGGCAATAGCCCTCAGACTGTCGAATCGCTACAATCCGAGGTCTCACTGGGCGAATTCCGTTGTGACCACCGCAGCGCCCTCATCAAGATCACTGCGGAAGAACTGCAAGATGCCGTTGCTCTAGAATGATCACCCCAACCGAGATTGCTTCGAAACTTGAGCGCCTCTATCCAAAAGCTGGCCGTGCAGTCCTGAACAACGAGGTGGATTTCTTTCCGCACCGCTTGCGAGTCGATTTGGTGCCTTCATCGGACATTGCGCGAGCCATCCGCGAAGTCGATGCGCTTCGGAACGCTTCGAAGTCGAGCATTGGGCACGGGTATTCGATCCAATGGCAGTCGCGTCGCTCGCGCTCGCTCGGCCAAAACGATTTCCCGGATGCGATCGTCGTCGAGTCGATGGAGGACCTGGTGCGAGCCGTGGGGAAGCAACGGAGCTGGCAACGCCTGCTCAACGCGGTGGAAATCTTGCGATCTCGCCATCCGTCGCTCCATCCGTGGGTGATCCAGAACTGGCAGCGTCTTGAGGGAATTGAGGACCGGGTCGGGCCATTGCTTGACGTGGTCGACTACTTGCTCGCCCATCCGCGTCCCAACTGCTTCGTCCGCGAATTGCCGTTGGCGATCTCGACCAAATGGGTTTCCGAGCATCAATCGCTGCTGGCCCAATGGCTCGATCTGCTTCTTCCTCCGTCGAGTATCAACGTCACCGCATCGCCTCGCGACTTCGAGAATCGTTACGGCTTTCGAAGCGCGACGGAGCATCTCCGGGTGCGGCTTCGCGATGATGCGTTGCAGCAGCGATTCGGGTTCCCATGTTCGGAATTCTCTCTTCCGGTCTCGGTCCTGCAACAGACCCGGATGGAGGAGGTGCGAGTCATCTTTGCGGAAAACAAGGTCAACTGGCTGACCCTGCCGTGCATGACCAATACAATCGCGCTCGGGGGGTTGGGGCGAGGGATCGCGCAATTGTTCAGCGTCGATTGGATGAAACAGGTTCCCTGCGTGTATTGGGGGGATCTCGACGCCGAAGGGTTCGAGATATTGGGGATGGTGCGACGGCAATGGCCTCAAATCCGCAGCATCTTGATGGACGCGGCGACACTCCACGCGTTTCAGCAACTGGCCATTCCAGGGACCGGACGCATGGTTTCGGCGCCCGACACGTTGCTTGACCCAGAATCGGCCGCGATGCACCAGTGCCTTCGGTCCAACATCCGTCTGGAGCAGGAACATATCCCTCAATCGGCGGTGATGGAAGCTTTGCGAGAGATCGGTTGGCTCCACGATGCTTGAAAAATCCTTATGGGTTGCCAGATTTGCTCGGTTGCCCAATCGAGTACAATGGTGAGTCTTCCCGCCTGAACTTCCCTCCTGCCAGGAACCTACGATGCCCTATCGATGCCGCTCGGCTGGTTACGTTGTGGCTTGGTTGTTGATTCTCGAAGCTTGCCTTGGCAACCGACTGCAGGCCGAGGATTCCATCAGTTTCAATCGAGACATCCGACCGATCCTCGCCGACAAGTGTTTTGCATGTCACGGTTTCGATGAAAAGAAACGGGAGGCGGGGTTGCGTCTCGACAACCTCGAGGGGGCGACCTCGTCGCGTGATGGCGTGCAAGCCATCGTGCCGGGCGACTTGAACTCAAGTGCTGTGTGGCAACGGATCCTGAGCCAGGATCCCGATATCCAGATGCCGCCACCGGAGACCCATAAGCAACTCAAGTCCGAAGAGATCGATCTCATCAAGCGATGGATCGAGCAGGGGGCTGCGTACCAGAAGCATTGGTCGTTCGAGCCGATCGCGCAGGGCCCTATACCGGAGATGCCCGTCGGAGGTCGAAATCCCATCGACGCCTTTGTCGCGGAGCGATTGAAGCGGGAGAATTGGCGACTCTCCTCGGAAGCGGACAAATCGGTGCTGATCCGCCGTGTCGCGTTTGCCCTCACCGGTTTGCCTCCAACGATCCAGGAACAGGAGTTGTACTTCGCCGATGAATCGGCTGACGCTTACGAAAAGATGGTGGACCGATATCTCGAATCGATTCACTACGGCGAGGAGATGGCGCGACATTGGCTAGATATCGCACGGTATGCCGATACGCACGGGTTGCACCTCGACAACGAACGCCAAATGTGGGCGTATCGAGACTGGGTTGTGAGAAGCTTCAACCGCAATCAATCCTTTGATCAGTTTACGATTGAGCAGTTGGCAGGAGATTTGTTGCCTAATCCATCGAAAGAGCAATTGATCGCGACTGGTTTCAATCGATGCAACGTGACCACCAGCGAAGGCGGTTCGATCGATAGCGAGTTCTATTATCGCTACGCCGTGGATCGGACGTCGACCATGGCATCCACTTGGATGGGGCTGACGGCGGGATGTGCCGTATGCCACGATCACAAGTTCGATCCGATATCGGCCAAGGAGTTTTACTCGATGTATGCGTTCTTCAATGCTTCTGCCGACCCAGCGATGGATGGCAATGCGCTGTTGACGCAGCCGGTCATGAAGCTCGACAGCGACGATGACACGAAGAAATTAGCGGACATGGACTCGCAAATTGCGCAAGCCGTCGCCGAGTGGGAGGAAGCCGTAAGGAAACTGACCTATGCCGATCCGTCCAAGGCGGAACCGCCCTTGGAGCCCAAGCCAGTGGAAACCGTCTGGATGGAGGATGCCTTCCCTGCCGACGGGAGTGTGTATGGTGGGCCGGGACAAACGACTCTCTTCGTATCTGCCGATGAGAGCTCGCCGGTTTTCAGTGGCAGCAAGTCGCTCAAGCGAACGGATCCCGGTTTGTCTCAAGACGTTTGGGATAGGCCAAAAACGCCGCTGTCACTTCCTCAGCAAGGGAAATTTTTCGCCCATGTCTATCTCGATCCCAACAATCCACCGCAAGCGGTGATGCTCCAATACTTCAAGACGGGTTGGCTGCATCGCGCGGTGTGGGGGAATTACGACGCGATTCCTTGGGGAACCGCCAACACGACCGAACGGGTCCACATGGGTCCGCTTCCGGAAGCGGGGAAATGGGTGCGGCTCGAGTTCCCGGTGGAGAAAGTTGGTTTGGCGGGCGGCGATGCGATCACCGGTTTCGCCCTCACGCAGTCGGGCGGAACGGTTTATTGGGACCAAGTAGGAGTCGCCGGGACCAGCGACCCCGCGAACGATCCGCTGCAATCATTCCTCGCGTGGTGGCGGACCCTTCAAGGAAAAGACACACCCGGCCTGGACGGCGAATTGAATGCACTCGCCAAGGCGGGACCGAAAGACGATGTTGAAGAAGCGAAACGGACTCGATTGTTGCATCACTATCTGGCCCGCGTGTGCACGGAGACCAAACCGCTCGTGCAATCGCAAACCGATCGCGTCGATACGGCGCGGACAACGAGGCAGAAGTTTTTTGATTCCATCCCGAGCACGTTTGTCTACCGCGACAGCCCCAAGCCGCGCGAAAGCTTTGTGATGTTGCGAGGCCAGTACAATCAACCTGGGGAGCCGGTCAAGCCGGGAGTGCCCGCGGTCCTTCCTTCGCTGCAACCGCGCAGCGACGGTGCTCCCGCCACTCGCTTGGAATTGGCCCAATGGCTCGTATCGCCCGAACATCCCCTGACGTCTCGTGTTGCGGTGAATCGTTTCTGGCAGCAAATGTTTGGGGTCGGTCTCGTGAAATCCAGCGGCGACTTCGGAACGCAAGGAGAACCACCGTCGCATCCCGAATTGCTCGACTGGCTCTCCGCAACCTTCATTCAATCGGGATGGGATGTCAAGCAACTGATGCGCACGATGCTGACGTCGGCAGCGTTTCGGCAAAGCTCGCGGTTGTCCCGCGAACTTATCGATCGGGATCCTGAAAATCGACTATTGGCTCGTGGACCGCGATTGCGATTGGATGCCGAGCAGATTCGGGACAACGCCCTTTTTGTCGGCGGATTGATCGATCTGACGCTTGGGGGCAAGGGAGTCAAGCCCTACCAACCCAACAATGTTTGGGAACCGGTAGGGTTCGTTGGATCCAATACCCGCTTCTATCAACGCGACCAAGGCTCCGCCCTGTATCGCCGCAGTTTATACACGTTCTTCAAACGCACCGCTCCGCCTCCCTTCATGGTCAATTTCGATGCACCCAATCGGGAGCAGCCGTGCACTCGACGAGAGCGGAGCAATACGCCGCTGCAAGCGCTGCAACTGCTCAACGATGTGCAGCATGTGGAAGCCGCTCGCGCGTTGGCCGAACGTGTTCTCGCCAGCCATCCCAACGACGCATCCGCAAGTGTGCAGCTTCTGTTTCGAACGGTCCTGGCTCGCGAGCCGAGCGTTGACGAGCTCGCGATTCTCGAGCAGCAATTCGCTGAACATCGCAGCCGTTACGAAACGGATCTCGAGAGCGCCAAGCGGTTGATTTCGCAAGGCGAATCGAAGCCGAACGAGCATCTGCCGCCAGCTACCTTGGCCGCTGCAACCTTGGTTGCCAGCACGGTGCTCAACATGGACGAAACCCTCTCCCGCAACTGAAATCGATGAGGAAGCCAGCAATGAATCCCTTCCAATTGCAAATCAACCGACGGAATTTTTTCGGTTCGTCCGGAATCCGGCTTGGCGGATTAGCGATGAGCGTCCTTGCGGCCCAGGGGCTTGGTGCCCGCGCTCTTTTGGGGAACGGGACCGAACCGCTCTCTGTTCATCCACCGCTGCCAGGTCTTCCGCACTTTGCCCCGAAAGCCAAGGCGATCATCTACCTGCACATGAACGGAGGCCCGTCCCAGATCGATACGTGGGACTACAAGCCTGGGTTGCAGGAGTACTACGACAAGGATTTGCCCCCCACGGTCCAGGGTGGTCAGCGTCTTTCCACGATGACTAGTGGGCAGGCCCGGTTTCCGGTCGCCCCCTCCAAGTTCAAATTTGAACAGCGTGGGAAATGCGGCATGTGGACCAATGTCGATTTGTTCCCCTTCACCTCGGAGGTGGTCGACGACATCGCGTTGATTAAGACCGTCTATACCAACGCCATCAATCACGATCCCGCGTGCACGTTTGTGATGACCGGTTCGGAGATACCGGGCAAGGCCAGCATCGGCTCGTGGCTCGCATATGGTCTTGGGAGCGAGAGCAACGATCTTCCGGCGTTTGTGGTATTCACCCCCAAGTTTCCGGAGGACAGCAACGGCCAAGCCCTTTTCAGTCGTATGTGGGCCAGCGGATTTCTGCCCACCCGATTCAATGGTGTCGCGCTCCGAGGGAGTGGCGATCCGGTTTTGTATCTTCCCAACCCCGATGGGGTGACTCGCACCGATCGCCGCGCGATGCTCGATGCGCTGCAAAAGCTGAACCAAAAAACCCAATCGCAATTCGGCGACCCCGAGACTGCGACACGCATCGCGCAGTACGAGATGGCGTTTCGTATGCAAGCCAGCGTTCCGGAGTTGACCGATATTCAGACCGAGACCAAGGAAACTCTGGAGATGTACGGTCCGAACGTCACTGATCCCGGATCGTTTGCCCACAGCGCGCTTCTCGCACGGCGATTGGTGGAGCGGGGAGTGCGCGTGGTCCAATTGCTGCATCGCGGTTGGGATCAGCATGGAGATCTTCCGCGTCAGATCGGCAACCAATGCCGATTGACCGATCAACCGTGTGCGGCGTTGATCAAAGATCTCAAGCAGCGAGGTATGCTCGACAGCACGCTCGTCGTATGGGGCGGCGAGTTTGGTCGAACCGTGTATAGCCAGGGAGGATTGACCAAGGAGAATTACGGGCGCGATCACCATCCCCGCAACTTCTGCATGTGGATGGCGGGTGGCGGTATCAAAGGCGGGATTACCTACGGGCAGACAGACGACTTCAGTTACAACATCACTGAAAACCCGGTCAACATCAATGACGTCAACGCCACGATCCTTCAATGCATGGGAATCGACCACGAACGATTCACGTACAAGTTCCAGGGGCTCGATCAGCGGTTGACCGGCGTGGAAAAGCAACGCGTGGTTACGGAAATCCTTGCCTGAGCTAGAGCCGCAAGAAAACTTTTTTGCGGTAGAGGATGAGTAGGACCATCCATTTGAGCGCTAAGGTCCCGGCCGCTAGCAGGACCGGGCCCCAGGCTTCGTTGAGTCCGGCGAGGCCTCCGAAGAAAAATTTCGAGATCGTCCCGAACGAAATCACCCGTTGCAGCAAGTAGATCGTTATCGCGTTGCTTCCGATCACTATCCAGAACCACGACCAGGATCGCCACTGCAGAACATCGATCACCATGTAGAACAGGGCCAGAAGCAACAGGCTCCATCCGCCAGCGACCAGAACAAACGAGCTGGTCCATAGATTCTTGATGATGGGAAAATAGGATCCCCAGAGCAGTCCCAATCCCAAGCATGCGATGCCGGCGGTCGCGAGCCCGGCCACTTTTTGCCAAGGGCCTTTCGAAGATTGCAACCACAGACCTGCAAACACACCGAGAAGCGCCGTCGCGATTGCGGGAATGGTCGATAGAATCCCCTCGTTGTCGCCAAAGCCATAATATTGTTTTAGAATTTTCCCGGGCAAGAGTGTGCGATCGATGTAGCCCGACAGGTTTCCTTCGGGACTCAAGTCGCCGGCGGTGAACCCGGGAGCGGGCACCCACGAGAGAAGTCCCCAATACCCGAGGAGAATCGCGGCGAACGCGATCGCTAGACCGCGAGGTCGCAACTGGAGAAAGAGAACGGCAGCGACTCCGTAGCAGATACCGATCCGTTGCAGGACTCCCATCCATCGCAGCTCGTTCCATTGGAAGTCCTGGATGCGATTGTAGATCAGGCCCATCGCGATCAAGAGGAAAGTGCGACGGGCGATTCGGCCCCAGACATCGTTCGGATTGGCCCGATATTTTTCAAGCGAGAATGGGATCGCACATCCGACGATGAACAAGAACAGCGGGAAGATCAGATCGTAGAACGCGAAACCTTCCCAGGGGACATGTTCCAGCTGGCTTGCAAGACTTTTTGCCAGGGGGACTGAACTGATTCCGAGGGCAGAGACAAATAGGGAATCCGCTCCGATGATCCAGAACATATCGAAGCCTCGCAGGGCATCGATTGCGAGAATGCGTTGCGACGCGGATTGCGTTGCGCTCGACATGGCAATCTCCGTGGTGCGGGGGTGGGTTGCCTAGAGGCGGCAATTGTTGATAGAAAACTCGAGGATGGCCAGTGCACCGAGTTGTTCGAGTTTTTCCATCAGTGGGATCACGTCGCTCCGTTTGACCATGGCCCGCACCGCGCACCAGGCAGGATCCTCGAGGTTGGTTACGGTTGGCGAGGTGAATCCGGGGGTGACCGCTTCGGCGGCAGCAAGTTTGTCGCGAGGAATGTTGTACTCCAGCAGCGAGTAATCGCGTGCGATCACGACTCCCTCGAGCCTGCGAACGATCCGATCGGCGGTTTGCGCATCCCGGCATGCAGGGCTTTGGATCAATACCGTTTCGTATTGGCCGATGAGTTCGAGGATTCGGAGTTGGTTGGCTGCCAGGGTACTGCCGGTCTCGACCAAATCGACGATCGCGTCCGCAACGCCCAGGGAGATCATGATTTCCACGGAGCCATTGAGATCGACCAAGTGCACCGGTGCATCGTGTTGTTTAAGAAATCGTTCGGTGGTTCTTGGAAAGCTAGTAGCTACCCGTTTTCCTGCCAGATCGGCGGGTTTTTGGTAGGGTGAGTTGGTCGGAACGCAGATCGCCAGCTTGCACCGTCCGACCCCCAACTGCATGCGAATATCGACCTTGGCGTCGGCTTCCGCGACCAGATCGCTGCCGGTGATTCCCAGATCGATCGCTCCTTCCGCACACAGAGTGGGGATATCGTCGGTTCGAAGAAAGGTGATATCGGCTGGGATGCCGCTGACGCGAGCGAACAGGGCCCGTTCCTGGCGGCGAAAGGTCAACCCGGCTTGGAGGAGCAATTCGGTGGCCAGTTCGCTGAGTCGGCCTTTGCTCGGGACGCCGATCCGCAACAGGTGATCGCTGAGACTCATGAACGGTTTCCTTGCTGGTTTGGCAGTTGGCGGTTGGCTTTTTCTTGGAGGCCCGATACCCCTTCGCGTCGTGCGAGTTCGCGCCGGAGGTCGTCCACGTGAATGCCCCGTGTCGCCAAGAGGACCCACAGGTGGAACAGGACATCGCAAGCTTCCCGTACCGTGTGGTCACGGCCCGGTGTTCCGGGTTCGGCCGCCGCTTCGATAACTTCGGCGGTCTCTTCCTGGATTTTTTTGGCGATCTTGGGAATCCCGCCGCGGATCAGTTGGGTCGTGTAGGAGCCTTCGGGTAATTCCATGGCTCGTTGGTGCAACTGGGCCATCAAGCGGTCGAGTATATCGTCGTGTGTCATCGGTCCAAATCCTGGTACGTTTTGCTTGAGAATCGTAGGGTTTCCGGAGGGGTTTGTCGATTCCAAGTGATTGCCGTTCGGGTACACTACTGCAGGGCTTTTCTTTTCAGGATGTAGAGCACGCCATGGTCATGCAAGAGGATTCCACGTTACCTTGGGTTCGCAAGCCGCTCGACGGCGCTGTTTTTTTGACGGGGCCGACCGCGTCTGGCAAAAGTCAGTTGGCCCTGGATCTGGCGGATCGGTTGGGTGCGGAGATCATCTCGGTGGATTCCATGACGGTCTATCGGGAAATGGATATCGGGACGGCCAAGCCGACGGCGGACGCCCGCCAGCGGGTGCCTCACCATTTGATCGACTTGGTGCCTCCGACGGAGGACTACAGCGTTTCTCAGTTTGTTCAGGACGCCCATCGCCAGGCCGAAGCGATTCGAGGCAGGGGGCGACGCGTGTTGCTGGTCGGTGGAACTCCCCTCTACATGAAGTCACTCTTGTGCGGAATGTTTTTGGGGCCGCCGGCGGATTGGGAGTTTCGCGACGCGGTGGAACGCGATGTGGAACTCTTTGGGCTCGATGCCCTAAGGGAGCGTCTTTTGCAGGTCGACCCCCTTTCAGCGCATCGCATTCTCCCGGGGGACAAACGGCGGATGATTCGCGCATTGGAAGTCGCCAAGATTACAGGGACTCCCCTCAGTCACTGGCAGACGCAATTCGAGCGATTCTCGATTCCGGCGAACAGTCGCGTCTTCGCGATTCGTTGGGATCGCGGGGCATTGCACCAACGCATCGAGACCCGGGTGGAAAACATGTTCGCTCGCGGATTGCTCGATGAAGTGCGGGGTTTGAAAGATCGCTACGGGCAGTTGGGCCGTACAGCGTCGCAGGCGGTCGGCTACAAAGAACCGCTCGCTTTTCTGGCAGGAGAGCTTTCGAAGGAAGAAATGATCGAGCAAGTCAAAGCCCACACCCGTCAGTTTGTGCGTAGGCAAGAGATTTGGTTTCGCTCGATGCCAGGCATGGAACCGATTGTCGTGTCGAGCGACAGCGATCTATCCCTCGCGGCGGGGCAAATGGAGTTATCGCTGAAAGATCGGTAGATAACCGAGATCCAACTGCAGCATGATCAGATTGCACGCGGTAATGTAGATCTCATGGGGCTGGCCCTCCCACGAGCCATCGCCGCGTTGCATCGACTCGATCTGCGAGTAGAGTCGATCGCGGAACGGAAGCCACTCCTCGTCCCCTTGGCGATAAACGACTTGGCTGTAGTACAAGTACGTGTAGTGCCAGTGGCCGAAGGTGTCATCGACCCGCTTGATGTCGTGCAGTTCTTTCCGAGAGTAGGCTAGCATCTCGGGAACCTTTGTGCTCTCGTAGTCGCCGGCGTTGTAGAGAGCGGCCAGGCTTGCGGCCGTGATTGCCGGGCGCGACGAGCCCATTTGTTGGCTGGAGTAGCTGATGCCACCGTCAGCATTTTGGCACTTGTAGATGTATCGTTTCGCCGACTCGATGATCTCGGACGGGACGGCGATTCCCGCGTTGCGGCAGCCTCGCAGTCCCTGCACTTGGGTGATGGTCGTGGAGCCTTCGTCGTAGTCCTGCCCTTCCTTGGCGCTGACGTATCCCCAGCCTCCGGCGGGTGTTTGCGCCTTGCCGCAGAAAGCGACCGAGCGGTTGAGGACATCCACCAAATCATCGCGACGATCCTGGAGTCCCTCTTCACCGAGCACCTGGGACAAAAAGAGCATCGAAAACCCGTGCCCGTAGGTATAGCGCTGGTCGTTCTCGGGGTCGCCGATCAAGCCGTTCTTACGCGTTTGTCCGAGAAGATAATCGGTCACTCGGCTGATTTGCTTGGCGTATGGGCCTTGGGTCACCGTGGACCCGCTGCACAGGAGCGCTAATCCAGATAAGGCAGAGACCGCAATCGGGTAAGGAGGCGTATTCCACTGGCCTCGCGAGGACTGGGTACGGGCCAAAAAATCCAACCCTCGACGAGTCGAAGCTTCCCATTTCGGGTCTCGGTCGGATCCGTTTCGGGCATGGGATTTCAGCGCCGTGCCCAGGCCGACCAATCCCAACGCACCAACCCCTCGCAACCAATCTCTTCGATCCACGATCCGTCTCCCAATCCACGCGATTTCAAAACGTCGACAGGAAATTATAGCGGATTACGGGGAAAGCATCGCTGGGTTGCTTGGATCAACGGGCCAGGAAAGCAGCCCGTTCGCTGGCGGAACTGCCTACCGTGCGATCCTGGACTGCGGTCAATCGCATTTGGACAGCCCAGCGACCTTCGGAATTTCCGGAAACGGTCCAATGCGGCATCACGCAGACCGATTGGTGGACCAATTCGAAGCCCCCTTCGCTTTGGCTGACTGTTTCGATCGGGAAACACCACAATCCGGAACTGCGATTGCTCGTCCACTGGATGTTGATGCCGAGCCATTCGTCTATCAAGCCGAGGAAATCGTGCGATTCCAGGTTGAGCGTCGTACCCAGGTGTCCCCAAGGCGCACCGCTTTCGTTGTAGAAGAATCGGTCCTTTGCCCCGCCTGGCAAGCCAGCGAAGTTCAGTTCCATCGCGAATACAAATTGCTTATCCCTCGGAATGTTCTCCAGCAGATAGGTCAGTTCGAGCGTGTGGCTGCCGGCGAGCAGGCAAACGCCTTTGGTGAGCGTGATGGGTGTGTCGCCGACTCGTCCACGATGTTGAAACTGAAGTTGAATTTTCTTTGGCGTCCGCTTCAGCTTCGCGTCGTAAGGAGCGACTGCGAAATCGCCACGCTCCACGGCTCTGCCATCCCGAATATCTTCCACGCGGACTCCGGGGTCGAAGAAATGATCGATCAACGATTTTCGCGGAGCGGCATCGTAAGCCAGACGCTGTTCCAACCCAGCTTGCTTGAAGACGATTCGGTCGTGGATGCTGGCGGTGGAATCGCCGTGCTCGGAGGCACCGCGACGAACCTTTAAGTGATACTCTTCTGGTCGGCGTTGGATGGTCGCCAGCAAGTTGTGTTTCGCGTCGCGAAGATCCCATTCGTAGAGCATTCCGCCACGAGCCGGCGAGAAGTACGCGATCATGCGATCGTTCGCCAGCCGAATCTCTGGGAACAGATCCTTGTCGTAATCCTCGGTCGTGACATCCACCCATTCGGCGGGTCGATCGTTGGTCCGTTCGAGCAAATTGTCAGCGCTGATCAATTCCCGATAGTTGGCGTTCCGCAAATGGGGTAAGTAGATCCCACCAAAGGCGCCGTGCCAGTACGGGCAATTGCATTGGCCTCGATACAGATGATCTTCGATAGCGGCCAGCAGCGTTTTGTCCGCATGGTTACGGCGAGCGAACTCCAAGCGGCGACTGACTTCCAGCATGCGGCAGTACATCTCGTTGGCTTCCGAGTATTTGACCCGGAAGTTTCTCCAGTTCCCGGCGCGGATAAATTGACGGATTTGGGGCCAACGCGAATCGCTTTCCAACTCGTGAACAATGCTGTGATAAGCGATTTGCCGCTCAACGGGCAATGCCCATTCGGTCATCTCACGGTAACTGCAATCGGGAAGGAAGACGGTTCCCGCGGGTGGAGCTTCATTGATTGCGTCGGCGAGTGTGGTAGTTCGAAGCCAATCGCGGTTCTGTGTCAGCAAATCGAAGAATTGGCGCAACCAGCCGCGTTCATAACAGTGTTCGTGCGTGTTGGGCCAGGTTCCAAACTTCTCGCCGTCGTCCCCGAAAACGAGGGTGCCACCAGGGCTTCGCCTTGCTACCGATTGGCAATATTCGATCGTAGCCGCAGGCGGTGCGAACGGGATCAAATAGCGCAACGGCTCGCTGCTTGGGAAAACGCGCAGCACATTCCCATCATCCTCCGTCAGGTAGTAGTTCGTCAGTTGCGATTCGTTCCAGCCAGCTGCCAGGAAGTGATGGTCATCGAGCAGCGTGTACTGGATCCCCGCCGGCACAATGTCCCGTGTCAGTTGACTCTCCCACACCCGTTCCGGCATCCACATCCCGTCGATCGAACATTCAAAGCGGGATTGAAGCCAGTTTCGATATTTCTTGATCTGACCGATCCGGTCCCGGCTGGGCAGCATCGTCAGAATCGGCTCATACATCGGACCTCCAATCAACTCGATCCGTTTTTTCGCGACGAGTGAATGCAAGCGTTCCAGGTATTCCGGATGGTGTTCTACCAACCAATACATCAAGGGGCCTGAGGTATGGAGCACGATGCGCAGATGCTCATAGGGCTCAAACACATCCAGGAACGGCAGATAGCTATCGCGATACGCCTGTTCGATCACATGGCTGAAATTGCCGATGGGCTGATGGTTGTGCAGGACGAGGCACAGTCGAAGAGACGAGTTCATGCAAGGCAATCCGTTGGAAAGACGAAATACTCCACTCCATCCACTTCATCGGCATATCCGGCACAATTGCTTCATTCGATTCCGTCGTATGCCGTTTCCTTCCTGCCTCGCCGGCCGCCATGTTCCGGCCACCGGCCCTTGACCTAGCTTTCTGATTGCAGGCATTGTTTTCCAAGAGCCAGGGAGGGATCAAGACGGTTCGGTTTCGGGGATTCCAAGAACGATGAAGGCTTTTTTGCGCAATCTTTTCGGGCTCGTTTGTCTGGGAGCGATCCTTGCATGTGGGGGGTGCGGCAATCCGGTGACTCCTTCGCCAGACACCCCGAATGAAGGTAGCCTGTGGCAACTCGAGTCCGAGGAGAAGCCCCCCAAACTCGTCTCGGCAAGCGTCGAAGAGCAACCGGTGGTACCCATGCCGGCTTTGCCTCCGCAACCGATCCCGAACCCAGGCTACCGCAAACCCAACCTGTCTCCCGGTCGGCCGACTGCGATGATTGCCAAGCGGCCTCCGATGTTGGCCGTAACGCTCCGAAGCGGACGGGTTGAAGGGGTTCCGATCGGGCTTTTCTCGGACAGGACGCTTCTGATGCGAACCAACGGAGCAATCATGTTCCTGGACAAGGATCAGATTGTTGGTCAAAAAATCACCAACCGTCCGTTTACGCCTCAGGATCTGCATGTCTTGGTGCCTGATCTTCAAACTGAGTTTGGAAATAGCTATCGGATCCGCAATGCGCTCCCCTACCTGGTCGTCGCCAAGCCTAGTCGGATCGCGAACTGGTGCGAGCGATTCGATGGCATGCACCAATCCATCAGCCTGTTCTGTTCGACCTATGGGATCCCGGTCCGATCGATGGATTTTCCGCTGATCGCGATCGTGTTTGGTTCCAGGGCCGAGTTCGAGCAGTACGCTCGCTCCGAGGGTTCGGAGTTGGTCCGGAATTGCGTCGGCTACTATTCGCAAAAGACGAATCGGATTGTTCTCTACGAGGGTGAGAGTGAGAGCGAAACTCAAGCCACACTGGAAACGATATGCCATGAGGCGACGCATCAGTTTGCCTTCAATGCGGGGCTTCACCAGCGATTGGCCGAGACTCCCTTGTGGGTGATGGAAGGATTTGCGGTCCAGTTCGAAGCGCCTGCGTACTGCAATTATGCCGCCCGGGAGCGAGCGTCATTCTGGCCCCCCTCCCAGCGGAGTGCTTGGGAAACGCTCAAAAAGGATCGCAAGCATTTGCAATCCCTATGCCAGGAATTGATTGTATCCGACAAACCCTTCAAGACCGAAACGCTGAACGCTTACACGGCAGCTTGGGCGTTGAGCAGTTATCTCTCGCAGCGCCGTGGCCAGCAGTACGTCGGGTACATGCAAAAAATCGCCAACCGGAGGCCGTTCGAGGATTACTCGGCGGGGGAACGTCTTCGGGACTTTACGGACGCCTTCGGCGCGGACCTTGGGATTATCCTTCGCGAGACCCTGCAGCATATCGATCGAATCCGGTAGTCGATCGAATCCCGTAGTCATCGGATCATCGGATCTGGTGGTCTCGGATCAATCGCTCCCGATACTGGGTTCGGAGGGTAACCCCAACCAGACGCGTGAGCGAGGGACGCTTGAGGGAAGCCCTCAAACGTGACGTAACCTCATCCGTCGCTTACGTTTTGGGTTGGGGGCAATCCGAAAATCGGAGCTCTAAAACTCACCCTTCGAGTTGAGTTTCCCCCGTCGACAAGGAAAACCTGGGAATTGCCTGTCTGGACAATGGTTGTTCAGACGACTATATTTCTGGTGGGCTTACTAAGATACGGGCGGCGACGATGGGGGATTTAGGGAAATTGGCGAAGAAGCGGCGTTTCGACTCTCCGGAGCAGCAAGTCTACCTCTCCCTGTGGAGGTCCTACGACCGGTTGCGGGCGATCGAAGAGGCGTTGTTCAACCGATGGAACTTGACTGCCCAGCAATACAATGTCCTGCGGTTGTTGGAGGCCAAGCATCCCGAGGCGATTCCAACCCTGCAATTGTCTTCCAAGCTGATTTCGAGGGCCCCCGATATCACTCGGATGCTGGACAAGTTGGAGACGCAAGGATGGATTCGACGAGACCGGTCGAGCGAGGATCGACGGGCGGTGCTCGTGGCCCTGACTCCGAAAGGATTGGCTCTCGTCAAGGAGATGGCGTCGTCGGTCAAGCAGATGCATGTTGCGCAAGTGGGGCATTTGACGGTGGATCAAACGCGATCCCTGTTGGAGTTGCTTGAGGTGGTTCGAGCCCCGCACGAACCGATGGACAGCGATTGGAAGACTTAAACAACGATCAGGAGTCCCGATAATGATTCAATTGGAAAACCATAGCGATGTGATCGTGATTGGCGGAGGTCCGTCCGGGGCCGCAACAGCGACCTTGATCGCCCAGCAGGGGTATCGTGTGACGTTGTTCGAGCGTGACCATTTCCCACGCTTCCACATCGGTGAATCGCTGATTCCGCACACGTACCAGACCATGCAACGCTTGGGGATGATCGACAAAATGAAGTCGAGTCATTTCACCAAGAAGTTTGGCGTTCAGTTCATCAACGAGCACGGGAAGTTGTCCGAACCTTTCCGCTTCGAGGAGTACGATCCTCACGAGCGTTCGCAGACTTGGCAAATTCTTCGCAGTGAATTCGATTGCATGATGCTCGACAACGCCCGCGAGCACGGGGTCGTCGTTCACGAGGGGGCTCGGGTTCTCGATATCGAACGCGATGGCGATCGCGTCGTCGGGGTGCGTGTCAAATGCGAAGGCGAGGAACTCAAGACGGTTCGGTCTCGCATCGTGGTGGATGCCAGCGGCCAGTCCTCGCTTCTGATCGATCGCATGAACCTCCGCGAGTGGGATCCCGAACTGAAAAAGGCTGCGGTTTGGTCATACTTCCGGGGAGCAAAACGAGAGCCAGGTCGGGACGAAGGAGGGACGATCGTCATCCAAACGCAGGGCAAGAAAGGTTGGTTCTGGTACATTCCGCTCCATGACGATGTGGTCAGCATTGGCGTTGTGGCCGACTTCGATTACTTGTTCAAGCAACGGGACACCAAAGACCCCAGAGAGATTTTCTATCAGGAAGTCGATCGCTGTCCGGGGCTCCAACCTCGCATTTCGGGTGCTGAGTGTGTCGATCAATTCCGGATTATGAAGGAGTACTCGTACAAGGCGACCAAAGCCGCAGGGGATGGCTGGGTTTTGGTCGGAGATGCGTTTGGTTTTTTGGACCCTCTCTACTCGTCCGGCGTGCTTTTAGCTCTCGTTTCCGCCGAGATGGCAGCCGATACGATCGTGGGCGCTCTTGCAGAAAACGACACCAGCGAGCGGAGGCTTCGCGCCTGGGAACCCGAGTTTCGCAAGGCGATGAATCGGATGCGGAATCTGGTCCGCGCATTCTACGACGGTTTGAATTTCGGCCAATTGGTTCGCAAGCATCCCGACAAAAAACACTTGATCACCGATATTCTGATCGGCAACTTGTTCAAGGACGAGGTCGACGAACTGTGGCCGATTATCGATGCGATGCGAGAAGAAGAACTGGCGGCTGTTTGACCATCGAGCGGCCGGCAACCGGTCCCTCGTAGTCGGTTGAATGACATCGAAATTGCCGCGGTGCTTCGAATCGCGGATTACTACTGCCGCCTCGTGATTGGCACCTACTCGTCGTGTCGCAGAGACGCCGCCTATCCAAGTGAGCCTGAGGCGCTAGCCGAGTTCGTTCGTTGTGAAGAAAATCGACTAGCGTCTCAGGCTTAGGGAAACGAAAATTGCCTTTTGTCGGCTGTTTCCGCAGATCCTCCGCGGTGGACCCGTCTTCAACGCGCGGCTAGTTCCCTACCGCTCGCCAAGCCTTAAATTCTTTCGAATCGTCGTGGGGGTTGGCTCGCTCAAATTGAATTCTTCGAGCGCGAAGTCGGCGTCGATCTTTCGCACACTTTTGAGTTGGGTATCCCCTTTGTCGGGATCGATGTGATAGACCGCGATTGTCTGTCGATCGGGATCGACCAAGACGATCTGCTGCATTCCGTTGCTAAGGGTAGCGCTGCTCATCAAGTGCTTCTGACTTGCTGCGGCACTGGATTGTCCGGTGATGACCAGCCCGGAACTCGAAGCGTAGCTCCCTGTGGCAGGCCAGGCACCTTGTTGCCCCTGATTCTGACTCCATGTGCTCGGCAGGTACGTGCACATAACCAACCCGATCGCGATCGCAAACGGGCCAATCAAAACGGAGCGACGGAAGGACAATTTTTTCATGAGCCGGCAATCCGCGAGCGCAGGGGACGAGGGAGTGGGTTACTTCTGAGAAGCCACCCGATCTTTGAACGGTGTGTTCTGGGAAAAGTACTTGTTGCCACTCCCGGACGCTAGAGCACCCGCCACATCCCCGCGGGAATGCGATTCCGCTAGAATGCGCGGGTGAACTTGTTCCTTCCTCGACCGGAGTATGAAAGACGGAATGCCACGATTTGAAAGCATTCTTGATGGAAGTACCCGTTCGATCGCTGCGCAGCTGTTGCGGGGTTTGTTGTGGGTGACATCTCAGCCTTATGGGGTTGCCGTGCAAGCCCGAAACTGGATGTATGATCGCGGGTGGCTTGAAGCGAAGGGTGCGTCGCTGCCCGTCATTTCTATCGGGAACTTGACGGCCGGCGGGACAGGCAAAACGCCAGCGTGCGCGATGGTGGCGAGATGGTTTCGGGGGCATGGCGTGCGCGTTGCGATTCTTTCGCGAGGCTATCGCGCCCTTGAGGACGGGGCGAACGACGAAGCGCGCGAGCTCGAATCGATGCTCCCGGATGTTCCCCATTTGCAATCGCCAGACCGCTGTGCAATGGCAGAACTCGCCCACGAGGAGTTAGGAATGCAGTTGCTGCTGCTCGATGACGGTTTCCAGCATCGAAAGATTCGGCGGAACCTTGATATCGTCCTGGTCGATGCGACGGAACCTTTCGGGTACGGGTATCTCCTTCCTCGCGGATTGCTTCGCGAACCGATTCGGTCCCTGAGGCGGGCGGATATAGTCATCGCCACGCGTTCCGATCAAGTCGAACGGCAGCGGTTGTCCGAATTGAAGAATCGAGTGCAGCGTTACAATCCCAAGGCAGCGTGGTTGGAGGCCGAGCATGCCGCCGTTGCATTGATCAATGGCCAGGGGGATCGGCTCCCGTTGGATGCCCTGACTGGAAAGGATGTTTTCGCCATCAGCGCGATCGGAAATCCTCGCAGCTTTGAAAGCAGCTTGAAGCGATTGGGTGCGAACGTGATCGAGCATGCAATCTTTCCGGACCATCACGCATACTCTCGGATCGACATCGAGCGTTTGGAGGCCCACCTATCCACGGCCAATCCGATGCCCAAGATGCTCATTTGTACGGGAAAAGACTTGGCGAAACTGCAAATCCCGGTCCTTGCGGGAGTTCCGATCTATGCGTTGCAGATCGCGATGACGATCGTGGCGGGCGATGCGATCTTCGAAGAGCACATGCAGCGCATTCTGGAGCAAGTGTGAAATAAAAAAGGCTCCCGGAAGTGAACGAGTCCCAGGGGGGGACGGAGGACTACGAGCTACTTTTCCGGGAGCCAAGCTTAGGAGATGCAGACCGAGTACCATCCGTGGACTCCGTCTGCATGGGAGGGATGATGGCAACTTCGAGAATCGCGAATCCATTCGCAATCATCGAAGCCGTCCTCGGCGTGCCGAGGAATCATCGCTCCGTTACTTCCTGCTGTGCGATTTAAGTTTTCAGAGATCAGGTGTTGCCGAAGCAACGAGGCGTAAGATAGGGGGGCCATCCGATCGAGGTCAATTGCGATTTTGAGAAAAAGCACAGGTCGCGGAAGATAGTTTTGAAAAGATTTCCCTGCGTCTTGTAAAAAGAGGTCTTGAATGGCAATCGTTGTGGCGGTTCTTTCAAAACGCGCTTGTCTCGGAATCGTGCTGGAGCGTATAAAGCAACGGATTCGGGTCAGCGTGTAACGTTTTTTCCGATTCGGTACAGCGATTGCGGTAGAGTGATTGCGGTACAGTGAATGAGTTCCATGGGATGGACTGTTATGCGGTCCATGCCATGCTCGATGCAGCAGTTGTTTTCGACAAAGCATGCGTAGGCAGCATGGACTCGCGATACGGTACAAGTGGCAAAGGGAAGGAATTCTTGGGATTGCTAAGGAAACTAGTCGATAACTCGGTCGCTTTCGCTCGAAAGCAGCTTCTTTGCAAAGTCGCCTCGACCCGTGGATTTCCATGGTCTTTCTGCGACACGGACTGCGAAGACAAGGATCGAGCTTGTGGCATCGCAAGGTGCCAATTCGCATGGTGGCAGTCCCAAGTGTTTTCGGTTCCCAGCCGCTCGGTGTCTGGTTGGGTCGCGGATAGATCGTTTGAAAAAAGTGGGGTTTCTTAAAGATGCAGATTTCCAATAACTTTTCCATCTCCGGCATTGACGCAACCCGAGCCACGGAGCGAAGCAACGCTAGCAAACCCAATGCCGAGCCGACGGCTCCGGCGGGGATCGAGATGCCGAGCGATCTGCTCGATCTTTCCCCCGAGGCGCTGACGGTGGCCGCTCCGGCAACCGGAGAGACGTTCCGAGCCGATCGGGTCGCGGAACTGCGTCAAGCGATCGCTGAGGGAAATTACGACACGGATGAGAAGCTCACCGAGGCCCTGAGCCGAATGCTCGACCGCCTCGGGTAGTCTCTTGAGTAAGGAACGCAAAGGACCGGTCGGACCGCCCGATCCGTCCGATCCGTCCGATCCGTGGAAAAATCTTCCAGGAAATCCTCAACCCGCCTAGCTGGACACTTAGTATTTCAGCAGGCAGTGGCTGCCTGGTTCTTAGGCAGGTCTTTTCGCACCCCCACTCTTGGGGTGCTGCACAAAAACTGGGCGGTGCTATCAATTCGCCATAAGGTATTGATATCAATGGGTTTGCGGCTTGGCTATTGACTGCATTCTGAGGATGGGGTGTTCTCCCGAACGACAGCGAGAAATGAGGTCGGCCGCGATCTTGAAAGGCGTCGCCAGGACGGTGAGGGCAAGGAGGTTCGAGGCCAGGGTCGGGTTTCGGGCCATGAAACCAAGGCGACCTACCCCCCTCGCCCAGCCTCGCTGGGCCAACATGGAAGGCGAATCGATATGGATCTTGATTATCGCGAAGGTGTTTCCCCGGCGGTTTCTCATTCGGGGCAAGAGGAGTCCACTGCGAGGAAAAGCGCCGAGGCAGGTGCGAAACTCGCCGCTGAAATGAAGGTATTCGAGCAAGTGGTCCTCGAGTTGAGTGCCAATCGGAACAAGGACGCATCGCATGACGCACGCTGCAGTCAAGTGCTTCGAGAGGCGTCCGAATTGTTCGGTGTCGCTCCGACCTGGACCGCCTTCTATCGGGCCACGCTCGGCGTCGAAGGCTGCATTCGACAGCTTTTTCCCACGGCTGACGAAATGTGTGCGTATGAGTGCAGCGACGCCCACGAAAAAGTTCTCGAAATGCTGACTGTTCTCCGATCCCGCGACGTGCCGGAGTGCGATCCCTGCGAACCGCAGCGGATGATCACGGTCCGGATCCCCAAGAGCTTGCATGATAGCATTTGCCTGGAGGCGAACGATCTGCAGGTTAGCGTCAACAAATTGTGTGTGACGCGCATGTTGCAACGGGTTGACCGCCAGTTGATCCCGACGTCGACTCAAAAGCGCCGAGGGCGTCGGCCTGGAGCGGAGTACACCAAGACTTCCACTTCCGTCAGTACCGGTGGCCCGATTACGAACAGTCCGCTGACCGATGGCATGGACGCGGCCTAGAGTGCCGGAACTATGGTCGGCTGGCCTGGGGGCGGCTATACTTTTTCGCGAGCGGGAGGTCGGGCAATCGCTGACGCGACGGGAGACCGTAGGGCGTCAGAGGAAAGTCCGGGCTCCGCAGGGCGAGATGGTCGATAACGTCGACCGGCCGCAAGGTTAGGGAAAGTGCAACAGAGAGTAGACCGCTGGACCGTTTCGGCGGGCCAGTAAGGGTGAAACGGTGGGGTAAGAGCCCACCAGAGCGGAGGGTGACCTTCGCTGCTCGGCAAACCCCATCTGGAGCAAGATCCAGCAGAACGAGTCTGGGAAACCGGACGCGCCGCGGCTCGCGGTGTTTTCGTTCGGGTAGATCGCTTGAGGTCGCGAGCAATTGCGATCCTAGAGGAATGATTGCCTGCTCGCTCGGGGCGTATGCCACGAGTGGGTAACAGAACCCGGCTTACAGACTTCCCGCTCTTTTTTTTGGGATCCATTCGCCCCTTATCCTTCCACCCGCAAAGCTGATTCGCGATGGCTGCTTCGTCCGAAGGCGATGGTCAAAGTCGTTTCGTCGTCGCTGCATTTGCGGAGCTTTCGTTTGGTTTTCTCGGGATGGTTCTAGGGTGGTTTTTCGGTCCTGACCCTCAGACGCATGTTCCTTTGTTGTCGGATGTGGAGGGAATCTCCGAGGGGATCGTTTTGGGGGGATGCATGGGTGCAATCCTCGCCGCTGCGATCTTTGCCCTGGCCCGACTCCCCCTGCGATCGCTCCGCGATCTGCAGGAAATGATGGAGACTCGATTACGCGAGTTCTTGATCCAGATGACTCCGGTGGAGTTGGTTGTGCTCGCGATGGCAGCGGGCTTTGGCGAGGAAATTCTCTTTCGAGGTTGGTTGCAGCAAGGTCTATTTTCAGTGCTGGGCGCCGAAAAAAACGTTCTCTTCGGTGTGCTGGGGTTGCTGATCGCATCGGTGCTGTTCGGTCTGGCGCATCCGATCAGCCCCATCTACGTAGTCCTCGCCACCCTGATGGGGATTGCCTTGGGTGCGATCTATTGGTCGACTGGCAATTTGCTGTGTGCGATTGTTGCCCACGCCGTCTACGATGCGATTATCCTGTTGAAGTGGAATAAGGAAATGCGGACCGGTGTCACTCCAGGGAATGTCTCATGAGCCTCAAGACTTTGGTGAGCGATCCCGCATGGCTTTTCGATTTCGGGTTTCCTGTGCGGCGATGGGGAAAGAAGATCGACCGTGAGGTCCCACATACGTGGGAACTGGGGGATGCCTATCGAATCCCCGCTTTGAACTCGTTGAGTGACACTGCGGGCGGGGCTACATCCTGGATGGCATGGTCCGACGAGGAAATCCTGGTCCGCGTCCAACTTCCGCATGCGGTCCCGATGTCGACCCCGGATATTATCTTCTCTCTCGATTTTTATATCGATTCGCGAAGCAGCCGCGGGATCCATCGAGCGAATGCCTATTGCCACCTCTTTCAATTTCGGTTTCGACAGTCGTTCTTTTCCCCGGTCCAGAACAAGTTCGTCGATGCCCGCCCGGGGTTGATTTCTCGAGCCAAAGCGATTCCGGCCTACAACCAATCGAACCGAGTCTGTGGTTGGCTGACGTCGACCCCATCGATGCTCGATTTCAAGCTTCTGATTCCTTATCAGTCGGTGGCGGGATGCGACCCGCGCGAGTTTCCGGAATGGGGAGTGATGTGGGTTGTCAGCGATGGTCGCAAGCGGTGCAGCCTGGCGAGGCATTCTCTGCAGATCCCATTGGACGACCCTAGTCTTTGGTGCCGCGCTCGTTTGGTGGAAACTTCGGATGCTTGAACTGACAGTGAAGGGCTCGCTTGACGAGCCGATCGATGGCTCGCTTCTGGTGCCGGAACGGTTGTCCTCGATCCCATTGGCGGACCTGATGTCCCTTCGTTTGCCAACCGCGAATGCGAGCTACGTTCGGCTCGAGGAATTGTTTTGGGTGCAGTGGCCGGTGGGTCCATCGGACACGATGGTGATCCGGGGGGATTGCCGCTCGATCGACCGTTTGGGACACGGGATGACGGGAGGAACTCTCGTGGTCGACGGCGATGCGGGAGATCGTGTTGGCTTGGGTATCCAAGGGGGCGTGATTCTCGTGGCGGGAAACGCCGGAGATGAGGCCTGCGCCGCGATGCGCGGCGGGACCGTTGCGATCGCGGGTAGTTGTGGCGATCGACTGGGTGCACCGCTTCCGGGGGAGCGCAGTGGCATTCGTGGTGGAGATGTGATGGTCGCGGGGAATGTTGGTGCTCGCGCGTGCCAGCGCATGCGGCGCGGGACTGTTTGGATCGCTGGTGATGTTGGCGATTATTTGGCTCCCCACATGATCGCGGGAACCGTGCTGGTTTCGGGCAAAACGGGATCTGATTGGGGGGTGGGTATGCGTCGTGGGAGTCTGGTCTTTTCATTGGCGCCCGAGAGGGAACCCGGCGCGTCGCTTTCCCCGGGTCGAAGTCTCGAGTTGAGTTTTCTGCCGCTTCTCTGGAATCATTTGCGTTTTTTGCAAGGGGCCATCATCGCCGCTTGCGCGCCGCTCGAGAAACCGAGTTGGACGCCGTTGGCGGTCCCGAGCACGCGGTGGGTCGAGCGCCGAACAGGCGATCGCGCGATCGGCGGAAAAGGGGAGATCCTGCTCCTGCAGAGGCTGAGCTCGGCCGCTCCATCGCTCGAGCCAATTTCTTCCGAAAACCTCCCCAAAACATCATGACGGACCCAAAAGAGACTCAGCGAATTGGCATCTTTGGCGGATCATTCGATCCGATCCATCAGGGGCATCTGATTGTGGCGGAATCGTTTCGCGAGTCGATGGACCTGGATTCTGTAGTGTTTCTCCCTGCCTATGTGTCGCCGTTCAAAACCGAGACGATTCCGACGAGCGACAAGCACCGCGTCGAAATGCTTCGACTCGCGATCTGCGGGAACAGTTCGTTCCGTTTGGATGATCGCGAGATAAAGCGTGGAGGGGTCAGTTACACCGTGGAGTCGCTTCGGGCGATGCGCGAGGAGTGGCCGGGGGCGGAGTTTTTCATGCTGGTTGGGTCCGATTCACTCGTCGGTTTTGATCGATGGCGAGAACCGGAAGCGGTTTTGTCCCTCGCACACCTTGTCGTCGCGCATCGCGGTGGATGGGGGAGCATCGCGTGGGAGGATTTGGCCCGAGTTGCAAGTCCCAGCCAGCTTGCGAACGTGCAAAGCCGCGTTTTGGATGTTCCGCAAATCGAAATTGCATCGAGAGATCTTCGACGCCGGGTGCGCGAAGGCCGAACGATTCGTTACATGGTCCCTGCCGCTGTTGAGGCGTACATCCGTGAGCATGGACTATGGGCGTAAAGAGTACCGAATTTCGAGGCTTGCGCTCTCACACAGCGCAGGCGAGTCCGAACGTCTGAGCGACCGCTTCGTTGGTGACTTGCCCGCGATGGATGTTCAACGCATCGCGGATCGGTTTCGAATCGCTGATCGCTCGGTCGACTCCGGATTGCGCGATTTGAACGATCCAGGGGAGTGTGACATTGCATAGTGCGAAGGTGCTGGTTCGACCGACCGCACCGGGCATGTTGGTGACGCAATAGTGCAAGACATCGTCGACCATGTAGGTCGGCTGCTTGTGGGTTGTGGGGCGACTGGTTTCTACGCATCCCCCTTGATCGATCGCGACATCGATGATGACGCTACCGGGCTTCATGAGACGCAGGTCCTCACCGCGCACCAAGTAGGGCGCTTTGGCACCGGGGATCAAGACTGCGCCGATGACGAGGTCTGCTAGCCGCAGTTGCTCGCGAATGGTGTAGCGATCGCTGAACAGAACATTCACGTTGGGTGGCATGACGTCGTCCAGGTACCTCATGCGATCGAGATTGACATCGAGTATGGCGACATCCGCGCGAAAGCCGGCTGCGATTCTCGCGGCGTTGGTTCCGACGATCCCACCTCCCAGAATGGTAATGTGAGCGGGGGCGACACCCGGAACACCCCCGAGCAAGATGCCTCGACCCATTTGAGGACGTTCCAGATACTTCGCTCCTTCTTGGATGCTCATCCGCCCGGCGACTTCGCTCATCGGGGTCAGCAAAGGTAGTCGTCCCTGGGCATCCCGAAGAGTTTCGTAGGCGAGGCAGGACGCACCGCTGGCCAGCATGGCTTCGGTCAGCTTGCGGTCGGCGGCGAAATGAAAATAGGTAAAGATCGTCTGACCTTTTCGAATCACAGGAAATTCGGAGGGCTGCGGTTCCTTGACTTTGACGATGAGGTCCGCGTGTTGAAAGACATCCTCGCCGTTGGCAACCAACTCGGCTCCTGCCTGGAGATAGGCGTGATCGGCGAGCCCAGACCCGAGCCCTGCACCTGCCTGGACGAGGACTTTGTGGCCGCGTTGGACGAGTTCCTCGACACCGACGGGAAGGATGGCTACTCGGTATTCGTCCTCTTTGATCTCTTTCGGGATTCCTACAATCACGGCTAGGTCTCGCTTGTGCTTCGGGTTACCATCACATAGGGCTCTCAAGTTTAGCCCTTGAGCAATTCTCACGCTACCTACCCACCTCGATCCCCATGGCAATCGGCACTCCTCCTTCCGATCCCAACACGCGCGAGTTGCTTGTCCCCCCGGAAAAAACTTGGGATGTGATTCGCCAGCTCGGTCCTGGGCTCATCATCGCCGCGTCGATTGTTGGGAGCGGTGAGTTGATTGCGACCACGCTGACGGGCGCCCGTTCTGGGTTGTCGTTGCTTTGGTTGATCCTCCTGGGGTGCGTGGTCAAGGTTTTTGCACAGATCGAGATTGGACGCTTCACGGTTGCGACCGGCATTCCGCCATTGTCGGCGATGAGTTTGATTCCTGGGCCGAGGATCCAGCGCCGCGGAAATTGGCTCGTCTGGTAGTGGGTCTTCATGTGGTGTTGCAGCATCGGGCAACTCGGTGGAATCGTCGGAGGGGTGGGCCAAGTCCTGTCGCTCGTGCAACCCCTGACGCAACAAGGAGTGGACTACCAGCGGATCGGTAGCATGGAGGCCAAGTTGAAGTTGGATCTGGTGGCAGCCCGTTCCAAGAATGCGCAGTCGAGCTCCGTCGCGGTTCCGGACAATCAGGGAGTCTCCGAATTGGAATCGGCCAAGCAGGAATACATCCAGCGCTATGGTTCTCCGAATGGGTCTCTCGGGAAATCGCTTCCTCGTCCGATCGATGATCGATTGTGGGCGATCCCAATCGCTGTGATCACGTCGGCTATGTTGATCTACGGCAGCTACGGTTTGATCCAGTCTGCCGCGACGGCCATGGTGGCGATATTTACCTTTATCACGATGGCGGTTGTCGCAGCCATGCAATGGAAGCCCGAGTGGTCGATCCCTGCCAGTGAATGGATGCGTGGACTATCCTTTGGACTACCGGAGGGAGAGAGGGCCAAGTCGATTTCGATGGCGCTGGCAACGGTCGGGATTATCGGAGTTGGGGCAGCGGAGCTGATCCAATACCCTTATTGGTGCATTGAAAAAGGATACGCCCGATTCACGGGACCGAACGATGGCACCGAGGACTGGATCGGACGCGCTCGTGGTTGGCTGCGCGTCATGAAGGTTGACATCTGGGTCTCGATGGTCATTTATACGGCCGCAACTTTGGGGTTCTTTGTGCTCGGAGCTGGGATCCTGCATCGATCGGGGATTGTTCCGGAAAGCTCGAATCTGATTCAGACACTGTCGGTGATGTACAAGCCTTTCCTGGGTTCGTGGGCGCCACCCATTTATTTGATCGGGGCCTTTGTTGTGCTCTATTCCACATTTTTTGTAGCCAACGCGAGTCACGCGCGGACCTTCACCGATGGGTTGTCCGTCCTGCATGTGATAGGACCAGACGCAGCGACCCAGACGCGAAGCGTGCATATTCTCAGCGGTCTATTCCCGATGCTCTGTTTGTTGGTCTACTGGATTCTGCCCGAGCCAGCATGGTTGGTCTTGTTGAGCGGGTCTGCCCAAGCCGTGATGCTGCCCATGCTGGGGTTTGCCGCACTGTATTTTCGCTATGCGATGTCGGTGCCGCAACTGCGCAGCGGTCGGTGGTTCGACATCGGGCTTTGGGGAAGCGTACTGCTGTTGTTCGCGATCGGGATTTCGAATCTGTTTTTTGAGTTTCTCAAGTTCTCTGGGCCTTGAGCGACCGCATCAACGTCCGTTGCCGCGTGGCTGCAGCGGATTGAAGTCGCGTGGACTTGGAATCGACGGCACTGTCGGGTTAGGTCCGTCCGGGCGAGAGACCGGTGAGGGATTGGACGGGTTCGAGGGGTTGGGAGCATCGACCGGACGTTGGAATTGCGGAGGCAACGATCCCTCAAAGCGCCGGATCTGGGCATCGAGTTGGCCGGTCTTGAGCCGCATGGTGGCGGAGCTGAGCTGAAACTCTTCCGCCCCCCTCTGCGAGTCGCCGGTCGGAAGCCTGCGGATCGTCGCGCCTCGTCGCGCGGAGCCTTCGATGCGCACCGCATCTTCGAGCGCAGCGTAACCGATGCGATTGGCATCGATCACCACGTCGCCGGAGTCCGTTCGGCTAGCCAATTGCGCATTCCCCAGGGCATCGATTTCCCACGCTGCCTGTTTGCCACCGCTCCGATTTTGGTTGTAGCTAAGTCCCGATGCATCGAACAAATTGAGTTGATCGCATAGGAGCCTCGATTGATTGGGGCCGAGCGTCTCCGCATTTCGCACATCGACTGCTCCATTCCAATCGTTGATGGGACCGAGCAACGAATCGATCTTGTCGTAAAACGAGACCATGCGTTGCGGCATCGAGCCTTCGACACGTCCGAGAAACATGAGGTGGAGGCATTGCAATGACGGAGGGCCGGTCGGGACCGGACCAGGAGCGCGTGGGGTGGCAATAGCGGTCGTCGTGGATGCGAGCGGGTTGGATTGCCCTAGGCGTCGGCTGAGCAATTGCCCCGGGCCGAGTCCTACCCATGTTTGGGTCGGCATGTTGAATTCGAGGTGTGGCACCAACAGATTCTCGGTCGACTGCCGAACTCCTTGAAGATCGGTTTGCACTGCCTTGATGTCAACCTCGCCGTCCAAGCGCGCGATCCGAAGTTCCGGTTTCGGCGAGGCGGTTGAGCGATTATTCGTATTTCCACGCGTTGTTTGATAGCGCAGTGGGATGGGATTTGCCAACTCCAAGGTCAAGGTCGAACTGCTCGCCATGATATGCCAGAGACTGTCGGTACCGGTTTGCAGGCGGCAGTCCAACGTGACCCCACCTCCGAAGCGAGCTAACTTGCCATCGAAGGTCATGTATTCTCCCCATTGCAGGCGAGGTGGAGATTGCCACGCAATATTGCCGAGTCCCTCGTTGGATCGCAGCCCCTGGGATTCCGGGCGGAGCAGTCCCGGTCCAGGGCCGAGTGAGGATAGTTGCCGGGGGGGTGACGGAGGTGCGATCGCTTCGACGGGCAACACCAATTCCCCGGGGTGCTCCACCCAAAACAATTGCTCCGTTTGAGAGAGCTGTAGTTCGTCCGAGACGATCCACCCACTGCCCATCGCTACCTTGGCGGGTTGTCCAACGACATGAATATTGGTCCATTGATCCGACTCGCTCTTGAGCAACAGCCGATCACCGGTCATGCGCAGAGGCATCGCAAGGCCATCTGGGTTCGGTTCTCTCGCCAGCGTGAACTGGCCTTCCAGAGCCATCGATTCGACGTTGCTCTCGTCTCCGATCCGTCGCACCCACGCATCCATCGATTTGCCTTGGACTTGCAAGGGGCTGCTCTTGGGGCTGGATTTCGGCGACGCCGTCATGCCTAGGCGCGATCGATCGGTGGAAGGCAACACTGCCAACGATGGGGGATTGGTGCGGGAGGTGCGGTTCGATTCGGCTTCATCTGCCAGGACGAGACCAGGATTCGATGCGTTTTCGCTACTGGGGCCGGATTCGTTGGCAGGTTGTGGGAACTGGAGGTCCGACGAGGGTTCAGGGTAACGGAAACGGATCGTCATTTGATCGACTTGCGCTTGCAGTTCCGACGAACTGACCATCACATCGCCGTTGGCTTGGATCACATCGGGAACAAAATCCGGGCATTTTCCCACGGGGTAGTAGGGGGCCAATTGCCGCTCCAATTCTCCTTGGACTGGCAGGACCCACATGGTCAGATTTTCCGCAATGAATCGACCGCGTTGCGTGCTGCTGATGTTGGCTCCACCCTCGATTTGAATCACATCGCGCGCTTCGTGCGGTCGTATCACCAGGCGTTTGCTCCACCGCAAGGACCAGGAGTCCTCGGGGGATTCCATCTGCGCGATTCCAATCCCTTCGGCGACTAGCCATCCCAGTCTTTTTACGCTGGCTCGACCGGTCGAGCGAATCAGATCGGGGTTTTGAATTTGCACCTGCGGCGACGAGACTTGAAGCGATTCTCGCCTCAGGAGGACGCGAGACGAATTTCTGGGTGCCGTGCCGGGAAGGGCATTGCTCAGATTGACCATCCCGTGCACGAAGTCCATCATCAAGTATTGACCTTGGGCTTCGGCCTGCATCCCAGGTGCTTGCATGCGTACCCAGTGGGATTGATCCGAGTAATCGCGACCGGGCGCTCCGACCGCCTCCAGGCGATCGATCCGCCATCGCGTCGAGGGGTCGTTAGGATTCGAATTGCTCAACGCATCCGTATTCGGTACACCGAGGGTTAACTTCAGTTCATGGCAGTCAAACGTATCGACTGGCAATCCTTCGACTCGATGTTCCATGTGCACTCCGTTCTTGAGAGTGGCGAGCGATTCATGGAACTGAAAGCCGAAAGTGCCTCCACACCGCAAACTTGCCGACGCCGCGCGTTGTCGGCTATCGGCAACCTGTTGGCTCGGCCAGAGACCGCCGGGCGGAATCGCCATGTCGACGCGATCGACATAAAAAAGTTCGAGATAATCCAACCCTGGAAAGGGCGACGGATCGGAGGGGGTGGTCGGCGATTCCTCAGACAGTAGGTCTCGATCCAAATAAATCGAAAGATATCTACCTTGGATTTGGGAATTTCCGATGCGCATCTGGATGGCTTCCGTGGTCCAGACCTGGCGTCGATCGATGCGCATATCCTTGGTCTCAATCAGCAGTTCGCCGGTATTGCTTGCCGAATCGGCGGGCGAGTAAATCTTGATATCACCAAGCAATTGACCACTGACAATCGGAGGGGGATTTCCCGATGCCCAGTCGAAGGGAGTCTTGAACTGGATCTCCGCCCCTTTGGGATTTTCGATGAAGATAGCTCGCTGGCTCCCATCGGCAGATTGTTGGGGGACCACAATCGTGAGCGGCGTGAAACGCCATCGGGTATCGCTGATTTGTTCCCGTTTCTGGTACAGCAAGATGCACTCGTTTCTCTCGATGACGAGCGGGTTGCTGCGTTGCCACGCTTCCTGAAGGAAGTAGGCTTCCCACCATCGGGGCCCCTGTGCAGCGATCGGATCCACCTCCGGCATCCAGCGGTCCGACTGTTCTTTGCGGCGGGGTTCGAATATAGGAACAGCCAGGAACTGGTAAGCCGCGAAGGCTATCAGGATCGGGATGAGAACCTGGAGATAATAGCGGAGTAGTTTCATGCGAGCCGGTTTGGGACGAAGTCCTCCCAAAGACTTTTCGCCTTCAGGAGACGTTCGATCAATTCACGGATCGCGCCGCGTCCTCCTGGTGCCTTGGTTGTCCACGTCGCCGCTTGTCGGACTTCGGACGCTCCATCGGCCACGGTAACGCTCAACCCAACATCGAACATTACAGACAGGTCGGGCAGGTCATCACCGATATAGCAGACTTCGCTCGGATCCACCTTGGCTTGTGCCATCATTTCCTTCGCGGCGGTCAGTTTTTCTGAGTAGCCCTGCCGCACCATCTGGATCCCTAGTTCCGCAGCCCGAATCTTGACGACTTGGGAATTCCGAGCTGTTAACAATCCGAACTCGAACCCCGCCTTCAGCCACAGTTTGATCGCATAGCCATCGCGAACGTAGAAGGACTTGCTCTCTACGCCCGCATTGTCGATCACGATTGAGCCATCGGTCAGAACACCGTCCACATCGGACAGAATCAATCGGATGGGTTTTGCCAATTCCGTATCGCGCGGTGCCAATTCAAGCCTCCCAGATCAGTGCAGCGGTCCAAAAATCCGAAGTGTGGTTGGACCTTCGGGCCATTCGTCGTCGCGGGAGGGATCTTCTGCAGAGGAATCCAGCCGCTCCGATGATTCGTTGGGATCCATCCCTGCTCCAGCTATCGCCTGGCTCTCCAACCCGAGAAGGTCGGTAATGTCGAGCATTCCCACCGGTTGATCCGACTCGTCGGTCACCGGTAGTTCGCTGATTTTACGTCGCGTCATGATTTCAATCGCATCGATCAATTTCGCACCGGAGCGAATCGCGGAGAATCGTGTGGTCATCCGGGTCGAAACGGGCTGGTCTAGCTCGGATTCGCAGCGCTGCTCGAGAATGCGTGCCAAATCGCTGTCGGTAAAGATCCCTTGGATACGGTTTTGGTCGTCCAAGATCATCACCGCACCGGAACGTCGGCCTGGCCGGGATGACTCGATGAGTGTCTCACGGATCGTCGCGTCCGAACGTCCGATTCGGCATTCCGATAGCGGGCGCATCAAATCGTCGACGTTGGCCAGTTTGCGTCCGAGTGCACCTCCCGGATGCAGACCTGCAAAATCCTGTGACTGAAATCCTTTCACCTCGCTGACCACCAACGCCAAGGCATCTCCAAGAGCCATCATGGCCAGGGTGCTGGTCGTCGGCGCAAGATTGTGGCGGCAAGCTTCGCGGATCGAAGGGAGGAGCAAGGTGATATCGGCAGCCTGCGCAAGCGGGCTGTTGGCGCCGCTGGTAATCGCGATCATTCCCGCCGCACGGCGAGTCAAGTGGGGAAGAATGTCGACGATTTCCTGAGAGGAACCGCTGTTGGACAACACCAGAAGCAAGTCGTTCGCGCCGACGCAACCAAGATCTCCGTGGATCGCTTCGGCAGGATGCAGAAAATGCGACGGTGTCCCTGTCGACGCAAAGGTTGCTGATAATTTGCGGCCCACCAACCCAGCCTTGCCGATCCCACAAACAATCAACGCTCCTGTCGTTCTCGCGATGCGATCCACTGCAATTGCGAAGTCGTCGTCGATGCCATCGGCCAACCGCTTGAGCGCCTCGGTCCCGTTCTCGATGACCGCTCGCGCGCGATCGAGTCGAAGATTCTTCTCTAGCTCGACCGGTTTCAGCTTCCGTGCGGGTGTTCCCATTCTTTAGGCACCATTCCTAGCAAGACTGCAGGGCAATTGAAATGAAGAACGGTGCCGAAAACCAGGCGCCGTATCAGCATTCAACTGAGGTTTTCTGAGTTTTCGAATACGCTCTCAGACATCCATGAATCGGTCGAGAGGATAGCAAATCGCAGGTGACACAACAACGTCGATCATCGTTGAAGCAACGTCGTTTACGAACACCCCTAGCGCAGGATCGAGAGCGCCGATAGCTAGCAAACGAAGCAGGTGTCAGGCTACGGATGGCAGAGTCAATGGGACAAAGCTTTTCCTTTCCATGAGCCTGAGGCGCTAGCCGATCTTTTTCACGCCGCACGAACTCGGCTAGCGCCTCAGGCTCATCTTTGTCGGCGGTGTCCAAGGGGCTACGGCAATTGCCGAGCAAGCTCTGGATCGCGGGAGTGGAGTGACAGCCACACGATCGATTCGACTTGGTCGGCGATCGTATCCACGGAACCGTCCAACCGCAGAATATTCACAAGTCCTGGGTGTTGACTGCGAGCGGTCGCGGCAAAGTTGCCTTGGATCGGGGAGAGGATGCACGGCATCCCCATTCTTTTCAGTTCCGATTCGCTGATCGTGAGGGTCAACATTCCACACGCCGTAATGCCATCTCCGACATCGCGGGAATTGGGCCCGCCCGGGTGCGCGGCGGTGATGCTGGCCCCTGCCATCCCAAGTCCCCAAACCCCTCGGGAATCGATCGGCGAGATGCCGGCGCGGATTTCGTCGATCGCAACGATGTTCGAAAGCCCGCTCGGAAACGCACTCAGTCGAAACGAGACATTGAACCCTCCGATACCGCTCCCCCATACCTTGCTAGCCGTACCTTGCAAATCGCTGGTGTCGGCTTCGAAACCAAGCGGGCAATTGCCTGCTGTACTGATACAAGCCCGATTGACTCCCATATTGAAACCGTAGTTTCCGCGAGCGTAGGTATGTCCGTTCGTCCCAGACAATCCCGCGCGTTCGAAGGGAATGTCGTTGAACCCGTCGCTTGGACATTTCAGAGTGGAAATCGCCACGGTCCGAAAGGGTTTGTTGACCAAATGGTCGATCGTGTGATCCTGGCGAAAGGAGTTGTACAGACTCTGCTGTTCAAGATACGGCAACAACACAATCGCCCAGTTCACTTTCAATCGATCCAACGACGGATCTGTCCCGAGCGCCACATGATCGATGGTCCCGACCGGCAGAATCCCTCCTCCTTGCGACTCACCCCTTCCGTCCCAAATCATGCTCGGCGGCAACCACTTGTGCGCAGACTCATACGCATGCAACGCCAAACCGATTTGCCTCAGATTGTTTTGGCACTGCATCCGCCTTGCCGCCTCGCGTGCCGACTGAACGGCTGGGAGCAGGAGACCAACGAGGACGCCAAGAATCGCCATGACGACCAGCAATTCAACGATCGTGAAACCAACTTTGCAAGTAGACCTCATACGACTTCTCCTTCACTCCCACGCTTCATGAATACCGAGTGCACCCAATCGCATCGCAAAATCAAAATGAGTCGGTTCGCAAAACTCCTTGCACGGGACCTAATCGCTGGACGATGTTGCCGCGAGGATCGATGACGGCGGAACCTGACCAAGTCGAACAGACAAGTTGCCATGAGCGCGTTTCGATGGCTCGCATGCGAATCGTCGCAAGCATTCTATCAGTGTAAACCGGATAGTCGGCGAAGTCGCCATCATATACCAGATGGCAGATTGCGTCCAATTTTTCATTCGAATGGTACTGTGGCAACCACGGTTGCCACGATTCATAGCAAATAGAAACCGCAATCTTGCGGGTCTTACCCGCCGAGTCGGTAAAGCTCATGACCTTGAAACTCGAACCCGGTGTCAGTTTCGCAGACTCGGGTAATCCCAAAAACTGTTGGATGATCGGAGTGCTCAGAAACGATGAATCCGACTCGCGAATTGGAACAAGCGACAATTTCTCATGGACTTGAATCGGTCCAACTTTGGTGACCAAGCACGCGCAATTCGTCTTACGCACTTCTGGAACGGATAACCCATACTTGACTGTCTTCACGCGATCTAGCAACACAACTCCACCAAGAAAATTCGCGTGATCAGCAACTTCGTCGGCTACTTCCAGAAAACCACAGTTTTTTGTTCTGGGCGTGGTATTAGGCTCCGACTGAGTCAAGGTATCCCGAATAACTGGCTCGAACGACGCTTCCGGCCAAACAATCAGGTCTAGTTGAGGCAGTTGGCGTACCTCCGCAATCGACCGTTCCAATAATACGTTGCAAAGGCCGGAATCGTCTGACTGTAGATCCTTGCTATGGGGTTGAACGAGCATCGCGTTGAAGGCAAGAGACTGGGGGGGTACCGATTCCTTGATCCAATGACCGATCAGCCACAAACCGGACAGGACAATCAATCCTGACACAGAGTTGGAAAAACGCAAAATTCCCCTCTTGTTCCAACGTGGTACGAGCAAAAAGAAACAAGCGTACAGGATTCCCGAGAAAACGAATGTTGGGAGGATACAAGCCCACTGCGCGATGTCGGTCCAAGCAAAAAAATGCACAGGATTTGATACAATCCAGATGAATGGGAACACGAGGGAGAGCAACCACTCAAACCCAACAGCTGCCGCCACAAATAGACCACATCGATACCAGTATGGGGTTGATCTTGTTGACCAAGCGAGCATCGCCAGGATTGCATACTGCAGCGAGTTGAGCACACAACAAATGGGATGAGTTATCCAGGCCCGTGCGAAGCCTGCTGCAAACGGGGTCCATAACCAACCAGCAAGCGATCCGACGAACAGCGCCAAAAATCCAATGGATAGGATGTGAACGGATGCTCTCCAGTCGAATTTTTTACACCGATCAGGCTGCCTAAGCATCACACACCCAGAGATGAATGCCCATCATGTCACACGGCTGCGGCACTTACGCATCCGATAACCTACTGCCAGAATCGTACAGGGACACAGCCGACAAATGCCAGTTTTCGTTTCCATGAGCCTGAGGCGCTAGCCGATCTTTTTCACGCCGCACGAACTCGGCTAGCGCCTCAAGCTCACTTTGTCGACCGCCGCATGGTGAGCCAGCAACCAGTGCCAAGAAACACGATCCCGCCAATCAACCACCAACCCCATTTCTCGAGAAAACTGCGATCGAATTGAGGCTCTGGAAACCCGTAGAACGTCAGAAAAAATTCCTCCTTCGGCACTTCTTGGCGCTTCCATTCGATCGTGTATTTGTCTTCAGTGACGTATCTGGTGCTCAAACTTTCGTATTTGCCGATTGCATTACTAGCCATTGGGCATCCTTCACGGCCAAGGTTGTACTCACGTTGCGACGTTGCCCTTCCTTTCTCCCCATCTTTAAGACTCTCGTAAATCCAGCTCGCGGAAACTACCACCCAATCATTGGTCGGATCCAAAAGAAGTTTTCCATCGGTCAATTGATACTTATCGTTATGCTCCGCGTCAAACCCGTTGTACTCAAATTCCAGTTCGACCATCGCCTTACCAAGCACGTCCCGTTTCGCTAACTTTTTTAATGAGAAATCCGGGCTATTGATCAGGTCCGGGAGCAGTTTTCCGAGAAACATATGCCCATGAAAACCTTTTATTGGAGCATCAAACTCATTCTTCTTCTGGTTTGCTACACGCTCGTCAATTGCCGCATCGACCCCCAGCCGTTCTAGGTAAACGAGGCTTGGCGGACTTGTTGTTTTATCAATCGCAAAAGCGTACGATCCATTCGAGCACCTCAATATCTTTGCACGAAGCCCTTTGCTCTTCTCGACCTCTCGGATCGAAATATAGCAGTCCCCATTTTTTGCAAACTCGTATTCGGTTTTCCTTCTTCGTTCCCCGGAAATCCCATCTCCGCTTGAAGAGTCCTCGAGCGAACATCGGACGTTGAATTGAAGTTGGTCGTACTTCGATTGCATCGATACGAGTGCGGCAAAAAATTCATTCTCTAATGCGGCTTCGTTGTCAGACGCTACGGCAAAACATACCAATCGACCGACGGCGAGAAAGAGTGCGGTAAGCCAGATGAAAAAGACATTTTTCGTTGCCTTCATACTGAGTAACCTCGACTTTCTTTCTCAGTCTCCAGACAGTTCGATCGCCACCATATTAGTGTTCGAAAAAGCTCTATGAACAAACGCACCATCTTTTGCCATTGGGGGTGGGGGTAGCATTCACTTGTAGTTCGCATGTACAACTCCAGCAACCCAACCCTTCACTAATACACGCACCTTGTCCACAGTTTGGCTCTTTTCTTGCCGCACAGCTATTGTCGAGACTGTCGCAACTATTATTTCCTCCCCCACACCCGGCATCCGCTTGTCCGCCACCCATGATCACACACGAGAGCATGAAGATTCCCGCGAAAATGAAACACTTTCCAACAATTTGCTTGATCATCATTCAAATCCTTATCGAACAAAAGTTACAAACACTTCTTTACACGACCGTTTAGTAAAACATGCGTAGATGGCGAAACAGGATCATCCGAGAAAAATTTCACAGATTGAGTGAATTCGGTTTCGGCGTCCGGTAGCCTCAGAGTAATTTCGACCTGACGATTCGAGCGGGCAGGTATGGTCAACGGCAATTCCTCCAGGGACATGCAACCGCAACTTACGTACGCACCGAGCAATCGCATCTCTTTGTCGGCGGTATTTTGGACATGAACCGGCACGATCAATTTCTCGGTCCCCAAGTTGATCGTACCCAAATCGATTTTGGATTCATCGAACATGAGCCTCTGCCCAGTCAAATACGGAATGGCCCGCGATGGTGAACCCGTCCGCCATGTGGCGTAGGTAAATGGCAACATCGCTGGGAGTACAAGCATTACCAAAAATCGACGTAATCGAAGGTCTCTCCAGACAAGGAAGGGTTTTCGCTCGACCGCACTCGTATCCTTGACGCCACTTTCGTAGGTGGTACTCATGGAACTGCACCTCCGACTTGAAACGAATTCTTCATGAGTACGTCAAGCGAATGCGTGACGCCGCTCCCGAGCTTGATTTCGATTTTTACATCAAGTTCAACAGGTTTGCGAATCGCTGCAGGATCTGTCGATTCGAGATCATTCGGCGATTCCGCTATGAACGTCAGCAACAGTGCGCGGCTCGTTTGCCCTCTGCCGACTGCATAGTTGATGATCTCTGCTTGGACACATGGGCAGGATGAAGTAACCGTTGCCGGTTCACTGTTCGCTGATATCCCAAGTTGTTGGAGAGGCACACACAGATAACCGTCCCGATCCAGCAAAACGATCCCTGCGTCGACTACTGTTGGATTTCCGGAAGCACTGTGTTCCGAATCCAAGGCGGCGTGAGCCGCAGATCGGTTCCACTCACACCCGCTGAAAACACACAGGGAAATCGCGACAGCCAAGCTGATGAGCTGATGAGCTGATGAGCAGATGTGCTGATGTGCTGATGTGCTGATGTGCTGATCTCAATTTCGCGACCCTCAGACAAGTCCAGCTTTTTCAAGACATTGACTTTGTATCCGTTAAAATCTCAGTTGCAAGAAAATTTTTCAAAGTTTTTGAAAAATATTCCCCAACTCGAGACCAGGTAGCACAGTGCGCAACCACCTACCTACGTGCTGATCGGGCTCGAGCATGATAAGGTCTCGTATCCGTACAACAACACCAAGCAATTCGTCACCTCGACGCGTCCCGGCCGAGTCGTTCGAGGGATTTTGGCGTAGGTGAGGTATCGTGCGAAAGATTCGCGACAGGGGGCGTCACTCCGGCATCTTATTGTGTCGACCCTTCGGGCCTGATTCAGCCGTTGGGAGCATAGTGACCGGGGGACTTCGTCGCCCCGGCATTCCTTGTGTCGACCCGTCGGGCCTGATTCAGCCGTTCAGATGGCGGTGTCCGGGTCGTCGTCGCTTGAGTCGGCGGTGTAGGGGCTGTCGAGCATCTGGAGGTAGCTGTCGTATCGGCGGGGGTCGAGTCTGCCGTCGGCCACGGCATCTTTCACGGCACAGTCGTTCTCATGCTGATGGGAACAATTCGGGTATCGGCAATGGGAAGCGAACGGACGGATATCGCGGAACAGTCCGGTCAGTTCTTCGGCGACGACATCCCAGAGTTGGAATTGCCGCACGCCGGGCGTATCGACGATGGCTCCTCCGTCCGGAAGTTCGAACCATTCGGCCGTCGTGGTCGTATGCTTGCCTTTTTGGTTTTCCGAGCTGACCTCTTGGACTCGTTGGTTCAATCCAGGTGAGATGGCGTTCAGGATGGAGGATTTTCCGACGCCACTCTGACCGATCACCGCGCTCACGCAGCCGTGCGTCATTCGCTTGAGGTGTTCGATGCCCCATCCTTTCGCTGCACTGACCATCCAAACACTGTATCCCATCTGGGCGTAATTCCCCACAAGCGGCTGAAGAGAGCCGGGATCAACGAGGTCGCATTTATTGATACAGATGATCGCTTCGATTTGGTTTTGTTCGGCGGTGGCGAGGACGCGGTCGATGAGATTTGGTTTGATAACCGGCTCGGCTGCGCTGGTGACGATGAGCAGTTGATCGATGTTGGCCGCCATGACGTGTCGGCGATGTTTGCTCGTTCGACTGAGTTCGGAGCGGCGAGGTTCGACCTTGAGGATCCAGCCTTGTTCCTGACCGTGGGGTTCGATTTCGACGCGATCGCCGGTGACGACGATATGCCGTTGCTGGGTTGAGACGCTTTTCAGCACGCGGCGAACGGCGCAGCGCAGGGTTCGCCCATCATCGGTGCGAGCGATCGATTCGAGACCGTGGACGCGTAGGACGGTACCGAGAATGGTGCCATCGGAGGTTTCGAGGTCGATATTTTGAATCGGGTCGGCGTTTCCTTCGCCGAGTGTGCCGCGGACGGTACGGCGGCGTGTCAAGTCTCCTTTGCCGCTGACGCGTTGCGAGCCGACGGTATCGATTTCTTCGCGGGCCTCGCCATACTCGCGGGTCAGATCGCCGCGACGGGGTTGGCCTTGGTGCCCTTTTCGAAACTCGATCCGATGTTTGTTGGGTTTCTTGGAGGGCATAGGGTTTATTGCGCGACGATCGGCTCGTTCGCTTGAGCTGAGGCGACGACCTTCTTGGAATCGTGCACGCTCGGACCAATCAGTTCCCCGATTTCGGTTTCGTTGAGTTCCTCACGTTGCATCAAGGCTTCCTTGAGTTTCTCGAGTTCTTCTCGGTGGAGATGCAAAGTGTCGAGGGCGCGTCGGTCGGCAGCACGCAGGGTATCGCCGATTTCCGCATCGATGATTTCCTGCGTTCGCTCGCTGAACAGGCGCTGCTGGTGGATTTCGCGGCCGAGGAACGGATCGCTGTCGGAAAGCTTGTAGGAGACTGGTCCCAGTTTGGTGCTCATGCCCCAATGCGATATCATGCGTCGGGCCAACGAGGTCGCTCGTTCCAAGTCGTTTTCAGCACCGACCGAGGTTTCGTCGTAGATGATTCTTTCGGCGGCTCGTCCTGCGAGCAAGACCACGAGTTGGTCTCGAATCTCACCTTCGGACATGTTCATGCGATCTTCGGAGGGGAGGATTTGGGTTGAGCCAAGCGACTGGCCGCGCGGAACGATCGTCACTTTGTGGACTCGCTGGGCGCCCGGGAGAAACCATGCCGCCAGGGTGTGGCCGGCTTCGTGATAAGCGGTCTTTTCTTTTTCGGCAGGGAGCATCACTTCCTCGCGCTTGGCTCCCATCAATACTTTGTCGCGAGCGTAGTCGAAATCTTCCATTGCCCCGCGTGTCTTATCGTGCCGCGCTGCCCAGAGGGCCGCTTCGTTGACGATGTTTCGAATGTCCGCGCCCGTTAGTCCCACAGTCGCTTCGGCCAGTCGATGCAAGTCGACATCGTGATCCAGAGGTACCTCCCTCACGTGTACTTTGAAGATTTCCTCGCGGCCCTTGAGGGTGGGTCGGCCTACCGTGATGTGGCGGTCAAAACGACCAGGACGCAGCAAAGCGGGGTCCAACACATCGGGGCGGTTGGTGGCAGCGATGATGATGATCGATTCGTTGGGTGCAAAGCCATCCATTTCGCTCAGGATCTGATTGAGCGTCTGCTCCCGTTCGTCGTGTCCGCCACCCAGTCCGGCGCCACGTGGTCGTCCACCGGCATCGATCTCGTCTATGAAGATGATGCCGCGCCCCTGTTCTTTGGCCGTGGCGAACAAATCTCTCACCCGCGACGCACCCACACCCACGAACATCTGGATGAATTCGCTGCCGTTGACGGAATAGAATGCAACCCCTGCTTCCCCTGCGACGGCCCGCGCGAGCAAGGTCTTGCCGGTCCCTGGTGGTCCGTTGAGCAGAACTCCCTTGGGAACGCGACCGCCGAGCTTTTGGAATTTCTCGGGGGCTTTGAGGAAGTCGACGATCTCCTTGAGATCGGCTTTCACCCCTTCCAGACCTGCGACATCGTCAAAGGTGATATGCTGGTCGCTGGGCTCAAAGCGTTTGGCTGTCGAGCGGGTAAAGGAATTGAGGAAGCCACCTCCCATCATGTTGTCGCGGCTTCGTCGCATGAATAAGTAGATCGCAAAGCCGAGCAATCCCAGCGAAGCGAATGACAGAATTAGATAGAGCGTGCTGGCCCCCGTGGTAGACACCACGTCGTAGACAAAGGGTTCCGCGGCCGACTCCGGATCCGACGCTTGCTTGGATTTAGCGCGTAGGGAGTCGAGCTTTTCGAACAATTCCCGACGGACTTCCCCTTCGGCGGGAATGGCCGTCTCGAATCGCCGGTTAAGTTTTTCGGTCGAACCGTCCGCCATCGTCCGCGGCTTGATCGGCTTGTCCTGGTCGTCGTAGGTGATGGGCTTGTCCGGCGGGACCGTAAAGGTTCCTTCGATCGACCCGGGGTAGACGGTTACCCGGCGGATATTTTCGCGCTCGAGTTGCTCCAGGAAAAAGCTGTAGTCAACGCGGGACGTCTGGGGGGTGCCCCGAATGAAAAGCATGGCGAACAAGGTCACCAGAATGAGCAGAATCCACCACGCGTTGTTCGGTCGTCGGACGGATTGGGGAGCCAAGCTCGGACCTTGGGAGTCGTTCGGTTTTTGGTTCATTTTCCTCACTGACCGGATAACCGGGGGGATCGGGACCTCACCCCCCGCACTCGTACAACGATTTGCGTAACCTGGACAAACTTATTGTACCGCATCCTTTCCCCCTCAGGCAGTGTAGCACCCTGAACTCAGACCGGACTTGGCATACCGGCATGGTTTTGGTAATCCCTTTCATCATTGCATTCGTTGGAATCGCTACGTCAGGCACTACCTCCGTCGTACACCACTCCGTCAGACACCTGGGCGGAAGCATTTCCGGGGAAGGAGAAACGGGAAAATGGCCGTCGAAATCACCGATTCCGCCGCCGCACATGAACCATTTGCCAGGACGGAGCAATTATTCTCGCTGATGGATGCCAAACGCATGCTGCTCGCCGAGTTGCGAAGCCTGAGTGTTTCGCAGGCCGAAGCGATCGATAAGCAGGATGTCAGCGAGTTGCTCGCCCTGCTGGCTCGCAAGCAGGCGATGATGGATCGGCTTATGATCGTTCAGCAGCAGATGCTCAGTTTTCAGGGCGAGGATCCGGAAACCCGCGTTTGGTCAAATCCGGAGCGACGACGCGCGTGTCAGGAAATCAAAAGGCTTTGCGACCAATGGATCCAGGAAATCCTGGTGATGGAGCAACGGGCGACCGAGAGCATGACCGCCCAACGCGATACGATCGCGGGCCACTTGTTGCAATCCGCAGACTCCATGCGGCTAGCCCGAGCGTATGGTTTTGACGAGGCCAACGCCAGCGATGCAGACGAATCCTTGTCGTTGGACGGTTGACCCGCGAGATTGCATTGGTCGTGCCGGCCTGGCGACCGAGCATGCAAGAAAGGAAAGCAAGCCATGTTCACCCCCGGAGTCGCCCGAGCACTCGAGGAAACCATTGCATTTGCCGAGCGAAGGCATGCGATCCTCGCTGGCAATCTCGCCAACATGGATACGCCGGGCTACAAGACCCGCGACCTATCGCTTCCCGAATTTCAGGCGAGTCTCAAGCAAATGATGGCGGCCGAAAAAACGAGAACGACACCTCCGTCCCCCGGGGACCGAAATTTCGATGTGGAGTCGGGAAGTTCATCTCCCAGGTTGGCTCGCGAGCAAGCCGTTCGCGAGGTGCGCGATGCATCGACGCAAGTGGTTTATCACGACGGGAGCGACGACAATCTCGAAACCCAAATCGCAGAGATCGCAAAGAACCAAACCATGCACTCCACCGCCATTGCGCTCCTCAAGTCGCAATATCGCACCATGCAGATGGCGATCTCGGGAAGTGTATCGGTTTAGCGCCGCGAAACGGGCTCAGATTTGGTAGTTCAAGTCGAACATCGACTCATCCACCGAACCGTTGCGAATCCTCAGTTTTGGCTTCTCCAAGACCACGGTTGAGTGGGGATTGACCGAGGACGTGACCCACACACTTGAGCCGATCACGCTGTGGTGACCGATGACCGTCTGTCCACCCAAAATCGTGGCGTTCGCGTAGATGACGACGTGGTCTTCGATGGTCGGATGGCGTTTTGTTCCGCGGACGAGTTCGCCGTTGGCGTCGGTCGCAAAACTGAGTGCTCCCAACGTAACTCCTTGATAGATTTTGACATGATCACCGATCTCACAGGTTTCTCCGATCACCACGCCCGTGCCGTGATCGATGAAGAAATACTCCCCGATCCGAGCGCCTGGATGAATGTCGATCCCGGTTTGCTTGTGTGCCCACTCGCTCATCATACGCGGGATGAAAGGGACCTTCAGACGGTACAACTCGTGCGCGATACGATAGATCGTGACTGCTTCCAGGCCGGGAAAGCAGAAAACGATTTCGTCTCGGTTGGTCACGCTCGGGTCCCCCGCGAATGCGGCGTCCACGTCTTTGGCGAGCACGGTGCGCAGGTCGGGGATGCGTTCCAGCAGGGATATTGCGATTTCCTGCCCCTTTGCCTCATAGTCGTTGGCTTCGTGGCAATTGTCGATCCGGACGCTGTTGACGCGGTCTGCATGCAGCAAGGCCCGCGTGACTTGCGTCGTTAGCCGGTCGTGGAGGGCGTCGATAAGGTTGCCCACGTGATAGGTTACGTTCCCAGCGTGTAGGCCCTCGCGGCGACGAAAGCCCGGGTAGAGAATATCCTTCAAGTCCTCGAGGATTTGTACCACGACCTCGTACTTCGGAAGCGGACAATGACCTAGATGATTGATACGATCCGACGCATGGTAGGTCCTGACGATCGCGTCGGTGAGTCGAGGAAGTTGTTCTTTGAGCCGTGCATCCGAAGCCATGGCGTGTCTCCGACACCAAGATCGTGGGAATCGTCTTTGTCCCATCGGCGCGATTTCCGCGTGACGACCGGAATTTTCATTCTAGCCGATAAAGCCACCCTGTCTTTCCCAGATTGCCAGCTCTCGCCACTTCCTCTGGCAGCTGCCCGGGGCTTTCTGGTATTCCCCACCCGAATCCCGCGAAATGGTCCCGCGAAATGGCAGGGATCCCTTGGTTGCTCGAAGGAGCTAGAAATATGCATGGTCCTCGAGGTGCATTCCTCGCATTGAGTTGCTGGTGTTTGGCGTGGACAGCTCTGCCGGTTCAGGGCCAGACCGAGCTGAAAGTGCGCGATCTATGCCGGCTCAAAGGCCAGGAAGAGAACGTGCTCCAGGGGGTTGGGTTTGTCGTCGGGCTCAAAGGAACCGGGGATGGGGACAGCAACAAACCGATGATGCGCGCCTTGGCCCGCGCCCTGCAAAACCTGGGAACCCCAGTTGCCTCGGACGCCGACGGCCGATTGGTGGAAAAGGAGATGGCGAATGCCAAGAACGTAGCGATGGTTTTCGTGACCGTCAAAATCCCTCCCTCCGGCGCGGAGCAAGGGGATACGTTGAACTGCACCGTGAGCGCCACCCACGCGAAAAGCCTCGAAGGAGGCACGCTGCTTCTGACCCATCTCCTCGGACCGCGAGCCGATCGACCGGAAACCTACGCGCTCGCCCAAGGGGCGGTCGCGGTGGAGGATCGGCGATTTCCAACCACCGCAAAAGTTGTCAACGGCTGCAAAGTCGAGAGACCGATCCGAACCGGCTTTACCTTGAACGACAAAATCACGCTCGTGCTGGATCCCGACCATGCTTCGTTCACCACTTCTCAGTACGTGGAGGATGTAATCAACGACTATCTTCGGCCGGGAAGTCGCGGTTTTTCCCGTTCCGGAACCCCATCCTCCGGAGACGGAAGCCTTTTTGCGAAAGCGCTGGACCAGACCCATGTGGAAGTCACGATTCCACCTCCGTATCGTGAGCGGCCGGTACAATTCGTGTCGCTCATTCTCGATATCGATATCATCAATTTGCGAGGCTCCCGCCGCGTGGTAATCAATGAGCGCGAGGGGACCATGATCATCGGGGCCGATGTGCTGGTTGCCCCAGTTGCGATCTCGCATAAGAACCAATTGAGCATCACGACACGCGCTCCTATTTCCGGAGAGTTCGTGGGAATTAGTTCACGCGATGGCGCGAACCCACCTGCCACCCTCAAAAACCTTGTCGATGCACTCAACGTGCTCAACGTGGCGACCGAAGACAAAATCGCCATCATCAAGACCCTGAAACGGCAGGGAAATCTGTACGGCGAAGTTATTTTTGAATAGCCCCTCGCTCGGGAACCCTACCCATGACCATCCAGCCACTTCCTTCGCCAGGAAACGATCCAATCGCATCCGCATCGAAGCTGTCTACCGAGACCGCAGCGAGACTCCCCAGCGAGGATTTCATGGGCCAGTTCCGATCGCTACTTCGCGACGAACAAAACCGAGCGAAAAGCAATGCCGCGGAATCCGACGACCCCGAAGTCAGGAAAGCCTTCACGGATTTCGTGGGGCAGACACTGTTCGGACGCCTCATCGCCTCCATGCGTGCGACACAGCAAGCTCCTGCCTACCTGCATGGCGGCCAGGCGGAGAAGATCTTTCAGAATCAATTCGATCAGCTCTTGGCGGAAGAGATGACGAAATCCTCCGCGGATACGTTGGCCGATCCTATGTACGAACTGTTCCGCGCGAATCGATCCTGACGACGAATGTGGCGATGGAGTGCCTGGCGAGCAGGTCGGCCGAACCGTGCAACCCAAGGATTGTAGGGAACGCTAGCACGGGATCTTGAGCTAGCATTTCCAGGGTGTGCTAAATATGGTGCTTTGCTTGATTTCGTGATGCGACTTTCCTAACTTACGCGAACTTTTGGTGGACTGATGCGGCAACGGCCGCGTTGGGCAAGCCGGTGCGAAGGATCGTTCCACTTTTCGTCAAGGATCAGCAACTCGTCGAGTCAACGAAGGAATCGTTGCGACACAGCCCTTCGGCTATCTACGTGTCGGATGATGCCAGCGGATGGGACCAGCGGATGGGACCAGCGGACGAGGTGCTCTCGAACAGCGAAATCGGATTTGTCCAGACCACAGCCGATGGCATTCGAAGATCGAAGTCACTTGTTCATTATTTTTTTGGGAGGATCCTGACCGATGGCAGACAAGCCGCTGATTGGACTGAATTGCGATTACCGTGGAGTGCATCAAGGCACTCCGGCGTACTGTTATCTAGCCGCCGGCTATTTCGATTCGATCACGAATTCAGGAGGCATTCCGGTCTTGCTGCCCCCGTCGAAGGATCTCTCGAGCATCGATCGCATTTTGGACTTGCTCGACGGTTTCGTGCTCGTTGGGGGAGCGGATCTGGATCCCCGGAACGACGGTTATATGCTCCACAGCTCCGTGCGGCCTATGGACCCGCGTCGGGAATCTTTTGATCGGCATCTGGCCGCCTTGATTTCCCAACGCCGGATGAACGTCATGGCCATTGGTGCGGGATTGCAGTTGTTGAACGTCATTGAGGGAGGCAGTCTGTTCTACGATATTTCGATCGATGTCCCGCATGCACTTCAGCATCGCGATCCGCATGATCCTCAGCATCGGCACTCCCTCGTCGTCGAAGCCGATTCCATTGTCGGTCGTGTCTATGGTGAGGGAGAAATTCGGGTGACCAGTCGCCACCACATGGCGATTGATCGACTAGCCGACTCGTTCCGCGTCACAGCTCGGTGCCAGGACGGGATTATCGAAGCGGTCGAGAACAAGTACGACGATTGGTTCGTCGTCGGTTGCCAGTTCCATCCCGAGTCCCCGGCTGCCAGCGCGCTGGACGTTCGGATTTTTGAGGAGTTTATCGAGGGGACCGCCGCTCGAACCGGCAAATTCGCGCTCTCCGCTGCATAACGCAGGATCCCACCTGCATTTGCGGAACAGGCACGCTCTTCGTTTGTTTGTACGGTAACGAAGACTCCAAGGATTGGTGCCGAGGCTCTTCGGAGCCTCGGGTGGCACGGACGCCACTTTTCGTTTCCCGAGAGGACGCAAGCCGATCCTTTTTCGCGAAAATATTTCGAATTTGAAACTTTTCAGGCCAAACCGTGATAGTGAGCTATAACTTCCATTGAGAGTCGAAATCCCAAGGACTTAGCACTGTTCCATGGTTTGATCGTAATGAATGAGACGCCCTCGCCCCGGCTTTTGCTGATCGATGCCAACCCGGAAAGCCACCGACTTCTTGCCCAGGCGTTGGAAAACACGGGGATCAAGTTTTCTACAGCCGAGACGAGCGAAGATGGAATCGCATCGGCGACGATCCACCATTACGACCTGATTTTGCTCGCCAGCAACTTGCCCGATACCAGCGGGCTCCAGACTCTCCGTCAACTGCGAGGAATACTCAAGACGGACGTCTTTCCGGTGGTTTTTTTGGTTGAGGACACGGAGGGAGAAACGATCCCAGAGGCGTTTTTCGAGGGAGCGGTTGATGTCCTTCGAAAACCGCTTCATCCAGAGGAGCTGCAAGCACGCATCAAGTCTTTTCTTCGGAATCAGACGATGCTGCATCGTCTTCGGTATTTGTCCCTGCACGACCCGATTACCCGACTCCACAATCGCCATGGGATGATGAACTGGATTCAACGGGCCAAGGACAACCCCTCGGAGTTTCTCAGGCCTTATGCATCTCTGGTTATCGGAGTCGATCGCTTCAATCAGATCGCTCATATGATGGGGCATGGGGTGACCGATGAGCTGCTCCGATCGGTTGCTACCTCGATCCAATTGGTCTTGTCGCCTTCCTCGGAAATTGGTCGCTGCTGCACGCAATGTTTCATTGCCCGGGTGAACACAGACTCCTTTGTGCTTCTGCTATCGGGAGTCGAGGGATATCGGGCATTGACCAAGCTCGCGTCGAACCTCGCCGAATCGATATCGAAAGAGTATGTGGTTGGAGACGAGAGGCTTTTCGTTTCGGTAAGCATCGGGATCGCGATTGCGAGCAAGCCAGACGTGGAGTTTCTTGATCTGCTGCGATTCGCGGATATTGCTCTGCGTGATGCGCGACGTGCCGGATGCAGCCATGTGCAAATGTATGTTCCGGCGATGGAAGATACGATTCGCCGTAAATTCAAGTTGGAGGACGAGCTTCGACTCGCGATGAGAAATCGCGGGCTGACCCTCGAGTATCAACCCGTCTTCAACTTGCCAACCAAACAGTGCGAGTTTGCGGAAGCGATGATTTCTTGGAACCGAACCAACCAAGGGGTCTATCCGTTTCAGCCCTTTCGTTCGATCGCAGAGGAAAACGGCTTTCTCGGAGAAATTGTAAATTGGGCGTTTTTCAACTCATGTTGCCAGTTTTCGCAGTGGCAACAAGAATTGATTGCCCATGCGCCGCGACGTATCAGTATCGATTTGACCCGCAGGCAACTACAGAATCCTCATTTCCTGCTGACTCTCACGGAAACGATTCAGCAATTCGGACTGCTCAATCACCGCGTGCAATTCGAGATTTCCGAATCGGAGGTGATGCAGGACCGCATCGGGATGATCGACACCCTGCGCAAAGTGCGGGATTCTGGTATCCGGCTGGTGATCGATGATTTCGGCACGATGTTTCCAGCATTTCTGTCCATGGACAAGTTTCCGGTCGACGGAATCAAGTTGTCCCCTTCCTTGATACAAAACGCAGAGGGAAATCCAAAAGTTGCGCAGTTGATCGAGCTATTGATTCAGCAGGCCCGGCAATCGAATCTGGCTGTCATTGTGGACGGAGTGGAGACCGAAGGGCAGGCGAGCATTGTGAGAAAACTCGGGATTCAGTTCGGTCAAGGAGATTACTACTCGAAGTCGATGTCGGCCGATGCAGTCGGCCCATTCCTGATGGATTGGAATGGAAACGCAAACGACGAGAAGCCGAAAGCGAGCCTTGCTGCTGATCAGGTGCTGGCTACGGTCCTGGGAAGTATTCACGTTTAGTCGGTGAGTCTCCCAGTCGGTGAGTCTCCGTGCCACCATCGATGAAAGCTTGGCTCGGGGAGACTGCAGCGTTTCATGAGCCTTGGAAGCGAGGGCTTCTTTTTTCGAGGAAAGCTTGGATCCCTTCCCGGGCATCGTCGAGTTGCAAACAACGGACATAGGCCTCTGTGTCCACGCGGTAGGCAATCTTGGGTTGCGAGCCTTCGTCCAAGTGGACGATTCGTTTGGTAGCTCGGAGTGCCTCGGCTGGCATGGCCAACATCTTTTCCGCGATCTGAACTCCTCGCCTCACCAAGGACGCTCCCGCGGTGATCTCGTTGACGAGGCCCCATTCGAGCGCCCGTGCCGCGCTGATCGGCTGACCTGTCAAGCACATCTCGAGGGCTCTCGGTTTGCCGATCAGGGCGGTCAGTTGCGCGATCCCATACCCAGGGGGCCAGCCCAATTTGATTTCTGGCATCGCGAATCGTGCGTCATGCGTTGCGATGCGCAGATCGGCCGAATAGGCGGCCACACAACCTCCGCCAAATGCATCCCCATGAACGAGCGCAATGACCGGCTGCGGGAGCCGTTCCAAGGCGAGGTAGAGTTCGGCTTGTCGATGGCTCAGCTCGCGGGCGAATTCAGCGCTGAATCCAGGAAGTTCTTTGACATCGTCTCCTGCGCAAAACGCGTCCCCGGCTCCTCGAAGCAGAACGACACGAACTTCCTCGGGATGACCGCCAAGCCATGCGATGACTCTCTCGAGATCACTGGTCATTTCCGCGTTGCCGGCATTGAGAACGCGAGGGCGGTTGAGGGTTACCGTGGCGATTCGGTTTGAAATTTCCAGGTTTACCGTGTTGAAGTGGGGCAGCGGGCCCGTATTCGATGGGTGAGGCATTTTTCCTTCTCCGTTACCAGAAAGCTTCGCGAGATTTTCCAACAGGCGATCCAACCGGACCAAGGCGCGCGAATGCGTGCCGCGACCGAGCAGTCGATCCCCGTCAAATGCAGCGACCTCGAAATGAACTTTGCGTTCCTCGATTGCAGTAACCCGAGCTTCACCGCGAACGGATGCCCCTAGACCAGCACCGGCCAGGTGCTGCACATGGACATCGGTGCCAACGGATTCCTCGCCTGGCTCAAGATAGGGACGAAGAGCTTCCCTCGCCGATCGCTCCATGAGGAGGATCATGTTGGGGGTGGAAAATACCGCGGCTCGTGGATCGCCCCCTAGCAAAATGACCATCGACGCATCGACGTTCCATGCCAACGTGCCAACATCACCGATCCTCAGGCCAGATTTCATATACCAAGTCTTCTAGTGTCGTCGTGCGACCGAGCGACCACCGCTTCGGACGATAAAGCCCCGCAACTCGAGAACACTCAGTGTACTTAGAACTCTCGGAACCGGCAGTCCGGAGCGGGCAATCACGGCATCGATATCGGTTGGCAGGGATTCGATTGCCCCCAGTACGGATTGCTCAACGTCATTGAGCTGGAGTTCGGCGGGCGTTTTCACTTCGAGGCCACTGGAAGACGGGAACGATTTAGCGACCGGTCCCAATTGCTCCACGACATCCTGGGCATCCTGGATCAGCACTGCGCCATCGCGAATCAATTGATTGCAGCCCCGGGAGGTTCGCGACGTGGCAGGCCCTGGCACCGCAAACACGTCGCGCCCTTGCTCGCCCGCGTGCGATGCCGTGATCAATGACCCGGAGCGGTCGGCAGCTTCTACGACGACCACAGCGAGACTGATGCCGCTGATGATTCGATTGCGCTGCGGGAATACGCCCGCCTTGGGCTGGGCGAAGGGATGGGTTTCGCTGAGCAGCAGCCCTTGCTCAACGATTCTCTCGGCCAGTTTGCGATGCTCTGGCGGGTAGATGTCGGAAATGCTGCTTCCCAGGACCGCAATGGTTCGTCCCCCGGAATTCATCGCGGTCTCATGGCATACCGCATCGATTCCTCGCGCCAACCCGCTGACGATGGTCGCACCGAGTGAACTGAGTCCTCGCGCAAGACGTTCCGCCATCACACGACCGTAGTGTGTGGCATGTCGGGTGCCAACCATCGCGATTGCGAAGTCATCCGACTTGGAGAAACTCCCCTTGGCGTACAGAAGTAAGGGAGGGGTAGCGATTTCGCGTAGCAAATGGGGATAGCGGCCATCGTTCGGATACAGGAGATCGATCTCGTGCTCCAGGCAATGGTCGAGGACTTTCTCCACCAATCCGTTTGTGCATGAATCGCGAATGCTAATCGCCAGCTTCGGGCCAACCCGCTCTACCTCGCCCAGTTGCTTGAGGGTTGCGCCTAGTACCGCCGAGGCGGTACCGAAATGAGCAAGAAGACGACTCATGATGCGAGGACCAATGCCGGGCACCAAGGTCAATTGCAGATAGGCATGGCGGTCTTCGTCCGCAATATCCGGGAGGGACGTGGGCTCTTCTTGGGAGCATTCGTCATGCATTTGAATCACATGTTGAAGATGATCGATGTCCGACACGACGTGTTTCGTTGCCTCCGCATGCCACGAGGAAAACTAAAAAACGATTTTAGGGTGCTGCCTTCGTCCCTAGCACCGCAAATGCCACAAGACCGACCACGACGGCGAGGAATACAAACAAAAGGATCCAATTGAGCAAGGACGTTCGATAGCGTATGTGAGGAGTCGCCGCGATGACAGCCTTGTACTCTGGAGAGAAAACCATACGGCCCTTCTCGGAGAGAAGGAGATACAGAATGTACAAGCTAATCAAGGTCCCGATCGGAATTCCAAACAAGCCGATAACGGATAGCAGTACCGCGATTGGCTTCCCGCTGGCGTTGAGTGTTCTCAATGACCAACCACCGTAGGCTTGCAACATTCCAACCGCAAAAACGACGAGCCCGATTACAATTTCGGCATAATCGACACTCGCTGGGTTTCCCGTCGCCGGCGCGGTTTGCGAATACAGCATGGCGAAGACCATTCCAACTCCGTAAAGCATACTGAACGCAGCACCTACCATATACAGAAGTCCAACCGATTGGATGGAGGCCTCGTGCGACAAGTACTTGCGACGTGTGAGTTCCGCGTCGTGACTCTCTGTCGAGCCCGTCTCCCCGCTCATGGCAGTCGCTGCGTAGGGATTGATTTCCATTCGATTGCCTCGACCTGATCATGGTTTCGATGTCAGACGCCTGAATATACCAGAGCTCGCCCGTCAAGGTTGCAAGCGGTCTGGTCCATGGTGGTATTCAGTTTGGCGGAAGAAGAAATTCGTTCGGCAGTGGGGCACTGTTGGCTTGGGCCCAAGCTCGGGTCGTGAACTCCAGCTTCCGTTTGCTGGGAGTTGCGGGATCGTCGAGAATCACCCAGACCACTTTCTGATCTTTTTCGTTGGGGGATTGGACGGTCGTCACCGGATTAGCCCGGCGGGCGAGACCGGTCAGGACTTGCCGAATGGGAGTATTTGTAAATTCAAAGTTCCGAACTTGCTGGTTTCGCGTGATCCCGTCTTTTTGAAAGGCAGCGCCTTGGATAGCCATCGGCAGGGGGTCCGTGGCCGATCCGCTGGCATCCTTTAGTTCGGTGGCGACCGCCTGCAGGACGTTCTCGAGAGAATCCTGCTCAATGCGAATCGTGATCGGCGTTGCCAGCCACTCCTCGATCTGCTTTGCGGGTGCGGTAGGTTTGCTCGGCGGCCCAGCTGCAACGGCGTTCCAATCCCGTTGGGAGGCCATCCAGGATCCGATGATCAGATTGGAGATCGCCTCTGGCGGGAGGTAGGCGTTGACGATGACCTGCCCGTCTTCGGCGCCGGTGCGGATCCACTTGGCGAGCGATCGTAGCATTTGCGGGAATCGATTCGCGATCGCTCGCCAGTAAGGATCGGCGGGTTGGTTCACCAAAGCGGCCTCGATTTGGTTCGATGCCGCCTCGATCGACGACTTGATCGCGGATGCATTCTTCGCGGCTGCCTGTATATCGTTACCGAGAGAACGCCATTCGAGATACCAGTTTTGGTCCCACTGTGCACGAAGCATTACCGCCTGGACTTTGTCGTTCACTACCGAGCGAATCAATTCCAGCAACTTCGGGCTTTGCGGTCCGAGGATAGCTTTGCCGTCGCCATAGAGAAAGCTTGGCGCGATCAGAATGGTTACATCTGCTGAAGAATCGGATACTTGACGAAGTTGATCCAATTGGCGGCGCATGACGAATGGAGATTCTCGGGACGCGAGAATGGTCTCCAGCAGATCGGCAGGACCAAACGTTACGTACTTGGTGGTATTGTCGGCCGTTTCGGACAATCCGTCGCAGAGCATTGCGCCGAGGTCATTGCTGTCCTTGTGGATCCAGATGGAGCCTTTGTCGGTTGCTGTTGAACCCGTGATTGATTTTGGGGACCAGCCACCACTGGATAGAATCTCAGATACCTTGCGCGGTTGCTGAAGTCCGAACCGAACGGCGTAACGAGCCGTGCCAGGTTGTACGCCTGGATACCATGCAACCGCAACTTGCTCAATGCTGTCCGAAGGTATGGACAGTGTGGGCCACCACGCCGGTTGCGGTTCCGAAGCGATGGTGTTCCACCACGTGACCAATGGCTGGATCGGTCCTTGATGCTGCCATGTTTTCCCGGATATGTAGACAAGAGCCTCGATCCCCATCGGAAGAAGTTCGGTCGAGTACGGTTCGCCCGTGGTGGGGGGGGCCCAGGGCAATCGACCGTCGTCGGCGCGGATATCGAAAGGTTCGACGCGAGGATCGGTTGGTGGAGAAGAGACCGAGGGAGTATTCCCGGGGGCAACTTCATTTTGCGCCAACTCGCTACTCTTCGACTTGGCTGGCGTGTTGTCAATCGTTACGACGTTTGGAGACGCGCCTCGCAAGATCGCCAGAAGGCAGAGTAGCAAAACACCTGATCCGGCGATCAAGGATGGCATGACCCATTTCGGACGTTGCTTCTTCGATTTTCCCTTCGGCTTTCCAGCTGTTTTTCCGGTCCCCTTTTTTTCCTGCAATGCAGGTTTTTTCGCCGAGTTGCCGGTGCGAGTCTCGCCGCCCGCGTTCGACTTGGTATCGTTCGCTGCGGGGGCGGACGGAGGTGGATTCTTCCCCACCGCGGCCTGCTTAGCCGGATTGCTTTGAACAACAGGCTGCGCCGAAGTAGGGGCTGGGCTCGAGCCGTTCGGAATTTCAACAGGCGTGACGATCGGGGGTTTCGGCCGTTGCAAGCGAGGCGGGTTGAGGTTGATGACGCGAACACGTTTTTCCAGGACGTCCGAAATGACTTTCTCGACGTTCGTGTCCTCCATCACCGGGTTGTTCGTAGTCGGGTTCGTCGGTGCCCCTTTTTTGGGGGGCGCGGCGGCTGGAATTGTGGGGTCGGGAGATGCCGCGCGGGGGGCCGCAGGTGCTGTTGGTCTCGACGGCTTGGGGGGATCCTGCTCGGATTTCGCTGCGCCTTTCGCGACATACTCCCTCTTCGGTTCGCGGACTGCATTCAGTTCGGTGGAAGATTGCGTGGAGGACTCGGTGACGGTTGCGGATGCCTCGGCTCGGCCTTGGTTCGGATCGGATTGAAGGGCCTTCAAAAAGGATTTGGCAGAACCGAATCTGGCGCCAGGGTCTTTTGCGAGCAGATGAGCGAGACACTTGCCAGCATTGTCCGAGAAATCGGAGGGGGGATGTATTGGGATTTTCGCGTGGAGGTTGCCCCACAGATCGTCCGATGCACCGGTCTTGGGTTCGATCGGCCACTGGCCTGCGGTACTTCGATACCAAATGCAGCCGAGCGCGTAGAGATCAGACCGGACCGACGGCAGGGCATCGGGTACGGCCAGTTCAGGTGCCGCGACGGCCAGGAGCGAGTGCGAATGCGGGATCAACGAAGGGGTTGGTCCATGGTAGGGTGAGCGGGGTGGAAAGAATGGATCACGCCTCAATCGAAAACTTCCATCCGATTCAACCAGGATCGCGTCCAGGCTCAAGTGGCCATGCACCAGTCCTCCTTGATGAAGAGCCTCCAGCGCCGTCGCGATGTCCTGGACCATTCGCCAAGCACGCTCGACTGGAAGTGGAGTTGATTCGAGTTCTGTGGTCAGCGACGGTGACGTCCACGGATCCACGGTGGCAAAGAGATGCTGCAGAGTTGCTCCTGTGTTTCGCCAGTGATCCAGTCGCGGTGCCTGGACGTTTGCATGGTGTTCCGCCCAGGTCATGCTGGGTGGCCACGACTGCATCTGTTCTGTCGACATGGTCTCGATGGATAGGGCTGCGATCCAGAATCGTTCCGCGGGAACGGACGGTTTCGCGGCTGCGTTTCCCGCGATGAGCCGACCCTCGTACCAATGTGCTCCGAGTCGATCCTCGAGCGATTTTTCGATGCGAATTCCCTCGAGCGTCAAGGGCTGCGTGGGATCCTCGAGAAGAGCTTTGCCCTGGTACGGCGTCAGGTACCCGAACTTGACCAGTGCCCCAACGAGCATTTCAGGGTCGGCCGAAACCGACTTTCCTAGGGCTTCGGTAACGCCTTTGGCCCATTTGCGGCATTCATCGGCAGAGGCCAATCCCGCCGTGCGTATTGACTCCCATAGTTGAGTTGTCGTGACTTGCCTGCTCAAATCGTTTCCTTTCCAGCCAGTCTGGTGCAAATGCCGAATAGACTCGGGAGGAACCCCGATGCGTACCCAAATCATAATCAAACGAAGCCAAGATGAGGTGACCGTAGCGGTCGCCGAGTGGCTAATTGAGTCGATTCAGCGAGTTCTTCAAACGCGCCCGACCTGTTCCATCGCGTTATCGGGCGGGGGGACCCCCAAAAACCTGTACCAACATCTCGCGTCAAACGGTTTGCAGCGTATCGACTGGTCCAAGGTCCAACTCTTTTGGGGGGATGAACGGAACGTCCCGCCGGACCATGCGGATAGCAATTTTCGGATGGTGAGGGAAGCATGGCTCGATCGAGCGTTGGCGACGGAGAATCCAGGATGCATCCCCAACTTTTTTCCGGTTCCAGTTTCGATCGAAAATCCGGAACGAACCGCAAAGTTGTACAGCGACACTCTGCGCCATTATCTGGCAGCGGACCCGTCCGAGGGAGGTTTTCCGCGTTTGGATATCGTCCTGCTGGGGCTCGGGGACGACAGCCATACCGCATCGCTTTTTCCAGAGACGCAGGCGCTCTTGTCGAAGGACGAGATCTTCGTATGCAATTATGTTCCCAAGCTGGGGACGTATCGGTTGACGATGACGGTTCCGTTGCTCAATGCGGCGCGTCAGGTTGCATTTCTGGTGTGCGGTGCATCCAAACAAGCCGCTGTGGAAGTTGTCTGGCATGGGCCCAAACAAGGTAACCTCTATCCCGCCCAACGGATCCAGCCGCAGCGAGGAGATCTGCTCTGGTTTATGGATTTGGCCGCGGTTCCGGAACATCGACGAGGCGATTACGCGGTCCGATGATCTGCGTCTTTCCCCTGACTGAGCCAATCGAACCCACAGTGTTCGATCCACCGTTTTTGGAGCCACTGGCAATTCGGGCCGGCAGTTCCATCCCCGATCGGCTTGCCATCGATTTCCGAGACATGCCAAACGCAGGGAGTATTGCCGAGGAGAATTACCTCTCGGGCGTGCGACAATTCCTCGAAGGAAACGTCTTGGTAGCAGATGAATTGTTGGGAGTCCGCCAAAAGCGATTCGCACAGGCGCATGCTGGTGCCCAGCATGACGGAGTTGGGGGTGGGAGAGACCCAATTCCCTTCGGAGCTCATCATCACGAGATTCGCTACCGAGGTATCGGCAACCGATCCGCTTGCCGTACGGAGCAACCCGAGTCGCCCCTTGCCATCGCTGCTTGCCTCTCGGTCTGAAAGATAATAGGCGAGACGATTACGAACTTTGATGGGGGCGGGCCAGCTGGTTCCGGCGCCCGTCGCATAGGATGAAGAAACGAGCGAGGCCCCCCGATGATACCATGCGTACAATCGGGCCCATGGGATCTGCTGCAGATGGATAAACAGTGTGCACTCCCCCAGTCCATCATCGGGATTCCCAGGCGTTGCGACAGCGACCAGCGAGACGTCCGGTTCAATCGCCTCCCAATTTCGGTTCGAATCCAGAATGCGTTGCAGCGCTCCACCGAAATCTTGGGCACCGCAAGTGGGTCCAATCCCTAGCGTTCGGCACCCGAGTTGCATCCGCTCCCAATGGGGACGCCAATCCGGGAGCCGTCCCCCGAATGTGCGAAGCCGCTCTACGACGATCGCTCCGTAGAGTATCCCGTAGTCCATCGGAGAAAGGGATAATTCATGGAACGGACATTCCCGGAACTTCAGACCATGAGAGTCCCAGCGGAGTGCAATGCTATTGGATTCTGCACGCTCCAACGGATTCGTTCCACAGCAAGTGATCGAGGACCAACCCAAAGTAGGGGCACTGGCGAAAATAGCTTCGCTCGTCGTGCGTTCTACCAACGCAATCGCTGCAATCGTACTGTCGGATCAAGGAGTTGCCAACAAACCCTTGATACCCCGCTGCGATTGCGTGGGAGCCGGATTCGAGGAAACGGAATCGCCGCAGGACAGGATCATCGCTGTTGTAAAGGCTGAGGATCCCCTCAACATGCTGGGTTGCGAGTCGGTGTTTTCCGGACGGCGTTAGCCATGTGCGATCCATGGCGGGCGCGACAAAGCCGACACGAACCAAGGATTCCGACGGTTCGGTATTGACTCCAGTGGCGCCATGCAGCCCGCGAATGGTTCCGCCAGCCGCCAGGTGCAATCCGCCTGAGATGGAGCGTGCGCCGAGTGAAAATCCTAGAAGGCTGACTTGGGGAGCGTCGCGGAGTTGTTGCAGGACCCAAGCCACATAGAGGGAATGGCTGTCCGAAGAGGCAGCATTCTCACGGGTGTCCCGGAGGGGGTGCGGTTCGCGCTGGCTGGGCCATGACAGCATGATCAATCGATAGGATCGATGAGCTCGAGCACGTAGCATATCATCGATCAACAAGACTCGCCGCCTGGCATTGTCATGCGTCATGAAATTGCCGTGGACGTAGACGATCGGCAAACGTCCATCGAGTTGCAACGCATCTTCGATCGTGGCCTCTTGCCAACAACCAGTGTCGAACCGGTGCACTCGCAACGCGGGATCGATCGGGTCGATGCATCGAGGACGATCCATCAAGTGGCGTGTGGAGATTTCCCATACATCGCGGCACTCGAGGGATTCTTGGTCATTTAGACCATCCGCCTGAATCTCACGCGTCGAGAGATTGCAAAACACGGACACGGCGAAGAAGCAAAAGAGTCTTCCCAAACGGTGCATGGACGACAACGCTTCGCGGCAGAAGAGAAAGAAAATGAGCGATCGCTCGGTGATGGAAAAATCTAACACTTGGAACGCGTGCGAGCGTTAGCAAAAGTGAAAGGATTCGGCAAATTTTTTCGTAATCCGTTTGCGTGACCTGAATGGTGACGTAGAGTTGCGGGTCAAAATCTGTTGCGGCCTGAAAGCCCAACCTTTCTCGGGGGAGAACGAAGATGAGAAAAATGACGGTTGTTCTAGCAACCATGATGTTGTCGTTGGGTGGGTGCCAAACCTGCAACAACCTCACTCAACGAGTCACTGGCCACTTCAAAGGGGCGTTTGGAAAGCTCGGAAATTGCAGCCTCGGTAACTGCAGCCTCGGTAACTGCGGGCTCGGGGGAGCGGGTAATGTTGGCGATCCATGCGATGCGGGTTGCGAGGGTGGATACGGCCCCGCGACCGATGGATGCCAGCCCTGTGCAGAAAACGCGAGGTACGGAAGTTACGGCGAGGTGATGGGCGAGCAGGATGGCGTGGTGATCGGAAGCTACGAGGGAACTCCCCGTGGCGCAACCATGTCTACCCCTTCAACGATTATGCCGCAGTCGGGGACCTCTTCGACCATTCCGTCCGGGTCCTACTTGGGTAGCCCAAGTGCCTCGGGTAGCCGCGGGGAGTCGATT
>JBKDXO010000091.1:0-56299 GCA_046306195.1 Planctomycetota bacterium | reverse complement strand
AAAAAAGGCCTGCTCGACGCAGGCCTTTTCGTGCGTATGGTTTATTCGTTCACCCGGAGAATTCCGTCGCCATTGCGTTTTTACGGTTCTATCCCAACCCGAAGCGTCAGCGAGGGGTGGATTTGCGACGCCCGAGACGTCTTCCCTCGCGCGTCCCTTGCTCATGCGTCGGGATGTGAAAATCGCGAGGAGATCGATTCCTCAGGGGTTCCATCGGACCAAGAGTTTTGCTTCAAGGACCGTATCGGTGGATCCCCATTGGGTTATTGTCCATCCCCGCCACCACCTCGGTTTCCGCGGCCGCCACCGGGTCCCCCGCGACCGCCGGGTCCGCGCATTTGCGGTTCCGGGAACTTGAATTCGGTACCCTTGAGGCTCTCCATCTGTTCCTTTTGGACGGAGGTGAGGATTTCTTTCATTTTCGCTTCCGACTCATCCCGGAACGCTCGCATCTTGTCCCGCATCTCGGGTCCGAATCCCCCTTGGAACATTTCTCGCATCTTTTCCATGTTTTCTTTTTCCATCTCAGCCATCTTGGCCTTCTGGTCGTCGGAGATGCCGAGTTTGCCTGCGACCATCTTGCTGTTGATCGAACGCACGCCTTCGCGTTGGATGATCAATCCGATCAAGCGTTCGGCTTGTTTGGGATCGAGAATTTCTCCCAGTTTATCCTCGGCTTCGGCGGCTGCCTTGCGAATCTTCTCCATCGCTTCTTGCATCATGTTCGGATCGGGTGCTTGGCCTTGTGGCGGGCGCATGCTGGCGAAACTTTCCCGCATGGTCCGGCCCATTTCCTCGAGTTCCTGAATCTGGTCGCCGTCCAATTTCAGCTCTTCCTGGACTTCCTTCATCATCAGGAGACCGGCTGCGCCGCCACCCATGCCTCCCATCATCATGCGTCCGCCCCCGGGGCCCCCACGACCGGGGCCTTGGGCACTGGCCACGGCGGCAACGGTCCCGATCAAAAACAACGTGCATGTGAATTTGGAAATCATTCTTGCGATAGCCATAGGGATTCAGCCCCAGTTGAGAAGAAACGGATCCGATGCGACCATACGGGTTTGAACCGGTAACATACTACCTAACTAACCCAGCGCCGAGTGTTTCGTTCCGCGAGGAGATTAAAAAAATTGGACACATCGAACGGCTTCCCTCTTGAGGACCAAATCCTGATCATTCGCGACGGAATGCTCCGCCAAATGGCTTTTGCCCGCGAATACACGCTCGGTCTGATTCAAGAAGTCCCCGAAGACCTCTGGGGAGTTCCTCCTCCCGGGCTTGCGACCCACTTTGCCTGGCAGGTGGGCCATTTGGCGATGGCCCAATATGGGCTGATGTTGTTCCGGATGCGGGGGCGAGCCGAAGGGGACGTGGCGCTCATGCCCGGTTGGCTCCGCAAACGCTACGCCCGGGGGAGCCAGCCCACCCTCGAACCCTCCGAGAATCCCTCCAAGGTCGAATTGCTTGAATCCTTGGATCGCATCCACCAGGAGGCCATGTCCTTCGTAGCCCAACTCCCGGCCGACCTCCTTCGCGAGCCCACGGAAATGCCTTATGCAGGCTATCCGATCAAGCTGGGGGCCCTGCTTTTTTGCCCGCTCCATGAGTCGATCCACTCCGGTCAGTTCGGGTTGTTGCGCCGCGCCCACGGATTGCCGTCGATTCGATGATTTCTCAGCCGATTTGGTGACTGAAGGTCGCGGTTCGGCTGGAATGCTCGCCCAGGGGCTTGCGGAGTTTGGTATGGCAGGAGAAACAGGGTTGATGTAAAGAGAACGGTCCGGAAATACTGCCCTGTCCCTGACCGACGCAACCCATGACAACAGCTACGGAACCGGAAGACGACGACCCCCAAACCTATTCCTGGTCGGATTGGATGGCCTACTTGGCGCTGCGATTGGTGGTGTTGGGAATCACTGTCATCTCGATCGAACGGTGCGACCGCTTCTGCCGGATCCTGGCGGGAGTCCTGACAACATGGATCAAGCTCCGGCGAGGTTTGGTCACGGAAAATCTCCGGCGGGTATTTCCCCTCTGGTCCGCAGATCAGATCCTCGTCACCCAACGAAGCATGTGGCATCACTTGCTTCTGATGGCTTGCGAGATCGCCCATGCTCCGCGGAGGATTCACCGTGAGAACTGGCATGAGCATTTCCGCATCTCGGATCGCGCAACGATACTCCGGGTGGTTTTGGATGCTCGTCCAAAGCAACTGGTCTCGGGGCACTTCGGAAACTTTGAGCTTGCCGGGTTTTTGACCGGTCTATTCGGTATCGAAACCACTACGATTGCCAGGCCGCTGGACAATGGGTTCATCCATGAGTACGTCAATCGATTTCGTTCCCTGGGTGGGCAGCACTTGCTGCCCAAGACCGGCAGCGCTCGTCAGATCGAGGACCTTTTGCAGGCCGGAGGTGCTTTGGGATTGCTCGGTGACCAGCACGGTGGGGCCAGAGGATGCTGGGTTGATTTTCTTGGGCATCCCGCCTCGTGCCACAAAGCGCTCGCTTTGTTTACCCTCTCGAGCGGAGCGCCCATGATGGTCTGCTCGAACACCCGAGCCGAGGCGCCGCTGACATTTGACCTGCGCGTCCTCGGGATCGCCGACCCCGCAACGCCGGATTGCCCGGCCAGCGTCCCCGCGCTGACTCGTTGGTACAATGGACGCCTGGAAGAAGCCATTCGCAGGAACCCGGAGCAGTATTGGTGGGTCCATCGTCGCTGGCGCGGTGAACCTCCCAAGCGTGTGAAATCTAGTTCCGCCGCGGCTGCCTAGCCCCTTTTTATCCGCCAACGGTCCCCACAAAGGCCCTCGCTGTGACCCGATTTCATCGCATCCAAGACATTCAATGCACCTATCCTGAGAATTGGCAACTCTCCGAGGACCAGGATCAGGAACGACTCGCAAGCTTCACCCTGCAGAGCCCCAACACGGCCTTCATGTCGGTCTACATCTGTCGCCAAGGTGGACAGACCGAGCAGTTGATCGAGGAAATGACGGCGTTGCTTGTTGCCGAATACGATGAGGTCGAATCCCATGCGATCGACGCGAAAACATTGGGACTCGGTAAAGTCGGGGAAGACCTGCAAGCGGTCGATTTGAACTTTTACTACTTGGACCTGCTGGTGACCGCGCGACTCATCGCTTTTTCCGACCCAACGAAAACCGTCCTCGTCCAGTGCCAAGCCGAAGATCGCGAGTTCGATGCTCTGGAGATGGTTTACCGAGCCATGCTGGTCAGCATGTTCCGAAAAGAAAACGAAAAAACCTCACCCGACCCAGGTTAGTCACGCCCGAAATCCAACCCAGGCCAGGTGAGGCATTTCTTAGTATTGCACTGTATGTCCGTCGGCAAGCGCTACTTGTCCGTCGGACCCCGCTACGGAAAAAAACTATACCCCCTCTTTCGGAGGATGGAAATCAATCCGTTCGCGAATATTCTAATTTTTCTGAAAAATTCGACGACAAATCAGCTACAGGCCGACGAACGGAAGATGATTAATTTGCCGTTATGTTCGTTGCCGCAGTTAGTCACTTGGATGGAATGCTTTCTTTCCCCATCCATGTTTGTAGTGGTTTGGGAATCCGGATGGATCCATCCGATCGCTGGTGATTCTCTAGAATCGCGATGATTGCGCGGCTGATTGCGATAGCGGTCCCATTGAGAGTGTGGGCGAGATGGGTTCCTTTTTCCCCTTTGATTCGGTAGCGGATGTTGAGACGACGGGCTTGGTAATCGGTGCAGTTGGAGGTGCTGGTGACTTCGCCCCACTCACCGCCGTTGCCCCGTCCCGGCATCCACGCTTCGAGATCGTATTTGCGGTAGGCAGGCCCACCGAGGTCTCCGGTGGCGGTGTCGACGACTCGGTAGGGGATTTCGAGGAGGTCGAACAGTTCGCACTCGATCTGGCGGAGTTCTTCATGGATCGAATCGCTTTGGTCGGGTAATGTGAACGCGAACATCTCGATCTTGGTGAATTGGTGGACGCGGTAGAGACCACGGGACGCTCGCCCTGCCGCGCCGGCTTCGGTTCGGAAGCAGTGGCTGATTCCGACGAGTTTCAAAGGCAACTGATCCGCTTCGAGGACTTGGTTGGCGTACATGCCTCCCAGGGTGATCTCGGCGGTGGCGACCAGGTTGAGGTCGGAGTTTTCGATGCTATAGATTTGGGTTTCCGGGCCCCTCGGAATAAACCCGATGCCGTGCAAAACGTCGGTGTTGGCGACGTCGGGGGTGGTGATGGGGACAAAACCGCGTGCGACGAGGTGGGAAACGGCGAACTGCTGCAACGCCAATTCCAAAAGGACTGCATCGCGTTTGAGGAAATAGAATCCCGCTCCCGCAACACGGGCTCCGGATTCGAAGTCGATCATGTCGTGGATCGCTCCCAGTTCCAAATGGTCTTTGGGCTGAAAATCGAACGATGGGATCGGTGTCGCGCCGCGTGCGATCTCTTTGTTCGAGGCGTCATCGGTACCGATGGGTGCTGATGGATGTGTCATGTTCGGGACGCGAACGAGCAAGCTGATGATCTCGCGGTCCAATGCATCATGTTCGGCCTGAGCAGACTCCTTGAGTTCCCGAAGGCTTCTGCCTTGCTCTTTGAGCTTCTCTCGCTCCTCGGGAGATGCCTTTCCGATCTGCGCACTGACGGCGTTGGCTTGTCGATTGGCATCCTCGGCTTCCGCTAGTTTGGCTCGGCGTTTTTTCTCCAAATCGACGACCCGAAGGATGTCTGCTGCGACTCCGCGATTTTCACAGTTTCGTTGTACGGCCTCGGCATTTTCCAAAACAAATTTTCGGTCGAGCATAGGAGTCGGTTCGCGTAGAGGTTGCACGGATAATTGGATCGAGCCGGAGAGTTTATCGGATTGGACCATGGGTTGGGAACGGCAAGTGTGCCGATGGTCCCAGATTCTCCCGTGGCTGAAAGTTTTCCGATCAACCGGCCCAAGGCGAGCGCAAAAGAATTCCCGCAAAAAATCTCCTGAGCCCGCCGATGACTGCGGAAGTCGCGCGGGGATCGGCGATGTTTCTCTACCATGGATGGTATCGTTCCAACCATTTGTGACAGGATCTCTTACTATGCGACTGTTTCTCATCGCATTTGCTCTCTCCGCACTCGCCACATTTGCTTATGGCCAGAATCCAGCTTCGAGTGACGGCTCCTCGGGCTACCAACCGATTCGGTCTTCGCGATTCGAACCCTCGGCTGGACAAGCTTACAGGATTCAGCGAGCTCGTGAGGACAGCGAACATCGAGCGGCGATGTTGCGCTACTACGATTCGATCGGCTTCAATTACGGTTCGCCTGGAATCAATGGGGGCGTGTTCTTCAATACCCAGCCGACGATGCGATATCGCCGGATGGCCTGGGGGAACGTTTGGGCAATTCCATCTCCGTACGGAATGTGATCTCCCTGGACACGACGGGTTGATATGCAAATTCATTCGGATGGGAGGGGCGCATCGAGCGTCCCTCTCGCCGTTTTCTGGTCGCGCTCGTTGCGTATCGCTCAACGCTCGGTCTGCAGAGTCATCGCCATCACGACCGGAGCCGTCGCGTCATCTCCTTTGATCAATTGGATTTTCTTCAGGGCTTTCGGTTCGGACGGCAACACTGCGAAGTAACGAATCTGACGCCCCGCAAGATCGAAAGCGAATTCGCTTCCGGGGACATCGACCCGTCGAATGTAGTCGGCGAAATGCTCTCCGTTGACCAGCCGATGATCTTCGGTTGTGTCGTCTTGGTAAACAATCCGAACTACCATGCTCGTGGAGCCCTCGCGACTAGCGGGGAACGACCATCCTCCGACGCCGCTCAAGAAGTGGATCGCCACCGCTGGTGCATCGCATGGGATCTCAACCTCTCTCGGCATGCGCGGTGCGACCTTGCCATTCGGACCGTGCAGCATGATCGCATTCGGGACACGACCCTCTTGGGGGTCGACCAAAACAAAGGGAACCTCGCGCACCATCTTGGGATTCCAATCCGGAAAGACGAGTCGCTCGACTTCTCCCTCGGGATCGAAGAACATGCCCCGCGTTGTAACCACCGAAGCGACCGATGCGATCGAAAGCGGAACGTATTTCCCCTTGCTGGTGAGAAATTCCAGCAGGTCACGCATCTCCTCCCGCGTCATCTGGCTTTCAAATCCCTCGGGCATCAGGGACTGTTGCGAGCCGGTGATCCGCTCGATGTCCTCACGGAGCACGACTTCGCGTTTCCCCTGGACGTTGACGATCTCAATCGCGGTCTTGGTTTCCCCGGCCATCATTCCGGTGACGATGCTGCCATCGGAGGTTTGGATGTTGTAGGTCCGAAAGTTTCCTTCGACACTCCGGTTAGGATCGAGGATGTTGACGAGCAACTCCGCTTTGGGATGAACGGCCATGCCCGTAAGATTGGGCCCGATGGGGCTTCCGAGATCCCCATGGCGATGGCACAAGGCGCAGTGCTTTTGGTAGATCTCTTTTCCGCGAACTGCGTCCCCGGACTGACGGGTGAGTTCGAGCCATGACTCCACAAGCCTTTGCCGATCGGCATTCGGGATCCCGCCACTGGACTTCATCACGGCCAAAGCGCGTTCGCGGATCTTGGGATCGGGATGCTCTCGCAACAATTGCCGTTGGTCAAGCTGCAGGTCGCTGATCGTGAGTTTGCCTGCTGCGATGGTTTCGATCAATTCGACCGTAGATTCCGGGCGACTGAGCATGATGCGTACGCTGTCCCGCAAAAACTCGGGGGGCATCGACTGGGCCCTTTCCACAAGTTTGCCGACGAGCGATTTTGATCTGGAGATACCGAGCGTTTGCAACAACCCCCGTGTTAATTCCGGTGCTGCTTGCGGCGTCAGCTGATCCACCAGGGCATCGATGACTTCGCTTCGCTCTGGTTCGAGGGCGATCATTTGTTTTGCGGCTGCGATGCGGTCTTCGGGTCCGAGCGACGCATTTCCGACGCGCGCGAGCAGTTCGCGTCGGATAGCCGCCACCGCACTTTCCAGCTTGTTGACTCCAACCAGGGTCGCCAACTGGACGACTTGGCTTTTGGTTTCGAGGGACAGGTTACCCGACAACCAGGTTCGCACGAGTTTGTCGCTGGCCTCGTCCGACAACGCGATTCGGTGATTGCGGTTCCATCCTTTCGCGAGGCCGGCGATGATCGACGCCGTGACTTTCGGGTTTGCTTGTTCGACGATCAACGATTCTAAAGCACGGGCATCCATTCGATTGCGAGCAGCGTGCTCGGCCACGATTGCGATTCGTTGCAATACCGCGTCCGAGACCGAGGGACGGTCTAGCAATCTGGGAAGCAGGCGATCGCAATGCACGGCTGCGGCGCTGGTCCATGCATCGAGCAGCCATCGATCCTCATGCACACCATCGACCGATTCAACGTGCACAACGCGTTGTAGTGCTAACAAATCGTTCGCATGGAGAGAGCCGGGCGGACAATCGGCCAGACTCAGCATCGTGGCGAGCCGTACCTGCGCATCGGGATCTGCCACCAAATGGTTTTCGCTGATCATCGCGGCTGTCTCGCCGCTTGGTACCGCCGCCGAGACCGCATTGCGACGAACCCCTGCGCTCGGATGCCGCATGGCATCGGCAACGAGGGCACCGGTCCAACAATGCTTGGCCGACAGAACCCAGATCGCGTGGATTGCGGCTGCATTGAGGCCGATTTCCTCCACGGAGGAATCGCGAACCATCGCCTCGAGCGCCCGAATGCCGTTGGGGGACAGTTCGGGTTTCTCGAGCAGCAAACGCTGGGCGGTTTTGCGCCAAAACATATTTGGATGAGCCAATGCCGCGATGAGGTTTGTTTCGTCTTCTCCCGCCAGACCGGATCGAACCGCCCCCTCTGCGGATGCATGCGACTGCGTTTGCTCAGCATCGCTTCCTTCGTAGACGATTCGGTAGATGCGGCCGTACTTCTTGTCGCGAAGCTTGGTTTCGTACGCGTTTCCTTTGCCCGTCTCGAATCCATGCGGCGTGGGGTTGTGCTGGACGATGAAGTTGTACCAATCGAGGACCCACATGTTTCCATCGGGACCTACCTCGGCCATGATCGGGGCTGCCCATTCGTCGTTGCTGGCCAGAAGGTTGAAGGGGCTCGTGGAGCGGTAGCCGGCTCCGTCGGGTTCCAGGACAAAACTACCCACCAAATGCCCCGTCGGTTCGCAGACGAACCCCAATCGGTTCCACCATGACTTCGGATAATTGCGCGCGGTGTACAAGGCATGGCCAGCGCCAGCGGTGTAGCCCCCGTGGTAATCAACCTGGCGGACGTTTTCCGTGATTGCCTCGAACTTCCAAGTATCCGCGATGTTGTTCAATACTTGGGGTGACCAGCCTGAAACACGTTCGTAATATCGATTCGCGATCGGCATGAAGATGCTCGGATTGCCGTTGGCGGTTGAGCCGAAGATCAGCCCTTCTTCGCTGATTCCGAATCCCCACGTGTTGTTGTTGGTGGAGCGAATGAATTCCAACTTCGATACCCGAAGCGAATGCGAATCGTATCTCGCCGTCCGTAGCTTGGAAACATTTCCTTGCTCGATCTCGAAAGCCGGCGAGGTGTCCGACGAGGGGGCCGCTTCCACGGCAAATCGCCAAAAACCCTGGCGGAATCCTTGCTGTTTCAACCCGTTGATCACCGGAGGCGAGTCGTTATCACCCTGCATCGCCCAGACCCACTTGGCCAGGCCGAACTGGAAATTGCTGACTCCGCCATGTGTGTCACCCATCGCCCAACCGGTGATCAGCACTTGCCGAAAATCAGCGATGTCATCGCCGTCGACATCCTTGAGATAGACCGTTTCGATCCCATCTTGGACCAGGACACCTCCGCGATAGCATGCGATGGCCGTTGGGATGCTGAGCTTGGATGCAAACACAACGACCTTGTCCGCGACACCATCGCCATCGGTATCTTCACAGATGCGGATCCGATCGCGACCGCTCCCCGGAGGTTGCAACTCATTGGGGTAATCGATCGTTTCGCACACCCACAATCGGCCCCGCTCATCCCAGTTCATGGCGATCGGTTTTCCGGCCAGTCCCGCGCTGGTCGATTTGTCGCCGGCGTCGCCGATCTCGCTAGCCCAGAGCGCGATGCGAAAATTCTCGGGAACACTGTAGTGCTTGAGCGACTCCGCTGGGGAGAGGGGTTGCTGCATCGTGGTCCTCGGTTCCCCTTGGGTTCCCCATTTTTGTCCGGGAGTGTAATTGGGGATTTCCTTGCCGACATCGAGGTAGTGAAACGGTTGGGCATCGGTGGGCAAGCTGGTCATCTTCGGCGCATCGAATCGTTTGGGGTCGTCGAACGGTGGTATTCTCGACGGATCGCGGCCGCAGGCCCACACGATGCCGCGGGCGACGAGATTCTGGAACCCCACCTGCCCCCAGGTGCTCATGTTGTGCCCCCACGCCGTGTAGAACACGCGCCCCTGTCCATGGGTGCGAACCCAGGTCCATGGTTCGGCCTTGGTACCCGACGCCAATTGGCCTTGCCGTCGTTCCTCGAGGACGATGCGATCGTTCGGGTTATGCAAATGATGAACGTAGGTTTCGTCCCAACTTTCAAAACCTCCGAACCCTTTCATGATGGGATGCTCGGGAGCGACGATTTGGGTGAGGAAACGTTGGCCGCCATGCTCCTTGAACTGAGCTCCTACCAATTGCACGTACGCATCGGAGTTTCGGAAACAGTACGACGCACAATGCAATGGAATGAAGCCGCGGCCAGAAGCGACATAGTCCAACAATGCTTTCTCTTCCGCCTGTCCGAGTTGGTCGATGTTTGCGTAGACGACCAATCCGTCGAAATCACGAAGACGCATCGGATTGAGCGAGCCAGTTACATCTTCCGAGTAGGACATCGCGATTTCATAGCTTTTCAACGCGGGTTCAAGCACGCGATAAAGATCCGCCGGGCGATGATGGCCGGAATCCCCCAGGAATAGGACCCTGAGCGGTTCGGCTGCGACGGCGAACGTTGCTGGGTACGTTGCAACGAAGGAGATTATTGCCAGATGGATCGCAAGGGTACCGAGAAACCGAGGAGCCATGGTTACCAAACACTTCCTAGCCATAGGGTTCTCAAAAGGGAGTCGTTGGTGAGAGGTTACGTCAATGCTCGACAAAACATCGACCGCCTGTATCTGTCACGCCACTCGCTCAGCGCAGAGTGAACGCCGGAAGCGGAACGATCTTGCCTCCTTCGACCGCGCTTTGATGGGCGCAGATGCCGACACAGGTCCAGTTCGCGGAGGTGACGGCATTGGGCCATGGGTCACGGTTGTCGACCAGGGCGCTGATGAACTCGTGGACGAGGTGGGGGTGCGATCCGCCATGGCCACCTCCTTGAATAAAGGAAAGGTGATCCGCATCTTGGATGGAGCGGGTGAACGGGCGGATGGGTTCGGGCAGCAAATGGGCGAAATCCGGAACTTCGATTTCCTCGGGGATTTCATGTTCGGGTTTCTTGGCGGTGTGGAGGATATGCGGCTTCCCTTCGACCAGGGCCCACTCGAAACTCTTTTTCGTCCCGTACACGTCGAAACTCTCGCGGTACTGCCTCGCGGTATCGAACAGGAATCTCCAGATGTGGGCTGAGATGTCGCTGTCCTTGATCTTGATATGGCACGATTCGACGGCAAAGCGATTGCCGGACTTCTTGGCCAACTCGTCCCGGATGGTGCCCGAGCCAAAGCAGGAAACATATTCCGCGAGACCGTTTACCAGGCCAAGGACTGGAGAGACCACGTGCGTGGCATAGTGCATCGGTATCATTCGCTCCCAATACTCTGGCCATCCGTCCATATCCTGCGGGTGCGAGGCCGCCATGTACTGGATCTTGCCCAGTTCTCCTTTCAGATACAACTCTTTGAGAAACAGAAATTCGCGACTGTAGACAACCGTTTCGGCCATCATGTATTTTCGCCCGGTGGTCGCGACCGCTTCACAGATCTGATCGCATTCCTCGATCGTCGTCGCCATCGGGACCGTGCACATGACATGCTTTCCGGCGCGCAGAGCCTGGAGACTCATCCATGCATGATCTGGAATTGGGGAATTGATGTGCACGAAATCGATACTCGGGTCCGCGAGGACCTTCTCAAACTCGGTGTATCGGGCAGCGATGCCGAATCGATCGCCGATGGCATTCAGTTCGTGTTCGTTGCGACGGCAGATGGCTGCGACCTCAGCGTTTGGATGACGCTGGTAAATCGGGATAAACTCAGCCCCGAATCCCAACCCCACCATAGCGACTCGGATTTTTGTACTCATGCGACGAAGAACCCCTTGGAAATCGAGAGGAAACAAAGAACCATGGACCGACCGTCGATCAGGAGTCCCAGGACATTCCGTCCCATGCGACGACGCGATGCAGCCAATCCACGAGCGCTGCGGTGTAGAGCGACAAGAGGAGTTGGCCTTTGGCCTCCGACGCAGCATGAGGCGATCCAATGTAGCCTTGGTGGGAACGATCGGCCGTTTTCCAAGCACGATACCCTGGTCGAAACGGGCTCCCTTGCTCCACCGGCACTAGGTTTGCATAGTCGCCGACCAAATCGGGGCGAATGGCAAGCACCATGGAGGTCTCCCACTCGCATGCATGCCCCATCTCGCGTTGCAGGATGTCGGGCTGGGATCCCCAGGGTTCAACTTCGAACCCCCAGTAGGTTTGCGTCAGCAACAGCAGGTCATGACGGGGACTGAAGCGTTGCCGAGCCTCAAAGGCAGCTTGTTTGAGCGGCACGTCGTTACCACCATGGCCATTGATGAAGACGATTCGGCGAAACCCCTGCGTGATCGCGTTGTCAATCAGGTCATTGATCATATCGAGGTAGGTTCGCGGCGAAGCCGAGAGCGTGCCTCCGAAATCGAGGTGATGATGGGAATTCCCAAACCAGAGCAACGGGGCGAATATCACATTCTCTCCGATGGATTGCTGCGCTCTTTCGACGATGGTTGAGAGGATGAGGCTGTCGGTCCACACCGGGAGATGAGGCCCATGCTGTTCAATAGCGGCAACGGGGAACACAAGCGGTGTGTCGTGTGCGATGAACCTTAGTTTTGAAGCTGGCAATTCCGCGAAATTCACGATCGGTCCTTTCCTGCTGGATTGAGAACTCTAAGGATATTCGATCCTAACCTCCGCGGGGCTGTTGCCTCCTCGAAGTTGGCAATTATCCGGGAATGTTTTTCGATGATCAAGTGTGCGGTAGCGGGCCCTGGGTTGTCCATCCAAGGCGTGGACGAACCACAGGCCCAGTCCAGGAGCCCAGGTATTCTTTGCGCATCGCACCGGTATCGTGCACGAGGAAACTCAGGACCGCGTCCAACGCGATCAATGGTTTGCCGATTTCCGGTCCCAAGTTGACGCTAATCAAGTAGCGAGTGTCGTTCAGAAAGTTGGGAGGAAACCGACACTGGGTGCGATAGATGCCCGGTTCGAGGGAGGTTCCAAAGGTTGCGTCGGCAGCCGAGTTCATCGAGGGGGCGTTGGCGGTCGTCAACACATGGACACCGGTTTCATCTTTGAGCAAAATTTGGACGGTGTTCCGTGTGCCTGGGTTCAGAACCTCGTATTCGACCATCACCCCGATTTCGGCGTCGATATCCACCTGCGGTGTCGGTGTGTCGGAGGCTGTTCCTAGAATGGCGATGCTTCGCAAGCGAATGTCCGTTGAGCATGGTGCCTGGTCGGCATCCCAACGGACCATCCCCTCCATCGGGTTCATCGACGTCAGGTAACGCTCGATGACGATTGCCGGAGCATCGTCGGCTACCAACATTCCTTGATCCAAGAGTACCGCGCGCGAGCACATGTTGGCGATGGCGGCCAAGTTGTGCGACACGACCAGGACCGTCCGGCCTTGGGTCCCCAATTCCGTTGCCTTTCCCATGCACTTGCGCTGAAACGCTTGGTCCCCAACACTGAGTACCTCGTCGATGATCAGTACATCGGGTTCCAAATGGGCTGCAACGGAAAAGCCGAGTCGTACCGTCATCCCACTCGAATAACGCTTGACCGGTGTGTCGAGAAATGGTTCGATCTCGGCAAAGGCGACGATTTCATCGAAACGTTTGCGGATGTCGGATCGTTTGAGTCCCAGAATCGCTCCGTTGAGAAAGATGTTTTCGCGGCCGGTCAGTTCCGGATGAAAGCCGGTCCCGACCTCGAGCAAGCTACCGACTCTGCCGCGCACGCCGACCCGACCGCGCGTCGGAGTCACAATCCGAGACAGAATCTTGAGAAGCGTACTTTTGCCGGCCCCGTTATGGCCGATGACACCGACCACTTCGCTCTGGGCAACCGAGAAATCGACGTCGCGAAGCGCCCAAAATCCATCCTGGCCAAATCGCGAGTCTTTCTCCCTCGCGGATGCAACGCCCGTGCGACCACCAGAACCCGCGCCCAGAGAACGGCGCAGCCAGGAGGTTGCAGCGTGCGCCACGACCTCGGTCAAACGACTGTACTCCGAATGGGATCCCAAACGGAATCGTTTGGAAACGCCGTCGACATGGATCGCTAAGTCGGATGGGTTCAACGTCATGGGCACTCAGATCCGATCCGCCATCCATTGATCGGCATACCGAAACCATGCTAACCCCGATACGGCGAGCATCGCTGTCACCGCGTAGGCGACGATGAGCCCAGCGAGTGTTGGAAACGGCTCGCCCAGAATCGCCCACCGGGCCAAGCCGATATTCGCGGCGACGGGATTGGCCTCGTAAAGCCATTGCCAATTCGGTCCCAGAATCGGGAGTAATCGCTGGGCGTCGTAGACAACCGGCGAGACAAACATGCCGATCTGAAGTGCGAACGGAAGCGCGTAACCGACGTCTCGGTATTGGGCGTTCAGGCTCGATAGCCAAAGGATGCAACCAAAGCAAAACACAATCAATCCGACCACAGCCAGCGGCGCGATCCACAACGTGCTCCAGCGAATGGCAACACCGGTCAACCAACACAACGGAATGATCAGAATCGAGCCAACCAACAGATCGAACACCGCGCACATCAGACTCGACAACGGGAGAAGCATTCTCGGAAAGTAGATCTTGGTTACCACGTGCCGATAATTCACGAGCGAACCAGTCGCATCCCTCAGGCTGTTATTGACCAATTGCCAACACAGCATGCCGATGAGTATCACAGGGGCATAACGAATGGTCGTCCCCGCGTTCCCGGCCCCCAGGACGAAAAATAGCCCCATGAAAATCAGGGTGCTGAGCAGCGGTTGCAGAAGGACCCACAGAACTCCAATAAAGACCTGGCGATAGCGAATCAGCAGATCGCGCAGAAAAAAACTGTAGAGCAATTCCCTCGCTCGCCACCCCTCGACCAATTGCCCCAGCCCGAAAGGATCCGACTGGCCGTAATAGCGGAGCGGTTCGTTGGGCGGTGCAGCGTTCGACATGCGAGAATCTGTTTTTGTAGCCAAGAACGAGTGCCGTGGACGAGGATGGGGTACCGCGACACCTGAGTTTCGCGGTCCGATGAGTCCGATGAGATAGTATAGCTCATCGCCGAAGGTGTCTTTCGCGGCGATAGAGAAAGGTTGGCAGGGCGAAACAGATTCCCACCATGAAGATCAGCAGGAAATGCCAAACGAACCCTCGCATCGCCAGCCGTTTCGATTCGCTCGCCATCCAAATCGTGCACGCGGTTGCGGTCAGCATCAAATCCCAACTGAAACCGGAGATCACCCAAGTCGCGAACGGGGCTGCGAAAAATTCGCTCCACGCATTTTCGCCCCCCCGCGAGAAATGGACCCCGAAACAGACCATCGGCAAAATCAAACCAGCAACCGACAAAAGAGCGTAAACGTTGCGCAACATTACCAATGCCTCCTACCGACCTAGAAATGTTACGTTCCGCCACTTCTTAACCGCCGGCCTCAAGCTTGGCTAGCAGCCCGCTGAAAATCGGAAGCAGCACAGCGCGAGCCGTCCTGCGAGGCTCGTTGCATCGGGAGAAGCCGGTTGCGAGGGGACTTCCTGCTCGCATAACTCCGGAGAACCGCGTAGAATCTGAGCCATGATTATTATCCTCTACGCAATCCCGGTCTTCATGGCGACCATTGTTCTGGAAGCGGCTTGGGCGTGGTTCAAGCAGGGAAACTTGACCGCCGATGCTTGTGGCCGCACCCGTCCGATCTATCAATTCGCAGATGCGGTAGGGAGCCTACAAATCGGGATCCTCTCACGGATTGCCGCCGTGTTCCCAAAGCTGCTGACCCTGGTCATCTACTCCCTCGTCTTCGAGCAACTTCAAGTCGGAGCCTGGGATTTGAAAAACCCCGTCGCATGGGGGGCGGCATTGATCATGTACGATTTCTTCTATTATTGGAAGCATCGGGCCAATCATGAAGTGCGGATCATGTGGGCGGGGCATATCACCCACCACAACAGCGAATTCTTCAACCTCTCAACCGCCCTGCGTCAATCCTCGACGACTTTCATTTTCGACTGGATCTTCTACTTGCCGATGGCCGTAGTCGGGGTTCCGCCCGCAATGTTTGTTGGCGTAGCATTGATCGATCTCCTCTACCAGTATTGGGTGCACACGGAACTGGTCGGGAAACTGGGATGGTTCGATCGCGTTTTTGTCAGCCCCAGCAATCACCGAGTGCATCACGGCCAAAATGATTACTGCCTCGACAAGAACTACGGCGGGATCTTGATCCTGTGGGATCGTTTGTTCGGTACGTTCGCGGATGAACGGGATGAACCGATCAGCTATGGCGTCCGAACACAGCTGGCGAGCGTCAATCCAGTTTGGGGAAATTGGCATTATTACGCAGTCATCTGGCACGATTTCTGGGCAGCTCGAGGATTGGCCGCAAAGGTGGAGTCCCTGTTCGCCCCCCCCACGGGCTGGGATGGCGAAAAGATGACCCACTTCGATCCCGAGCAATTTCAACGTTATGAACTGAAGGTCACTCCTCGGCTGATGTGGTATGTCGTTAGCCAACTGGCGATCAATGTGGTGTTGACTTCGTTGTTCATCTACCATTTTGAGGCATGGCAACCGTGGCAGCGCATCCTCGCTGCCACTTGGTTGATCGCTGCCTTGCTCGCTCCCGCGGGTCTGATGGAACATAAGGCTTGGGCCATCGGATTGGAGGTAGGGCGTTGGCTAGCAGCGCCGGTTATCCTCTGGTTGCTGTTGAGTTCTTTTTCGGGGCTGTAGATTTGACGCACGACTCATTCTCCGACCTGGTTCTCTTCGCGGTTTGTTCCTGCTTGGCTCTACGTTATTTAGCGTTCACGCGCGATCGGGCTGGCATCGGAATCGCCTGCCTGCTGATCGCCATAGCCGCTTTTTTGGGAGTGATCCGATTCTCGGATTGGAACCCGCTCAACGAACAGACCCGCGGTCCGCACGAGTTCGCTTCAAAGATCGCGGCTGTCGGAGCCTTTCCTGTCCTGGCGTTCAGTCTTGCGTTTCCCGACAGTCCGATCGCTCGCCGTGTTTCCGGCGCATGGTGGCTGGCCTTCGTGGTCGGTGGTTTTGGCTTTGCCGTGTGGCTACTCGCATTCAAGCCGTGGGGACAAATCGCCCCTGCCCTCAGCGGCTTTTGGATGGTCGCGAGCGTCGCGACCGCATATCGAGGGACCAGCCGATGGTTGGGGATCGGGGGACTGGTGCTTCTTTTCACCAGCCTCGCAGTCACCGTTCTAATCAATGCCTCCTCGCCGCTGCTCGGGATTTTCTCCCCGACACAACTCTTGCACTACTTCCTCGCGGCAGGCCTTCTACTTTTGGCCTGCGCTGCGGAAACAGCAGTCCGCTCCACGCTCACCACGCCCGAAAACGCCCTTCCCTCGAGGTAAACCCGATGGCCTCTGATCTCGTATTTAACGCCCGGATCAAATCCCTGTGCGCCGTGTTTGCATCGCTGCCCTTCCTGCTTGGCCTCGGTTACGCAACCACCGACGAGTATCGGACCTGGACGGATAACACCGGCAAGTATCGCGTGGAAGCAGTGCTCGTTTCCGACCTTGCGCACGAAGTCAAATTGAGGAATCGCGACGGGAAAGAGATTACGGTAGCCAAAGAGCGGTTGTCACCCGAGGACTTGGCGTTTCTGGATTCGTTGACCAACCGACCCAGCACAAAATCCGCGAGTCGCGACCGGCGATCGAAAGCCTCGCCCGATACCTCTGAGGAGGGCGGGGACGCCAATACCGAACAGTCGGCGATCAAGTCCGCCACAGAGTCTTTTTTCGCCGACCTGCGAACTCCCAACCGAAGCGAGGCGACCGCTCTCCTGACCGAGAAAGCACGCTCTCTGGCGGAGGAGGGACGTTCGGCGATCCGCCATCTACCGTCACCCGACGACGGGGCGAAGGCAATTCGAGTCGGCCGCCCCTCGATCCGAAAGGATACAGCATCGGTAATCGTCTCGGTATCGGTTGCGAAAAAACAACAAAAGACCATGGTCGCATTCAAAAAAGAAGGACAAGATTGGCGAGTTCAATCCATGAGTGCGAGCCGAGGAGACGTCGAAACCACCGTGGATTTCGAGTCTCCCTTTCAGCCAGGGGAAGCCAAAAACCGCTCGTCGGATTCCCTGCAGGGCAAGTCCGTCGAACTCGTTGGAGTCACGCTCGATGGGCGGGCCGTTTCACTCAGCGACTACCGAGGCAAAGTCGTCCTCGTCGATTTCTGGGCGACTTGGTGCGGCCCCTGCCTCCGGGAGATGCCGAACGTCTACGAGAATTACGTCAAGTATCATCCCCAAGGGTTCGAAGTGCTAGCAGTCAGCTTGGACAAGGATTTGAAGGATCTCGAGCGGTTTTTGTTGGAAAAGAATCCGCCATGGGTAGTGCTCGCCGATGAGCATCCCTCCAACCCGCAATCGATGGCGAGCAAGTTCGGAATTCGCGCCATCCCGACCATGCTGCTGATCGGTAAAGATGGGCAAGTCCTCGATCCCGAATGCCGCGGCGATCGACTGAGTGCCAAACTCGCGGAAATTTTTGGGGGCTAAGGGTTTGATCTTGTTGCAGACACCTCCGCCATGCTATGCCGGTCACGCATGGGAATGGGAGATGCCTCCAAAATCGAGACCAGTCGCGTGAACCGCTGCCATCGAGGTGCATCCTCGATTCGCTGCAGGGCTCCCGTATCGATCCTCTTTCTCATTTGCATGCTATGTGGGGCCTGCAATCGTGGGTTCCCGTCGATTTCGAGCAGCCCGACCGGGTTGCTCACTTTTTCGCCTAGTGGAGCGACCGCGGGGACAACCAACGCATCAAGCGCGGCAGCATCTCCTGGAGCAGCGTCTGGAGCAGCGTCTTCGCCAGGTGCGTTACCGCCCCTCGGCGCCTTTGGCCCCATAACCGGAAGCGCATCGGCATCGAGTCTTTCTCAAGCGGCTGGAGGGGTGGCTCCAACTCTCCCGAGCGGGCTGGCGATATCCCCGACTGCTGAGTTCGAGAGTCGGATTCGTGCCCTCGATGCCGCGAATCAACAACTGACCACTCAGCTTGCACAATCGCAACAGCAGTTGCAGCTTTATAAGGATCGGTCCGATCTGATGCAGCGTCAGCTCGCCGATGTCTCAGGCCAATTGCAATCGCGATTAGCTGCCAGTCCCTATCCGACGAACGCTTCACCGGTTGCGGCCAAGCCACCTTCGACAGCGCCTGCAGCGACTCGCGAGTTCGGTAGCAGTAGCACGCGGCGAAGCGGCGCGCGGTTCAGCGCGAATGTAAGCCGCGAACTTACGTCCGATCCCCTCCGAGAGCTTGGTTATGACGTCGAGATGGCATCTGACGGAGTAAAGCTTCGCATTCCTTCGGACCAATTGTTCCAGCCAGGCTCCGCGCAGTTGACTCCGAGCGGGGCAGGACTACTCGATCGCGTTGCAGGAATTCTAAAAACGCATTATTCCGACCATCGCATTGCGATTGAAGGGTATACCGATAGTGCTCCGTTGTATGGGGGCACGTATTCGAATAGTCACCAATTGACGTCTGCTCAGACGGATACGGTCTTGGAACAGTGGACGCGCCGCAACCAACTTCCCGCTTCGCAATTCGTGACGCTGGCCCATGGGTCGAATTACCCGATCGCCGAAAATGAGACCCCGACCGGCAGGGCCGCCAACCGACGCGTCGAGATACTCGTTCGATCCGAGGTTTCCCGATGAGCGTTGCGAGAGACTACGATGTGGTTTCGATTGGCGAGAGCATGATTCGATACTCTCCCGAGGGTGCCCAACGCTTGGAACAGGCCAGGAGACTGGAACTGCATGTGGGGGGCAGCGAGTCCAACACGCTCGCGGGCCTTTCGCGTTTGGGTTTGCAAACGTGTTGGATATCGCGTTTGACCAACAATGCGATGGGACGCCTGATTTCCGGTGCGGTCGCCGCGCATGGTGTGGATGCTCATTGGATTCGCTGGACGGACAAAGACCGAGTGGGAGTTTATTATTTCGAACCCGGCGAGGAATCGCGTCCGAGCGAGGTCATCTACGATCGCGCTCACTCCGCATTTTCCAGCATGACTCCGGACGATATTCCCCACCCGCCACTGCAGCGTGCAAAGCTGTTTCATGCGACCGGCATATCGCTCGCGTTGACTGACTCGGTGCGGCGCACCCTTCTAGAAGCTCGCAAGATCGCGACCAACGCCGGGGCCAAGGTCAGTTTCGACTTCAACTATCGCGCCAAACTTTGGACGATGGCGGAAGCGAGAGTTCACTGCGACGAATGGATCGAGCAGTCGGATTTGGTGTTTATCGCACTTCGCGACGCGTCGGATTGGCTCGGTATCGAGGAGAGAATCAGCGAGGAATCGGTATTCGCCCGATTGCTGGCTCGGCGAGCCAAGGGATCGACGGTGATGACGCTGGGGGCGCACGGGGCGATGGCCTGCGACGGTCGGCGCACAGTCAGCCAAGGGACAATCCCCGTGCATGGAGTTGGAAGACTCGGTGCTGGCGATGCCTTTTCGGCAGGTTACCTCTATGGGTGGATGCAAGGCTGGGAGCTTGAGAAGTCGCTGCAGTGGGCCAATGCCGCGGCGCGAAACAAGTTGACGACCCCCGGCGATCTGCCTTGGTTCACTCGCCAGGAATTGGAGCGATCGTTGGGGACGGAAGCAGGAAAGCGCTTGATTCGTTGAAGTCACTGGCCAGTCGATGAAAAACCCACGGTGTTGCAATTCGCTGGACGCGGTATGCTAAGAGTGGGACTTGGTGGTTGTTCCTCTCCCCTCTACCGATTCGATAGCAAGAAGATTCCGAATGAGCGTTCAAGTTTATCTCGCGGCTGGCACACGTACTCCGATCGGCCGATTCTTAGGCGACCTGGCTGGCTGGAGCGCCCCGGAGTTGGCAGGATTCTGCATACGGGAAGCGGTCCAACGTGCCGGCCTATCGAGCGTCGACGTCGACGAAATCATCCTGGGAAACGTCTTGGGTGCAGGGCTTGGCCAGGCCCCCGCCAAGCAAGCGTCGATCCACGGTGGCTTGGGTTCGGCGATCGGCTGTGCGACGGTCAACAAGGTCTGCGGTTCGGGACTCTACTCGGTCATGTTGGGGGCGAGATCGATCCGGGCTGGGGATTCGCAGATTGTCGTCGCCGGTGGGATGGAAAGCATGAGCAATGCACCTCACTTGCTTCGGGGTGCCCGATCCGGATGGAAGTACGGTGCGCAGCCCTTGCTCGATCACATCGAGTGGGATGGCTTGCGTTGTCCGCATGGTTCGGCGCTCATGGGGATTTATGCGGAGCGCGTCGCGTCGAATCATCACGTCAGTCGGAGCGACCAGGACGCCTGGTCCCTGCTCAGCCATCATCGCGCATCGGCTGCGGTCCAGCAAGGGAAGTTTCGCTCAGAGATCGTTCCGCTCACGGATGCGAAAGGGAACGTGCTGCGCGACGACTCCGGTCCGCGCGCAGACGCATCGCTGGATAAACTTTCGCGACTGAAGCCCGCGTTCGTCGATAGCGGCACCGTAACCGCGGGCAACGCGTCGACCCTGAGCGACGGTGCAGCCTGCGTCGTTCTTGCAAGCGAGTCTCATCGCGAACAACTTCGGTGCAGTCACTTGTTCAGAATCGTCGGATCCAGCGTCTATGCCCAGGCACCGGAAGACCTCTTTTCCGCACCGGTTGGAGCGGTGAAAAAGCTTCTTGCCGATCGGGGGAAGCAGGTTCGGGAAATCGGACTTTTTGAAATCAATGAAGCCTTCGCGTCCCAGACGGTGCACTGCCAGCGCGATCTGGGATTGGATCCGGAACGCCTCAATGTCCACGGAGGTGCGATCGCGATCGGACATCCGATCGGATGCAGCGGGGCCCGCGTCCTGGTGACGCTCATGCACGCTTTGGTGGACCGTCAGGAAGAGTTCGGTGTCGCCGCGTTGTGCTTGGGCGGAGGCGAAGCGGTCGCGATGATGATCCACCGGGTGCAGTGAGGTTTTTCCGTGATGGATATCGAACGGATGAAGGAGATCGCTTCACGACACGGAATCCTTTGGGAGACCGTGATCGTTCCTTCGCTCGAACAACGGGTCGAATTGCTGGCAGCGTGTTTGCTGCGGACCGATGTTCCGTTCCCCATCGACCCACGGTTTGGGATCCCTTACCTGACTGCTGCGAGAAATGGAGTCCCCTTCACCATCGGCGGCTTGTGCGACGACAGCGTCGACCTGGGGCAATATCGCAATGAACAGCATTACGATCGCTACACGCTCGAAGAGCACTTGAGCTGGGCAGTCTTGGTTGCCGAGCAGCAAAAGACCAAGCATCGCTATGCGTGCCACGAGTACCTCGCAGGCGAGAGTACATTCGCGATCGGAGGGACGGTTATTCCCGACTACTACCTTCTCAATGCCAGGATTTACCAACAGACGGGGTGGCAGTTGGCGACCGTCAACATGATTATTCCCGCAGAGTTGTTCTTTACCTGCCACAGCCATCGGTTCTTTCCCGTCACGACCTTCATGCGAGGTCTGGAGCAGGATTATCTGCAGGAACCGGATATCGGCCACGACGTTGCCGGCCATGTGTCCACCTTCACTATTCCCGTCGTGGCGCATGTGATGCAGAACCACGGCATCGCCCGCAACTTGATTTATCAAGAGCGAGCCGATGAACTCGAGAAGGAGACGGACGAGGCTCGTCGCAACAAGATCATGCGTCGAGCCGACGAACTGCTACTCTACGCGGAGCGCATCTATTGGTTCACCGTCGAGTTCGGATTGGTTCTGCAGGCAGGTGAGACGCGTGCCTTCGGCGCCGGCATCCTGTCCTCCCCAGGAGAGACCACCTCCAGCATCGACTCCCCGATCCCCAATCGAATTGTGATCGACCCGAGTCGAGATCAAGATCTCCTGCGATTGGCCACGACGGATTACTTAATCAGTGAATTCCAGAAGACCTATTTTGTCACTGAGCGATTCGATTTGCTGGAGACGCTTACTCCCGAACGGATCGTCGCGACGGCCAAGGCTGCGAGTCGTCTTCCTCATTTCTCGTGGCGAGACATCGTACCGGGCGATCGTGTTTTGCATGTCGGGCAAACCGCCGTGTCGACCAACGAAAAGTATTTCCGATTGATGGCGGATGTCCGCTGCGATGATTGCCTGACTCGGACGGCGATCCGCAATTTGCGGTGGTTTCATCGGCGAAACAGCGACGGTTCGGAGTTGTCGGAGATCTGGTATGGGCCTGTTGCGCCGGTCCCGGAACGGGTGCTGCAATGGTATTCCGAGCATGAGTCGGACGCCGCATTGCAGGTTCCCCTGCGTCCTTTGAGCGAACCGCTGAGCTCTTAGCCTTCGATCAGTTCACCGCTGCCGCTCGGAGGGAGCGGGCTCGTTCGCGACAGCGGTTTCAAGTGGGGACCATGGATGCTCCGAATGACGCCGTTTTGGCTAGGGATGGCAACGATGCTGTCCTCAGGAATACTAATTGCCGCAATGGGTTCCCCGGAACTGTCGGTTACCGCTCGTCGAATTTCCGATTCTCGGATCGCAAGCTTTTGAATGGCTTCTGAGAGTCTTTCGAGTCGGTCTGCTTGTTCTTGGAGTTGGGTGTTTTTGCGGCGAAGTTCAGTGGCACGGGACTCGAGACGGTTGGTCAATTCGTCGATCGAGATATCCATCGCATTCTTGACGCCTGCCAAGCGGTCGATTTCGGCTCCTAACGCATCTGACTCTTGGTTTGCGATGGCTATTTTTCGTTCCAAGTCTTGAAGCAATCGATTTCGTTCTTGTTGGCGAGAATCGGTCTCGATGGCTTCTCGTTCCGCGAGCAATCGCTGCTGGGCGCGATTTTCCTCTTCGGCGCTGATCGCATGCTGGACCGAAATCAGGAGTTCTCGGTTCTGTTGGAGTTCGCCGAGCGAGGCGAAAATCGTATCCTCCAGTTCCCGTTTCGCTTCTGAGTACTGGGCGATGCTATTTTCGATCGATTCACGCTCCGATTCTGCGTTGCGGATAGCGGATTGCAGCTGATCGAATTCAGCGCGTCGTCGATCGTGATCCTGTTGCAAGGAGTCGATTTTGGCCTGCAGTTGTGCGATCGCAGCGATGCTGGCGGCAGTGCGGCGCTCGTGCTCCTGGCCGATCAATTCGATTTCCGTCTGCAACTCAGACCGCAGGTCGCTCAGATGGATCAGGTCAACTTCGGTGGTCTCGATTCGGGTGAGGATTTCCGCTCGCTGATCATTGAGGGATCGCAATTGGTCTTGCAGTTTGGTCGCTTCGATTCGTCCCTCTTCCTGTTCGACCGCCCAGGCGGCTCGCATCGATTCACGCGTCGATTCCAAGACCATCAGGTCGGCGCTAACATCCTCGCGTCGAGCAGCGACTTCGAGCAAACCGTCTGTGTGCGCTTGGATCGACAGTTGGAGTTCCTTGCGCTCATCTTCCAGGCGACTCACGTTGTGTTGTAGGCGATTCAGACGCGAGGCTTCGCCCATGATATTGCTTCGCAGTTCGATCAGTTTCGCGTCGTAATCCTTTTGGTGTGCCTGGGCTGTCAGATTCAGTTGCTTCAGATCTTCCGCGATATCATTCTGTTTCTCGATGGAGATCCCTAAATCGCTCAGTTCCTGGCTCAGTTGCTGCACTCGACCTTGGAGATCGACCTTGAGTTCCGCCAGAGCTTGGAGCTGTACGGCGATCTCGGCGGCATTCTCCGCGGACTGCCGAACCACGACTTCGTCCGCAAAACCGCGCATGATGCGATCGTAGAACAGGCTGATCCCAGCGATGGCGAACAGCGTGACGCACCCCAAGTTCGACAAGGCGATTTCCTGGGTCGGAGTATTAGTGCTCAGAGCAAACGCGTTGACTGCGATGCAGAGGACCGATCCGAGTCCAAACAGTCCCAGGGTAGTTTTCGACGGGATGCCTTGACGGATCGCCAGCGGACGAACGGTTTGTTCCCACGAGGCGACGCGCATTTGGTATCCGTCGATTGCTGCGAGCAGTTGTCGAAGGATAGGCGCTTGGGACTTGGCGGTTTCCATAACTTGGAGGGCTGTTTCCGACTTTGCGGGAGCGGCTACGAGGATTCCGGGCTGCATTCGGCGGGACCTTGAACGGGGAAATACCTGATTGGCCGGACATGACCAATGCCCTTCATCGGAAAGGTTTCCCCAAACCCGTACTTTTTCCCAATCGGTTAAGTCGAGAACTTTTTCGGGAGCCGGACTGCTTGGCACAGGCGATACAGAAGGATGTATCGCGATGGCTAGGTGGCGGAGGAAGTCTCCGCCGTGCCACTGAACTTGTTGAGCCCTTCCAGACCTAACCGGGCGCAGAAGTCACCGAACGATTCGGATCCTTGCCGATTATCTCTGAACGCCCCAAAAAGCGGGGTAAGGGTCTCGACAATGCTTTCCAACGGAATCAAGTCGCGATAGATGAAGGCCAACCGCGTTCCCAGGCGAGCTCCGCCGACATAGACCGTGTACTTTCCTTTCGCTTTGCCGACCAACCCGATGTCGGCGTTGTACGGACGTGCGCAGCCATTGGGGCAGCCGGTCATGCGTACCGTGAACAATTCCTTTTCGAGACCGAGTTCGGCGAGGGTTTTCTCCATGGTGTCGATCACACCTGGCAGGGCTCGTTCGCTTTCGGTGATCGCCAGTCCGCACGTTGGGAGGGCGACACAGGCGATCGACCACCGCCGAGCGTTGGAGATTTCCTCGACGAGCGGCAGGCCGCGACGTCGGATCAACGACTCGAGCTTCGAACGATCCTTATCTTCGATATTGCAGAACAGCAGGCTTTGGTGTGCCGTCAGGCGGATTTCCGGGTTCAGATCGTGGCAGATGTCCCGCAACGCGGCTTTCCAAGCTCGATTCTCGTTGTCGTACAAGCGTCCATTCTCCACGTTGAAGCCGTAGAACCACCGCCCATCGCCCTGGGCGTCCCAGCCCATGTGGTCATTGTGCTCGGTGACATCATCCGGAGTGCAATCCGCGAGTTTGCTGCCAAAGTACTCTTCGACGTGGTGACGAAACCATTCGACCCCTTTGTCGTGGACCAGATACTTGAGCCGTGCGCGTTTTCTATCGTCGCGATACCCGAAGTCGCGCTGGACTTTGACAACGGCTTCGGCGACTCCAACGGCTTGCTCGGGGGTGACGAACGCCATGCGCGAGGCGAGTCGCGGGAAGGTTTTCTTAGCGCTCGGTGTAACCCCGAGTCCACCTCCCACCGTGACGTTGTATCCAATGACATGTCCGTCGCGAACGACAGCGATAAAACCGAGGCAGTTGGTGTAGACATCGGTGCAATTGTCGTAGGAGATGGCAATCGCGGTCTTGAACTTGCGAGGCAAATACGTCTTGCCATAGATCGGTTCGTATTCTTCGTCGCTCCCTCCTTCAAGCGTTTCCTCGCCGCTGTCGAGATTTTTCAGCCACAACTCATAGTACGACCGGGTTCGTGGAGAGAGGTGGTCGGAGAGGGCGAAGGCGAGTTGCTGAACAGCCGGCCGAACATTATCCCGGTACGGGGCGGGGCACGCCATCGTGTTTCGATTCACATCCCCGCACGCTGCCAAAGTCGTCAGCAAGACGTTGTTGATCCGTTGCATGCATTCGCGCAAGTCGGTTTTGAGAATCCCGTGCAACTGCAAGCCTTGCCTGGTAGTGATTTTCAGCGTGGAGTTGCCGATCGAGTCGCAGATATCGAGATGGGCGATTAACTGCGAAGCGGTCATGATGCCGGCGGGGATCCGGCTTCGAACCATGAAGCTGTAATGCTTCTCGCTTTTGCCGGATGGGGTGGCAGCTCCCCGAGCTTCGCGATCGTCCTGCTGGTAGGTGCCGTGGAATTTGAGCAGCTGCAAATCGTCTTTCCCGAAGTGGTCGGACTCGGCGAGCAATTCCTGGCCAATCGTCCCTCGCAAGTATCGACTGGCATCCTTGATTCCCTCGACAGGGCTCAGTTTGGATTCGGACTCATTGGTCGATTCGGACATTATGGATGTATTCTTTCGAGGAACGATAAAGGCTCAGGGCATCCCTACGCCAAGCCGCCACCGCATTATATAACAGGTCCCGGGAATGGTGGATACGTTCACGCGTCTAGGATCAGTTGGGCGAATCGAACCGTCAAGCAGTGTAGTTCTAGCAAAAGTGGTCATTCTTCATGAGCGCAAAAGTATTGGATGGGAAGTCCGTGGCCTTGCGGATTCGAAGTGAAATTTCCGAGCGAGTAGCAACGTTTCGCGAGCGGACGGGCGTTGCCCCATGCCTGGCGGCGGTTCTGGTCGGCGACGATCCAGCCAGCCAAGTCTATGTTCGAAACAAAGAGATCGCGTGTTCCAAAGCTGGAATGGCCAGCCGATTGTTCCGCTTGGGCGCCGCAACCACGACCGAGGAATTGCTGTCGCTTTTGGACCAACTCAACGCCGACCCGCAGATCCACGGAATCCTCGTCCAACTCCCTTTGCCACCGCAGATCGACCAGCGTCGCGTGTTGGATCGAGTGTTGCCGGGAAAAGATGTCGACGCGTTTTCGCCGGAAAACGTCGGATTGATCTCCCAAGGCCGACCGCGCTACTTGCCATGCACCCCCCACGGAGTTCTGCAATTGCTGCATCGCTCCGGGATCCCGCTTACCGGGGCCGAGGTTGTCGTCGTAGGCCGGAGCGACATCGTCGGAAAGCCATTGGTCAGCATGTGTTTGCAGAAGCAAGGACCGGGAGGTGAGAGCAACGCCAACGCGACGGTCACCTGCTGTCATAGCCAAACCAAGAATCTCGGCGAAGTGACTCGCCGCGCGGATATTCTGATCGTTGCGATCGGACGCGCACGGGCGGTGTCGGGTGACATGATCAAGCCCGGGGCTGTCGTGATTGATGTTGGCATCAACCGGGATGGGGACGAGTTGGTGGGGGATGTGGACTACCCGTCGGCTTCGCAGGTCGCCAGCGCCATTACGCCAGTACCCGGAGGGATCGGTCCATTGACAATCGCCATGCTTTTGGAGAACACACTTGCAGCCGCGGAGTTTGCGGTCCGAGCAGAACTCTGAACCGCAACGCAGAACTTTGCTTGCTGGGAACCTATTTGGCCGAAACTTACTTGACGGAGTCTTTGATCGTTTCCAGGATGATCAGCAAGTGCTTGGCTCGAGTCAGCGATCCTACGGCCTTGACGAACGCAACTCCCGCTTCGAGTTCTGTGATGCTCATTCCCGGACCTGCAGGGACCAAGGCCGTGGATTCCGTCCGGGGAGGGGGAGTCCTTGCATCGGTTGTCTTTCGACCTTGAAGTTTGGCTTGGCTGCGCTTCATCAAACTCTTGACGTTGGCCACATCGGCGGCCGTCACTTTGTATTGCTTCAGCGCTTCCACGACGTCGCGATTTCGAGCCTCGGGTCGATCGGTCAGGTAGTTGCGAATACGCTCGGCTTTGCTGAGGTCTTTGCCCACGTTGTAAGGTCCCTTTGTACGGTTTGGATAGGAGTCATCGAGGATTTCTTCAGCGGCGAGGCGGCTTTGCTCCGCTTCGCGTAGGAGGGCTTCTGGAACCCGTTCTACCAAGTCGTCCAAAGTTACAACACGATCGTTGTCCAGCATGAAGTGCTACCCTGTTAGTCGATTGAAATTGGGCGGAACTACAAATCAAAGTTCACGAGAGAATGAAACACAATCAACGCCGCCATGCGTTGTTCTCGGTCTCGGGCGGGCTCATTACCTCGGTGGGGTGGCGTGAGGATCTATCTGAGCGATTTAGATATATCACACGTGTATCATAGACATTCAACACCAGCGGTCAACCTCTAAAAACAAACCTGGTTTCTGAGAAACTTCCTCGTGGCTGCCCCTCGTTGCCGTGGGCGCATCGCACCCGTTTTTGGTATACTTTTGCTAACGATTTCGGGACTCCTCGCGGGCTCCGGATCGACGGTTTTGGTGCCACGCAGTCGGCCTCACTCAGGGCCGATTTTGGCAGAGATTACGGTTTCCTCTCACTGGATACGCAATGACAGCATCAAGCGACAACGACTCCCCCGAATCCAACCCCCAGGATTTCGGTCTGGATCGAACCGACTACAACGCGGAGGACCTGAAATATCTTAATGACCTGGAGCATGTTCGAGCCCGACCGGGTATGTACATCGGCGACACCACGCTCAAGGGGTTGCATCACTTGGTGTATGAAGTCGTCGACAACTCCATCGATGAAGCCATGGCCGGTTTCGCCCACGCCGTTTCGGTTTCCATCAACTCCGACGGGTCGGTGACTGTTGAAGACGATGGTCGCGGCATTCCGGTGGAACGGCACACCGATCTCTCCGAGAAAATGGGGCGCGATGTCAGCACTCTCGAGGGGGTCATGACGGTGCTGAAGTTTGGAGGCAAATTCGATAAGAAGGCTTACCAGACCTCAGGGGGATTGCACGGCGTCGGCGTGACCGTCGTCAATTTCCTTTCGCAATGGTGCGAAGTCGAAGTGCATCGGGATGGCAAGGTTTCAACCCAATCCTACGAACGCGGGGTCGCGACCGGGCAAGTACGCGAAGCCGGCGTAACAACCAAGCGGGGGACCAAAACCACCTTCAAACCCGACTCGCAAATCTTCCCCAATACCAAATTCATCTACGACACCCTGGCCAAGCGATTGCAGGAATTGGCGTTCCTCAACAGCGGAGTACGCATCAAGGTCCGCGACGAACGGAATAATCAAGGAGATGAATTTCACTACGAACGCGGCATTGAAGAATTTGTCGAATTCCTGAACCGAGCTAGCGATGTCGTCCACAAGGATGTGATCGTGATCGACGGAATCGAAAATGAAATCGGTTACACCATCGCGCTGCAATACTCGGAGGAGTATACCGAGACGCTGCAGTCCTACGCCAATAACATCCATACCCTCGAAGGGGGTACCCACGTCTCCGGTTTCCGGTCGGCGCTGACACGCACCCTCAACAATTACGGCAAGAAAGAAAATCTTTTCAAGGATCTCACTCCGACAGGAGATGATTTTCGCGAAGGGTTGACCTGCGTGATCTCCGTGCGTGTCCCTCATCCGCAATTCGAGGGGCAAACGAAAACCAAGCTCGGCAACAGCGATGTGGAGAGCGTCGTCAATTCCGCTGTCGGTGATGCGCTCTCCAAGTACCTCGAGGAAAACCCCAAGAATGCGAAACTCTTAGTCCGCAAAGGCCTGCTCGCCGCCGAAGCCCGCGAAGCGGCCAAGAAAGCCAAGGATGCGTTGCGAAAACGGAAGGATGCCCTCGGTGGCGGTGGGCTTCCCGGCAAGCTGCGGGATTGCATCAGCAACAAAATGGAGGAATGCGAACTCTACCTCGTCGAAGGGGACTCCGCTGGCGGAAGTGCGGAGGGAGGACGGTTTCGGGATACGCAAGCCATCCTGCCGCTGCGAGGCAAAATCATCAACGCCTACAAGAGTCGCGAAGACAAGGTTTTGGCTAACGAAGAAGTGATGAGCATGATCCAAGCGATCGGTGCGGGCATCGGCGGAGACCAGGACATCTCCAAGCGACGCTACAACCGCATCATCATCATGACCGACGCCGATATCGATGGCTCCCACATCCGAACCCTGCTGCTGTGCTTCTTCTACCGCCAGATGTACCAATTGGTCGCTGGCGGGCACGTGTATCTGGCACAACCTCCCCTGTATCGCGTCGTGCGTGGAAGGAAAGAACGGTACTACGTCCAAACCGAAGAGGAAATGAAGCAGCAGTTGCTCGAAAAGGGGCTGGGAGACAGCTACTTCGTCGGCGAAGACGGCAAGAAGATCGAAGGGGAGAAAATGCGATCCTTGTGCAAGTCGCTCGCTTCGCTTGAAGAAGCCATCCTCGCCTTGGAACGCCGCGGTATTTCCTTGCGAGTCCATGCCGAACGAATGGACCCGGAAACCAATCGGCTCCCCGTGTTTCACTTGGATCTCGGACCGGAAGACCGCTGGTTCATCACCCGCGACAAACTGGATGAATTTCTCGCGACTCGGCAGATTCGCGTCGATGATAGCATCCCCGAATCCGAAGCCCCCTCCACCGAACGGCGCGAGGAAACATCGCGAGCCGCCCACATCACCGAGATTTTTGAAGTCCGAACCATCAACTCTGGCCTGAAGGATCTTGCGGAATACGGTTTCTCAATCGCCGATCTCATCCCCAAGGAACGAACCGGAGCAACCGATTCACGCTTCTATCTCCATCGCGAGGAGAATGTCATCGGGCTCGAGGATCTTCGCGAATTGCTGCCAGCGATTCGAGAAATCGGCCGACGCGGTTTGACCATCACTCGGTTCAAAGGACTCGGGGAAATGAATGCCGAGGAATTGCGGGAAACCACCCTGGATCCCAGCAACCGCACCATGGTGAAGATCGAACTACCGGACGCCGCCGCCGCGGACGAAATGTTTCGTGTCCTCATGGGGGACAAAGTCGAGCCTCGCCGCGAATTCATCGAGAAACATGCCCTCAGTGTCCGCAATCTAGACGTCTAATGTCGTCGTGCACTCGTAAATCGTGCCCGAAAAGCGGTCACTGATTTCAAAGTAACCACTGCCCTCACAGATAAACGCCCACTCGAAATGGGTTGGCCGAAATTGCGTGCCGAAAAGCTTCGCGGATTTCCTCCAGCTGAAAGCGAGCATGAATCAGTTCATGGATCGGGTACCGGTGGTGGCATGATTCGATGAAGTCGACCGCAGTCCGAAAGTCTTCCGAATTGTAATTGTGTAGGCCGCGAATCGAGATCAGATTGCGAACGATCCGCTCCGCAGGTAACGACACGGGACGGTCGGGACTCACTGCGCCGACCCAAACAGCGATCCCGCCGACGGCAAGCAGTTCGAGTGTTTTTTCCATCGCGCATGGTACGCCGCTGGTCTCGATCACCACATCGATCAGACTCCCGTCGGGGATTTCCAGATCGCTGGAGGAATGGTTGTCGCCAGATACCTGCACGGAGTAGTCGGCACCGAATCGGCGCGCGATCGCTAAGCGTTCTGCGTTGACGTCCGTCACTCCCACACGTGCGGCGCCCGCGGTGCGAGCCATGGCGCAGGCGAGTATCCCCAGCATGCCGGACCCGGAGATCAGGACACTGCGATCCTGGATCGGACCAGCGATTCTCAACGCGCCTGCCATCGTAGCGACCGCGCAGTTGGTAATGGCAGCAACTGGCATTGGGACCTGTTCACGGATTTTGATCATCGGCGTGTGGGGGCGGAGGATGATGTATTGGCTGAGCCCGCCGTGCAGTGTTTCGTGGTCGGTAAGTTGCTCGTGGCCATACTTGAATCGACCTGGGGCCTTCTGAGGCATTCCGCGCTCGGCCATGGGACTCGCGGGATCGCTTGCGAAAATTGCCCAGGTGATTCGATCTCCGACGTGCAGTTTCTCCCCGCGAAGATCAACTCGTTGCGTGTTGGGCCCCCACTCGGCAATTCTTCCGACAACCTCATGCCCCAGAATGGTAGGCGACGATTCGATCCGCTTGCCGCAGTAGGTCGCGAGATCGCTACGGCACAGTGTCGCCATCTCATTGCGGACCAAAATCTCCTGCGCCTTGAGCGCAGGAATCTCAATCTCGACAATGTCGATGGGAAGATCAGCTCTCGAAAAGACGGCGGTTTTGGAATAGCGCATCGGCGAATCGAAGGGGTGGGAGTTCGAAATCGAATCCATGAGGTGGGGTGCGATCGCCGATCGCGAAACGCATCATTCGCCGGGAGTTGGATTGGCGACCGATCCAGCGGCCATCTCGCTCAGTTCATTCCAAAACGTAACGTATTTGTCTCGGTGCTTGATGTATTGCTCATCAAAGACCGCTCGGCGCAACTCCTCCCGCTGAGCGATAAACTTGCTGAAATCCCTTGGGTCATCGGGGTGAAAGATCGGGCATGGCCGATCGTAGACAATGGTCGCACCGAGTTGTCCATCCTGGTGAAATCTGGACATGCCGATCACTCGGTCGGCGACATAGATCGCTTCATTGAGTTCATGAGTCACCATCAGGATGGTGTATTCCGGGCGACGCCCCTCGCGCTTTGCGATCAAGTTCTCTTGGTAGAACCGCAAGAGCATCTCTTGCAGTTCCTCGCGCATGGCTTCGTCCAGGGCCCCGAACGGTTCGTCGAGGAGAACGATCTTCGGCTTCATGATGAACGCTTGTGCAACGGCGACCCGTTGTCGCATGCCTCCGGACATTTCCCCGGGATATTTTCCGCAGGCTTCTACCAGCCCGACGCGATCGAGGAACTCACGTGATTGGCGCAGATGCTCGCGTTCCAATTTCCAGTATTTCGGAAACAGAAACACCCGCTCCCAGAGCGAACTCTCGTCGAGTTTCAAGCCGAAGCTGACATTTTTCTCCGCCGTCAAGAACTCATACAACGAGTAATGCTGATACACGATTCCAACGTTGCGGTTGGGGCCGCGAACCGGAATGCCGTCGGCTAGGATCTCACCTTCGCTGGGAGGGTGGGTTCCGAGGATCGCTTTGAGGAGCGTGCTCTTGCCGCATCCGCTCGGGCCGACGACCGCGACGATCTGGCCGGGCAAGACCTTCAGGTTGATTTTGTCCAAAACCCGGAAGTCACCGAAGTAATGGTTGACGTTGTTGATCTCCAGTGCGAATTCGCTCATGATCGACTAGGGCTCAATGTCCGGGGGGAGGCGGCGCCGGATCTTTACCGGAGAGCAATACAAATAATTTTTTCCCGCCGAAAACGACAGCCAGCGCGATCGCTCCCGCAAGGATTCCGAAGAGACCATCGAGGAGGTAGGGGCCGACCGGGCCGAACACGTAACCCAAGACCGGGATCTCGGCGAGGAAGTGAGCGATGTGCTCGATCTGGTGGTGAATCCAGTCGACGTTGTGCGTGACAATCCCTCCCCCTACTAAGAACATAGCGGCGGTCCCAGCAATGGACAAGAATCGGAGAAGCCAAGGGGCTAGCCACAGGAGGCTCGCCCCGCATCGGCGTAGGATTCCATCCAGCGTACTGGTGCCTGTTCGTCCGGCCCAATACAGGCCGAGATCATCGAGTTTGACAATTCCAGCGACCAGTCCGTAAACCCCCAAGGTCATGATGACGCCGACTGCGCTGAGGACCCCCAATCGAACTAGAAACGGTTCCTCGCGAATGATATCGAGGGCGATCACCACAATCTCGGCGGAGAGGATAAAGTCGGTTCGAATCGCGGCTCGGATTCGCGTCTTTTCGAAATCCACCATGTCGACGTCGGGATCCTGGATTGCTTGACGCCGTTCATCGTTGGTGTGCTCAGCCGGGTGAAGCCAAGCGTGAAGGATTTTCTCAACTCCTTCGTAGCAGAGATACAGGCCGCCGAGCATCAGAAGAGGCAACACAAGCCACGGCAATGCGGCACTTAAGGAGAGAGCCGCAGGAACCAGAATCAACTTGTTGTAGGAAGAACCGATCGCGATCCGCCAGATAACCGGCAGTTCGCGATCGGCGTTGAAACCGGTGACCTGCTTCGCGTTGAGAGCCAGATCGTCACCGAGAACCCCCGCGGTCTTGTGCAACGCGACCTTGCTCATCGAAGCCACATCGTCCAGAAGGGAGGCAATATCGTCCAGCAATGCGAAGAAACTCGCTCCGGCCATCCTTATCCCTTCCTCGTTTCAGCTTTTCTCCGATGGATCGATCCAAGGGGGATCGATCAACCCTTCTTCGCAGCGTCGTAACGCTTGCCAACTTCGTTCCAGTTAACGACGTTCCAGAAGGCTGCGATGTAATCAGGGCGACGGTTTTGATACTTCAGGTAATAGGCGTGTTCCCAGACGTCCAAGCCAAGGATGGCTGTGCCCTCGATACCGGCGACCGCTTTGCCCATCAGCGGGCAATCCTGGTTGGGGGTCGATCCGATCTCGAGCTTGCCGTTGTTGAGGACCAACCACGCCCATCCGGACCCAAAACGTCCTGTCCCCGCCGCCGCAAACTTTTCCTTGAACGCATCGAATCCGCCGAACGTCGTTTCGATATCGGTCAGCAAGGCGCCGGCCGGCTTTCCACCCGCATTCCAACCGATGATCTGCCAAAAGAAGGAGTGGTTCCAATGGCCGCCGCCATTGTTGCGAACCGCCATTCGCTTGTCGTCCGGGATCGCGGCGAGGTTGCCGATGACTTCTTCGATCGACTTGTCTGCGAACGGAGTTCCGTCGAGGGCTTTGTTCAGATTGGTGACATAAGCTTGATGATGCTTGCCGTGATGAATCTCCATCGTCTGCGCATCGATGTGGGGTTCCATCGCATTGAATGCGTAGGGCAAAGGAGGAAGTGTAAAAGCCATATGGATTGCTCCCTGTGGAAAACTTGGATTCTTAACTCGGGATCCATAGTGTAGGCTTGTCGGCGGTTTTAGCCAGTAGGAGCCGAGGGGTGCCATTCCGTCCGAAAAGTCGCAGGCCATGACCCATTTACCCGTGAAATTGTCCACCGCCGATCTTGTTGCATGGTTCTCTCGGAACGGAGACCGATTCGTCCGCACGATTGGGTGGAAAACGGGGTACGGGGAGGTGGATTGCCTCCTCCAGTCGGTTCCTGGGACCAGTACCGAGGAATGGCCAGCAGACCCGCCACTGCAGCAAGTTGTTCTGGAAACGTTCGGTGCTCCCTCGAGGAGCGTCGCGTTTGGACTGGGAATGACTGGGCCAGGGCACTGGTCGCTTGCGTCGGAAGTTGTTGGGCCGCAAGGGACACGGATTCAATTCGATTGGGCATGCCGTGTCCAGCGGCCTGCGGAGCACTTAGGAACCGCCTACCAAACGATCGCCGGGGCAGCATCGCAACTTCGGCGGCTGACCGACGCAGACGCCTCTTGGGAGTTCGCCGACGGTCGCTCGCTGAACCTGACCGTCACCCTCGGACGATTGGTGTGTCGGGAAGGGGATCAGCGAATCGCGATTGAACCCGCCAGCGACATCCGAACCGTGGGGACCCACTGCTGGCGTTATTGCTTCTGGGTTGGATGAAGGCTTCGCAAACCTTCCAAGCCTCCGAATCGCGACGCACCTGGCAACAGGTACGCATCGCGAATCGATTCGATATGGTGGAAATCAAAACCCTGCGGATCGAGTTTCAATCGGGAGATTTTCTCGGGTCGCAAGGCTGCTGCCGCTGCCACGAGACTTGCATCGGCCTCCGTTCCGATCCATTCCCAATTCTCGACACCATCCGGCTTGGCGTCGACGAGCGCGAGGATTACCGCGAGCCGTCTCAAGAACAGAGGCGGATTGTAGCCGTAGGTATAGCAGGGAGCAGGCCTCGGATTCTTAACAAGTGACTGCACCGAAGTTCCCATGTCGATTCCCCAAGCGTCATCGACCCATAGAGCGCTGGTGCCATCACCGACCGATTCGGTTTGCTTGCCCGCGATAACTTGAAGGGAGTGGATCGGTTGATCGGCGGATTTGGTCGCGACCGAACCGACTTTTGTTCCTTCGTTGTTGAGAATCGACCAACGCGAACCACCGGCGGGTTCTCGAACCACGGATAACGATGCAGCGATTCGTTCTGCCGGTTGGAGAATCGCTTTCCAGCCTTGGTTGCGAATCTCTCGCGAGGCGGAAACCTTTTGGGCGACATCTTCACTCCATCGCTTCAGCAGATCGGCTTCAAAATCGATACCGCCCGGTGGAGCCGGATGATCCTGATCCCAAACGCTGAGTTGATCCGCTTTCAGGACATCGAAGTCATTTTCCAGGATCGGTTCGGCGAGACCGAGTCCGAACAGTCGATTCATGAACCCGTACATGGCGACTCGGGTGACATGGTTGTAGTTGTGCGGGAAATGAGTCGCAACCTGGAGGTTGACGCGATCCTCGGCTTGGTAGAGTCCGTACAAACGCTTGAGTTCGGGGAATCCATCGCGGGCCATATCGCGGGTCCAATCGTTCGCGGCGTTGAGTCCGAGCGGTCGTGGCGCGGTCAAGGCTGCGAGTTCTACGTTTCCGGTGTCGACACGCAGACCAGATGCGTTTTCGCAGGTACAGCCGCCCTGCATCGAGGTGCTGACCATGACGACGGGATAAGCGCCTGCGAAACGAGGTTCAATGGCTGATGCAATAAATGTTTGAGTTCCTCCGCCGCTTGCCCCGGTGATCGAAACTCGCTGAGGGTCGACGTCCGGACGCTGCAGTAGGAATTCAAGCGACTGGAGCGTGTTGATGGTTTGGAGTCCCATCACGTTTTGCAGCATCCCTTCCGCCTTCGGGCTGAACAGCAACCACCGGTCCGACGCAACCTCGGGGTTCGAGCCATGCAAACCGAATCCGTGGGCGCGCTGCATGTTGATTTGTTGACTGTCGGCATAACCGAGCATGTCATAATGAAAGACGATGATCCCCATGCGCGCCATCTGGACACAGCGGGCCTGAAGTGGACTGTGGGCGGCCGATTCAAATCGTTCGGCACCGGTCGCCAACTCGCGCTTCATTTCCTGGTCGTTGGTGAAATAGAACCGTCCACTGGGCCAATGGCCGTGCGGGCAGAGAACGGCTGGGAATTTGGCGTTGCTCGTCGTCTCCTTCGTCAACGGGCGATAGAGATTGCCGGTGACAAACAGTCCGGGCAAGCTTTCGAAGTAAACCTTTTCAACGGAGTATCCGTCCTTGATCTGCCGCGAATGGATCGTGGGCTTCATGGGGGCCAGCGAGGGACGCGGAAACAAACCCAACGAAACCTCGACCTGGGTTCGCAGTTCTTTGGCTCGAGCCTCCCATTGCTCCTTGGTTTCTGGGACAGCGAACGGGAAATGTCCATCGAGATCCTTGATCGTCCGGGCCGCGGGAGCATTCTTCGTGGTGTCCGGGTCAGCGCTAGAGCATTCGCCTTGCATTGCGAACAGAGTCAGTGCGAGAGTCAGGCAGGGGAGGAATGCAAGTTTCGAAAGGTAGGTTGTCACGATTGCTGTTCCGGCGGGAAGGGTTGCAAGGAATTCCCGTATTGTAGCTCGGAAATCTTGTCGAGGGGCGAGCCCCCGTGATACCCTATCGGCGACAGAACCGACAACGGTCGTCGGCGAAATTGTTTTTCGGGGGCAGGTTTGGCATGCGTGAGATGGTTCGGCAATGGAGCGGACTGCTTCTGGGGTTTACGATGGTTTGCCCGGCGTTTGGTCAAGAGCTCCCATGGGATTTGCCCGAAGGCTTGACCTACGCCACAGAAGCGCGGACCGAGCCACGTCCACTGCGTATCCATCGTTTGACGATTGACTTGATGACCGCGTCGCTGGAGTTTGCGGTGGTGGCTGGCGAGGACCCGGACGGGGAAGGGCCGGTGGAGGCCGTACTGACCCCACCAACACAGCTTGGAGAGCAGGCAAAAGCGATCGCCGTCATCAACACCAGCGCATGGGGAATGTTTCCAGACAAAGAGACCGGAAAAAAACCGGGCTATGTTGCCGGTGGCCACGCTGACATCCTTGGGTGGGTATCGCAGGGCAAGAGACCGATCAGTCCGATCGAGGCCGGGTACTGGACCTGTTGGATGGACCTCGACCGCAGAGTTTTCATTTCTTCCTTGGGGGAGAAGCCGGAATCCGAGCGACCCACCAGAGCGCGATGGGCCGTTTCCGGATTCCGCGGCATCTTGGTCGACGGCGCGATCCTGCCCGAACCCAGCGAAGTTCGACACCCGCGAACCGCTTTGGGACTGTCGGCCGACGGGAACCGGATGACTTGGTTGGTGGTTGACGGTCGCCAACCCGGTTACAGCGAAGGGGTCAGCGAGCATGAGTTGGCTCAACTGATGATCGAAGCGGGGTGCGACGATGCGCTGAACCTGGATGGGGGTGGGAGCTCCGTGATGTTGCTGCGCGACCAGTCCGGCACATTGTCGGCGGCCAATCGCCCGTCGGATCGCACCGGGCACCGTCCTGTTCCTGTCGTTCTCTGCGTGCGGAAAGCGGAACAATCGAATTAGTCGACCTCACCTTCCCAAGTCTCCATCGAATTCCGATCCTTCCTGGAGAACTTGTCCGCGCAGGAGTTGTCCAGTGGGCATACTCATGCGGAGAGAGAGTGGAGGTCTATGTCGACACAACGATTGAAGCGTATTCTGGTGACCGGCGGAGCTGGTTTCCTCGGTTCGCATCTATGCGAGCGACTGGTAGGTGAGGGGCATGACGTCATTTGCCTCGACAATTTCTTCACCTCCCAGAAATTCAATGTCGCGCATTTGTTGGATCGCCCGAATTTCGAATTGATTCGGCACGATGTCACGCTGCCCGTCTTCCTGGAAGTGGATCAGATCTACCACATGGCATGCCCTGCGGCGCCTGGGCACTACCAATTCAACCCGATCAAGACAATCAAAACGTCGGTGCTCGGGTCGGTGAACATGCTGGGTATGGCGAAGCGATGCGGGGCGAGGATTCTGCTTGCTAGCACCAGCGAGATCTACGGCGATCCGACGGTACATCCGCAGTCCGAATCGTACTGGGGGAATGTCAATCCGATCGGAATCCGTTCGTGCTATGACGAGGGAAAACGCGTCGCAGAAACGTTGTTCATGGATTATTACCGGATGAACAAAGTCGATATCCGAATCGTTCGCATTTTCAACACTTACGGTCCTCGGATGCATCCGTTCGACGGTCGGGTCGTCTCGAACTTCATTCGTCAGGCCCTCACCGGCCAGCCGATCACGATTTTCGGCGAAGGGGAACAGACTCGATCGTTTTGCTACCGCGATGATTTGATCGAGGGAATTGTGAGGATGATGAATTGCGAGAAGGACTTCATCGGTCCGGTGAATCTCGGAAATCCGCATGAGTTCACCATCGCCCAGTTGGCCAGCAAGGTACTGGAGTTGACGGAGAGCAAGTCGACGATCGAAAAGCGGCCGCTCCCACCGGACGACCCGACACGTCGGCAGCCGGATATAACGCTGGCGAGAAAGATGCTAAGCTGGGAGCCGACAACGGAGTTGACCGCAGGGCTCGAGAAAACCATCGATTGGTTTCGAACCATTCGCCTCGAAGACTATCGGCCACCGACTCCGAATTTTGCTTGATCATCCCGTCTGTGTTCCCATGGATCCGAGGCATAGCATGGAAGGTTCGGACATGAGTTCGCCTCCGCGAAGCGCGCGTTGGAAATTGAAATCCGTAACGCTCGAATTCGGCAATGTGCCGGCGATCATGGGAATCCTCAACGTGACTCCCGACAGCTTTTCCGACGGCGGAGATTTTTTCAGTCACCAAGCTGCCGTGGATCGAGCTCTGCGAATCGAGGACGCGGGAGCCGCGATCCTCGACATTGGTGGGGAAAGCACCCGACCGTACAGTCAAGGGATTGAGTCGGCGGAGGAATTGGAGCGGGTGATCCCGGTCATCGACAAGTTGCGGGGGAGAGTAGCGATCCCCATTTCCATCGACACGACCAAGGCGGCGGTAGCACAGGCGGCGATCGATGCAGGGGCGGAGATTATCAATGATGTTTCCGGGCTCGAAGCAGATCCCGCGATGGTGCAGGTCGCCAAAGCATCCTCCGCAGGGGTTTGCGCCATGCATCGCCAGGGAACCCCCCAAACCATGCAGGACAATCCGACTTACGAAAACGTAGTCCAGGAAATCCTTGAGTACCTTCGCCAACGCGACGATCAGCTGGTTCGCTCAGGCATCGATCCCGACCGCATCTGTCTCGATCCCGGGATCGGTTTTGGAAAGACGCACGAACACAACATCGAATTGGTTCGCCACGCAGGAAGATTTCTCTCCCTCCATCGGCCCATCTTGATCGGGCATTCCCGAAAGGGGTTCATCGGCAAAGCGCTTGGCGACAAAAATCTTTCTCGAGACTACGGCACGCTCGGCGTCTCCTTGTGGCTCGCGCAGCAAGGGATTCAGCTACTGAGGGTGCATGATGTCGCCGGTCATGTGCAAGCGTTGCGGCTACTCAGCGCGATTCAACCCGGCTGACGGCGAGCGTGCGCTTCGCGAACAAGACAAATGCCTGGTCTTCATGCACGATATTCCACGCCGCGCTCCGATCGGAATTGAGGAATCGCTCCAAAACGGGCGCTGAGCGTTGGACCAGAATCAAGTCCGCTCCATAGGTATTGAGCAACTCCTGCCAACCCTCGCCAGCGGAATAGAATCGATCATGCAATGGAAGGACGTCTTCCGCGTAAGCCACCTCGTATCGGCCATCGATACTGACTCGGATATTTGGGTAGCATCTCCAGGATACATACGCTCCGCTGGCGAACGGAGTGATCATATTTCCTTGCAGTCCTTGTTGCTCGATAAACGAACAAGCATCGACCGGATAAACCAACGCTGCCGCCGGGTCCCGGCTCGGGAGCGTGCTGTGCCATGGAGCATGCACCCAAGCGAATGCTCCGCATGAGATCGTCACCAGAATCGCCGTAGCAAAAGCGAATGGCCGGGTTGACTGAAGTTTCGCAATCACAACGCGTCCGAGAGGCGTGGGGGTCAACCAGCCGGGCATCAGGGCCAACCACACCGTACCGTAAAGTGAACCGTGCCGCAGGTGCTTGAGCGTCATCGCGGCCGCCACCACGCAAAACATCCAACCTGTCAATCGCGACCAACGTCGCGTTTTGGCGACGTACGCCAACAGGATCGCACTTATCCCAAAGGCGAGCATCGCGATCCCAGGTTGATAGGTCGCCCAAAGCGGTTGCCATTCGAGAATCGTCGGTCTCGGCATGCGAATGGCTCGCCACAGGTAAGGAACGTACTCCCAGCCCCACGGGTTGAAGCTCAGCCCCCACACCAGGAGAAAAAGGACGAGGCCATGATGCGCGTAGCGAGGAAGGGTGGCTCTCCAGGCCGCGAGAGACGTGCAACGCCAGAGATTCATGCCGCCACGTTCATCCCAGCAAAGGGCGCCAAGCCATCTTTCCGCGATGTGAAAGAGCATGAAGCCGATGCCGACAACAAAACCAGCGTGCATATTCAGCCACGCGACATACATTGCAAACCAGGGCACGATCCAAAATCGCCGGCCTCGCAAATCCGACTGGAGCATCAGCATTTGGGATGCCAAGAAAACGAGGGTGAAGAGCTGTGCCCTCAGATTGCCAAAACCGACCCACATCAATGGAAAGACCACCGGAGCGCAGGCAGCAACCAAAAACGGATGCGCCCCATGGTTGCGAGCCAATCGATACATCATCGCAAAGAGCGCGACGATCAAAATCAATCGGAGCCACGCCATGCCGTCGAGGCCTAGAGCGCTGCGCTCGGCGACCCAGTAAAGCACGATACCCGTGCCCCATTCATGATGGACCACCGGCGAGACTGTTTTCGTAAACGCAAACACGTCCTCTTTGGGGAATTGTTCCGTGGCATAGAAAACCCTCGCCAGGGCCATTTCGTGGAATGCGTCATGGGTGACATCGCTCAAACGCACAATGTACGCAAGGAATCCGATGCACACTGCGACCAGCAGCGCACTCGCGAGACGGTTGTCCCGAAATCGACCCAGTAGCATCGCCTTGCGAAACAGTTCCATACCGGAGCATTCGACCTCCGTGCACGCGAGATTTTCTCTTTTTCCTCGAGGTGGAGTCGGTCGTTCCGATTGCTAGCAGCAAGCGATCTTTTTTATTTTTTTTCAAGAGATTCGTTCAAGATTGACCTGGAGGAGAAATTCTTTTCTGACCTAGACTCCCGCCTCACGTCGATACAGCGCGATGCAGGGCAGGATGCCTAGTGCGCGCCGACCTCCCCTCTTCGGACTCGATGCATGGAAGCGCGGACACTCGTTTTCTCGTTGGCGATCGTCCTGGGATGGCTGGGCCCGGCGTGGTCGCAGATTATCCCTGCCGGCAACGTGGTTCCCCAACGCCGATTCGTCGTTGAGACAGCTCATTTCCGAGTTTTCGCCGCCGACGCAAGCCTGGCACAAGAAGTCGCCCAGATGGCCGATTCGTATCGTCGGCATCTGGCTCAGCAATGGCTCGGCAAGGAACTCGATGTCTGGGCGGAAAAGGTTCCGGTGGTCGTTCAATCGGCAGCGAACATGCCTGCGAGCGGCGAAACGAAGTACACATTAGTGGCTGGAACGGTGCGAGAGTTTCGCATGGTTTTGTGCGGATCCCGGGAACGCATCCTGGATAGTGTTTTGCCCCATGAGATGACCCATACGGTCTTGGCGACCCATTTCGCTGCTATAGGCAAACCGGTTCCTCGCTGGGCGGATGAGGGAGCTTGCACAACCGTCGAAGACGAGAGCGAGCGGCGCAAGCATGACACGATGCTGGTGCGTTTCCTGGGCGAGGGGCGAGGCATTCCCTTTCAGAGTCTCTTTGCGATGCGCGATTATCCGCCCGACATGATGCCATTGTATGCGCAAGGATACAGTCTCTCGGAGTTCTTGATCGCTCAAGGTGGACCTCGTCAGTTTATCCAGTTTCTCGAGCGAGGCATGCGCAACGATGATTGGGTCAGCGCGGTGTCGCAAGTTTATGGTTATCCAACGCTTGGAAAACTCCAGACCGCTTGGAATCGATGGGTAATCGATGGCGGCGGTTCCGTGACCAATTACACGGCAATAGCGCTGGGATACTCTCGCAATACCACTGCGTCCTTGGCGGCAGCACCGCTTCCCCCTCCGACCTCGCCGATGACCAGTACGACCGGCAAAGGTTTCTACCAAGAACAATTCCAAAAACATGGCACCCCGATACACGTCAGCCAGCCCGGTCCCATGCAAACGATCGGTGGCACGGTGTATCGGTAAACGGTGTATCGGTAAACGGTGTATCGCTAAGTAGCCGGCACGAGGGCAACGGTCCTGAGGATCGGTGAAGATGCGCAAACTAAGATGGTCTGCAAAGACTAGGAAAAGGTTGGGGAAATTGCCTAAATTGACTTTTGAAGAATTTCTCTTTTCTAACCCGAAAAGTAAGCTTGACCGGACCTTTTTGAGACGATTATTCCAATTGGATAAGCTCTCCGACGAGCATCGAGTCAATAACTGGAGCGATAAAGGAGTGTCGCGTTGAAATACTTACATCCCTTACGAACGTTTCGGCTTCTGACCGCAGCATACGCGGTGACTGCGCCCGTCGTTGTGCCTGCAAGCGCCATTCTCGCTGTCAGCAGCCACGCCATGAACGCATCGGCCCAGCAGGAGACTGCCACGCGGAATTTGCCGCCCAGCACGTTGCCTCCTGCGGGTGCACCGGTGTCGCCTGCGGATGGCAGCAAGGACGCCAAGCCGAGTCGCGCAGCAGCAGCTTTGCTGAAAACCAACGGCAAGGAGAACGCGGCTGGGACTCCCAGCCTCCCTCGCTCTCCTGAGCAAGCTCGCGACGAAGCCAGTGGCTTGGCTGCGCAAGCCAAGGCTGCGCTGCAGCGTGGCGACCTTGCAACCGCAAAGACTTTGATCGATCGCGCTGCGTCCTACCAGGTTCCGGACAACCAGTTTGGTCCCGGCCAAATCAAGCCGTGGGATGTCGCGATGGATGTCGAGCGGGCCCTGCGATTGCGGGGCAACGCTGCCGTCGTAACCGCAGGAACAAATAATGCCAACGCGACCGGAGTCCAACCCGGATTGTTTCAGCCCGGCACGGATACCTCGAAAGTTGCTCCCGCGAGCAACTCGGCTCCCGCCATGCTCCAAGAGACCGATTTGTCGGGCCAGGAATGGTACGATCGCGGCTTGGAAGCATTGCGGCTCGGCGATCGCGAAGCTGCGGCTGGCTACTTCAGCAAGGCCTGGAAGAAGCAGACCGAATTGGACCAGACGACTCGTGGACAGCTCAAAGACAAGTTGCTGTATCTGCAATCCCGCTCGGAACCTGAGGCGGTCAGCGCAGTTCCAGACGAGAATCGCGACACCATTCAAAAGAAACAACGACTGTTCGCAGAGGTTTCGGGGGAAATCGCCGACGCCGAACGCATGGTCAACAGCCAACCCTACGAAGCGATGGATCGGCTCCGTTCCCTGCGGACGCGCGTTTCCCAAGCGGACGTCGATGGAGCGTACCGAAAACAAATGCTGTCGATGGTCGACCGTGTGATCAACAACGTCGAGGCTTGGATGGAACAAAACCGTTCCAGCATCGAACTCGATCAACGCAATCGACAAATCGAGGATCGGATCAACCTGGAGGCCGCCAACACGGCGAAGGAAGATGCTCAAGTACAGACGCTGGTTGATCAATACAACGAGCTGATGGACGACAATCGCTACGCCGAGGCCGAGGTGGTCGCACGCAAGGTCGAAGAGATCAAGCCGAACTCTGAGATCGCTGCGGTCATGCGAGGTCGATCGGTCATTCAACGACGGATCGAAGAGCAGAAGGAAATCCAGAATCTCAAGGAAGAGGCGTTGCTCAATAGTTTCTCAGATGCGGAGCGGGCATCGGCTACCTACATGAAGGATAGCAAGCCACTCCAATTCCCCGCAGTCAAGGAGTGGACCGATCTTCGACGGATCCGCGACAAGTACGGGGACGAGTCGCTCGCCCTGCAGCCATCGGAAAAACGAATCCTCGAGATTCTCGAGGAACCGTTCTCGGCCAGCTTTGATCGCCGCCCGCTCTCCGAAGCGCTCAAAACCATCTCGGAGATGACCGGTCTGATCATCCTGATCGATGAACCCTCCATCGCAGAGGAAGGCTTGCGATCGGATCAACCGATTAGCCTCGACCTGCGAGGAAACCAAATCAAGCTCAAGAATGTTCTCAAAAACATCTTGGACCCGTTGAACTTGAGTTACTCGATCAAGAATGAAGTCGTCAAGATCCAGAGCAGCAGGTTCATGCAGCGGGAAATGTACAGCAGACCGTACTCGGTCAAAGACTTGGTCATCCCGGTTCCGAACTTCATCTCGGACTACAACACAGGGATGGCCGGGGCGATCCAGGCTGCCTACCAGGCTCAAACCAACTACGTCGCCGTGAATCTGCCAGAGCAGGATGGAATGACGTTGCGGTCGAACAAGCTTGCGAGCATCGACCCGAATGCCAACGTCCTCGCCAATCTGGCGAATGCTTCTCCAGTCAACCTCGCCTCCTTCTCGCCCGGGATGGCCGGCGCAAACAATGAACCGTTCCCGACATCGGGAACACCGAGCGCGCTCGGCGGAGCTTCGCTCGCCAACTTCTCGGAACTGATGCGATTGATCGAGAACACGATTACCCCAAGCGAATGGCAGGACCAGGGGGGCACTTCGACGATGATGCCGTTCCGGCAGAATCTCAGCCTCGTTGTGAACGCTCCCCAGGAAACGCATGAACAGATCGCAGACCTCCTGAAAAGCTTGCGAGCCTTGCAGAACCTTCAGGTTGCGATTGAACTCCGGTTTATCCAACTGCAAGATACATTCTTCGAAAAGATGGGGGTCGACTTCGATGCCCAGTGGGATGACAAAGTCCGCCGGATTCCGCAAGAAGACTCAGGCCCGAGCGTGATCGTGGGGTTGTCCGGGGCAACCAGTACCGTTCCTCAGTTGACCACCGATTTCGATATCCAATTGCGACAAGGCAGCTTCGGCGTCAACCCACCCTTCGGCAACCCAGACTTGGCTGCCGGTTCCCAACTCGGCTTCGCCATCCTCAGCGATCTCGAACTGTTCTTCTTCCTGCAAGCAGCTCAAGGGAACAGTCGCCAGAACGTGTTGCAGGCTCCGAAAGTGACTATGTTCGACGGCCAGATGGGATCGATCAACGACTTCGCAGCCCGCCCGTTCGTGATCAGTTTCGAACCTGTCGTCGGCGACTTTGCCGTCGCCCAGCGTCCGATCATCGTCGTCCTCAACGAAGGGACCCAGATGAACGTCCAATCGGTCGTCTCGCAAGACAAGCGATTCGTTCGGATGACGCTGATGCCTCAGTTCACGAGACTCGAATCGACCGATCGCGAGTTCACGTTCCAAGGAAGAAAGTCCACCAAGTCCGGAACCAGCATCCTGGATCCAGGCACTGGGAAGCCGACTGGCAATCGCAATAACGAGGAAGAAGTGATCGAAGGTACCACCGTTCAGCAACCTACCGTCGGAAACACCTCCGTGAGCACAACCGTGAGCGTACCGGACGGCGGAACCATCCTGATGGGGGGTATCAAGCGATTGCGGGAAGGCCGAACGGAACGGGGAACCCCGATCCTGTCCAAGATTCCTTACATCAACCGACTGTTCCGCAATACGGCGATCGGACGTGAAACCAGCACGCTGATGTTCACGGTGACCCCACGCATCATCATTCCTGAAGAGGAAGAAGAGGAACTGGGAATTCCAGTGAGCCGGCCGTAATCGAGCCCTTCGCTCGAAGAGAAACAATACGAGAGCCCCGACAACGTCGGGGCTCTCTTCGTTTTCCAACGCCCAACCGATTCGCGGTGCCACCCGATTCGGGGTGTCACCCAAAAAATTATGCGATTTCGAAATTTCTAGCGAACCTTTCTTCCTGGGATGTATCTTTTCACTGATCGCCTCAGGATTCATTTGGCGATCTTTGTGGGACGGCTCGTTGTTTTTCCTCCAGCGTTTGGGTAGTATCCAATGGGTGGAAAACGCTGCGCCGTTTTTCGCAAACTGTTTTTTTGTCTGTTTCATCTCATGCTGCGCTGAATACGGTGCGGGGAGGTAACCATGCGTTTGGTGAATCAATCTCAACGATTTAATCGCGTCATTGCCACAGCGCAACGCCGCGTTCATATCGCATTGAGCACCACGGTGGGCCGCCTCCTGGACCTTCTAAAAGCGAGCTTAGGTACGTCGAGCAAACGCACGGGCAGAAACAACCCGTCGCCGAGCTGGCAAACGATGGTTTTTAACATTCGAGAGACCGGGAATTGCATGCATGCAATACACCGACCCGCGTATGTGATGAACCACCGAGCCCCTTCGACACCGCGGACTGGTCAGTAAGCCATTCGCGGAAATCCCCCCAACTAGGCGAAATCCTTGTGGGGCGGATCCAACGTACCTGAGAAACCCTTTGTAGATCCGCTGGCGGAGTTATCTCCGTTCGTGCATTTCCTGCCGAAGGTTTCCCTTCAACACCCTTCAACGCGATTCGCGTTCTGTCGCTGGACAGCTCGCGAATCGACGGGAGCATGAGACCATGACCGCTATCCTGGAAGAAGAACAGCAACTCGAAGTTTCCGAATTGGTTGCATCGGCGCGCCTCGGTGATCACCAAGCAATCAGCGAGCTGTACGATCGATTCTATGGACTCGTCATGTCCATCGCGAGGGATCGGCTCGGGGATTGGCATGAAGCCGACGACCTATGCCAAGATGCGTTCTTCCAAGCATTCCGAAAACTGGATCAGCTGCAATGCGACGCCGCATTTGCTGGATGGCTTCAGCAGATCGTCGTGCGAATGGCCATCAACAAGGCCGTCCGGCGCGCTCGGCTGGCGAACATCGACCAGGAAATTCTCGCAAATACCCTCATCGATGAAGGCGAGGTTTTCGAGGATGCGGTCCGAAGCGAGGAAGCAAAGCGGGTTTGGGAGGGACTGGCGCGTCTTCGGTCGGTGGATCGAGAAACGCTGGTTGCCTTCTACATCGACGGGCAAAGCTTGCTCGAAATGAGCGATCGCTTTGCCGCACCCGTCGGAACGATCAAGCGGCGTTTGCACACCGCGCGGGCTCGCTTGGCCAAGGAATGTGAAATCTTGATCTAGGAGCCTCAGTCGGATCTCTCAATGCTAGCGATCGGTGCAACGGGAATCGTTGCACCGATCCGGGCTGACGAGACGTTAAGGCCTCAGCAGGAGAACGCCGGCACCGGTCGACAGGGCTTGGGTTCCCAACGCATGCGGGTCGTACGGGGGGCGTTGACGTAGTCCCGGTGCCACCGAACCCGGTCGATAACGGCCGACGCTGGAAACATCTTGCAGGGGGCCGTTCAGGCAGTAGAAGTAGGGGGTAAAGAAGACTCCCGAATAGAACCTGGCGCCCGATAGGATCGGCTGTAGCGGCGGGCAGGTCTCATGCCCGTGGTTCTCGAGCATGATATCCTCGTAGTAAGTCGGCTGATGGCAGAAGGCAGGGGGGACCCAGCCCTTGTTGGAATAGGACCATCCATCGTACCGATCTGGACCGAAAGGAAGAGGAATCGGATCAGGAAGGCGACCTTGAGTCAGGTCGACAGGAACCTGAGTCGTCCCGACACCGACCACCGAGGTGTTCGGGATCGACAAAGGTTTGGTACGCAACGTGTCCTGCGAGATCGGACTGGATTCTGCGACAACCACTGTTGTTCTGTCGCTCGTTGCGCCACTGCCCAAGTCTTGAAGTTCTTGCGCAACTGCCGTGGGAGCAATGAGACAACCGCCGATGCAAGCAAACCTTGCCACTGTCCTGGCACGCAATCGTGACATCCTGCCGACCTACCCATTCCGTGGTGTATTGAAAAGTCGGCCTTAGGGGTTGCCGATGCGAATCGCATCGGTGGCCGACATTGGCTGATTCGGCATAACCTGAGCCATCACTTCATTGGGTAGAATCGAAATAGGAAGGTCTGTCGCCAGCGCGGTCCATTAAACCGACTAAGCGTCAAGCTTTATCGGGACAATAAAAAAGCGCGGCTGCAAGCCGCGCTTCTTAAAAGAATCATCCCTATGCAGCTCCGCTGGACGAAGGATGAGATTTCTTCCAATGCTGGAATGCGGCGCGAATGTCCTTCACGTGCATCCAGTGGCCATGAGTTTTCGTACTGCTCGAGACCATGGTTTCAGGGACGATTTCCCCTTTTTCGATCTTCTTTAGCAAATCGCTATCGGTGATCGGACCCACAGTTTTTGAACTGCCGAAAAACCCTTTCTTCATAAAGTACCAGTCAGCCGACATACGCCTCTCCTCGATTGGCAAACAACAAGAAATACGATGATTGCTAGTGTTACCGAGGTACAACAATGTCGCTGTGTGGTAAATCAAACACCGAAGTATAGCGGATGTTCCTGGGAAATTTCCAGACTCCTAACGGATTTTCGTCTTCTCGCCTGGCGGAATTTCGAACATTTCGGTTTTTTCTCCATGCGACGAACTCCCCTGTGCCCGCGGATCATGGGCGGCCTTCAGGCGATCTCCATCCCGTTGGATCCCCTGGGCGATCCCGAGCGCATCGGCCGATTTTAGCGAGTGCCCGAGCGACTGGAGAGCTTCGGAGGTTTGCGGAATGATGGCAAAAGGATCGCTTCCAAAGGAAGATTTTTCGAAGACCAGCGTATCGGGACTCCATTGATGGTGGACTCGGGAGCTTGCGATGGCATCGTTGATCGATTGCTGCAAATCCAGCACTCGAACCAGAATTTGGAGAGTGGCGGAGATGATGCGAGGCCCTCCGGCCGCGCCGCAAGTCACGTAGGGAAGTCGGTCGGCGTCGAGTACCAACGAAGGGCTCATGCTCGAGAGGGGCCGTTTGCCGGGAGCGACCGCGTTGGCAAACGAGCCGACCAACCCAAAGGCGTTGGGGGTGCCCGGAGCGAGGCTGAAGTCATCCATTTCGTTGTTGAGAATCACGCCTGTTCCCGGAACCATAACTTTGCTTCCCCAGGAAGTGTTTACCGTGCAGGTCATGGCGACCCAATTGCCGGCGGCGTCTGCGACGGTCAAATGGGTGGTGTGCTTGCGATCCTCGGCCTGCCCGCCAACTGCCCGCAATGGCTCGGACGACAAGGTCGCGCCCGGGGGAATCCCGCGTTCAATCCCCTTGGATGCGAGTTCTGGGGAGTAGCTCCGCATGCGGTCCAGCAGATACTCTTTTGCGAGCAACCCCTCGGGGACCTCGACGAAGTCGCTGTCGCCCAGCCAGAACGCGCGGTCGGCGAACGCTCTTTTCATGCATTCGACGAGCAGATGGTAGCCTTGGACGGCCGAGGTATCGAAAATTTTCTTGACATCGTAGGGCTCGAGCATCCCGAGTATTTGTGCAATGTGGATGCCTCCCGAGCTCGGTGGAGGAAAGCCGATCACGGTGTGTTTCCGGTAGGTGTGTGATAACGGCCTGCGGTCGAGAGCTTGGTAGCATCGAAAATCCGATTCGGTGAGGATTCCACCGATACTGGACAGATACTCGCAGGCGGTCTTGGCGAATTCGCCGGTGTAGAACCAATCGCTTCCATGAGTCGCGATGTTGCGAAGTGTTTGCGCGAGGTCGCGTTGAACAAGCAATTCGCCTTCTCGAATCGGCTCTCCGTTGCTGTGCAACAGGACACCTCGGGATGCAGCAAAGCGATTCAGGTCATCCGCTTCCTGGGCGAGGGTACGAGCGGTGGACTTGCTAGCCGGGTGCCCCCCTTGAGCGATGGTGACTGCGCGATCGAACAACCGCGACCAAGGCAATTTTCCGTGGGCTCGGTGCATCCGATCCATCGCGGCGATCTGCCCGGGAACGCCGCACGCCAGCGGTCCGGTTTGGCTCAGGCGAGGATCCGGCTTGCCATCGCGACTGAAGATTTGGGGGCCGGCGGCTGCTCCAGCCGTTTCGCGACCATCTATTGCGCGAAGCCGCCCATCGGCGAGCCGGATCAGAGTCAGGCAGCCTCCTCCGATACCCGAGTTATGTCCATCGACCACTCCGAGAACCAACGCCGCAGCGATGGCGGCGTCGATGGCATTCCCTCCTTCGTGCATCAGTTCCATCGCCGCTTGCGTCGCCAGCGGGTGAACGGTTGCCGCCGCATGGTTGGAAGTGAGCAATCCGGATGGCGCGATTGGCTGAATGGCAGTCCCGGCGGCCGGCATCCAACAAGTGAGACTGGCACCTGCGCCCAGTTGCGTTACAAATTGTCGTCGTGAAATCATCATGCCTCGCGGATCGGGAACAGCTCGCTATGGACAACCAATCGATCGAGATGACCTGCGGTGAGCGAGCCCGATGGACAATTGTACAGGAAGCGACGGCGATCAAAGCGGGGAATGTGCACCCCCAAGCCCGTTTCGAAGATATGGACTATGCTGCGATGATCGCAGCCGGCGGCGCAATTGGCGAAGCGATCGATCGGGGAGCCGACTCAGCGTTGGGCCCATTGGTACTGGACTGCACTCTCGCCATGCTCGAAGCCGTCGGCACCAATACGGGCCTCGGAACAATCCTTCTTCTCGCCCCCCTGATCCGATGCGAACGGTTGCACGGCAGAAAAATCTTGACCGACATGCTTGGGGAAGACGGGAGTGGAGATCCACTGCGTCGCTTGTTGGCTGAAACGACCGCGGCGGATTCCGCCTGCATCTATCGAGCGATTGCGGTGAGTAAGCCGGGGGGCATGGGAGTTTCCGATACGATGGATGTCCAGGGGCCACCGCCCGACTCGATCGTGCCTGCGATGTGTTTAGCGGCGCCCTACGATGATGTCGCCCGTCAATACTGCCATGGATACCCGGAAGTCGTTCGGTACGCCAAACGCCTGCTGTCACCGGAGTTTCTGGCACTGTCGTTGACCGATGCGATCCGTTATCTGCAAATCGTCATCCTCTCGGAACGCGTCGACAGTTTAATCGCGCGAAAATGCGGACGTGCGGTCGGAATGGAGGTGCAATCGATGGCCACATCGGTCCTGCAATCCTCTCATTACGGCGGTGATATATTTGAAATGCGGTGGCGGGAACTCGACACATTTTTGCGTTGTGACGGGCACCGACGGAACCCCGGTACAACCGCCGATCTCATTGCCGCGGCACTGTACATAGCGAGTTCGGAGCGAATGGGATTCGGGGCGACGAGGCCGTTAGTCCTCTCTGTTTGAATGTTTTCCATGACGGGTTGATGCGTTGGAACACGGCAAGACGATAATACCGGCTAAGATGATGGGACCGTCGACGAATTCTCACTCAGCAATACAGGGATTATGGATTATTTTCGCTACGCGATTGCGATAGGGCCGATCGGATTGTATTGGGTTCTGATCGGTTACCTGTATCAGCGGGCCAATCCCATGTTGATCAACGCGGCTCAAGATACGCTTTTGTTCGGCTTGGGCTCGGTAGGCTTGGTGCTGATCGGCCCCATGGAACTTTTTTTCCCGAACGCAGCCTACTCCTTGCTGGGTAGTTGGACCTGGTTTTTTCTCCTTTGTCTCTATGCTTTTATTGTCCTGTTCGTCTCTTTGAACCGCCGGCCGCAATGGACACTTTTTGGAGCCAGTTCGAGTGCGCTGAGGGGGATCCTCGCGCGCGTCCTCGACGAAGAAAAAATCCAGCACGAATGGCATGGTTCCATCCTGGTTGTTCCTGAGATGGGGATCAAGGCCATCGTCGAACCCGCCAATGCCATGGATCTCGCATCGCAATTGACGCGATGCGGTCGCGAACAGGATTCCGCTGGCTGGCATCGACTCGAGAAACTGGTCGCGGACCGTCTGCCAGACGAAAAATCGACGCGGGGCGGGATGCCTTGGATCCTGGCCGGAGGTTCGATGCTCGTCGGAGCGATTCTGTTGTTCTGGTTGGATATCGACAAGGTTATGGCTGCATGGCAGCAACTATAGCGAGTCGCTTCGGAGCAGGACTCGCATGCCGAACACTTCGTCGAACAATTCCCCCGACTGGCGTACCGTGAGTTGCTCGAGCGAAACGTCCTCGACTCCGTGCGTGATGATGACCAAACGGTCTTCCTCGCGTCGACATCGAATGTTGCTGATGCGTTGTGAGCGAGACTCGTCGAGCGCGATTGCCAATCGCAAAATCGCCGAAAGCTTGGCCACCGCGACGCGATCGTTTCGATCCAAAATGGAATAGCCTTCGTGGTCCGGTTGGGGCGATGATCGCCGATGATAACGAACGACCAGCGAGACGAGCAGTTGATCGCGTTCCGAGAGGCCGAACAATTCGCTGTTGCGAATCAGGTACATGGCATGCTTGTGGTGGCTTCTGGCATTGATAAACATGCCGATCTCATGCAGGATGGCGGCCAGGTACAAAATCAATTCCATGCGTTGATCGAGTTGGTGCTCCTCGCAGAGGTCTGCGAACAATTTGCGAGAGAGGCTTGCGACGTGCCTGGCATGCGCCTCGTCGAATGCCATCTTGCGTCCGAGATTGATTGCGGAGCGGACAATTTGGTTTCGGAATTCCGCAGTCCAAGCGTCGCGGACCGCCATGTCGTGCAGCAAACCATCTCGGAGATTAGTGTCTGCGACATAAATCGCGGGACAGTTGAACTCCCGGGCGAGCAAAGCGTAACTCATCAACGCAGGCCAGAGGGTCTCTGCGTCGGAGTAGCTGATTGAAAAACGGCTGACGAGTTCATCCTGGTTGAGGTTGCCAATCGCTCTTGAGAATTCCATCAATCGGTCGGTCGCGACGGATCGAAGCGATTTCTCATTTTTGACTCCCTCGATGTTCGAGACGGCCAGGCGCATGTCGCCCCCCAAGGCGACAATCTGAATCTCCTTGCCCGCATCGACATGTTCGTAGATCTGATGCACAAGCCTTCGAATCTGGGTCTCGATGATCGCACGCTGCTTGGAGTGGGACGTCTTGAACTTGTCCACTTGCTCGAGAATACGTAGCGACCCAAGCCGATAGGTATTGGAGTAGAGGACGTTGCCCCCTCGAACCACTAACACCTCGGTACTGCCGCTCCCCACTTCCACCACGATCGTCTTGACCGACGCCAGGACCGGGTTGGACTGCAGGAGCGATTGGATTCCCATGTAGGTGATCCGATTGACTTCCGCTTCATCGAGCGCCTCAACCTCAAGCCCCGTCGCGATGTAGATTCGGTCGATGAAGGCAAGACGATTCGAAGCTTCCCTCACCGCGCTGGTAGCAACCACCCGGACCTGGTCAGGACGGCTGATCCCGTACTCCTGCATCAATCGACGATAACTTTTCAGTACGCGAGCGCACTCCTCGATACTGCGCCGGCTGATGCGCTGCGACGTGAACGTGTCCTTGCCGAGCGACACACCCTGGGCCACCTGGTCGAGGGTTCGAACATTCCCTGCGCTATCGATCTCGGCAATCGCCATCCGCACGCTCGTCGAGCCGATATCGACGACCGCGACAGAACGGGGATTCGCCGCGGATGGCGATGTCGCCGAGCGGCCTTTCGAGATCGATGACATGGTTCGGGGTGACTCCCAGCAAAGGAATCGAATAGCAAAAGGAATCCGGAGATCTTAACGCGCCGACAAGTCGCGTCCCAGACGGAATTAGTTCAGTAGCGAGGAATTCCTCACTCAAGCGGCTCGCGATCGAGATATCGCAAGGCGCGCCCCATAGGCGTCCAAGCAATGGTCGAGCAATTGCTCCGCACTCCCTTCCCAAGTCGTCGGCAACGATCGCGATGCCTTTGTATTCCAGGCACCTGACTCCTTCCGCTGGGATTCCCACGCCAAGATGGCGTTGGCCAGCGAACTGGGACTACCCAGGTCAAAGAACTCGCATTCATCGCCACCGACCTCGCGGTGGATCGGAGTATCGCTGACAAAGGTCTTCTTTCCGTGCCATAATGATTCGACGATCGGCAAACCAAACCCTTCGACGATCGAGGGGAGCAGAACACCGGACGCGTGCTGGTAGGCCTGGAGAAGTTCCGCGTCGTTGGCATCATGGAATACGTAGAGCCCTCGGTCGAGCATGGGGTGGTTTCGGATTCGCTCGATCACGTCCTCGCACATGGAGCCCTTCCTGCCGAACAAGCACAGTTTCAAATTCGCGTCCTCGCCCCATAATTGCTCGAAGGCGTCGATGGCTTGATGGTGGTTTTTTCGCGGATCAAAACTCCCAACCATGAGATACGGCGCATTTCGCTGCGATGCAGAAAAAAGACCCGCGATCTTCGGTCGCACCGAACCTTCGGCGTAGTGAATCTCGGCACCGAGCTTGAAAAACCTCACGTCTCGGCAAAGAGGCATGGAACAAAGGGCCATCTCGTTGTCGATGAATTGGAGAACATCGTCGCGAACGGTCTTGGAAATCGCGATGATCAAATCGGAATTGCGAACCAAATCCCCGAGGTACACACGAAACTTCTTCTGCCGACGCTCACCGACGAATTGCGGATGGGTCAACGGGATCAAGTCGTAGACGACGGTGACCACAAACGCACCCGCATCACGGTACCGCGCGACGGTATTCCAAATCCCAGGCTCCGTCCAATACGCATCCGGAAGCACCAACAACTCGCGTGAACTGGGAGCAATCGCTCCACCACGCGCGTATCGTCCCCATTGCACGGCTTGAGCGTAGAGTTGATGCGGGATTTTGTATCCCCCTAAGTGACTGGGGCTCGGACGCAGCCATTTTCGCAACTTCGGGTTGGGCCACCGATCGAGCAAAAACGACGGGATCGCTTGAAACCACTGCGGGAGGAATGCCTGCGCGTTGGCTTCCCACCGAGACATGCGATCCAAGCCGCGATGTTGGAGTTGGTCCACCGCAAAGAAGTGGCGATGGATATGCGTCGCGACCTGCGTATCGTGCAATCCCCGAGAAGCAGCAACCTGGGGCAGATGTTGGCACAGGTTCCTGACGACTCGCTCGATGCCGGTGTTCTTTCCTGAACCAGCCGTGTGCGATGCGTCAATCGTGATGCGGATCGGATTCATAGTGAAAAACGGACCACTCCATGGCCTACCACCCTTGAGGACCGGTCTCTGGTCCCCCGACGGGCGGAGTTGTACTCCGGCCTGGCTTTTCAATGCAAGATCAGACGTTTGCTAGCTTTATTTCACGCGCTTTGCTGGCGCAATCCCATCTTGATACGATCCACACGTTCTTGGAGTCGTTTTTTACCGCTGGCCAAGTCCTCTCTCCCGGAAATCGATTCAAAGCCAAAAACGTAGAACTTGATTTTGGGCTCAGTCCCGGAGGGGCGGACTGCGACCGCGTTGCCGGAAGGGG
>JBKDXO010000090.1:0-47643 GCA_046306195.1 Planctomycetota bacterium | reverse complement strand
GGTTACACTTGCTCATTGTTTGAGTATGGGAGTGGTGGGATGGAACCCGACCTGAGTGTCGCTAGCACAGAATTCTTTCAGGTAAAGGGGACAGACGTTTGGTTCCCGCAGAAGAGCGTAGTGCGAACGAAAAAGGCAGACGGTGTGGAGGTTGCGAACGTCTCGTTCCGTCCAGAGGATTTTGTTTTGCAACAGGATTTCTCTGCTGAAATGTTCTCGCTGAAGATTCCTCCTGGCACAGTTTTACTCTATCAGTTGGGGGTACCGCAGCAACGCAAAGCCTTTTGCGAAGTTTCAATTGATATCGACGGACTCGGCAACCTTCTCGATAACAAATGTCTTTTCGTGAATGCTGGAAAACCTGCAAGCCGCGCACCGTTTTTCGCGTACTCGGCGTTTGCGGTCGTACTGTTATTTTCTTTGCTCTATTTGGGATTCCGGACATGGAAACAGCGATGGGTAGCGGGCGAGTATTAGCCGGAATTCATCTCTGCGCTCTTGCTTGCATTACAGGTTGCGGGATTCGGGAGCATCATTCGATCGATGCATTAGACATCCAACCTTCCGTCTTAGACCTTGGGACCATTGCTGTTACGGGTCAGCAAGTATCGGCGAAATTCACGCTCAAGAATAATGGTAGCCAGAAGGTCGACGTGCAACTGACTTCGGCATGCTCCTGCGTCATTGCTGGGTCTCCATTTGCAACGCTTGGGCCGAAACAAACTGATCAATTCGAATTACTCATCTCCACGCATGGTAGATCTGGCGATTTCAGAACGGAGCTCGTGGTTGACGCTTCAGGCAAGTCTCATCGGCTGCCGATCAAGGCGATATTTGTCCCTGAGGTGTACGCCTTTCCTTCAAGAGTGGTTTTTTACCCCTCGGACAGCTCGGGCGATGAGCTTATTGGTAGTTTTTCAATCTCTGCTCCCGTCGAGCTTTGGCAAGACTTGCAACTTCAAGTGGAAGATGGCTACCGAATCGATGGAGACGAGGTCGGAGCGAAGCGACAGTTTCGTGTTTCCTATAATGGACCTTCAAGAAAATTGCATCCGTCAATCGTTCTTCGCAAGAAAAACCAGGAGTATCCGGTGCTCAACATCCCTGCAATCTCTGGGCTTCGATAGATAGCAGTGGAACATCCCGGTCGCTGTCCTCGCGTGTCTTTTCTATGCCTGTGCGCTTAGGCGATGAAAATCTTTGGGGGAGCTTTGCTACAATGGGGTGGCCCGATGCGATAAGAATATCGCTTCTTTATTTCTCGTAAACCTCGGAAATCTTGAACACAAGTCCCACTGGGATTCTTTCCCGCGCCGTCGTTTGTTTGCGGTCGCCAGCGGCGATCTGGTGGTGGATTGTCGTGATTGTAGCAGGCAACCTGCTGGAGTTGGGGTTTCGCGTCGATCGCTTTCCGAACATCGATGAAGTTGCCCATCTGCCCGCCGGGATTTCCCACTGGAAATTCGAGCGGTTCGATATGTATCGCGTCAATCCGCCCCTCGTACGGACCGTCGCCACGATCCCCAACTACCTAGCGAATACTTCCTACAGTTGGAACCTTTACGACAGCTCCGTCGGCAGCCGCCCCGAGTTCACCATCGGGCGCAACAAATTGGATCAAGTGAAGATCAACCACTGGAAGGATTTTGTCTACGCAAGGCTCGTCGCGTTGAGCTTCATGATCCTGCTGAGTGTGGTCTTGATGCGATGGCTCGGGAAGCTGCTTGGCCCGTATGCTCTGGTTTGTCTGTGCACGTGGCTCTGGTTCTGCCCCAATCTCAAAGCGAACGCACCGACCATCTTGCCCGATGTCGGAGCGGTCGCGACGGGAGTCCTGGCATGCTACATGTTTTGGCTCTATTGGAAGACACCTTCCTGGGAGCAGGTGGTTGCGTGCGGGGTCGGATTGGGATTCGCGCTGCTGTCCAAATTGACGTGGCTCTCGGCGATTCTCTCCTTGCCAGCAACCCTGTGTCTTTGTCTTTTGCTTTTCCGCGAGTCGCGTTCCAAGAGATCCGTAGCGATGACCGCGCGACATGTGTTTTGTATTCTGGTGCTCGCCCTGGCCGTTGTCCATGTCGGCTATTTGTTCGAAGACTCGGTCGTGCCCCTTCGCCAGTACGAATTCGTGAGCCAAGTACTAGGAGGAACCGAAGCGACCATGGCGAATCCTGGGAATCGGTTCAAGGAGGGATGGCTCGGCATGCTCCCGATTCCGGTCCCGAAGAACTTTATTCTGGGAATCGACCACCTCAAGATGGAGGTCGAGCAGAAGTATTGGTCGTTCCTCTTGGGGGAGTGGAAGTTTGGAAGTTGGCCCCATTACTATCTGATGACCACCCTGTTCAAAACCCCGGAGCCGACCCTGCTGGCTGCGGCCCTCGGGCTTGGAGTTCTGATCGTTGGGACGTGGCGCAAGATGGTTGCTCCCGAGGTGATATCGATGTTTCTGTTCCTGGTGATTCCACCTTTGGTTGCATTTGCCTCGGTCAGTTGGCAAGGAGGCTTCAACCACCACCATCGCTACGTGCTGATGATTTACCCCCCGATGTTCGCGTTGGCCGCGTATGTCGCCTCGCCTGTCGCCGTGCAATTGCTTCGATTCCGGCTGCCGTTTCTGGGGCCGGAGAGACGAAGTATCGCCATCCCCTTGGCGTTGACTCTGGCGGTTCTGAGCGCTGCGTCTTCGCTGCGGGTGCATCCGTACTACACCAGCTACTTCAACACGCTCAGTGGCGGCCCAGAATATGGCTGGCATTTGCTCGGGTTCTCGAACATTGACTGGGGACAAGACATCTTGGAAGTGGATGCGTGGCTGAAAGCCCATCCGGATCGTCGTCCGCTGGTGATGGATTTGGATTATTCCAACGCAAATGTAAACCTATTCGACGTCCCCACGAGTATGCCGCCGAAATTGCCCAAGGGGGAATCGGTTGACGAAGTTCGCAGGTCGATCACCGAGACGCAGTGGTGGATCATCAGTGTCAAGAAGTTGTACAACTTCCCCGACCGGCCGGGGCTGGAGTATCTGCAGCAGATTCAGCCTGTGGAGCGGATCGCCTACGCCTACCACGTCTATCGGATCGATCCGCTCCCTGCCGATCCTGGGGCTGCAGATCCAAAGGGAGAGCCTCGCACTGAAGAATCGGAATCCGGTGTTGCGAAAACGATGGAGGAATGAACGCGATGCAGGAATGAAGGCTGGTGCCGAGGGCTCTCGCGGAGACGCGGAGTCGCGGAGAGAGATGCAACGGCACTCAACGATCAGTTCCTACCCATGTTTCACGCCTCCGGCTCATGGAAACGACGACGGACTTTGGTCGGCGGTGTCTGCGGTGCGGACGGGATTGCCACCCTGGTGAGTGGATCTATGGGTAGTACCGGTTACCATGGCCGACTGCCGATCCTCGCGGTTGCCAATGCCAGCAAGAACTGTGGCTGACATCGCCCCGCCCCATTCGAACCGAACTGGATGCTAGACCGCCAAGGCGCATCTGCGACGTATCGCGGCTGATGATTCCGATCACGCCACCGCCGACTTCCCGCGTGGATTCTTGATGCGTTGCGGCTGACGGAAACTGCGGCTGTGGACGTAATTCCTAAGCCGTCAGGTTGTTGGCTGGCTGTGAGTGGGACTGGGAAAACCCTGGAGAAAAGGTTACACTTTCCGAATCTTCAAATCCGCGATGCGGACGGTCCCACGAACCCCTCTTTCAATAGCTCCCAAAAGGCAAGAGACCTCTCCGGAATGAATGAAGAAATCCTGCAACGCATCGATCGAAATTACGGTATCGAAAACTGGTCCGCAGGCTATTTCGGCGTGAATCCCCAGGGAAATATCGTTGTCCACCCGTCATCAAACGACCCGCGTTGGGTCGACCTCAAAAAAGTGGTGGATCACTTGGTCCACGAGCGGAAACTCAACCTTCCCATCCTTCTCCGTTTTCCACAGATCCTGACCAACCAACTCAAGCTTCTCACCGGCGCCTACCGGGATTCGATCGAACAATTTGGGTATCAAGGGAAGCACTACCCTGTTTTCCCGATGAAAGTGAATCCGCGGCGCGAGGTAGTGGAGGAATTTCTGAAGGAAACCGGTCGCCATCGGGTGGGCCTTGAGTGCGGGAGCAAAGCCGAGCTCTATGCGGCGATCGCCCAAGACCAGACTCCCGAATCGCTCTTGATCTGTAATGGATTCAAGGACGAGTCGTTCTGCCGCCTGGCCTTGCTCGGCGTCCAGTCGGGCAAGCGGGTTGTGATCGTCATTGAAAAAGCGAACGAACTCCGCATCCTGCTCCGGGTCTGCAACGAATTGGGAGTTTTCCCCTGGATCGGCTTGCGAGCCAAACTCTACACGCGCGGCTCGGGCAAATGGGCCAGCTCCGGCGGGGACTCGGCCAAGTTTGGACTCACCACGTCGGAAATCCTCCAGTGCATTCGGTTGCTTCGCGAGGATGGGAGAGAGCAATACCTCAAGCTCCTCCATTTCCATATCGGCAGCCAAATCACCGACATCAAACGAGTGAAGAATGCGATGAAAGAGGCCGCTCGCGTCTACGCCAAGATCCATCAATGGGGACTGCCGGTCGATTATCTCGATATCGGCGGTGGGCTTGGGGTCGATTACGACGGATCGAAAACGCGAACCGAATCATCGATGAATTACACGGTGCAGGAGTTTGCCAACGATGTGGTCTACACCGTGCAAACGGTCTGCGATGAGGAAGATGTCCCGCACCCGAATCTTGTCACCGAGAGCGGCCGGATGATGACGGCTTACCATACGGTTCTCGTCGTCTCGATCAAGGAGGAAATCGAAACCTTTGCCGACGATTTGCCCGAGGTGACGATCGATGAAGATGATCCGCAGGTCATCACCGAGTTGAAAGGGCTATGCGATGATCTCAACGGCAAGAACTATTTTGAGTACTACCATGATGCGGTGGAGCATAAAGATGAACTTCACACGCAGTTCAATCTCGGCCTGATTTCGCTCGAGGACCGGGCCAAGGGGGAGGTGCTCTATTGGGAAATCTGCGCACGAGCTCTTCGGGAATCCGAGCTAACGCGGAACCCGAACGAGGAGTTCGAAGATGTGAAGCGAATCCTCGCGGCGAAATATCTGTGCAACTTTTCTCTGTTTCGATCCGCACCTGACTCGTGGGCCATTGGGCAACTCTTCCCGATCGTTCCACTCCATCGACTGCACGATCCGAAAGTAGATTTCGCGACGCTGGTCGATGTGACTTGCGATTCCGATGGCAAGATCGATAAGTTCGTCGACCTTCGGGATGTCAAGGAAACCCTCGAACTGCCCGAATGGCGAGAGTCCGAGGATTACTTCCTCGGCATCTTTATGATCGGGGCTTACCAAGAAGTCATGGGCTCGTACCACAATTTGTTTGGGCTCCCCAACGAAGCCCAAATCTTCATCGAGGCGCCAGATCGATTCCATGTCTCGAAAATCGTGCCCGGAAGCAAGATCCAGGACATGGTCTCCTTTGCTCGGTACGACGTCCATCATTTGCAGGAACAGTTCGCCAAACGAGTGCGAGGTTTGGCGAGCAACGGTCAACCATCGACCGAGTCCGACCACTTGATCCGCCAGTTCGAAGCAGCGGCGTCGTGGTCGACGTATCTCGATTAGCGCCCAACACCCTCGCCGTTAGTTTTGAAGTTGCGCCTTCGCGGCAATCCCAACCCGTAGCGTGAGCGAGGGATGAAGTTACGTCACTTTTGAGGTTCTCCCTCGTTTGTCCCTCGCTGACGCGTCGGGTTGTGAAAATCCCTGGAAGACTATAGTCTTATTGGTGCTGAACAGGCAATCGCGTAACGACAACGACGCCAGGAGCCATCGATGGCCCGCAACGAACAGCTCATCCGGCAACACAAGATCATTCAAGTTCTCGAACGCCGTCGGTACGGAGCGACGCTCGAGGATCTGCGCGATACGGTCGTCGACGAACTCGGGCTCGGTAGTCTGCACGTTCGCAGCATCCGCAGGGATATCGAAGCGCTTCAAGCGGCCGGTATGCCAATCATCACCGAGGAAACGCAATCGGGCAAAGTCTGGAAGATGAGCCGGGCCGACACGGGGCTCCATCGCTTGACCATAACCGCCAGCGAACTGATCTCCTTGTCGATGGGGCGAGATTTGCTCATCCCCCTGGTCGGAACCCAATTCTGGCAAGGAATCGAAGCGTTCTGGAACAAGGTTCGCGAACAACTGCCAGCCGGAGTTTGGGAGCACTACGAGCGCTATCGCCGAACCCTCCGCATCCTCGGGGTCGTTCCAAAGACCTACGAAAAGCAGCAAGGGGTTCTCAAGACCATCAATCGCGCAATCCAAGAGCATCGGCGACTGGATGTCGAATACGAGTCGACCGGCCAGACGCCCCGCAAACGGATCCTCGAGCCGTACGGGCTAGCGATCTTTCAATCGAGCATCTACCTGGTGGCGGTCGAGGCGGGAATCGGCTCGGATGTTGAACCCCAAGAACGCCTTCGTCACTGGAAGCTCGACCGATTCCACCGCGCCACGGCTCTCGACGATTGGTTCAAGCCGGACGATGACATCGATCTCAACAGCCACCTCGGGCGAAGCGTCGGTATCTTTAGCGGCGATCAGCCTGTCTTATACCGCGTGCGGCTGAACGCCAAGGCTGCCCGATGGGTTCAAGAGGAGCCCTGGCACGCTGAGCAGCAGATGGAGGCGTGCCAGGACGGGTCAAGTATTCTGTCCGTTCCGGCGTTTCACCCCATGGAGGTGATTCCGAACGTTTTGAGGCTGGGAGCGGATGCGGAACTGCTCGAACCGGCCAACGCTCGGCAGTGGATCGCTGACCAAATCGGTCAAATGGGGGCCCGTTACCAAAAAACCAAGGATTCTGCACCCTCAAAACGGGTTCGAAATCCCTAGACCGCCCCTAGTTCGTCTTCCCTCCAGATGACGATTCCGCCACAATGTCGGTTTGGATTCCCGGTCTTGCCATCGGGCCTTTGAAAAATCTACATCCGGAACGAATCAAATCCATGTCCGACGCAAAAGTGTTGGGAGAAGTAGACCCTTCGGTGTTGGCTGCTGCTGGTCAAGTTGAGGCGCTGGTCGATGTCGATCCCGCTGAAACCAGCGAATGGCTTGGCTCCCTCGATTACGTCCGCAGGAGTCGCGGCAACGAGCGGGTGCGGTATTTGCTAACAGCCCTCGACAATCGGGCTCGACGCGATGGGGTCGAGATCCCGTTTGAGACGACCACCCCTTATATCAATACCATCCCAGCCGCCGAGCAGCCTCCCTATCCCGGGAATCGGGAACTCGAGCGCCGCATCAAGAGCATCATCCGATGGAACGCTATGGCCATGGTGGTGCGGGCCAACAAAAAGAACAAAGGCCAAGGGGGGCATATCAGCACCTTTGCCAGCAGCGCGACGCTCTACGAAGTCGCCTACAACCATTTCTTCCGAGGACGTGGCGATTCCGGATACTCCGGCGACTTGGTCTACTTCCAGGGGCATGCGTCCCCTGGCATGTATTCGCGAGCTTATGTCGAAGGTCGATTGCCCGAAATCAAGCTCGAAAATTTCCGTCGCGAACTGGCTCCCGAGGGAGGCCTCAGCAGCTACCCGCACCCGTGGCTTATGCCCGAGTTTTGGGAGTATCCCACGGTATCGATGGGACTTGGTCCCATCATGGCGATCTACCAAGCTCGTTTCAATGAATACTTGAACGATCGAGGCCTCAAGGACACGCGTGGCCAAAAGGTTTGGGCCTTCCTCGGCGACGGGGAATGCGATGAACCGGAAACTCTCGGCGCCATCACGCTTGCTCCGCGTGAAAAGCTCGACAACTTGATCTTCGTCGTCAACTGCAATCTGCAACGGCTCGACGGACCCGTCCGAGGCAACGGAAAGATCATTCAGGAGCTGGAAGCGGTCTTCCGCGGTGCTGGTTGGAACGTCATCAAAGTGATTTGGGGAAGCGACTGGGATCCGCTTCTCGAAAAAGACGAGTCGGGACTTCTCGTCCAGCGGATGACCGAAGTGGTCGATGGCCAATACCAAAAATACACGGGCATGCCCGGCTCCTATATTCGAGAGCATTTCTTTGGCAAGTATCCGGAGTTGCTGAAGTTGGTCGCGAACTACTCGGACGAAAAGCTCGAAAAGCTGAATCGCGGAGGTCATGACCCAGAGAAGGTCTACGCCGCATTCAAGGCCGCGGTCGAGCACAAGGGGCGACCGACTGTGATCCTGGCTAAGACGATTAAGGGATACGGGCTTGGCGAAGCGGGCGAAGGGCGCAATATCGCCCACAACCAAAAGGAAATGAACGAGAAGGAACTCCTCGAGTTCCGAAGCCGGTTTGGGATCCCGATCTCCGACGATGAGGTTGCAACGGCCCCGTTCTACAAGCCACCCGAGACCAGTACTGAGATTCGGTACCTCAAGGAGCGACGTATCGCTCTCGGCGGATCGGTCCCCAGTCGACCGGCCAAGCATCCGGTGACCGAGACGCCGACCCTCGAAGACTATCGCAAGTTCATGAGCACGCAGCTCGAAGGGAAAACCATTTCGACTACGAATGGTTTTGTGCGGTTGCTCGGCCGGCTCGTCAAGGACAAGAACATTGGTCGCGTCATCGTCCCGATCGTGCCGGACGAATCGCGCACGTTTGGAATGGAAGGCCTGTTTCGCGAGATCGGGATCTACGCCCACTCGGGACAACTCTACGAACCAGTCGATTCGGACCAGTTGGCGTACTACAAAGAAGCACGCGATGGCCAGATTCTCGAAGAGGGAATCACCGAATGCGGTTCGATGAGTAGCTTCGTCGCGGCGGGTACAGCCTACTCGGCGCACGGGATCAACATGATTCCATTCTATATCTACTACTCGATGTTCGGTTTCCAACGCGTCGGAGATTCGATTTGGGCCGCTGCCGACATGCGGGCCAAAGGATTCTTGATCGGCGGCACCGCCGGGCGAACGACCTTGAACGGCGAGGGACTTCAGCACCAAGATGGACACAGCCATCTCAATGCGATGGCGTTTCCAACCGTTCGGGCATACGACCCCGCGTGGGCCTACGAGACCGTGGTCATCGTGATGGACGGGATGCGACGTCTGTACCAGGAAGGGGAAACCGGCATCTATTACATCACGGTCCACAATGAGGATTACGAGATGCCCGCCATGCCCGAAGGGATCGAGGAAGGCATCATTCGCGGGATCTACAAGTTCAAGTCCGCCGAGGTCGACAAGCCTCGCGGCCGCGTACAGTTGTTCGGTTCGGGCGCAATTCTGAGACATGTTCTCGAGGCCCAAAAGATCCTCGCGGAGAAGTACGGTGTCGCCAGCGACGCGTGGAGTGTCACCAGCTATACCCAGCTCCGACGCGATGCGCAAACCTGCGAACGATGGAATATGCTCCATCCGGACCAACCCCGAAAAAAGAGCTACATCCAAACCGCACTCGAAGGAGCTACGGGTCCGATTATTTCCGCCAGCGACAACGTTCGCGCCGTCGGCGAGCAGTTGCTTCCGTACTTGGACCAAGACTACTTCGTCCTCGGTTGCGATGGCATGGGCCGTAGCGAAACGCGACCGGCGCTTCGTCGTCACTTCGAGGTCGATGCGGCGTCCGTGGTGATCGCTACCCTGTATCGACTGAGTCGCAGCGGTGCGATTCCCGCATCGGAAGCGGCCGCGGCCATTCGGGATCTCGGGTACGATCCCGAAAAGCCAAATCCGTTGTTCGCTTAGCCTTACTGTTTATTCCCTATCTCGATCCCCGTTTTGCATGAGCCATGGCTACTGAAATCAAGCTCCCGTCTTTGGGCGAAGGTATCGAATCCGGTGACGTTCTCGAGGTGTTGGTCAAACCTGGAGACGTTATCAAAAAAGAACAATCGTTGCTCGAGATGGAAACAGACAAGGCGACCGTCTCAGTTCCAAGCCCAGTCGCAGGAAAAGTCCTAGCGGTGACGGTCAAGGAAGGGGAAACGGTCAAAGTCGGGTCGGTGATCGTCACGATGGAAGTGACGGGTGGCACAGCCCCGGCTCCCACTCCTGCCGCTGCACCGCCAGCAGCAGCACCTGCACCGACACCGGCTCCAGCCGCTCCTGCTCCGGCACCTGTTGCGAACAAACCCGCTGCGCCAGCACCGAAGCCAACCGCACCAACTCCCAGTCCAGCCGCAGCCCCGGTAGCTGCTCCCGCGCCGGTGCTTGCAAGTGCTTCGGCATCTGCAACCGCGCCGGCAATGTCGGAAGATTCGATTCCCGCAGGCCCCGCGATCCGACGTTTTGCACGCGAGGTCGGCGTCGATTTGACCCATGTTCAAGGGACCGGCGAAGCTGGACGCATCACGCGCGAGGACGTCTTGGCCGTCGTCCGGCATGCCAATCAATCGCTGCAGGCCCGCGCGACGAGCACAACGCCCGGGCTGTCGCAGAGCGCCTCGCAAAAGGCTGCGACCGCCAAAGCAGGAGCAGAAACCAAACCAGGGGTTGCAGCGCAAGACGATTACGGACCGATCCGTATTGATCGGATGAGTAAGATCCGAAAGACGATTGCGTCCCAGATGAGCAAGTCGTGGTCGCTCGCTCCACGCGTTGTCAATTTTGACGATGCCGATGTCACGGAATTGGAAGCGTTTCGGCAAACTAGCAAAGACGACTATGCATCGCGGGGCATCAAACTTACCACGATGCCTTTCTTGATCAAGGCGATTGCGACGGCCCTGAGGCATCATCCCGCCCTCAATGCCGTGATCGATACCGAGAACGAGCAGGTCATTTACAAGGATTACGTCAATCTCGGGATCGCCATGGACACCGAGCGAGGCTTGGTCGTCCCGGTTCTGAAAGATGCCGATCGCATGTCGATCCCAGATATCGCCTATGCGTTATCGGAGATGTCGTCGCGAGTCCGAAACAACGATTTCTCGGTGAGCGACCTTCGCGGTGGGACATTCACGATCAGCAATCTCGGCGCGATTGGTGGAACTTACTCGACCCCGATCATCAATGTCCCCGAGGTAGCGATCTTGTTGGTGGGGCGTTCTCGCAAGCTACCGATGGTGATGGACGACGATTCGATCAAGCCGCGATTGATGATGCCGCTGAGCATCGCATACGACCATCGCTTGGTCGACGGCGCAACCGCCGCGCGGTTCATGAACGATGTCATCGCCTACCTGGAAGCACCGAGCCGACTGCTCCTGGCGATTTAAACCAACCGCCTGCCCTCGCTGCCGAAACCTTGCTAGCCCGACGGGCTTCGGCGCACCGACTTGTTAATTTACGGTCTGGCGAGTTGGTTCGACGTCATGCCTTCCCTGTAGCTACCGTCGCCAGACGGTGGTATCTGCTCGTTCTTCGTCAGTCGCGTACTGCATCGTAGGATTCCCCGTGGAGCGTCAGCTGCGGTTCAACGGTGGCACATGCCCCGAATCAAGTTCACGGGAGATCGAGATCCGGGTTGCGGCTCCAGACCGAATCGATCCGTAGGAGAAAGCTTGCGATGAAGTAATTGGATTTGAGTCGCAGGTCCATCCGTTCCTGCGACGTGCTCGTTCTCACTCGACTTGGATGTGCTGAGCAAAGGTGGATTGATCGACGTTGCGGCCACTGAGGACCACGACGATATCGCCGTCGCCGCGAAGGTCCATCTCATTTTCACCTCTTGAGGTGCCCAGCAGTACCCCCGTGGTGATAGCCCCGGATGGTTCCGTTCTCAGTCCGTGCTTCTCATACAGCCATGCCATAGCGCGTCGGGTATCGAGATCCGAAAGGACCGTGGTTGCATGGACCAAGCGTCGCAAGATCGGCCAGTTATGCTCTCCGACGTCGTAGGAGAGAAGCCCATCGCAGATGCTGGTGGGTTTGGGTAAACGGACTCGCGATTGCTGCGCCATCGACTGCCGGAAGTCGTCGGCTCCCTCCGGCTCGACGCCGATGATTCGAGCTTGCGGAAATCCGTCCGCGATGGCGAGAGCATGGCCAGCCATCAGGCCGCCACCACTGACAGAACAGACGAAATGGGAGAGGGTGCGATGGTTTCGCTTTAGTTCCTCCACGATTTCCAATCCTCCGACGCCGTTGCCGGCGATCACAAAAGGATCGTCGTACGGGGAAGCTTGCAAAGCGTGTTCTTGTTCTGCGATCTCTTTTGCCAAGCGATCGCGTGTGCCCGTCAGGTGGTCGGTAGTGATGTCGTAGGTTCGGACTTCGGCACCGAACGAGCGGGTGAGTTCGAATTTGACCTTGGGGGCGGATTCGGGCATGACAATGATGACTCGTTTTCCGTAGCGCATCCCTGCAAAGGAGATTCCTGATGCAAAATTACCGGAGGAATGAGCCGCAACAGGGCGATCGACCAGATCCGGCAAATGATTGGCCATCCAGTTCAGTGCCCCCAGCAATTTGAAGGAACCAACGGGCGTCCAACCGTAGTCCTTGATCCAGACCTGGCGATGCGACGGGAGCCCGAGTTGTTTTTCAAGGGCGTACGAGCGGATCAATGGCGCAGGCGAAATGTGTTGTTGGATCACCCCTTGGGCGGCTCGTACTTCCGCGATGGTTGCTATTCGAGTCGATGAAGAGGAGTCGATTTGCATGGAACGTTACCGATTGTCACGACGGGTACATAAGCGGGTTTCTTAGGTCAAAAGGCCCTGTCATCTTAGCCGCGAGTGGGAGTCCTTTTCAACACCCGGTTCCCTGCGAATGGTATACTTGTTGTGTATGAAACAAGAAGGGGCATTCATCGTTGTGCCAATCTTCGAAACCTGAACACGCAACGTCTGGTGGATATGTTCGATCGATCTACGAACCTGCAACTCGTCGATGAGTATGTGACGAGTGATAGCTTGAAGCGTCACATGCTGGCCGTCGAGGCGGCGATGCGAGCGTACGCCGAGCGTCTCGGCGAGGATACCGAATTATGGGGCACGGTTGGATTGCTCCATGACTTCGATTACGAGCGCTGGCCAAACGCGCCGGATCATCCGCTGGAAGGGAGTGCGATCTTGCGCGAACGCGGATACTCGGAGGAAATCATTCGAGCGATTCTGTCGCATGCAGATTACCTGAACGACCAGTATCCACGGCAATCCCGGTTGGAGCATGGACTGTACGCCTGCGATGAATTGTGTGGGTTCCTTACCGCTTGTGCGATGGTTCGACCGCAACGACTCGAAGGGATCACGGCGTCTAGCGTGCGCAAGAAGCTGAAAAACCTGAGCTTCGCAGCGGCTATCAACCGGGAGGATATTTCTCGCGGCGCCGAGGCGTTTGGAGTGGATCTGGAAGAGCATATCGAGTTTTGTGCCGCGGCCATGCATGCGGCAAAGATCGTTTGACCGGCTCAAGCACTGGGCTGCATTCTTCTTGCATTCCAATAGAAGGGGCCCGTATGTTGCCGTTTTGTGGAAATCCGCGCGCGCTATCGCTATATTCGGAGCACGTTGCGAGCAATTGCTTGTTCTCTATCTTCTCTCTCCAACGCGACGAATCGAGACATCATGAGCCACAAGATCCAATGCCCTCACTGCAAAAATGCGATAAGCATAAAACCGAGCAAGGTCGGCAGGTTCAAACCGGCCTGCTCCAAATGCCAAAAATCGTTCGTTCTGGACGTGAAGGCTTTGGACCCGATTGATGTTCGCGTCGACGCGTCTAGCAGTTCGTCGGCAAAACCCGTTCCCGATGCCGATACGAGACCGGAAATGGACACAACCAAGCGACCGCAAATCAACGTTGATGCCACGATCGAGCAAACGGGAAGCGTTTCTTCAGCTCGTAAAGGCGTCAACGTAGAGTCCAAAGCCCCGTCACCTCCGTTGGTCCATGAGACGGTGGCGCAGGAAACGAGTTCCGAAAAGCGCAGCAAGGAGGCTTTGTCGTCCCAACGAAAGGATACAAAACAAGCTGCGAAGACAACAATGGCTGGCGATTCGTCCCGCAAATCGCAACGCGATTTTTCGATGGATGCAACCGTGGATGCCCCACCGTCTTCGTCTGCGGCTTCTCGAACTCGGTCAATGACCAACACGTCGGGTTCGCAAGTCGCGATTCAGCGTCTGGGAGGCTATCGGATCCTACGGGAATTGGGGCGAGGTGGCATGGGATCGGTCTATTTGGCAAAGCAGCTTTCGCTCGACCGAAGTGTTGCACTCAAAACGATCCAAACCGAGTGGGCCAGCAATCCCCGAGTGATAGCCCGCTTCATCCGCGAAGCGTATGCGGCGGCCCAACTGACACACCACAATGTAGTTCAAATCTATGACTTGGGTGAGGACACTGGGACCAATTTTTTCAGCATGGAGTTGGTCGGCGGCGGGTCACTCGACGATTTGATCAAGAAGTCCGGTAAACTCGATCCGAAAACGGCGGCATGCTTTATCGCCCAGGCCGCGCGCGGGCTGAAGTTTGCCCACGACAATGGAATGATCCATCGAGATATCAAACCCGCCAACTTGATGCTGACCAGCGATGGCATCGTCAAGGTCGCGGACATGGGGTTGGTGAAAACTCCCCAACACAGCGACGAAGAAACATCCTCGGGCGAAGACCGGAACATCTTGCTCGCCTCGGCTCGATCTCAGGTAACCGGGCAAGGGTCGACGCTGGGGACGCCTGCGTACATGTCTCCCGAACAGGCCGAAGACGCGACGAGCGTCGACCTGCGAGCGGACATCTATTCGCTGGGCTGCACGTTCTATGCCTTGCTGACCGGACGACCTCCGTTTCTAAGCGACAGCGCGCTGGAAATCATCACCAAGCACAAAACGGAACCCTTGATTCGCCCCGACAAGGTTGTCGAGGGTGTTCCATCGCAATTGGCGACCATTGTCGAGAAGATGACCGCCAAAAAGCCCCAGGACCGCTACCAGGACCTCAGCGGCGTGATCATCGATATTGAATCCTTCCTGGGCTCGGACAGCGGCAAACCCTTTGCCCCTGCCATCGAGCATGCCGAGCGCATCCGGCAAGCCAACGATGCCTTCCATTCGGCACCCTTGGCTAAACTTCGGGGGATCGCGCCGATCGCGTTTACCGTGGTAACACTCGCTCTCGCGGGCGTGTTGTGGTTTTTTGACTTTCGACTCGCCCTTACGGCACTCTCTCTCATCGCGTTGACGCCGATTGCTGTGGCTTTTCTCACAGGTTTATTTCAGTCCGACTCGCCGGTCGTATCGCGCTACCGCGCTCTGTTGTTCGCAAGTCGACTCGCCGATTGGGTGACGTGGGGAATCGGCGGGTTGCTCGTGCTGGTGATCCTCGCCACTCTCGGTATGCTTCCCCACGCGATCGTCGCCTTAGTGGTTGCGGTCGCACTGGCTTTTGCGTATCAACGCGTGTGCCAGCAATCGCTTCGCAGGCAACGCGACGCGGCGATCGGGCAAGCCGAGAGCTTGCTGCGAGAACTGCGAGTCGGAGGTCTGCCCGAGCATTCCATTCAGCAATTCGTGGCGGAATTCAGCGGCAAAAACTGGGAAGAATTCTTCGAGACGTTGTTTGACTACGACTCCATGCGATCAGCCAGAAACGCACTGCACGAAGCTGGGAAAGGGAAAGGGAAACAGAGGTTTCGAACATGGAGAGACGCCTTGATCCAGCGAATCGATGCTCGATTGCTCCAGCAGAAATTGGATCGCGAACAAAAAGTGCTTTCTAAAGTGGAACAAGCTGGCCTCAAAGCGACCGGAATGAGCGATGCCGAGGCGAAAGCGACGGCAGAGCAAATGGCGGCTACGATGGTGACCGTCGCCAGCGAAGTCAGGCAAACTATGGCCGAACTTTCGTTTGGCCAATCCGATGCAAAAGCCGCCGCCAAGCGAGAGCGAATCAAGACGATGCTGAGCGAGGCACGAAGCGGACAAGCAAAGCAAGCCTCCCGGTTCGCGGGCCGCGCTACCACATCCCTTGTCTCTCATTTGCTCGGCGGCAAGTTGCGGTTTGCGCTCGGAGGATTGATGATCGCCGGTTGTGCACTATGGGCCCAACAGAACCATCTACTTGATCCCGAACAACTCAAACAAATTCAGAAAGCTGCCGAGCCTCTCGCCTCACAAGCCTCGGATGCATTGAAGAGCGGTGTTGTCGAAGGTGCTACAAGTATTGCAAACGATGCTCAGGCAAAATTGAGCCAAATCGGAAGTCAACTCAAAATCGATACCAAGCCTTGGGAGATACTACCGATCTTCGACAGCTTTGCCCCAGGTATCATCGGCTTCTTGATTCTGCTGAGCAGCCTTATCCATGGCTGGCGGTACAGCCTGTTTGCAATCGCTGCTGCCGCCGCTTGCTTTTTTGGAAGCTTGCTCGGTGTACCATCGATCGGGCCAATACCCAACCATTGGGTGAGCGCCGCCATCGCTATTGTTCTTCTCGTCGTCGGACTCGCACTGGGACGAATGCCACGGAAGAGCGATTCCTGACGGAGCCAGAAACGGAGCCAGATATCGCCCCGCGACGGGCTATCGCCCCAGCGGAAGCGTCAGAATCGGTGCCTTGGACTCGGTCGATTTGAGCTCTAGGCGAGAAACCTCGAGCAACAAGGCGAACGTCGCCTTGGTCTCCCGATCCCGCTCGTCGATGTAGTACCAATATCCCTTGTGATGGACCGCGACATAAGCGCACTCCGGCGGCTGCTTCGTTTGCGAGCAGCGGACCCGAAAGAGCCCTCCAAGCACCTGTTGCCAATCGAATTGACCTCGCTCGTAATCCCACGTGCAAGGAGCGATGCCGCTCGCCAGATGCTCGGCAGGAACCTCGACTCCCTGGGCGATGAAGAACAACACTTGAAGCAACGATCGAGTTTCCAAGTCGAGTGTTTGGAGACCCGTCTCCGGCATATCCTTCAAGTAAGGATCGGTCTTTTCAGCCGTGAGGTCAAAGGTTCGAAGATTTGGATCCAGTCGAAAAGCGTTGCAAAAATCAAGCCAGTCGGGATCGCCATCCACCGATGGATCGACTCGAAGGACCAGTTGCTGCTGGCGTCGAATCAGACTCAGGCCGTCGCGGGAGGGCCGAAGTTCCAAATCGTTTTGAATCGACTCGAGCATGTTGGTTGCATTGAGGTCGCTCAGCGGCAATCGGTCCGAAACGCTTATCTCGCGCTCCTCGGTAAAGAGGGCGACCAGTTTTCGATCCTGCAGCCTCTGCAGTGCTTGAACCCCCTCGAGGAAGGTTGCATACACCGGTGGATCACTCGGCGTCGGTCCGCTCGCTGTCTCCGCGTTCGATACCCAGTTCAGGTTCTCGAGGTACAAGCGAAATACGGTGGAGATTGGCCATGTTGTTTTTGAGAGGTATGCCACCCCCTCAAGCGAGATCGGAGAAAAGAGGCGGCGAGTGAACTCCTCGTCGTCGAGCGGAGTGTAACTCAGCGTCGGCCGCGATGCGCTCGAGAGAGTAGCCTGTGGGAGGATGGCGTTGCGATAACCACTGACATCCCCCGCCGCAGCCGCAGTAAAAAACGGTACGATCCCTAGCCCAGTAGCCAACTCCTGTTGGTCCGCGATGCTTGAGATGGCAAGGCTGCTTGGCGTGTCGACATAACGCAGTCGGACGATGTTGAGCAGCAACTGCTGCTCGGATGTCGATTTGACTGCATCGTTGTATCGCAATCGACTGTGCGCCAGCGACCTTGGGCCGATCGAACAACCGCCGCAGCAAAGTGCGCATAGAAGCAATGCTAGCGTACCGGTGGCGGGCACGCGCGCAGGTAGTAGGGACGCCATATCGACTGTATCGACTTTGACGATTCTGCGGGCCAGTGAAACTCGACCGACGTGTTGTGAATTTTGGGATTAGTGACGGGCAGTCGCGAGTGGAATTGTTCCCCTCGTCGTGAACGTAGCTCGCGACGCGAAATTCGACAACAAGGACTATCTGGAACAAACGGAATCGATCAACACAACAGCGGACAACCGGGGTTTGGCCTTTTCATAACGCACGAAACGCCCAAAAAAGCCGATTAGAAAGCTGGATAGCGCTCACGCGTTTTGCGATGGCTCGGGAGATGGGGCAGAGGAACGACTCCAGATCGTTGCAAGTATGGATCCCGACACATTCATGATGGGAGCGAAAAGCGCTGGGGCGATTGCAGCAGCATCTCGCTTCAAAACTTCGGTTGCGAGACTCGCCGCTAACCCACCATTCTGCAGCCCTACTTCGATGGCGATGGTCCGGCAGTCAGCTTGGTTCAAACCTGCGAACTTGCTCCCCCAGTACCCGAGGAAGTAACCCAAGAGATTATGAAGCGTTACCGCCACGACTAGGATCCATCCCACTTGAAGGATTTGTTGCTGCGATTTTGCGGCGATCATCCCGCAGATCCCGCAGATCGCGATCATCGAAATGGCTGCCAGCACTTTTTCTGATCGCTTGGGATCCACTTTCAAGCGACTGAGCGCTGCATTCGAGATAATCCCGACGACAACTGGGGCAACGACGGTGAATAGAATATTCCAAAACATGGCCAGATAATCGAGTGATACTGCTTCGCGGGCGTACAAATAAACCATCAGCGGGGTCATGATGGGAGCTGCCAGGGTCGAGCATGCGGTCATCGTCACCGACAACGCGACATTCCCTTTGGCGAGATAGGTGACAACGTTGGACGAGATCCCGCCAGGGCTCGCGCCCAGCAGGATCAAGCCGAGGGCGAGATCGGTCGGCAACCCAAGAAGCTTGGAGATCCCCCAACCCAAGAAGGGCATGATCAGGAACTGCGAAACGAAACCGATCAGGATACCCCAAGGCATTTTGAGGATGCGGGCAAAGTCGTCGAGGGTGAGCGTAGCTCCCATGCCGAACATGGCGAGTTGCAAAAGGATGGTGAGGGTATCTTTGTAGGGGATTGGAAGATAGGACAGAAACATGGGGGGGCTGATCAGGGCAACCAAAACCGCAGCCACAACCCATGAGGCAAAGGCGTACAAACGCGTCTTGCGATTCCACGCAATCGCGATCGCGATCGCAACGATGATCGAAATGGGCAGAAGCGCGGCCACCGACGTATTCATCACTAGGACTGCCCGGTCTCGCGCTGGTAGATGGCGTGGATCATCGCTTCTGAGTCCTTGAACTTCTTTCCGCCGGCGATGGCCGTTTCAATCAATCGTCGCGCATCGGCTTCGGAGTGCCCGAGTACGGTCAAAGCCTCGTACGTTTCATCGACCACACCGGGTCTCTGTGGTTCCATTCCTGGGGCATCACGTCGGACCAAAAGCGCGAACCGCGGCATCTTGCGTCGCAGGGTTGCAATAATTTTCTCCGCGGTCGCGGGACCAACACCCGGGAGACTGGACAGTCCTTTTGCATCCTGCTGTTCGATCATGACGGCAGTGTCTTGGACAGGGCGTGTCATCGCTCGCAATGCTTTTTTGACGCCGACACCGTCCACGGAGCAGAACAGTTCAAAGAAATCCCGTTCGGCAACGGAGAGGAATCCAACGAGTTTCGGGGTCAGTCGGCTTCCCTGGGCCGCATTCCCCTCGATGTAGTGAATCGTGTGCAATGAGACCGGTTTGCCTAACTCGTATTGAAGTTGCCGGCGCGTGAACTCCGGAATAGCGATTTCGTACTCGAAGGGAGGATTCGCCAACGTGACGGTATTGTCGGTCAAGGCTAGTAGCTCGCCCGTTATTTTGGTGATCAAGGGTTCTTCCTGGACGGCTTGAGGATTTGTTGCAAAGGTTTCGTCGAATAGAAGTGACACAACGCGATAGCCAGAGCGTCGGCGACGTCGGGTGGATCCGGCGGTTGGGCCAAGCTTAATTGAAGCTGGATCGCGTGTTGCATTTGGGCTTTGGGGGCTCTCCCGTTCCCCGTGAGCATCTTTTTGACCATCGTTGAAGCATACGAGTGTACGGGGAGTCCGGCGTTTGCGGCACCCAGGCAAAGAACTCCACGAGCATGCCCCATCAAGATCGCGGTACGGGGTCTTTCGTAATGGGAATACAACTGCTCAATCGCGACGTCGGTGACCGCTAAGCTGCTGAAGATGTCCTGGAGCCCCTCATAAAGTTCCTTCAATCGCTCTCCCAACGGGCGGTCTTTCCTCATCCGCAAGACCCCGGCTTCGACCAATTCAGGAGCACCGTTGGGTGTAGCGATCACTCCATAGCCGGTAATCGCCAAGCCTGGATCGAGACCGAGAACCAACCTGCCAGCATCCGTGCCCATGAAGCGGTTAGTCCCCCGCGCTGCTCTTCAAACAGACCGCTTCGGTTCCGTTGCGAACCAGCAAAAATGGTCCAGCAACTGCCGGAGTATTCCAGGTGATCCCCTCCAGCACCTTGACTTCCAAAACCGGCTTGCCGTTGCTTCGGTTCACCGATGCGATACGCCCATCCTCCGCGCTCACTAGGATCTCGCCGTTTACGATCAGTAGCTGACCTTGTCCGTATCGCGGACCGCGCCACAGGCGAGCGCCAGTCATCGGATCAACGCACTCGAGTATTCCATCACTCAAGGCGTAAGCTTTCCCCTCAAACATAACCGCACTGGTGAACTTGGTCTTGAGCATTCGTGTGTTCGACCACACGTCGAGAGCCTCCCAGACCGAGTTGTCCTCGACATCTGACTTTCGATTGCGGCGCAGCTCGATCAATTTCGATCCCAACCCGTACCCTTTTCCGATCAGGATTTTGTTGTTGTCGACCTGCACGGGTTGCGATGCGCACGCGTCCCCATTTGATTTGCTGGGCCAAGAGCTCTCCCAAAGAACCTTGCCTGTCGCGACGTTGTGCCCGGTGATATTCCCCTCGTTGACACTGACGATTTGCCGTTCACCTTCGATCGTTAGGAGTGCGGGGGACGCATACGAAATTTGTGTTTGTCCACCTAGCCATCGATCTTCGCCTGTGGCTAGATCGACCGAAATCAAGCTGTGTATGGTCGAAGAATTCGACTTGGACCCGCCAAACGGGATGATCGCCATGTCATCGACGACGAGGGGAGAACCGCTCCGGCCCCACATGACGTTTTGCTCGGATTCGATTTGGTTAATCCCTGCGCGCGGAAGCAGATTGAGTTCCCACCGAGGAACTCCCGTCTCGCAATCCAGACAGACGAAAATCCCCCGCGCGGTTGGGGCGATAACAACTTCACCGGTTGAACGCGAAGCGACCGTGGGGGTGGAGCGAGGGCCGGTTCCACCGAGTGGATTCGAATGCCTTCCTGGGATTTCATGCTCCCACGCGGTCCGCCCGGTCTCCAAGTACCAAGCGGAGAGCACTTCGCTTTCGCCCCTCTGAAAAAGCGTGAACGCTAGCCCATTGGCTACGGCGAAGCCCGACCACCCTTCGCCAATCTCGCGTCTCCAAGCGACCTTCGGAGACCGCTGGGCCCAATCCATGGCGAATTCAGGAGAGTCGACAGTGCCATCCCGCCGATTCCCCAAGAACTGGGAAAAACGAAACAAACGGATAGCGGGATCAATCGTCTGCTCATCGCTACTTGAAGATCCGACCACGAAGTTATCTTTTGGTCGCCCCGCGCTCCCCCGTGCCCGGAATGTCGGCCACACTTCACCGCTGAAGCCAGCGAACTCGTAGTTGGCCAGAAAACCCAGGACTGCGACCACGGGAGCGGCAAAAACGGCGATCTTCAGAAACCGAGGGACTCGACGGTGGGTCGCAACCGCCAATTGTGCAAACAAGAGAGCCAGCAGGCCGCACGCCAGTCCGCCGAAATTGGCAATCTGACGGTCGATCTCTTCCCATGCACTCCGTGCGATCGGGACCAGGACGACGAAGGCAACCGCGAGAATGGAAAAAACGAACGAGCTTCGACTCGACGGCAAACCTCGCTTCTCCGACACCGTTCGACTCGGCTCCGGAACGACTGTCGGGGTCGCTTTATTCTCCATGAATTCGTGACTCCGTCCCTACTTCGTCACCAGTTTGTTCGCAGTCTGAAGGGCTTTGATGTAGTCAATGGAGATATTTAGTATCTCTTCGTTCTGAAAGTTTCTCGCAAAGACCTTGTCTCGTTCCGACTTGGGATCAAGTTGTTCCTCTTCCTCTTTTTCGTTCCGAAGCTCATTGCGACGAGCCATGTAGTCAGCTTCGCGGAGCGGAAGGAATTTCTCGGCCTTTTGTCTACGGTAGGCTTCGATCCGCCCCAGCAGTTTCTCAAAGTCGGAATTGGCGAGAATGCGGTTGGTAGATTGCTGTTGCAGTTGTTGCTTTAGTGCGCTGTCGACCATCATGTAATTCTTGTGGGGCTGAGCTTTGACACTGTCCATCGGCAGCGCGTAGTCGAGATCGGATTCCGACAAATCCATTTCCGCAGTAATCGAAGGCAGGATGACATCGGCAGCCACCCCTTCCAACTGGGTCGATCTGCCGTCCGGAAGGTAGAATTGTTGGATCGTGAGCTTGAGAGCACCCAAGGGCTTCGTGGCACCTACCCCAAACAATGCAGGTGCGAGATCCAGCAACGTTTGCACCGTTCCTTTGCCGTGCGTTTTAGGATCTCCGACAATCAGACCTCGTTGATAATCCTGAATCGCCCCGGCGAAAATCTCGCTCGCGCTGGCGCTCAGTTGGCTCGTCTTGACAATCAGCGGACCCCGCCAAGTGATCGACCGAATATCATCGTTCATGGTTTGTGTACGACCATTCGAATCCTTGACTTGAACGACCGGCCCGTAGTCGATGAACAGTCCTGTTGCTGCGATAGCCTCGGGAAGCGAGCCCCCGCCATTGCGGCTCAGGTCGAGGACGACCGCATCGACGTTCGACTCATTGAACTTTTTGAGAATGGCTTCCAAGTCGGCGGATGTTCGCTTGTAGTCCTGGCGATTACTCCTAGCTCCTTCCATGTCGAGGTAGAAGCTCGGGAGTTTGATACAGCCGATGCGATACGGAGAGCCATCCGACTTTTTGCCATGTTCGAGAATCTCGCTTTGAGCGGCGCTGTCTTCGAGTTTGATGATTGCTCGAGTGATTTCATAGATCTGACGCTCACCGCCAATCTTTGGCTTCACGTGCAACTTGACTTTCGTGCCAGCTTCGCCGCGAATCATGGAAACGACATCGTCGAGTTTCATGTCAAGAGTTTCGACAGCAGGAGAGCCATCATCTTGCTGTACAGCAACGATTTCGTCTCCTACTTTGAGTCGCCCATCTTTGTCGGCAGCTCCTCCTGGAACGATTGTTTCGACGATCGTCGATCCGTCCTCAGGTCGCAGTGTTGCACCGATCCCCTTGAGCTTGAGCGATATGTGCATATCGAAATTGTCTTTTTCCCGCGGAGCCATGTAGGTCGTGTGCGGATCGAGGGCGCTGGTAAGCGCCGTCAAATACATTTCGAGCAACTCGTAAACGTCGGTTTGAGATCGGGTTTTGTAGTAGGTCCGATACCGTTTATGCAGTTTTTCGCGGGTCTGCTCGTCCGGATCGCCATCCGCTCGAGCGGACAGAAAATTGTACTTGATGGTTTTCCGCCAGCGATCCCGCAACTCGTCCATATTGGCGGCGTACTTCATTTCCTTAGCGTCGCGCTCGATGTACTCTTCCACGCTGAAGTCGAGTGTGGAATCGATCAGCTCGTGGATGATCGGTGAAACCTCATTGAGTCGATCCAGATACCGTTTGTAGACGAGATAAGCGAAGGAAATATTATTCTTGAGCAACATATCGTCGAGTTGCGTTTCGCTCTTGCGAAACTCGTCGATGTCCGTCTGCAGCAAATACGACTTCATCGGGTCGACTTGGCGAAGGAATAGTTCAAATCCTCGCTTGGAAAGTTCGTCGTCGAACTTGATCTGGGAGATGTGCCCTTCCTCCACGAGGTTGCGTACGCTCCGGATAATCTGGCGATTGTCGGCCGGCGCTTCCTTGACCTGAGCCACCCTAGGGAATTCTTCTGCGGAAGATCTCGAACACGTTCCTGACGAAACCAGAACGGCCATACCAATACCAAAGGATCCAATCCAACCCGGACCGAAGCTCGTGCGTCTTTGCATCATGGACTTTCACTATGCGAATGGGATAGAGGGCGCCGCCACGTGCAGTCGCACGCCAAACGCAGGCCCCCGATGGAATGGTAGAAGATCGGAAATCCTGAGGCAACATGGATCCCTGCAACGGCTGGGCATCGGTAGGCCGAATCCCTTTAGATTTCCAGACGAACATTGGCAAAATCGGCATCCAGAGAAGCCGCTACTCCTTAAAAATTTCGGCAATCTTCCCAAGATTTCGGCAAATTGCTCAAGACGCGATGCCCGTCCTTGGTTACCAGCACATCGTCTTCGATGCGAACTCCTCCGAAGTCGGGAAGGTAGATTCCTGGTTCGACAGTCACCACCATGTCGACCTCCAGCGGGCGATCTTGGCCCCGCGATAACCGAACCGATTCGTGGATTTGCAGGCCGAAGGAATGCCCCAAACCATGGGTGAATTTCTTGCCAAATCCCGCCTCCTCGATGATGCGACGCGCGGCCGCGTCCACGTCACTCATCAAAACGCCAGGCCTGATGGCAGCGATCGCAGCCGTTTGGGCCTGCAAGACGATTCGATAGATCTTTTCAAGCTTGGGGCTGACCCGTCCGGTTACCACAATTCGGGTTAAGTCGCTGAGGTACAGGTCTTCCTTGGCCCCCCAATCCATGAGCAAAAAGCCGCTAGTGCCGAGCTTCAATCGGGTCGGACGACCATGCGGCAGTGCGGATCGAGGACCTACACCAACGATGGTTTTGAACGCGACGCCCGCTCCACCTAGCCGACGGATGTTGTGTTCCAAATCGTCCGCGACTTGTTTTTCGGTTTGGTCCGGTTCGAGCAAACACTTCGTTGCGGTGAAGGCCCGTTGGGCCAGATCGATCGCCCGCTCGATCGACGCCAGTTCGAACGCATCCTTTCGCTCTCGCAAACGCTCTACCACGCCTCGGCTGGTCAAAGGCTCGACGCCCGTTAACAACTCGCGCATCCGTTCCCATTGTGCGACGGTCGTGGTGAGCGATTCGACCCACACGCGCTTGAGAGACCGGCTGGCGATTTCCTTGGAGGTGGCGTCGATAATCGATACGTTGGACGGACGCAGCACCAGTTCCAACCCCGGACATTCCTCGCCGATCTGCTGCGAGTAACGGGCGTCGCTGATCAAGTACTCCTCGTTTTTGCCAACGAAAAGGAAACTGTCGTCGCCCGTGAATCCGGTGAGATAGGTGACGTTGAACGGGCAGGTGACCAACAAATTGTCCTGTCCAAGACGTCGAAGTTCCGCACGCACCCGCTCGCGGCGTTTTTCAAAATCAGCCTTCAACGCCCGATCCATACTACGGTTCCAAATAGCGGGTCAATGTGTGCAGCAGAGATTCCGAAAAGACATCACCGACCATCAGGAAATCGCAATCCTCCGCGAGGGAGCTCCGAAGATCCTGCATGGTCCAAACGGATGTCTCCTCCTGCACGGGTTGGGAAGTTGCCGCATCTTCTTCTCGCCCCCTCAATCCATGGGGCACCGCACATTTGTTTTGAATTCCGTCCAGCATAGCCATCAGGACTGCGGCGGACTGCAAGTAAGGGTTTCCATCGACGGTCGGACTTCGAACCTCAAGGGCTCGATGCCGAGGATCTTGATAACCAAAGATGACGTTGCACAGCGGGTTCGGATCCCCTGGGTGCAGGGACCGCGACCATCGGTATTCGGTATCACATGATCGACCGGGTGTAGCTAACGCTACAGCCGCAAGTGTTGCTGCATGCTCGAAGATGCCGCCGATCGCATACCAGCCGATCTCGCTAAGCCCTAATTGGGAGCCCCCACTCAGGATCGATTCACCAGAGCGCATCAGCATCCACTGCGTTGCCGTCACCGCTTCGGAATCGATCCGACGACGCCCCTGTTCCACCGATACTTGGTCAATTAAGTAGCGAATCATCATCAAGTCGTCGCACAAATCGGGTAGCCCAGATGGCCCCAAGACGATTTCAGAGGTCGATTGGTCGGAGCGATAATGCCTGTCGATGATGATTCCGGCTTCCGCGGCCAACGAAGCGAGTTTGCATCGAAACGGAAAGTCCTCGTCGTGCCCGTTGCAAGCCAAGAAAAGGCGACTCGCGGGGACCGAGTCGTCGAAGTTCTCTGCGCGCGTTTTTTGGAGCGAAAACGGCTGAAACAATCTCGCCTGGACCGAGTCGGCGATCCCCGTCGACTGAAGATACTGCACCGATCGCGCCGCGACGGCGCGGGAGTCCAGCCAACTTTCCTCACGGGATTGCGAGTCGACGATACCCGAAAGGATGACGAGCGTTGGCTGCTCCAGCATCGGATCGACGAAATGCGCCTCGGCGATCGGAACCAAGACAACCTGCTGGCGCCATTCGCCGGCCACGCCGCGCAAGGTCACATCCTGGCCAAACCCAGACTCGAAGGCGTTCTCCGTAAGGGAACCGACGGGGATCGTAACATGCTTCCAGTCCCCACCCAAATCGACGAACCTCAAATCGATGGCGCGAATGCCCTTCTCTCGACAATACGCAAGTACGGCTTTTGGCTTCACAACATCCCCAACTCGCCTACCGAGTTCGCAAGTGCATGGCGAATCCGCCTGGCACGCTTTTCAACACGTTCAAGAGTGTCCCTGAACCCGGAGGTTTTTTCAATCGGGTAGACTCGGCGACGAGGGTGCTTGCTGGGACCGACGGGGGGTGGTGCGGGCAACATAGCGGCTTAGATCCTGAACCGCTTCGAGCATCCCCAGTTCGGCGTCCAAGTTGACATCGTCTCCCGAATCCCATTCGCACAGATCGTAAGTCTGCAGATCCCAGTCCAAATCGTCGAGAAACGAATCGGAAGAAAAACATGCGTCCAAGTCCGCGACCACTCGATTCAAAACGAAATCCTCACCGATCTCATCTGGCGCTTGCTCCGGGGCACAATCCTGCGGCGAGATATTCCAGCGTGAGGGTGCTTGGGAAAGCCCGATGTTTTCCAGGTTCTCCGTCGCCATGGCTTGCGACAATCCACGCAAGCCTCGCCTGCGACTGGGACGCGGTGGATAAAGCTTTCTCAGTTCGTCCCATTGCGTTGCCGGGACAAATGCCTTCATCGAGGATTCATCGTCGGAACTATGATTTGTCATGGATCGATTGAACATATGCGGACGCTCCGAAATAAGCTTCTTCGAAACCGTCCATGGTCAAGAGCACGGGAATCGCTATCGCCTTCAACTCAAGTCTAAGTCGCAAATCAGGCCCAGAGGGGTGTGATTCTGGGCCGACTCCCCTCAAGCTCTCGTAGCTTTTGGACCGTTTGTGGCGGTCCTGACAATTTTGGCGTTGGCGAGGACTACTCTGGTTTGAATACAACCGTCGCCAACGGCGGGAGTTTGACGAGCAGGGACGCGGGGCGACCATGATGAGGCATATCGCGATCTGCATGGATTCCCGGATGGTTCCCCACGTTGGATCCCGCGTAGTACGCGGAGTCGCTATTGAAGATTTCCCGGTAGTAACCCGCTCGCGGAACACCCATGCGGTAGTCGCGGACAACAGGAGTGAAGTTGCAACAAACGAGAAGGAAGTCGTCCGGATTCTTGGCCTTGCGGATGTACCCCAACACGCTGTCGTGCGAGTTCATGCAGTCGATCCACTCGAAACCCGCCCCGCTAAAGTCGATTTCGTGGAAGGCGGGTTCGCGCTGGATCAGGTGGTTCAGATCGCCCAGAAGCCTCTGCACGCCGCGATGCGTCTCCCATTGCAGCAAATCCCACTGCAACTCGCCGTCGTAGTTCCACTCGTGCCATTGCGCCAATTCGCTCCCCATGAACAACAGCTTCTTGCCAGGATGAGTCCACATGTAAGAGTACAACAGGCGAAGATTCGCAAATTTCTGCCAGAGATCGCCCGCCATCTGCGCGATCAACGCCCCTTTGCCATGAACCACTTCGTCATGGGAAAGCGGCAGCGCAAAATTCTCGGTGAACGCGTAGATCAAGCTAAAGGTCAGTTCATTGTGATGGTGCTGGCGATGGATTGGATCGTGCCGCATGTACCGCAAGGTATCATTCATCCAGCCCATGTTCCATTTCAGCGAGAAGCCTAATCCTCCGTGCTCGATCGGACGACTCACACCCGGCCACGCCGTCGATTCCTCGGCGATCGTCAGTACGCCAGGGTACTGGGCATGCGCCTCGGTATTGAACTCACGCAACAGATGAATCGCATCGAGATTCTCCCGGCCACCAAACGTGTTCGGGATCCACTCACCCTCCTTCCGTGAGTAATCGAGGTACAGCATCGATGCGACGGCGTCGACCCGCAAACCGTCGATGTGGTACTTGTCGAGCCAGAACAGTGCGTTGGCGATGAGGAAGTTTCTTACTTCGTGCCGCCCGTAATTGAAAATCATCGTGCCCCAGTCGGGATGCTCACCCTGCCGAGGATCCGCGTGTTCGAACAGGGCGGATCCATCGAAGCGACGCAGGCCATGGCCATCCTTCGGGAAGTGGGCCGGTACCCAATCGATAATGACGCCGATCCCGTGTCGGTGGCAATGATCCACGAAGTACATGAAATCCTCAGGAGTGCCATACCGACTTGTGACCGAGAAATAGCCGACCGTCTGATACCCCCATGAGCCAGTGAATGGATGCTCCGATATCGGAAGCAACTCGACGTGGGTGAATCCCATCTCCTGGCAATATTGAACCAGCTGATGCGCGATCTCTCGGTAGTTCATCCACCCATGGATGCCCCCATGGCTTTTGCGCCAGGATCCCAAGTGAACTTCGTAGACCGAGATCGGCTTTTCAAGAATATCGTTGCGAAGCCGACGCTCCATCCACTCGCCATCGTTCCAGCCAAAACTATCGAGAGGCTGGACGATCGAGGCGGTTCGCGGCGGAAGTTCCGCGTAAAAGCCAAACGGATCGGTCTTGTCGATCACCTGGCCGTCGGCGGTCCGGATTCGGAATTTGTATTTCATCCCGGCGCCGATGCCAGGAACAAACAATTCCCAAATGCCCGACGGGATTTGTTTCTGCATGCAATGGGAACGACCATCCCAATGATTGAAGTCCCCGATCAATTGGACGCTATGCGCATTGGGAGCCCATACGGCAAAATTCACGCCGTCTTGGCCCTCGAAGGATCTCAGATGCGCCCCCAGTTTGTCGTAGAGCCTCCAGTGCCGGCCGGAACCGAACAGAAATCGATCGTAGTCTGTCAGCAATGTCGGGACGGAGTAGGGATCTTGCATTTCGAACGTCTGCCCGTGGGTATTGGATACGCGGATGCGGTAATGCGGACTCGAGGAATCGTAGTCGGGAAGCAAACCTTCGTACAAGCCCGAGGGATGGACTCGTCGCATCGGCCGGACCGCGTCGCAGCTCGGATCCACGAGCCAAACTTGCCTGGCGTCAGGGAGATAACTCCGCACCGCGATCATCCGCCTGCCATCCATGTCGACCCGGTGCGGCCCCAGAATGCCGATTGGATCTGCAGTCTCACCATGAATGAGGTCGCTAACGGATTGAAGACTTAGTGTAGTACGCACGATTTCTCCGAATAAAGGGAATGAACGCCATCGGTAGACGGCAATTCCTCATCGACTAATAATTCCGCCGGCGAAAATGATCTCTTCGAGGATCCAACAGGAACAAACATCTCAGGCAGGATACGAGGAACGCATCGACTGCAAGGATCACATTCCAAACCCAGTAAATCGGTCGGCTTGCACCCGAGATCAATTGACGGGGTCTTGAAGGGAGTGGGAGGACCGTTTCGGTGGATGTTGGCGGGGGGACCACAAGACGTGCCGCAGTCTGCAATCGCTCCTCGGCTGGGGGATAAAAGGTCCGCAGGGGAGCCGATTCCTCCCCGGAATCAGGCAACTCTCGAAGCGCCGGGATACTTGCCGAAACAACAGCTCGTCTCTCGGGACATTGGTCTGGATTCGATGCAACCGACCGGGCTTTCCCGCTGTCGTCCCGGACAAAATCACCGATTGCGACGCTCTGCAAAGCGCTGTTTTCCAATGTGGCGACGCCTGCATCCCGTGGGGACGATTGGAGTAGATCCGTATCCTCATCCCGAAGAACCGTCGCAAGTTCCGTCGAAACCGATGCAGCCACGGGTTCCTCGCGGAGAGGGGATTCCTGAGACATCCAACGGCACTGCACCTCATGGAATTTCAAGGCTACGTCGACCCGTCGCCACAAATCCGCATTGCGAATCGGCTGAATCGAGCCGAAATGCTCCCAGCAGTAATCGTTTTCCCGCCACTCGACCAGACCATACTGGAGGCCCCGAGCAACGTAACGACTGGTCGTGATCAACGTGACGCGACTGGGTTGTTCGAGAGCCTCCAAACCGCGAGTTACCGCGAGGAGGGATACGCGGTCCAAATGATCCGAAGGCTCGCAATCGGACGCTTCGGTTTTCGCTCCTGTGACGATGTCCTCAAGGACGAATCGCCATCGACCACGAGCCTCGGTGTGCAAGGCACCCGACGGAAGCAGGCATCCGTCGCAGAAGAGAAGATAGTGGGGCTTGCAGGTCGCCATCTCGGATCGCGCATCCATGAGAACATCGTGTCGAAGATGTTCTACCTTGCGCGATGAAACCGATCGAGGAAGGAATTCGGAAGAAAAACTATCAAGAAACTGACGGTTTTCTTCGCATCACGTAATCAGTATCAATCGTAGCAACGTTACGGACGCTCGCATCACGAATCGAGTTGGCACCCACGGATATCCGCTATACCGAATGCCTCAACATCAAGGGTGTCCAATTTCGTTCGTTCAAACACCAAGCCGAGTGAGTAACGAAATCGACGCCAGGGTGCGGGGGCAGTGATTATCCCGGTGGCGTGCTCGTATTGGTCGGTTGCTCTTTGGCGATTAGGTACCAGGCGATGACTCCCAAAGCAGGATCCAGGATTGCGAATGTTACAAGCAAACGGGGGAAGATACCCGACCAAGCGAGTGGAACCAAAACGAGTGGCACGAGAACAATCCGATCGATCACCGAAGCAGCAACGATTTGCCGAGCACCCGACCGTCCACCAAAAAAATAAAACCAGCCGATAACGGCCAGCGTCATCCCCAAGATCCGAACGAGCGATGATTCCCTGCCTGTGAATTCCGACTCAAAAAATAGGGCTTGCACCGCTGCTGGCCAAACCATCAGTAAAGAGCCAGCCGCCATGTAGAGAACCCCGTTCACGATGGTGAATTTCGATGAGTTCGAGAGAACGAGAGGAGTATCGCACAGGGTACCGAATAGAGACATTCAATCACTTCCTTTGTCCGGATCTCGAGCTATCCGAAAACCATTTGCCCAATCGTCATAGATCCGCCTGTGGCAGGCCATTGCAGGGTTGCTAGCCGCTTCCGATTGTATCCTTAACTATTCCAAATCGTAGGACTTGCGGCGAGTTTTTCGCGATGCAACCGCCTAGATACCCCATAGGCAAATAGGCCCCGAGCAAGTCCACCACGGCAAACCAAACTGGCCCACCAACCATCGCAATCATCGCGATGCCACCGAGCAGAAAAAAGACGCCGATACTCAAAGCAAACGCCATCTTGTAGCGTACTGCCAGCACCGCCGCTAGAAATGCTCCAACGAGCGTGCCAAGCGAGTGCGCTAACCACGGCGCGAGAAAGTTGGCTGGCTTGAACAACTTCAGGTTCTCAGCGAACTTCGCCGTGTCGGACATATCCACTCCTTGGGGTAGGGGGATCACCATCGGACCAAGGGCTACAATCGCTAGGTTGACCATACTCCCCACCACCACTCCGAGGATAACAGCCAACCCGTTTCTCATGATTTCATGCATCATCGATTTCTCTCGAATCATGTCCATCCTCACACGCTCGACCGTTCGACAGGATCGGGATCCTCTGGATGTCTTTGAAGCGGCGGCGACCTCATGAACCCTGCTACAAGCAGTCCCCATGCGATCACCAAGCCGAGCCCAGCGGCGAGATGCGTCAGCTTGACAACCAACTCCTGCCAAGCCATCCCCCCTGTCGCACCTGCTTGATCCGCCGCGATCGGCAGCATCTGGTTCGTCCCCCACCATGCATTGGCAGCCTCCGACATCGCCATGAGCCAAGTGAGCCACGCTGAGAGCAACATGATCCGCGCAGACTTGGGACCGACATGATGAGGCAGCGTAAGCAACATGACGGCCATGACGAGCAGCAACAAGCCGTTGGTGACAAACTGAATGTGAGCCCCGAGCGCGAGCCTTGGGTACGGAACCAGAGGAACGACGAATCCCCAAAGCAAACCAGCCATGACGAGCAAAAGCCCATGTTTGAGAATCTTACGCCCGAGATTGTGGACGCGTGCGGTGTTTACGTTCATTCCAATTAGACCCCTCTGGCATGCCACAAAATGGAAAGCTAGGGCAAGATTTGCACTTCTGGCTGACACGAAAACACAGCCGAACAAAAACCGGCACCGACATCGTAGCACAACGCTCCGCGTTCGTGATGCCTAGTCCGCACTATCCCCTCGCCGAGGAGAAGCCACCAGCGTCGCACAAATCGACAGCCATGTGGTGTGGCTTGAAATAAGTTCATTCCGCGACGCGTAGCGTCGTGCAACGAAAACGTCGTGCGACATGGTCGCGATGACGATCGAGGTCACGATCGAAGCCCTTTTAGAATGCGTTCGATCTGCGTTCGGTGAATCCCAAGATGGGAGCCGGCCAAGGCATGCCAATCCGCCGCATTCAACGGACCAAACCACGGATGCGGGTATCGGGCTCGCGTGTTGAGGTTCGGTGACGAAGCAATGACAGAAACCAGCAAATCGCTTGATGCTTCGTACGCCTCGACTACCTCCGGTCCGACATCTGCATTCGGCTTGACGGCTGCAATGCCGGTCTCGCCGGGAGGAGTGACTTCACGCACCAGGTCCGCAATGATCGACGCCAATAATTCATGAACGATGCGAAGATGCTCGAGCGTCATCCAGACCGACCAATTCCGGCTGCTGTCCTCAAGTCCTGGAATTCGGGAGATCAACACTCGGCGTGCCCCCGTCTCCGCATCGCATTGCTGAAACAGTGCGCGAACCAGTTTTCGCTCACGATCAAACCGCTCCTCAAACGATCGGCGACTACTCGTCCATCGACGCAGCGCGAATAACGTGCGGGCCAAAAGCAATTCTCCGAGAGGCAGGCCAGCCCCAGGCGGCGCCAAACGAGTTTCTTGAGCATCAGCCATCGCTTTCTCCTGATCGTTGCTAGACTCGTGATTTCTAAGTGCCGCAAAGAGACACGGCCGACAAAAGCTAATTTTCGTATCCATGAGCCTGAGGCCCTCGCCGAGATTTTGCACGTCGATCGAACTCGGCTAGCGCCTCAGGCTCACTTTTCTCGGCTGTGTGCAAATAGTAGCGTGAGTCCACTCACCCGGGTTTTCCCAGCCACTGCGAGGACCCGAGAAAAGAATGGAATTCCCATATTTCCAAATATAGATCTCGCGAAATCGAATTTCGGAATCCGACGGATCCGTTAGCGTGAAGATGGTTTGTCAGGCCGTGGCACAGCAGCCATAATGAGCAATATGCCCTAGGCTCCGCCCCCACGTCATTGGATTTCGTCCAGGATGCACCGTTAATGAGTAAGCAGCGAAAGATCGCCCTGATTACAGGAGCATCGTCTGGAATCGGCAAAGCTCTCGCTGAGAATTTTTCGAGAGATGGCTACGACGTGATCCTGGCCGCACGGAGCATCGACAAGATGCAATTGCATGCCACCGAACTGGAATCGCGATTCGGAATCACTGCAACACCGATTGCTGTTGACCTGGAATCCCAAGACGGTCCCACCAAGCTTTTCTCGGAGGTCAAGGATCGCGGCCTTTTCGTGAATACTCTCGCGAACAACGCGGGCTACGGTGCGTTTGGTGAATTCAAAGACACCGCTCTCGAGTCCGAGCTCGCCATGATGCAGCTCAACATGAATGCGGTTGTGATCCTGACAAAGCTGTTTCTCCCAGAGATCATTTCCGCGAAGGGGAAAATCATCAACACTTGCTCGACTGCTGCATTCCAGCCGGGCCCGTACATGGCGGTGTATTACGCCTCCAAGTCTTTTGTCCTCAGCTTCTCAGAGGCACTGGCGGCCGAACTGGAGGGGACGGGCGTTACGGTGACTGCTTTTTGTCCCGGCCCGACAGCTTCCGGATTTCAGGACAAAGCGAGCATGCAAGCCTCTGCGCTGGTCAAGGACAAGAAGCTACCCACGGCAGAAGAGGTTGCGGCACTTGGCTACCGAGCCATGCAGCGCGGTCAGCGAGTGTACATTCCCGGTGTGCGTAACTGGCTGATGGCCCAAAGTGTTCGCTTTACCCCACGCAGCTGGGTGACCACGATCGTCAAATCGATGTCGAAACCTATCGAATAATCTCGGACAAGACGGCTAGAATGGGAGCGACCACGTGAGCAGCTCTGTTGGCGGCAAAGATTCAGATGAGCGGATGAAGGGGAAAAAGGATGCCCAAGCGGAAAAGAACCCCTATCAGGCCGCAACATCCGAGGGTACGGCTACGAATGCAATCCATTCCCGCTCGTCACCTCTATTTGCCTTCATGGCGGACGCGGGTTCTTTGTCTGTTGCGGCTGTATTTTTCATCTATGTGATCCTTATCCTGACGAGCGATCTCCCGCCACCGATTGTGATTGGAATGTGGAGCTGGTCATTTCATTCGTGGATGGCATTTTTGTCCTTCGGTGGGTTGTTGTCTGCATCGGTGGCGAATCTCGCCACCAGAAACCAGCCGAGCCACCGGCTGGCTAGTTATTTCATCGCTGTGATCGTTTTCGGGATAACCCTTTTAATTTCCAAAGGCATTGGGATGTGGGTGAGTTGACCTTTGAGCCTATATTCGGAGGTTGGGTTGAGAGGGCAATCGTAAAACGAATTTTCATGCATCGCCATCGCATGCTTCGGAATTACCTGGGAACTCGCAAGACTGCGGACTAGCTACGCAGCAGAAGTGCCATCCCTTCGCCTTCGTTGGCACAGACCGCAATGAGCGCGGTGACGGGTCGCCCCAGTTCCTTCGATCGCCGGTGCACTTCGTTCGAAACGCTCAGCAGGTACCGCGCGCCGCTCGCTGCAAATGGATGTCCGATGGCGATCGCTCCGCCGTTGGGATTCACCTTGTCGATCGGGAACGGACCAACCATCTTGTTGATGCACAGGAACTGGGCTGCGAACGGTTCATGGAGCTCAAAAAAATCGATATCTGCGATCTTCAACGCATGGCGTTCGAGGAGCCGAGCGATGGCGTAGGCGGGTGCCATCAGCAAGCCCTCGCGATTGTAGTCGCTGACCTTGGCTTCCTCGATGCCGGTGATGAAGGCGAGGGGGGTTGCGCCTCGAGCATTCGCTTCCGCTTCGGTCATCAGAACGACGGCAGCCGCGCCATCGGTCAGCGGACTGCTGGTTGCAGCGTTGATGGTTGGATTATCAATGCCGGGTGTTCGGAATGTCGGTTTGAGTCGCATGATGGACGCGATATCGGTATCGGGCCGGATGAGCGTGTCGGTTGAAATCCCCAGATAGGGTGCGATCTCCTCCGCCAAGTATCCTTTCGCTTGTGCGATGGCGGCATTGCGATGGCTTGTTACGGCGAATTGCGCCTGTTCGAGAGCAGTGATGCCGAAGTCTCGGACCATCAGTTCGCAGCTTTGGCCCATCGAGAGGCCAGTGAAAATATTCTCCGCCCGTTGAGTATTGAAAGGATTTTTACGCGGAATCGAGAGCAGGTTCCGCCGCCATTTGAAGTTGGGGGACTGCTGGCTTCGTATCAGAAGTTTTTCCCATTCGGAATCCACCATGAGCGCCGCGCTGGACATTTTCTCGACGCCGCCAGCGATCCCCACCTTGAGGCCGTAAAGGAGCATGGCTTCGATGATATTTTGAGCGATGACGAGGCTGGTGATGCAGTTCGCTCTCCGGTCGATAGCGAGTTTTTGGTTGGGGTTATTTGTGTCACGCAATCCGAGTTTGGTTTCGAGCGCAGGACCGAAAGCGGGAATGCCACGGTCGGGAAGAACGGTAGCGAAACCGAGCTTGTTGATGTCCCGCGCCTCCAATTTGGCATCGGCCATTAGCTCTTTGACGGTGAACGAAGCCATGTCCAACGCGTTGGATTCGAGGAACGGCGGCGCGCTCTTTTTGTTCCGCATGGCATTGACGAAGGGGGTGCGTTTGCCGTGCGTCACGCAGACTCGGTGTTCGCCGTTCAAGAGTTCCTCGAGAAGGGAAAGCTTCGTCTTGGTGAGGTCGGCCCGTGCGCCGTTACCAATATCGCGTTTTGCTTGCTCAAGTGCCGATTGTGCGTCGCTCATATTGCTACCCTAAGAATTGATCGATCGAGGACCGCGGATTGCGATGGATGTCTGAGATTCTTTACAAAGCTTGGAAAAAGCTGATTCCTCGCTTGGCTCGCTCGACCAAGGAATCGCAAGGCTTGAAGCGTTCGGCGCCCGTTTTTTGGTGGAGCGTCTCGAGTTCGCTGACGATGCGGTCCGCACCGAGGCTTTCCGCATACGAGAGTGGGCCGCCGTAAATGGCGAGCGAGCCGCTGCCGAGGACGAGTCCGACATCGATCTGCTGAGCGGCGAATTTCCCGGGTTCACCCGCTACACCTTCATCCAGGCAGCGGACCGCTTCGTCGATCAGAGGAAGAGTGAGACGTTTGGCGATATAGTCGAGATCCGGATAGGCATGCAGCTTGGACAGCCCCTGGGTAAACAAAGTTGCTAATGTTTTCGGATCGGTAATTGGGACTCCCGCTTTTGCCCCTTCGGGATAGAGATGGAATCCCTTCCCTGTTTTCTGGCCTTTGTGTCCGGCATCCAGCAGTACTTTGGCAAAGGTGGGGCATGTCATCCGGTCGCCGTATGCCGCGATCATCGTTTCGAGAACTTCAGCCGCAACATCGAGACCTACCAAGTCGAGCGTATCGAGCGGGCCCATCATGAATCCAGCATGTTTACCGGCCATGTCGATGTCTTTTGGGTAGAAGCCGTCGCCGAGCAGGTGCTGGCTCTCTGCCATGTATCGAGAAAGCACGCGATTGACCAGAAAGCCCGCCCCATCGTTGACGACGACAGGCGTCTTGCCGATGGCACGCACGTACGCTTTGGCTTGATCAATCGTCTGCTGTGAGGACTTGGCACCGCGTACGACTTCCACCAGCTTCATGGTTTCTGCGGGGTTGAAGAAATGAATGCCGCAGAAATTCTCCGGGCGTTTCAAGACCGATGCCAACTCGCCTACCGGCTTGGAGGACGTGTTGGTCGCCATGACGGCGTTGGGCTTGAGGGTTTCCTCGAGGATTGGAAGGACCCGTTTCTTCAGGTCCAGATTCTCGGAGATCGCTTCGATGAGCAGATCGGCGTTCGAGTAGTCGGTCCGCTCGTGTTTGGTCGTGAAACCTTGTCTGCAAACCGCTGCTTCCTTGGCGGTAACGCTGCCGCGCTTTTCGTTCTTGTCGATCAATCCGATCACGCGTTTTTGGGCAGCTTCCAGTGCCTCGATGCGATTATCGGACAGGGTGACTTTGGCTCCTTTGGATGCGAAGCTCGCCGCGATCCCCCCTCCCATCACCCCTGCGCCGACGATGGCGACATTCTTCTCGGGCAAGGAAACCGCGACGCCTCGTGCGGCTTCGCCGACGGCGGCTTGGGCAAAATGGAACCTGACCATTCCCCTGGTGCGATCGGAAGCGATGAATCGGACCACTTGTTCCCTTTCGTAGGCGAGTCCAGCATCGATGCCGTTCTTCAAGCCGTAGAGAATCACTTGCAGAGCCGTCCTGGTGTTTTCCAACTTGCCAGTCGGATCGAAGGATTGCAATCCTTTCTGGGCAATCGCTGCGGCTTGGGAGGTAACGCTGCCCCCCATGAATTTCTTGGCGGCTTGATCGAACCAACGCATCCGATACCCATAGCGGGCGGTCCACTCCTTGAATGCGTAGTTCTTGAGGTCGCGAACCACTCCTTTGCCGCTCCACTGAACCCCTTGAACGTTCCAAGGCTTTCGGCTGCTGAGAGCAGCGTTTTCGGCGACCTCGAAAAGCTGCTCGGATTCCGCCAATCGATCGATCAAGCCGATGTGGTGCGCTTGATCGGGGAATACATCTTTGCCGGTGAGGATGAGATCGATGGCTTGGAGTCCAATTTTTGCGGGAAGAAGGATCGTACCTCCCCATCCTGGAAAGATACCGAGCATCACTTCGGGCAGGGCGAGTTTCGTCTTCTCGCTCTCGAACAGCGGACTGGCGGGGCCTTTGGTTTTGCAAGCGACAATTTCATTGCAGTGAAGGGCGAATTCCAATCCCCCGCCAACACACGCTCCTCGAATTGCAGCCACCGTCTTGACTGTTAGTGCTCGCACACGGCCAAAGATCCGATGCCCTTGAACGGTGGCCTCCTTGAACTCGTCGATCGAGTGCTTATTCAGAAATTCGCTGAGGTCCGCCCCAAAGATAAACGCGTCTTTTGCGGGGGATGCAAAGACGATTCCACGAATCTGGCGCTTTGCGATTGCCGCTTCGAGGTCGGTGATCATCTGATCGAGCGACCGAAAGCGCGCTTCCGACCACGTTACTTTGCTCTCGCTCGGGTTTCCCAACAAGACGCGAGCGACCTGGTTGCTCGCGAGGAAGATTGCGCCGTGGTCGTACATCTTGTACTCCTGGGCGTTGCCAATCCATTTTTCAACGGCAGGGGATACAAACGAATAGCCGCCCGGCCTTCGGGGTGCTTCCTCGAGCATGGCTGCATCAGTTGATTGCCTGGAATCTTGCGATCGTGGCTCAGCGGAGTTGCTCACTGGGAAAATCCTTATCAAGAAGACATGACGAATGTCTTGAACATTCTACACGATCCGACCCGTATTCGCAGTCAGATCCCCTTTGCCAACGAAAAATGGATCTTCGTCGTGCGTGGTCAATCGCAAGAAGATTTCGTCGGTACCAACGCGACGAGCGCGATGTACTCCTGAAGGAACCCAAGGGGAGTGGACGGTCTCGCGAGAGGAACCGTATTGATCCTATTTTGAAGGTTTCTGTCGACGCGGGGGTTTTACATCCACGTAGTCCTGCAAAATCTCTGGGAGTGGGAATCCATCAAACCAGGTAATCGACCCGTCGTTGACTCCATGGATCAGTGCCCTGCCTGCCGAAGCGGCCTTGAAGCTCACATGATCTCGCTTTTTGAATCCGCCACCCGCGATGTCAAACTTGAGTTTCTCGAGTGCGACGCGGGCGAGTTTGTGCTCGAGTTTTATTTCCGCATCTGTTCCTTCGGAATGTTGGCTGGCCCGCACCGCAGTCACCAGCATCGCGATCGCGTTGACAACCACTTCGCCGCGATTGCGCAATAGGCAGAAACTGTTCTGCAGATCGGGATCCTTGCCGAAGGGAATCAGCCAGCCCTTTGCCATCTTGTTTAGCATTCGGATCGCCTCGAGAGGCATTTTATTCAGGAGCATATTTCTCGAAACTTGATCGATCGAGCGCAGCGCAAAAGTGACGTAACGTCGAAAGTCTTTGTGCACTTCGCTCAGATTGCCGAGGTTGACGAAAGTCTCGGGGATCACCGCACGGGCAACGGAGCCGACCGCGCGGGGATTCATGGCGATTTGGGGATTCATGAGATTGGCCATCACATGCAGAAGGAGCATGGTGCCTTCCCCTTCGTAGATGCAAGGCGCCAGCACATCGTGAAGATTGTCACCGACCGGATGTCCTTTCAGAAAGAAACGACCGCCTTCGGTTTTCATCACGTATTCGATTGCGACCTCTTTCTGTCGTTCACTGCCGAAAATCTTTGCCACTTCGCATTCGATTTCCGGACGATAATTCTTGTCCAGCAACTCGGCAGTGAAATCTGCGAGGTGTTTGGCAACAACGGCGTACGATGCGGTCAAGCCTATCCGTTCCTGGACGGTATCCCGCTTGGCGATCGGCATTCCCATGCTGATGCGCTTCTCACCCCACGGGAGCATGCTGCCGACGAGCGACATCAGAGACCCGGCTGCGTTGGCACAGAGCGCCACGCGTCCGCGATTCAATCCCATGTAGGCGATATTGATCCCCTTGGTCGCGGTGGCTCCGGGGCCATCCGCGTCCCAAATCAGAATATTCTCCTTGGGGATCCGGAATTCCTGGAACCAAAGCCCAACGTTGTTGAGACTGCGGAGAGCGTTGATTTCATAGCGAAGAATTTTGAAGTTTTCGTTGGCATGAGGCGGCAGATCGACGATCGCCACCACCATCTTCTTGCCTTCCCCTTTGGTCAACTGGCCCGAGAGCTCTCGCAATTTGTAGTTCTCATCCATCGCGACCAGTGCGATGCGTCCTCCATAATTGGCATTGGAGATGAACAGTTTTTGACCATTGATGACTGCGTCGTTCCCTTCGATGCGAATCAAGGCTTCGGGGCGATTGAGGTCGGATCCTGCCTGCCTTTCCGTCAGGGCAAACGCGCTCAATACCTTTCCCTGGGCGATATCGGGGAGGAATCTCTCCTTCTGTTCCTTGGTTCCAAATTGCGAGACTGGATAGACGACGCCGATGCAACCATTGATGCTCGCGAGACCAGCCACGGTGGGTTCGTAAAGCGAGATTTTTCGGATGACTGTGGCCACATCGCTCATGCTGGCACCGAGTCCGCCGTATTCCTTGCCGACCATGAGCCCCCAATACTTAGCCTCAGCTAACTCTCCGTGGACCAAGTCGGGATTCAGTTTTCCGTCTTCACCATAGAGGGTGCCCTTGTTGAGATGATTTTTCAGGATTTCGATCCAGCGCTGGCAAACGACCGCAATTTCCGGGTCGTGGAAAGAGCGATCTGCTCGATAAAGGTGGACCGGAAATCGGAGCCCATAGAACGTGTTTACGGCAGGGGAGTCGGCGATTTTTTTCGCGAAGTTGGCATCGACTTCGCTTTCCGCGTTGATCAGAGTGCAAGTATCCTTGACAGACTGTTTGGCGGCTTCATCCTTGGTTCCGGTGACCTTGTTCATCGTTTCCAAGAAATTGGAACGCTCTTTGTCTTTTCCCAGGCCGAGGCAGGTATTGACGTCTGGCGGGATCTTCGTCGCCTTTAAGAAACGCTCTTGAGCCGGGCTGATGGGGTCTCCGCGCAATTGAGCCTCGCGCAAGGGCGCGAGGACTTCGTCTGGGATGACCAGTGGAGTACCGGGCGCCTGCTTGACTGCTGGGATGTTCATGGAGAGAGTTCGCTCGGCAAAAAAGAGAAAGATATCAGAAAAGTCTTGCGGCGGCTGGATGTGGGTTCCGCGACAACATCCCAAGGATTTCGGCTCTCGGCCGCGGAGCGATCAACTTTGCCTTGCTATTTCACTTGGCGACAAGTTTGCCTGCGTGGTGGTACATGTCGTCGACCAGTGAGCGATGTAGCTTGGCTACTTCTTTACGTTGGACTTTGTAGGTGGGAGTGAGTCCGTGGCCGATGGTCAATTCCGGGATGATACCGACATTGGTGATCCACATATATTTTGGTGTTTCAGGTTGATTGATGCGCTGCATCACTTCCTTTCGCACGAGCGATTGGACCGCAGTATCGCTCATGAGGGAGCCGTTGATCACGTAGTTGGTGTCTTCGGCCCATTCGCGGATTGCGGACTCCTCCAGGGTCACCAGCGCGATGCATGACGGTTTGCCTTCACCGAGGATCACCGCCTCGGTGATGAATCGAGACGCCTTGATGCGATCCTCCAGGGTGGCTGGTTGAATGAACTCTCCAGTGCTGGTTTTGAACTCTTCGTCGATTCGACCGTGCAAGAAGATGAAGCCGTCGGCATCGATCGTGGCCTTGTCGTGGGTGTGGTACCATCCCTCCTCGTCCCAACGTTCTGCGGTGGCTCGGGGGCGACCATGGTATCCCGAGGCAACATTTGGTCCACGGACAAGAAGTTCGCTGTTTTCTCCTAATTTTGCTTCAATATTCGATGCCATAAGCATGCCAATACTGCCAAGTCGCCGTCTGGTCGGAGTATTAACGGCGATTGCGACGTTTGTCTCCGTAGAGCCATAACCTTGATTGGTCGGCATCCCGAGGGCGGCAAAAAAAGCGGCGAGTTCGTTGGACAAAGCTGCTCCGCCGGTCACGAAGAAGCTGAATTCCTTTCCGACCAACTTCTCGCGGATCTTTTTCTGGATTCTTGGCCCCAATCGCAAAGGGCCTCGGGACAACATGTAGTGCATGAATCGCGTCGTCACGTCCGACTTGATCCCCTCCTCGCTTTCAAAGAATTTCCGAATGTAGGTGTCGAGCACGGATCGAATGAGCGTCCTTTTCGCTTTGGGCATCGACTCGATCTGGCTGAGGATCCCCTCGCGAATCTTTTCAAGCAACCGAGGGACGACCGGAATGACAGTCGCATCGGCAGACCGCATATCACTCAGAAGGGATGCGCGAGCGGCGGGCGTCATGTCCGAGCAGCGCCGATCATGGATTGCCGGATACCTCCCTTCGCACCCACCCGCGAAGGTCAACAGACCCATGCTGTGTTCGAATGCGTGTGCTTGAGGAAGCACATGCAGGAGATTTCCGACCCCTTCCAGCAAGAACGAGGACTTGATTTGGTCCAGATTCGCGAGGTGCTGGGCGTGGGTGGCTACTACCCCTTTGGGAGCACCCGTGGTCCCCGAGGTGTACAGGATGGTAGCTTCGGCGCGGCCATCACCAGCAATTGGAGAAAAACTGTTCGTTGAAGGGGCCGACAGGATCTCGGCCAACGAAGCAACGCGAAACGGACAGTTGGTCGGGACGTCCACTGCTTCCAAGGTGACTACATACTCCAATCGGAGTCTGGTATTCATCGCATCGCGATTCTCCGAACCGGGACATGCAAAATCTGTTTCGGACAGGGAGAGCAGTTTGCTGAACTGTTGCTGGTTTTCAACGATTGCATAACGCGATTCCGAGTCGATCATGACATAGCCATTGCGCGGCGCAGGGTCGGAAGGATACGCGGTGACGATGCTACCCCCCGTCATGAAGACCCCCATTTCCGCTTCGCCCCATTCGGGCCGCGTATTCGAGATGATCGTGACCCGTGTTCCCTTGCCTACCCCGACATGCGATAAAGATGCAGCGATTTTTTCCACGCGAGCCAAGGATGCCCCGAGCGTGGTGGCTACCCATTTTCGGCCTGTGGTCGCGGACGCCCCCGAGCTGTCTTCGACCGCCTGTTGATAGAGGATGCGGTCGGGATAAGTCATCCCCAATTCACGAAAGGGCTCTGCAAGGTTTTGGTACGCCGTGAATGCGGGAATGACGTCCATCGGTCTGCCCTATCCCTCAAGGTTTACATCGTGATTTACATCGACTTAAAAATCGTATGACACCCGTTTCTGAAAGGTATGCTGCGGGGGACGTGCACGAGGGTGATGCATTGCAATGTCGCCCCTCGGACGCAAAAAGCAGCATTTCCTCCGGGATCCTTAGGACCAATGCAATTGTAGCACACGCAACCCAGTCGTGAGCTACAATTGTTTTCGTGTTTCCCGCCTCTCGATTATAGGGCGAGCGTATCGGTCAGGTAGCGACACACTTTCTTCGTGCTCGAAGGTCATCCAGTCCTTCCCAGAGAAGCAAAAGGGAATCTGCCGGGGCCGTCGAGACGAAGTGGTCTAGGACAATTGGGATTTGGCTGAGCCAAGCGTAGACGTAGAAGTAGTCGGCGGCATCGATGCGATCGAGATAGTTGCCGGTTTCAATTTCCGCTGAGAGTCCATGATCCGTAAGGAGCGTGCGGGAGTTTTCCGCGAGCACAGCGTCCAGTTCGATACCCATGGCCTGGTGCCCCAACATCTCCGCGACATCGACCGCGAGTCCGAGACCGCTCCGCCATTCGCAGAACAAGCCTGGCTTCAGGGAGGCAAGAGCTTTTCACGCCAACTCGTAGTTGCTCGGCAGTTGCTCGGAACGAAGTCAAAGCAGTTCACATGGTGCATTCGGCGTCGAACTACCAACATTTTTGGTAGTTGTCGTGGTAGGTTCCGCCTCAAGACTCGATTTTTTCAAAGCGGGTGAAGGGATTCGAACCCTCGACTTTCAGCTTGGGAAGCTAACACTCTAGCCACTGAGTTACACCCGCGTATCTCATGAAAATAACCGCACTCCACTCAACATGCAATGCGGTCTCCAGCCACAATCCGCTTGCTTCCAAACCATACGCACTGGTGGTGAGGGACTTCTGAGTCCGCAGTGAGTCGGTGAATGCCGCGCGCTTGGCGATCCACGCAGAGAGGACCCGATCCTTGAAAGAGGCCGACGTGATGTCGTCGCAAGCTCTATCGCCTGGCTGGGTTCAATTTGTTCAAAAAGGTTTTGCTGACCAATTGTCTTCATTGCCCTGCATGAAATCGGTTTCGTCGTGCCATCGAATCTGTGAAATGCGGGGTGATTCGCTCAGGATATCGTGAAACCGCAACAGGATCTTTTTTGAGATTTCTTCGATTTGATGATTGGATTGGTCAGCTTTTGTTTTTCTGAACAACAGAAATGGCTTCTTCTTTTTTGGCGGATCCCAAACACACAACCATCCATCTTGGTCGCCCTGCGAAGTTCCAACCACGTAAAACCCCAGGCCGATGTTTCCGGTGAATTGGCCGGTAGATACAAAAACCAACCACCCCCAGTCTTCCTGAAGCGGTTCTGGATCTGCCGAGATGTCCTCAAATTTTTTGAATTCAGCAATGAGCCAATGAGCTAAATCTTCTCCAAAATTTCCATCGTTAATGAAATTAGGCTTTGGTTCGGTTTGATTGAATCCGTCGGCGAGGAATGTGACATGGTTTTTCATGTGCGATGGGCTGCCTTTCTACCTCACGAAAGCGATCACTGAAGATGAGCAGCTTTCTTCGCGACAATGAACCGCTCCGATCGCGTTATTCGGCTCATCGCCAGTGACTGCTGCTCTTCCTACTACCCGGATTGCATTCTGGATTGTACCACTCTGTCCAGGTCGACGCACTGACCAGGGTTTCAATTTTGATCGGCAAAGGTAAACCGAAAGCCGAGGAGGCTGAATGCGTTGCATCGTGTCGTTTCGGTGTATCGTTCAATCGCGACGCTGCCATGGACCCGCAGCAATCAAGTACGGGTACCATGCGCTTTTTCGACCCTAATTCCTCATTAGATTCCTCGGGCACCGAGCTCTCTCACTTTGTTCAGCCAGGATTCGCGGAACGCATCTGTTGACATGCGAATTGGTCCGATCGCAGTGATTCTAACTCTTCTAATCCCGACAAATTGCATGGTGAGGTTCTTCATGGCCCTGTGACTTGGACAACCGTAGATCAGCCGGTAGTACCACGTCGGTTGGTCCATCGTGCAAATCAGTCTTGCAGATTTTCCCGACAGGTACTTATCCCACAAAAGCGATCCTTCCCGCTTTTTGAAGGCGAACCCTGGCACCAATACTCTGTCAAGAAAACCTTTCAAGATAGCGGGGACAGACCCCCACCAGACCGGATAAATCCATACGAGGTGAGAAGCATTCCGGATAAGTTCCTGGCACATGATAAGGTCGGGTTCAAGCTCCGTGCGTTTTCGATAACCGAACTGCAGATTGGGATCAAACTTCAAGTCCCGAATTCGAAGGATATCGATCTTGCGCTCCTTAGCACCTTCCCAATAGGCACTTGAGAGTGCAGCGCAAAAACTCTCCGGGTCCGGATGTCCATCAATAACCAGTATCCCGCCATGCATGAATAGCTCTTTCATTCAAGTTGTCGAATTGCGATGTGTAACGAAAACGATGCCTGTGGGCCAAGAGATCTCGTCACGTCGAAAAAAAGACCGAGCACTTCGGTGCAGCGGCTTGTTCCGGCAGCCCGTCGTACTCGTGCTCAGTCCGCTGCGGCGGACGGTACTCGTAGTATCTCCGTTATCCCTCAGAAGGTTGTGTCCCCCCAGAGTCCCTGAGGAGTATAGGTCGATTGCGCACATAGTGATTGAGGCTGGTCAAAACCTTTTTTGAACAAATACCCCCCCTAAGCTAAAGACCGTTGCTACTCGGTTCGGATCGTTGAATTGTACCACTGCGTCCTGGTCACCGCACTTGTAGGCTTGGAATTTCGCGATAGGAGAAGCCCATTCGCTGTGTCGAACAATCGCGATGCCGCCATCGAAGACGATCGATTGAGTACGAGTACGAGAGGATCCTGTGTCGCGACGGCCAGAACGCTACGGATCACCAAGTCGCCGAGGTGATCTCTCCATTGTCAAAACGCACCATTCGGCGACTTTGGTGCATCCGATTTCGTCGAAATGCTTTTTCCGTGGTGAATCGCAATCCGTGGTGGTCGATGCAACCCAAGTGGCCGACAAGATCGCTAGCGTCAATCGATTCGATTTCGACAGAAAACCGAACAAAGTTTCGAGGTCACGCGACCAATTGTCCGCAATGTTTGGAGCGTGGCATTCTTGGGAGAAGGCAAAATGACGGCACATTAATCCGAGCGACTTTGCGCCCGCCACTTCATTCCGCCTCCTGCAAGGATCATCGCGAGGCCCGCAAACTTCGTCCCTCCACCTTTGAGTCCGTCAGCAGATATGATCCCCGCATCTGCCGCAAGCGCAAGCAGAAATAGAAGCAATCCCGCACCGCCAACGATGCCGGCAGTATAGTCAGTATTGAATTTGATCCACATAGGTGTGTGTCGCGTGTCGACGAACAACGACGGTAACCGGGCCGCCGCCAAAAGACTAAGATTCCAGATCCGGCGTCATCTGCGGTTCCGGTTGACCGCTTTGTTCGGCGCTGATCGCCGGACTCGTGTCAAGCGAACTCTGATGCCAAACCAACAATGTTGTGCCGACCAGCAGTACCAAGGCCCACTGCAGGAGCGGCACGAAGAACTCAGCCATTCGCTGAACCTTGCGGTAATGCGGTTCAGTCTGGTTGCGATAGCTGTCCTCTACGAACACGTGAAGCCCCCAGGCCGAGAGTCCCACAGCAACTGCCAGCAACGCGTCCAAGAGGCAGCCAGCTTCCCACGCTGAAGCCAAGCGACCAACGCAAGGAATAGATATGGTCCGACGATGAATAGGACTATAGGGGCATCCCCAAGCGATACCCTCGTAGTGCTGGTGCATCCCAAAACGGCCTCTGCCGCAGCCGCAAGCAGGCAAACCACGATCGTCAGCCGAGCGACTGAGCCTGTTTTCATGCATGTCTCTTCTGGTCGCCGAACGCTGCACGTCACCGAGTCGCGGCGAGTGACTTACCATGGCCACACAGCACCGTCCGCGACTTCGGTGCACGTGATTGTTCGGACTATTTTCGGGGCGTCGCTTCGTTTTCGGTTTGGGTCGGTTCATTCACACGTTTGAATTGAATTACGGTGAACGGAGTCTCGCCGCTGGTTTCCAATCCCTGGACATTGTACCACGTATCTCCCAGACGCTTGGAAACGAACGAGCCGGGTTTTCCTCGTTGGCCCTTCCGTGGACCGTGCGTTACCTCGGAATCGCCATAGTGCATGACCGTTATGCCTTCAGCTTGCTTCTCTTCAAGCGTAACCACATGTCTATGAACGAGCCTGTCTCCGTCGTATGTCTCGACCGTCTCACGATTCTTGTCAATGATCTTTAGCACACG
>JBKDXO010000089.1:0-5714 GCA_046306195.1 Planctomycetota bacterium | reverse complement strand
CAACCTGCAAAAACCAAGCAAAACACAGAAAGAAATCCCTTTCCGAAAAGGGGCGTGACCGCAACTTTTTCCCACTTTGCCCGGTCCCAAGGAACTTTCTCAACGTGCCGAGCATCCGAAGTCAAGGTCCGTTTTGTTGACACGAAAAACCGGCCAACTAGCATAGAGAAATCGATTTGTGGGCAGAGTGTCGGACCACCGCATGGCCTTCCGTGCTCGGTCCTGAATCCTGTTCGGCTCGCCGATTCGCGCAGAAGGTCTCTTCAATTTCTTGGAAACGAGCATGTCGCAAAAGTCTCATTCCCGTCGTCGTCGAACCATGGATAGGACCGCAAGAGCAAAGGCTCGAGCAAAGCGTCGCCCATTCATCGAAACCCTGGAAGATCGCCGTTTGATGACGGTGAATCTCGATGATCCGCGATTATCTTACCCTCCGATCGGTAACTTCACGGCAGACTTGCCCGCGTTTCTGTCCCCCAGCGAGTACAAGAGTCGGTCGCAGAGCAGCGTACGTACACCAGGTACCGTTACGACCGGTGCAGGGGAATCCCCTTCGGATTCTCAGCGTTTCGAGCAAGAACCGAACGACCTTCCCATCCAGGCCAATTCCCTCAACGTGGGAAGTGGCGCCGGCCAACTACAAACGGTTACCGTCACCGGATTTCTCACCGCGACAGACGAGGATCACTTCTCCGCTAACCTCCGAGCAGGGGACTTCCTCAAAGTAGAATTTCTGACCCCCAGATTGTCGGCAGACGTCTCCGTCACCGAGCCCAGCGGAAGCGAATTGATGGGTTCGACCTTCAACCAACTGCTGTCGACTTCGCGGGGAGGTAGTATCCCCGACAACAGTCCGATGGTTGCCAACGATGCCACGGTTGCGTTCGGTGGTGTTATTCAGACAAGTGGCGTTCATACATTCCGGGTCGGCAATGGTGGCGGTTCCTACAATTTGCGTTTGACGGCGTTCCGAAGTGCGCTCGAAGCCGAGGCGATCGGCACCCGTCAGATCCTGTACCTCGACTTCAATGGTGCCACATTCAATGGCAACATTTTTGGTCTTGGGAATACCGTCCGTCTTCCTTCCCTAATCGACACCGTCGAGCCCTTCGGCGTTGCCGCGTCGGAAGAGAATCTGCTCATCGACCGAATTGTCGAGCGCGTGCGGCAGAATTATCTCGGAACGCTTGCAAGCCAAGGCGGGAACGGCTACTTCAATCAAAGCGGAGTTCCGGGGCAGTTCGATATCGATATCCGGAACAGCCGAGACAACGCGGATCCCTGGGGGTTGCCGAATGTTTCTCGGGTTATCATCGGTGGCGGAATTTTTGATCTCGGCATCCCTACTCGCGGAATTGCACAGAGCGTCGATGTTGGGAATTTCAAACGGGATGAAACAGCGGTCGTTCTTCCAGAAGTCTACTTCCTTGAAGATATTCAAGACATCCCGCTGGCCGCCTCCAAGTCGCTGATCGATATCCTCGGCTTTGCGATCGCTCAGACAGCCAGTCACGAGGCCGGGCATTTCTTCGGTGCTCGCCACCAAGAGAATTCGAATGCAAACAGACAACTGATGGATAGCGGAGGCCAACCGCTCGACGTTTCGCGAATTGGAGTCGGACGCGATGGCACTTTCGGCACATTCGACGACGTGAACATCACGTTTGGTCGAGATCGGTACGCGATTGGAGAAGGGATGACCGGTAGCGTAAATCATGCCGTCAATTTGGCCTATGCCCTGACTACCGGAACGCGGGGCGGCACGGTGACTGGGATTGTTTTCAACGATGCAAATCGAAACGCCCTGCAAGATGGCGGCGAAGGAACTCTCTCAGGCTGGCAGGTGTTCGTCGACTTGAACAACAATGGATCTCGGGATGCGGGCGAGCCTACTGGAACGACCGATTCCTCCGGTCGCTACTCTCTTGGCGTCGGGGCCGGCACCTACAATGTTCGAGTTGTTTATCCAGCCGGTTGGATCGCATCAACAGATTCGGAAGCAGCGAAAGCGGTAACGGTGTCTGTAGGAAGCACGGCCAATGCTAACTTCGGTGCCAGTTTCCCCCAGGTGGGAGCAACCGGCTTCAAGTGGTTGGACCTGAACGGTGACGGCGTTCGCGACCAGAACGAGCCAGGATTGGCCGGAGTTTACATCTATCTCGATCTCGATTTGGATGGTCGACCTGACATTGGAGAGCCTGCTGCAATCACGAAGGATGACGGCTCATACACCCTGTCACCTCCGAATCCGGGCACTTTCCGCATCCGAGAAGTGGTCGAACCGGGATATGTACAAACCTTCCCGACCTCTGGCTTCCACACCGCGGTCTTCAACGGCAACACACCGCTGTCCGGCTTTGATTTCGGCAATCGGGAATCCTCCGACTGGGGCGACGCTCCCTCACCGTATCCAACCACGCGAGCCCAAGGAGGCGCCTCCCACGGAGTTCTGCCTGGCTTCCGACTCGGGGCGAACTGGGATGCGGAACTCGATGGTGCCAACTCCGCCAATGCCGATGGGGACGATCTCAATGCTGCCGTCGATGACGAAGACGGAATTACCCTCCTCAGCCCAATCGTTCGAGGAGACAGCCAAAATTCGATCCGGATCAGCGTCGTAAACACTGCTAGTTCTGCGGCATACCTGCAAGGATGGATCGACTTCAACGGCAATGGTTCCTGGGGCGATCCCGGCGAACGGATCGTCAGCGATCTTCCAGCAAGCGCTGGAGATACCATTGTCAATTTCACAACGCCAGCCAGTGCTGTGAGTCGGACCGCTGCACGGTTCCGGCTGTCCGCGACCACGGGAGTAGGGCCAACCGGTCGCACCCCTGCCGGAGAAGTTGAAGACTACATATTCAACATCGTGGATGGTCCACGCAGAAACGTTCAGGACGATCGCTTCACCGTCAACCGAAATAGCATCTCCAACCCACTCGACGTCCTCGCGAACGATTTCCTTCCTCCGAACGACTCCATTGCCGCAATCCAACTAAGTGCCCCTAACCAAGGAGGCTCGGTCAGTGTCGGTGCAAGCAACATTCTTCGATACACGCCAGCTCGTGGTTTCTTCGGCCAGGAATCGTTCACCTACACGATCGTCTTCGGCTCCGGTCGGCGTGAGACAGCCAACGTCACGGTGAGTGTGGTACTCCAGTTTATCGATCCTGTCGCGTTGGACGATTCCTTCGACATTCCCACCAATTCGACATCGTTCCCACTGAATGTGCTCCTTAACGATATCGAGGGTAAAAACGGTCCATTGACGATCACTGGCGTTTCGACCCCGAATCAAGGTGGGTCGGTCGTGATCGGAAGCGGCGGTCTGAGCATCCGTTACACCCCGCAGAACGGCTTCGGTGGGACAGAGCGATTCACTTACACGGCCGTCGATGGCGCCGGGAAAACGACCACGGCGAATGTGACCGTTCATACCCTGGGAGGGGATCGCCTGGATGACGAGGTACAATTCAGCTTCTCCTTCTTCGACATGTCGGGTAACCCGATCAGCCGCGTCTTGCAGGGAGATCAATTCCAGGTGTACGTTTACACCTACGATCTGCGTCGCGAAAAGGCGATCGGGGTCGTTCCGGCTCCTCCCCCAATCGTCGACCCAGGCGTCTTCGCTGCGTATCTCGATGTCCTCTACAACTCCAAGATCGTCCTTCCCGCCAGCCCGAGCGGTGGAACGCCTCTCGATTTTGCGAACTCACCGCAAAACAACTACACATCGGGGGTATCTGGCACGGCACAATTCCCAGGAGTTTTGCAGTCACTCGGAGCTTTCTACTCCCTACTGTCTCCCCCTCCGTTCTCCTTGTTCAATCCGACCCTGTTCCAAAAGCTGACGTTTACAGCGAACGCGGCAGGGCTGGCCGAGTTTGTCGGAGACCCCGCCAATCAATCGCCGAACACCGATGTGGTGCTTTACAACCCACCCACTTCTCCGGTTCCGGTCGAAAAAGTTCGCTACTTGCGATCCACCATTGAGGTTCTCCCTCGCGGAGTGGAACTCCCATTCGCAGTAGACGATAGTCCCGCAGCGCTTCCGCTCAATACGACCTCCGTGATTGACGTTTTGCGAAACGACATCGTTGGAACCGCGGGTCCCATCCAGATTAGCAGCCTGACCCAACCCGCACGCGGTACAGTGTCAATCGACACGCGTGGGACGAGTTCGACATCCGACGACCGCATCCAGTTCATTCCGTTCAGTTCCACAATTGGTTTCTCCGACCAGTTCACTTACACCATCATGGATACCCGCGGCTTCTCTTCGACCGCGACGGTGACCATTCAAGTGGGGGATTCTTCCGTCGATGATCAGGTCCGATTGGTCCTCGAAACGCATGCGGTCGGGGCACCAGCGAACGCGGCACCGATCAGCACCATCCCCGTCGGCGGTGAATTCGAACTGCGTGGATATGTCCAAGACATTCGCACTCCGGCGCCAACGGGTGTGTTCGCGGCCTATCAAGACATCCTCTATGACGCCGGCCTCGTAGCGGTGAAATCTTCGAGTGGACCTCTCGGGTTCGAAATTACCTTCTCGAGCAAATACCCCAACGGCCCCTCTGGAGATGTCCGGATCCCCGGATTGATCAATGAAGTTGGGTCGTTCGCAGATACGACCCCGATCGGTAGCGGCAAGTTCGAACAGTTCCGAATCAAGATGAAGGCCAATACGGCTGGTAACGCTCGATTCGCAGGGGACCCAGCGGACATTTCTCCGTTCAACGATACGCTCGTCTATGGCAGCCGCGACAAAATCCCATACAACCTGATTTCCTTCGTGCCAGCGACCATCACCATCGGAGGTACTTCTTCGGGAGGTGGCGAAGGACACACGAACCCGAACAACCGTTTCGACGTCAATTCCGACAACTTTGTTTCCCCGATCGACGTTCTTCTCTTGATCAATCTCTTGAATCAAGGGCAGGGCGGAGCATTGGAAACCAGGCCGTCAGGAGGACCGGCCGAAGGTGAGGACGGCGACAACTACTACGTCGACGTCGACAGCGACGGATTCTTTACGCCGCTGGACGCTCTACTCATCATCAACGAATTGAACGGACGGGCGATCTCCGGCGAAGGGGAAGGAGCCGCACCTCCGATCGTCGAAATCCGAAGCACAGCTTCGCAACGAAGTGACGCGTCAATCGAAATCAGCTTGACCGATTCGCTCGCCGTAGCGGTCGGACCTCAAATGGCTTCCTCGAACGCGTCCGCGAGCATCAATGACGTCGACGGCTATCTTGCAAGCTTGGTTGACGGCGACGACGAAGAGGAAGAGGGAGTGGATGATTTTCTGGGCGACCTGGTTCGGGTACGCTTCCAGTCCTGATCGCCTCTGGGTTATAACTAACGAATCAAATTCTTCGATCCGCCAGCGATGCGAAAGCATCTTTGGGGGATCTTTTTTATTTCTTCTCGGAATCCCGTACCGTTGCGATACGTCGACCTTCAAATCAATGGTCTCGCCGGCATCGATCTCAATTCCATCGATTTGCCCACAGGAGCATGGCACGCGGCATGTCTTGCTCTAGGTCAGGATGGTACGAGCAACTTTCTGCCGACGTTGATCACGGATTCCGTCGAACGACTGAGCCATAAATTGAAGCGATTGGGGGAACTGGTCTCCGCGTCGACCGGCCCCAGTGAGGCGATTCCGTTGGGAATCCATCTCGAGGGCCCATTTCTTTCCTCCATTC
>JBKDXO010000088.1:0-31962 GCA_046306195.1 Planctomycetota bacterium | reverse complement strand
TGTATTTGCGGATGTGATTGAGGGCTTTGAATCGAGCGACTTGGCTCGCCCATGCCCAGAAATCGGTCCCCGGCTGGAATTGGTCCGCTTTCTCCCAGAGGACCGCGTTGATTTCCTGGAGCACGTCATCGACGTCCGCGGATCGGACCAGCAGACACCGCACCAATCCCCGCAGTCGGGTCTGGTGACTAGCAATCAAAGAAACAATTTCGGAAGGATTGGAATTCGGCATCGAGTGGACTCCAAAGAGCGAATGTCGCAAGCGCCGATAAGCTCAACAGTAGTTTTACGAAATTCTTATAAATCCTACCAATTGCCGAAGGAATTAATCACCAGCTTTGTGCGACGGACTTCCTAGTCCGTCGTACGGCCTTGATCGATCGACCGATGCTCTCGCGACCTCGTTGAGCCAATCCTCGTTGGTCGGTCGGATTCGCAACGCGTCGCTGTAACTTCGGATGATGCCACTGCGGCGGGAGATACATTCATCGGTGCGATTGTGCGTAGTCCCCGTCCCCGTGCTCGTGCTGTACAGAGGAGTAAGCATTCACGTCGATTTCGGGGTGGGCATCGGGTAGGGATCCGCGAACGCGCCGAGGGCTCCGAGGCCACCGTCGACGGCTAGGTCGGTACCAGTGATAAATGATGCATCGCCACTCGAGAGCCATAGTACTGCGGCAGCGATCTCGGCGGGTTGACCGAGTCGGCCCAGTGGATGCCGGTTGGCCAATTCGCGTTCGCCCCCTTGAGCATCGAGCGTGGCCCGCACCAGCGGCGTGTCAATCGCGCCGGGCGATACGCTGACGACCCGGATCCCGTCGCGCGCGTACTCGACGCCCCACTGCATGGCTTGCAAGATGTTGGCTGCCTTGATGGGACCGTAGACTGGGACGCCGCGTGTGGTGCGTTGCCCCTGGCCACTGGAGATATTGACCACCACGCCCGAATGCTGCCGACTCATCACCTTCAAGGCATGCTTCGCCATGAACGTATAACCCGAGAAATTGATCGCGAGCATGCGCTCGTAATCCTCGAGTTTCAAGTCCTCGACCCGCACGTAGGACGAGGGAGGCTGGATTGCCGCGTTGTTGACGAGTACATCGAGCGCACCGAATTTCTCGATCGCAGCTTCGATCGCTCGCTGGCAATCCGATTCTTCGGATACGTCGGTCCGCGCAAAATGCACTCGGTCTTCATTCAGATCCGGATAGGGGACCACGTCCGCGCACAGCACTTCCGCTCCCGCCTCGGCAAATCCGCGGCAGATGGCGAGCCCTATTCCATTGCTCCCCCCGGTGACGACGACCACTCGCCCCGAGTGATCGTAACGAACGGTCCCCTGGGGTCTTGGGATGCGCGAGGTGGAAACTTGGCGGTCGGTAGGGGGGGTCATGAGATGGATCGAAGCCTCGTTCTATGCATGGCGAAACGACAGCATTATACCGCATTGCTTTTTCGGTTCCCAAGCGGGTCGAAGATGGACGACAAAATCAGTCGGCACACGATTTCCGGGCTCTCCCCCTTGGGCTCGCGGCTTTCGCTCTTTCCCTATTTTTTCGAACCGGCTACTCTCGCGTCGTTGCAAGGATGCTCGCACGCCTGTGCCAGCGACTGGCGTTGTATCACCCATGGGTATGGAGGTCGCGATGTCGACGTTTCGGAGCTTTCTTTCAGTATTGTTGATGTGCTTTGCTGTCAGTTCGACTGCCAGAGCCGAATTGGGGCCGCAACTAAAAATCGGTGAGCAGGTGCTTCAACTCAACGGGGCGGGGGTGCGAACCAAGACCTTCATGCAGATTTACGAGAGTGGTCTGTATCTCTTGAAACCGACCAAGGATGCGAGAGCGGTCTTGGCTGCAGACGAACTAATGGCCATTCGCGTACGGATCACGTCCGGGTTTGTGAGCCGAGCATCGCTCGTTTCATCTCTTGAGGAGGGTTTGACGCGGTCGAGCAACGGGAAACCCGATGCCTACAAACGCGAGATCGAGCAGTTGCAGCAGATACTTCGAGACGAGGTCAAAAAGAATGACGTCTACGATTTCGTGTATGTCCCAACCAAAGGGATCAACGTCCTGAAGAATGGAAAGGTGCAAGGAGTCATTTCGGGCTTGGAGTTTAAGCAGGCCTTCTATGGCATTTGGCTTTCCGATAATCCGGTCGACAAGGATCTCCGCCAGGCGATGTTGTCGGGCAAAGCGTCGTCCTATTGAGCATGGGTGGCCAGCTCGGAGGCTTTGCAACAGGCGATGCCATTCGCGGTTGGCACCCAACGAAGCGTCTTACGGCACCGTCGGCTTGATCGGTCCCAGGCAGATGCGGAATCCATCGCGGGAATCGGAGTAATGGGGACCGGCAAGACCTAAACGGACCGCACATCGAGCGTTTCCCGGAACATCGAAGTAATTGCCTCCCTTGCATACCGGACGATAGTTTTCGGAGGTGGTATGCAGTTCCTCGTACCCGCCTTTGGGATCAAAGTGATCGAGCACAACTTCCCAGACATTGCCGCACATATCCGCGATTCCAAAGCCGTTGCGACCGCGGTCGCCGAAATGATCGACTGGAGCAACGAAGGAATAGCCGTCGCTCCAGGGAGCGCTCGCCAGCGGCCACTTGTGTTTGCGGTCCGGCAGGAAGTCAATCGCGGAGATGTTGAAGCGGCCTTCGCCCTCCGCGAGATCATCGCCCCACCAATAGGCGGTGCTGTCTTGTCGTCCTCCTCGGCATGCGTATTCCCATTCGGCTTCGGTGGGCAACCGATACTCGTATCCGGCCGGAATAGTTTGTTGGAGGCTCGGTTGCTGATTGAGCCACGCCGAGAACGCTTTTGCATCGGTCCAACTGACACAGACAACCGGAAAATTGTCTTGCATCGGAAATTGGAAATTGGGGTCACGCCAGCTTTTCCCAGGCATTGGCTCCCAAGGATGAACGACCGATGTACGCAGGTTGTAGTTAGTCCATTGAGGGTTAAAGCACTGAGTTCGCCCACCCGGCTTTTCCGCATCCGTGACATATCCAGTCTCGTCGACAAATCGGCGGAATTGTCCGACAGTGACCTCGGTACGCCCCATCCAGAACGAATAAACGATCCTCATTTTGCGAGGCATTTCCCCTTCGTAGGATTCTCGTTCGGTTCCCGGTTGTGCGCCCCCCTCAATTCCCGTCGCCCAGGCTTTCTCCTCTGGTGAGCTTCCCATCATGAATTCACCAGGTGGCAGCGGAACCAACTCAAGCTTGGACTCTTCGCCTAAATCCCCGATGAGGACTGGAGACGAATCCCTGGCTTGAGCGAACACGGAGGTGGCGCTAGTGACCGCCGCGATCCAAAACCATAAGGGAATAAGACTCATGGAGACGAGTCGGGGATTGGATCGGAGGAAACATGACATGATGGAATTCGCAATCATGATAGGACTGGTAGGACTGGGACAAGCATCGCTGGCCTGGGTCGCCCCTACGGATTTTTCCGTAGGATCGAATCACTTTGCAATGCGAGCATTTCGCAACCAGCCGGTACGCAATGCCTGTCCTTGTTTTCCATGGTTTTCCATGCTTGTTTTCCAATGCTTGTTTTCAATCGTAGGCTACTGGATTTCGTCGAGTTCCAGGCTGGATCGCCGAACGTCGGCAGGTAACGCAAGTACTAGTTTCAGCGTTATTTAGAAATAGTCGGGGTGACTGGATTCGAACCAGCGACCTCTTGGTCCCGAACCAAGCGCTCTACCAGGCTGAGCCACACCCCGCATGTACTACCAAGTGTAATGACTTGGCAAACGTTCGACTAGGCGGATACCACCAATCGGTCCCTGTTCGCGGCTACAATGAGTGCGATGCATCCCGCCTATTTTGATACCCGTTTTCGGAGCGAAACCGCACCTGAGCCACAGCCGGAGGCATTTGCGATTTTGTCGGCGTTTTCAACGACTGGCTCGACTTGGAGTCCGGAGCGGAATGCGTCGGCCGACGCCGCCTTGGAACGAGTTCTGATCGAGCGGGGGGGCTGGCATTGTCGACTCGTTGGGTACTCTCCCAAGACCCAGCATGCGGAACCGAGTTGGGCGGCAGTCATGCCACTCGAGGAGGCTTGCCGCCTCGGCCAGCAGTTCGCCCAGGATGCGATTTACTGGGTGGATCGCGATCGTCTCTTTGTCGTTGCATGCCATTCTCCGGATCGGTGTGTGTTCGTCGACATCTTCTCGCGAAGGCTCGATCCACCCTCGCCCGTTTCATGGTAACATTCGCGCACCTCGTGCAGGATTTTTCTGAAAGGAATGCTATGTCGTCAACTGGGACCTCACTGACTCATCGCAACGCCTGGGCCTCGCTCGAGGACTGTGCGAAGCGGCTTCGGAGAATCCATCTTCGGGAACTCTTTGCGCAGGATCCCGCTCGCGGGGAACGATACGCGTTCGAGGCGGTCGGTCTCTACCTGGACTATTCGAAGAATCGCATCGACGCCAGTTGCCTCGCAGCCTTGCTGGATCTGGCTCGCGAGTGCGGATTGCGGGAGCGAATCGATGCGATGTTTCGCGGGGATCGGATCAATGTTACAGAGAACCGAGCGGTACTGCATATCGCCCTACGGGCATCGAAGGACGACTCGATTCTGGTCGATGGCAAGAATGTGGTTCCCGATGTTCACACGGTACTCGACCGCATGGAGCAATTTTCAAGCAAAGTGCGAAGTGGCGAATGGCTCGGCCACACCGGCAAACGGATCCGCAATATCGTCAACATTGGGATCGGGGGATCGGATCTTGGCCCCGTGATGGCGTACGAAGCCTTGCGATCCTACAGCGATCGGTCTCTCCGATTCCGTTTCATCTCGAACATCGATGGGATCGATTTCTTCGAATCCACGCAGGATTTAAATCCGGAGGAGACGTTGTTCATCGTTTCCTCCAAAACATTCACAACCCAGGAAACCATGACCAATGCCCGGACGGCGCGCGACTGGCTGCTCGAGGGACTTGGGGGAGATACCGCTGCCGTTGCCAAGCATTTCGTAGCTGTATCTACCAATGCCGACCAAGTCGCGGCGTTTGGGATCGACACGGCGAACATGTTTGGTTTTTGGGACTGGGTGGGTGGTCGATACTCGATGGATTCCGCGATTGGTCTGTCCACGATGATCGCGATTGGCCCGGATCACTTTCGCGAGATGCTGCGAGGCTTTCGCGCGATGGACGAGCATTTTCGAACGGTCTCGTTCGACCGGAACTTGCCGGTCCTGATGGGATTGCTGACGGTCTGGTACGTCAACTTTCTCGGGGCTCGCACCATCGCGGTTCTTCCCTATGAAAACTACCTCAAGCGTTTTCCTGCGTATCTGCAGCAACTGACGATGGAAAGCAACGGCAAGTCGGTTACGCTCCAAGGGGAACCGGTGGATTATGAGACGAGTCCGATTTACTGGGGGGAGCCTGGCACCAATGGCCAGCATTCGTTTTATCAACTCATCCATCAGGGAACGCACTTGATCCCGTGCGATTTCATCGCGTTCGCGAAACCAGCGGTTCGCCTGGGTCGTCATCACGATCTGTTGATCGCCAACGTGTTGGCGCAGTCAGAGGCGTTGGCCTTTGGCAAGACTTCAGACCAAGTGCGTTCGGAAGGAACTCCCGATTGGCTGTTACCGCACCGCGTGTTTGAGGGGAACCGTCCCTCCAACACCTTGATGGCGGATCGCTTGACACCCGACGTGCTTGGCAAACTGATCGCGCTCTACGAGCACAGTGTTTATGTGCAGGGAGTGATTTGGAACGTTAACCCATTCGACCAGTGGGGAGTCGAATTGGGGAAAGTACTCGCTCAGCGAATTGTTCCTGAACTGGAATCGGTGGAGTCACCGAAGTTGTCGCACGATGGGTCTACAAATCGATTGATCCAGCGATACCGAGCGACGCGATAAAGGGCTTATTCGGGGATATCGGTGCGGACTTTGCCATCCGGCGACTGGTAGAGTCCGGAAACGCGGGCTTTGCTTGGCGGAGGCGGCTCGCGGCGAACGAAATCGCTGGCGCGGATGGCACCGCCGAGCGGAACGACATCTTCCTCGCCAGTTCCTCGCAACCACCCCATCAGCTTGTCCAAGTCGATGCGGGTGATGCCCATCCCTTTTGCCTGCGTCTCGAGATCTGCGCGTCGCTTGGCAGCGACCTCACTTGCACCCTCGAGGACACCGCCGACGACCTTGAATTCATCACCGATCACCAGCCATCGGGTATCGACGGTCAACACTCCATCTTGACGGCCATCCGGTTTGAGATCGACGGTGACATCTCCACCGTTCTGGAGGATCAAGGACTTAACGGCTTCGCGGTCATCCTTGCCATCGCGATCGATATCGAGTTTCCCGACGAGTCCGATATTGACCTTGCGACCTGGCTGCCAAACTGGCGAGTAGATTTTGTCTCCTCGCAGGATGGTTGCGGTCCGACGTTCTGGGAGGACGCGTGCTCGCGAGAGGTGGTCTGTTTGCTGATTGACTTCGATGATTTCGAGTCGAGCTTTCGGCTTCGCATCGGCAACACGATTCGCCGCATCATCGAGAATCCCGAAACGAACGCCAGGGCGCAGCCCGTCTGCCTTACCTAGGTTGAGATAAACAGTACGGCCACCGTCAGCGACCTCGGTGATTTTGCCTTGCGGATATTGGAAGTCTTCGCCGGAGATTTGTTCGATTTTCTTACCGAGCGAATCGTTCATCTTCGTCAGTTCATCCCGCTCCTTGGTGAGGCCGTCGACGCGGGCGAGCAGGTCCCGTTTTTCTTTTTCCGCTCGTTGTGCCAAGCGTTGCCGATCCGTTTGGATCTTCGTGATCTCATCCTGCCGTTCCTTTTCCTTCTGCGCGTAGTTCACTTGGGCTTTTTCCAGATCGGCAGCCAGTTGATCCGCTCTCGCTCGCTCCGCCTGTCTCGCGTCGGTTTCCTGTTTGATGGTGGCGTCGTACTTGGCCTTCAGGTCTTCTTCGCGTTTGGCTTGTGCGTCGACTTGGAGGTTCCGCTCTCGGACGGTTTGCATCAACGTCTCTACGAGTTTGCGGTAGTTCTTTTCGGTGACGTTAGGACCGAGGAGAGCCATGTCGGCGACATAATTTTTTTCGATCGCCGCCAATTCCGGGTTGTTGGTTAGGCTCGATTTCAGGGTTTGGAATTCGGCCTCGTTCGAGGGGCGTGCTCCGAGGATCATTTCGAGCAGTTGAGCTTTTTTGTTTTCATCCCGAAACTTAGTGTCCGCCTCGTTCTTTTTCGCGGTGGCGTCTTCGACCGTCTTCGCGTTGGTTCCCGACTGGAACAGCACGAAGCACAGGGCACCAATGCACAGCAAACTGACGAAGGACATAACGATGACATAAGCCTGCCATACGGTGATATCGCGATTGCGGGCCATCAATTTCCTCGCCGAAAAAATGAACCAATGAGGGGAGAAGGTCGGGGCTGACTGCGGGCAGGGCGACCGCACGCAATATCTTTAGATACTAAACAAGCCTCCATCAACCGTCAAACTTTCTCCCAACGTTAGCGTCCGAATTTCAGGGCTGGTCCCTCCGGTAATGCCGTCTCAAGGCCATTCCGCTGCAATTTCCTGGATTTGGCGATGTCGGCCAAATCCGATGGCCCAGAAAATTCTTCGCAATCGCTCCATTTTCGATTATTATGCAGAAGGTCTGGACTCGCCGGACTGTTGACTAGCGAACTGGTTTTTCCCGGGTGTTTCTCGCATGTTGTCCGTTTTCTCTGACTGCTACCCAAATCGGCTTGCCGCTGCCAACTTCGTTTCCAGGATGGCGGCAGCAGCGTGCCTCGTCGCGTTTGCTTCATCGCTGGGCTTTGGGCAGGTGACGGACCAAACCGTCGCCCCCGCAGGATTGGAGGTGCACTGGGAAGGGAGTCTCGGAGGTGCCGGACTCAAGCAAGCCGAGCAGAATGTCGCGATTTGGGCGCACTCGACCGAGCGGCGCGAGTATGTCGATGTATTCCTGGGGAATCGGTTGCTCGAACGGATTGACGCCAGGCAAGTCGACCGCGTTGCTCTCGACCGTTTGATCGTGGAAGGCAAGCCGACAAATCCCCCACCCAAACTAGGCATGCAGGGAGCTCAGGAGCGAGCCGCGAAATTGTCGAAGACATACGCAGTCATAGGTCGCCAACTGACCGTGAAAACGTTCAGCGAGCCTGTCATCTATGTCGTCACGCTAGCCTCCAATGGGATTCTTACATCCTTCGATGGCGAATCGGGAGAAGTCCTTTGGCAAACCTCGATGCCCCGCGCGGAATTGCAGTTGATCGGGCCAGGTGTTTCGGACGACTACGTGGCAGTCGTGAACGGCAATTATTACGTCGTGGTCCGAATGAAGGACGGAAACTTGGTTTCCACGCGACGATTGGAGTACACCCCGACCGCGCCTCCAGTCCCGGTTCGCTCGAAAATCATGGTTCCTTCCGTGGGTGGTCGCTTGATCGCTTACGATATTGTCAATCCGTTACTCTCTCCTGTGATCCTGCGAAACGGCGGAGATAACAAGACCGGAACCGTCCTGTCCTCCGATCGCAACTTCCTCGCGTGGACAAGCCAAAAAAGTCTGTTCATGGCGAAGGATGAAAAACAGCCAACCATGTGGGCCAAAGTGAATGCGTCCGACAACGTCTATTCGCGTCCGGTCCCAACCCCGCAAGGCTTCTTGTTTGCCAGCAACAATGGCAATGTTATTCACGCCAACACGCAGCGTACGGGCACGTATCTTTGGCGGACCAGTGTTTCCATGCAAACCGCGCGGCCACCGGTTGTCGGAAACGATCGAGTTTTCTTGGTTTCGGACGAAGGACAGCTCAAGTGCCTCGACCTCAATACTGGGAACGCACTTTGGCCGGTAGCGACAAAGAACGTGGATAGCATCCTTGGGATTGGTAAGGAGCACGTCTACGTGAGGAACACGAGCGGGATGCTGCAAAGCATTCGGATATCTGATGGCAAAACGGATGGCGTCACCTCCACGCTTCTTCCAGGCGTGGTTCCCAATTCGGTCCACGATCGTTACTTCGTGGTCACGCGAACCGGCCACATCACTTGTTTGCGAGAGAAAGGTGCGGTGATGCCGACCCTCTGGATACGCAATGAGCCCAAGCCGGACCAAGCGGCATCGGAAGCAGAACCTTCCGCCGCATTGCAAACTCCCGCTCCTGCCCCGGCGGACGATGATGATCCGTTCGGGTCCGACCAGGCGCCCGCTCCGAAGGCGAACGATGGCAAGGACCCGTTTGACCCGTTCTAGGCTCACCAGCCAGTTTGTCACGTTCTGATCGCGGTGCGGTGGCGCGAGCGTCAGCTTGAGCGTTTTTGGCTCCGGTTCCCCAGCTCGGGAGCGCCGCTTGTGCATTGGACAAAGCCCACCCACAAAATCTAGTCATGGGTCGCATCGGGGTGGGTTGCGGGTAGAATGCGGAGCCGGACCGACGAAAGCATTGGTCGGGAATCTGCTGAGTGTCAAACATGGGACAGGGGAGCTTGCACGGTGGCAACCAGTCAAAAACGCTTTCGCAAGGATTCCGCGTTGGAGGGGGCTTCGGACGCCTCAAGCATCTTGGACCGGGCCCCTCCCTACGATCTGACCGCCGAGAAAGCTGTCTTGGGCAGTATCTTGCTCAAGCCCGATTTGGCGAGCGATTTGTCGCTGATTCTCCGACACGACGATTTCTTCGACGACGCGCATCAAAAATTGTATCGCAAGATGGTCGAGATGATCGATTCATCCCGTCGCATCGACGCAGCGCTCTTGGTGCATGAATTAAAAGCGTCGAATGAATACGAGTTGGTGGGGGGGGCTGCCTACCTGGCGGAACTAGCGCACGATGTCCCGAATATCGCCCACGCGATCTTCTACGCCGAGATTGTGCGGACGAAAGCGACTCTCCGTCGATTGATCGACGTCTCATCCACCATCCTGCGAGACGCCTACGACCCTACGATCGACACGAAAGAATTGCTCGCCAGCGCTGAGGGGCGCATCTTTCAGATCCAAGACGAACGGAGCAGCGGGCAAGCCAAGACGGTGGATGACGTACTCAAAGATTCGATGAAACGGATCGACCTGCGATTGCATGGTGAGCAACTCTCCTCGGGTGTGCTGACGCACTTCACCGATTTCGATCAAAAGACGGGGGGGTTGCATAACGGCGAACTCATTATCCTGGCCGCTCGTCCCAGTATGGGCAAAACGGCGTTGGCGATGAATATCGCAGAGCATGTCGTAATGAAAGAGAAGGCGCCGGTACTGTTCATCAGCTTGGAAATGAACGCCATCGAACTGGTCGACCGTTTGCTTTGTTCGGTCGCAAAAGTCAGTGGATCACGCATGCGGGTTGGGACCATTACTCAGGATGAACACAAACGGCTCTTGGCGAATGCCGCCGAGATCAGTTTGTCCCCTTTGTACATCGACGACTCTCCAAGCCGCACGGTGAGCGAGGTGGCCGCCGTGGCCCGACGTATCTCGAAACAGGAAAAGAACAAGGGTGGCAAACCCTTGGGCCTCATCGTGATCGACTACCTTCAGTTGCTCGAACCCGATAACTCCAAAGATCCTCGCCAGGAGCAAGTCGCCAAAATAGCGCGCCGCTTGAAGATGCTCGCCCGGGAACAAAACGTTCCCGTGCTGTGTTTGTCCCAGCTCAATCGTCAAGCGGAGGACAGCAAGGATCACCGGCCTCGCTTGAGCCATCTCCGCGAATCCGGTGCGATCGAGCAAGATGCCGACGTGGTGATGTTCGTCCATCGCGAGGAATACTACCTTCGCAAGGAAGAAGCAGCAGAGGTAGCGGGGCAAGCGCAAATCATCATCGCCAAGCAGCGGAACGGCCCGATCGGCGAGGTGGACTTGGTATGGGAACGCGAATTCACCCGATTCCTCAATCGAGCGTCCCCGTACCACGATGACTTTGGAGGAATGAGCGGAGATTTTTCTTCGCCAGGTGGTTATTAGTCCACTCTGCAATTTTGCCGATACCGTTTATTCTGGCGGGATCGTTTACCCCACCAGCCCGATAGCCAACGTATGACATTGAACTGGACCCCAGATTCCTGGAAGCGTTTCCCTGCGAGCCAGCAGCCCATCTACCAGGATCCCACCGCGCTCCGAGAGGCTCTGCAGCAGCTCCTCCGTTTCCCCCCGCTGGTAACCAGTTGGGAGATCGATCATCTCAAGTCGGGAATCGCCGCAGCGCAGCAGGGAGACGCATGGTTGCTCCAAGGGGGGGATTGCGCGGAGACGTTCGACGATTGCCAAACCGAGCAAATCGCCAGCAAGCTCAAGCTGTTGCTGCAAATGAGTCTGGTCATCGTGTTCGCGTCGCGAAAGCGAATCGTGCGCGTCGGAAGAATCGCGGGCCAATACGCCAAACCGCGGTCGAGCGACATAGAGCATCACGCAGGTGTCTCGCTCCCAAGCTACCGCGGTGACATCATCAACCAGTACGAATTCTCGAGCGACGCTCGCCGCCCCGATCCCTTCCGCATGGTTCGCGGGTACGAACGATCGGCGTTGACCCTCAACTTCATTCGAGCCCTCAGCGAAGGGGGGTTCGCCGACCTGCACCATCCAGAAAACTGGAACTTGCTGTTTGTCAATGAAGCGCGCGGGGAAGTCGCCAAACGCTACAAGGACCTCGTTCGTTCCCTCGGCGACGCGTTGCGATTCATGGAAACCATCCTCGAAGGATCGACCGTCTCGGAATTGAAGCGAGTGGATTTCTTCACTTCGCACGAGGCCCTGCTGCTGGACTACGAGACCGCCCTGACGCGTCCGAGCGTTCGAGGGATCGGATACTACAACATGGGGACCCACCTCCCTTGGATCGGCGAACGAACACGGGATCCCAACGGTGCGCACGTTGAGTATTTTCGCGGCATTCGAAATCCGATAGCGGTCAAGGTAGGACCGACCGCCGAAAGCGATGCACTTCTGGAGCTGATCAAACGGCTCAATCCCGAGAACGAACCGGGACGCTTGACGCTGATTCACCGCATGGGACGCCGCCATGTCGAGTCGAGCCTCCCGCCGTTGATCGAAGCGGTCGCACGGTCCGGTGCCAGGGTTTTGTGGGTTTGCGACCCGATGCACGGCAACACCGTCAACTCCGCTGGAGGACGGAAAACGCGTCGCTTCGACGACATCGTGGACGAATTGCGATTGTCGTTTGCCATTCACCGCGCGATGGGTTCTTCGCTGGGAGGCGCCCACTTGGAATTGACCGGCGAGAACGTCACGGAATGCACCGGCGGATCGCGAGGAATCACCGACTCGGACCTGGAGTCCGCTTACCAAACACAGGTCGATCCGCGTTTGAACTACGAACAAGCGCTCGAGATCGCGTTTGAGATCGCTGGGCAGTTGACGGAATACCGCATGCCGGACACCAGCGGAATCCCCTGGGGCAGATGATCCGAGGTGCGAACGCTCCCGACGTCTTGTCGAGAACCGAATTACAGCCTGTGGCTCAGCCGTTGCGGCGGCTTGTGATCCGATGCGGAATCCCCAGGTCGCGACAAGTCAAATTCGGGTTGCGACCACAATTCTCGTTGCGACGTAATGTCCCGCAGGCGTTTCATCTTCGACAGACTCGATGGCTCGTCCCGAGCCTCTAACCCCGGAGCGCTCCCCCAAGTGATCCGAGGACCGCCACGCGTGGCCACCTCCAACATCCATTTTGCTTTTCCCGCGACACGGGTTGGATAGACGTAGATCGCCACCAGGTTTGCCTCTTCACGCATCGCGAGCAACTCGCGGCAGAGAGCGATCGCCTCGTCGATCTGTGAATCCCCGAGCGGCGTGCCGACACGGCGATGGTCCGAAGCACGGATATTCCTCGCATAGATAAGAAAGTAGTTTTGAATGTCCGACTGCGAGAAATCCTTGGTCGGCAGAAGAAACCCCTCGGCGTCAATGGGAAGAAAACTCTCTTTCCCTCCCGCCTGGCTCGCTTCTTGACTATCCATCTCGCAATGCACCATGGCGATCGGACTGCGGTACTCGACATTGACAAGAATCTGCCCCCCCGCCATCTTTTGCACTCGATACGTTTTGCGTATCCACGGATGCGCATCGAAAGCTCTCGCGATGACCGCAGCTGTCTGGTCATCAAGCAGCGACATCTTTCCGAGATTGCTTCCCTCGAAAACCTCCTTGACAATGTCCGTCTTCAGCCACGCCGGCGTGTTGGTCAAATGAATATTCTCCGGCTTGACGGCATAGAACGCGCTGTCGAGCGCTTCGGCGCCGTAGTATCGCCAGCCAAGATATCCCACCAGCAACAGGATCACGGGTCCGATCAGACTCAAGACCGCTGCCCGAGGAATCGACTGGATCCAGCCCCATACATATTTCCAGACGACTGGACTCGACGATTGATCCGTTGGGGTTTCCACCGCTGCCATGGTCGTTGAATGCCGCAGACAAATTGGATTGAGCCATCACGTGCACCGACATTAGCGATTAACGCCGTAGAACGCCACGCCAATCGAGATTGATCTCGACCTGACAAACCGCGTAAACTCGATCTGTATCGATGCGCGAAAAGGACCGCATCTCCCTACGGACGGTCATGGAAGGAAACCAGTAAATGCAAGCATTTCTTTTGGGTCATCTTGCAGAACGGATCGGCGTAACGATGGTCGACGCCGACGCTGCTTCGATTGCGATCACGGGAGCGGCTCCGTTGGTAGATGCCAAGGAGGGGGAGATTACGTTGATCGATGACCCAAGTTACCTCGACAGGTTGAAATCCTGCGGTGCTTCGGCGGTGGTCACCTCCACCCGCTTCGAAGAAATCACAATTCCTCAGTTGGTAGTACCGCGCGTGCATGATGCATTCGCTTCGATTTGTCGTCTGTTTCGTCCCAGTGATCGAGCGATTAGCCCGGGGATTCATCCCTCAGCCACGGTGCATGAGACCGCCGCGATCGATGCGGATTGCAGTATCGGAGCGTTTGTCTCCGTGGAATCCGATTGCATTGTGGGGGCGGGAACAAGGATCGACCGGGGCGTCACGATCATGTCTGGTTGCACGATCGGCCGCGACTGTCAACTGTTCCCAGGCGTGGTGTTGTACCCAGGTACCATTCTCGGGGATCGCGTGATTCTGCATGCCGGGGTCGTGTTGGGGGCGTACGGTTTCGGGTACCGCATGTCGGATGGCAAGCATGAATTAGCGTCTCAATTGGGTTGGGTAGAGATTGGAGATCGGGTCGAGATCGGTGCCAATTCCTGCGTCGATCGCGGCACTTATGGCGTGACTCGGATCGGCAGCGGAACAAAGATCGACAATCTCGTCCAGATCGGTCACAACTGCCGCATCGGACAGCACAATTTGATTTGCTCACAGGTTGGGATCGCTGGAAGCGCGAGCACTGGCGATTATGTGGTTATCGCCGGCCAGGTTGGCCTGCGCGACCACACCCATATCGGGGAGAAGAGCATGGTCGGTGCCCAATCCGGAGTCGCAAACGACATCGAACCCAACCAGATTGTCCTCGGCAGCCCCGCCATCCCTCGATTCGAACAAGCCCAACAGCTCGCCGCCATCAGCAAGCTTCCTGAGATGCGAAAACAACTTCGTCGACTGGAAACTCAGGTGCAGTCGCTTGTTCAGAAAAAAGCGGCGTGAGTTCAACGATGGCCAGTGTCCAATCCTCGGCTTCGACAAGGAGCCACGAACCAAACACCTGCAATCAAGCCGAATCAACGCTGCGTCTTTATTCGTCCGTTGAAACACAGCGCATCGGTATCGTGGCGGGGTGGGGGGAGTACCCGATGCGCGTCGCGCAAGCGTTGTCCCGAAGAGGCGATGAGGTCGTCATTGCAGCGATCCAGGGGCATGCCGACCCGAGCCTCGAGCAACTGGCCAACGAGATGCGATGGTTCGGGGTATGCAAACTGGGGGCCATGCAGCGTTTTTTCGAACAAAAGAATGTCGACCGCGTCGTGCTGGCGGGCAAGTTGTTCAAGGACCGGATCCTTTTTCATGGTTTTGGATGGTTGCAACATCTCCCGGATATCGAGTGCGTTCGGACGATGATACGTCCGTGGTTTTCGCGAAACAGTTCCATGACCGACGATTCGCTGCTGGGGGCGGTTGTCGATTCCTTTGAGCGGCGCGGAATGCATGTCGTACCGGGCACCGATTACGCGACGGATCTACTCGCCGAAGAAGGGTGTTTGACAAACGCTCGGCCATCGCGCGCGATTCACGCAGACATCGAATTCGGCTGGAGGATCGCCAAACAAATGGGTGGCTTGGACATCGGGCAATCGATCTCTGTCAAGGATCGCACAGTGCTGGCGGTGGAAGCGATCGAAGGGACCGATGCGTGCATCGATCGAACGGGGAACTTGTGCCCGCGAGGCAAGTGGACATTGGTCAAGGTAGCGAAACCTCAGCAAGACATGCGGTTCGACGTTCCGACCGTTGGCCCGAGGACGATCGAGCGCATGGCTGCGGCCGGTGGCAAAGCGATCGCCATCGAAGCGGGCAAAACGATTCTCATCGATCGAGATCGCACCCTCCGCCTAGCGAATCGTCACGGGATCTGCATCGTATCACTGATCTCGACAAATCGATCCTTGAGCGATTGATACAAGCGTTGGTAGAGCGGAAACGCTCGTTGATATACCTTCTGAGACGGTTTATTGGGTGCTACTTTCTCGACCACCGAAATCGTCGCCTTGCAGGCTTCCTCGATGTTTTTATAGGCTCCATCTCCGACGGCTGCCAGAAGCGCAACGCCGTATGCGGGTCCCTGTTCCGCATTGATCGTGCAAACGCTTTTGCCGAATGTGTCGGCGAGAATTTGTTTCCAGAGGGAACTCTTGGCACCGCCGCCGCTCAGGCGGATTTCTTTCACGGGAACGTCGAGTTCGCTGATGATCGCAAGGCTCTCTCGCAGCGAGTAGGCAACTCCCTCCAGGATGGAGCGGACCAAATGGCCACGCGAGTGCTTGTTGGTCAATCCGATCAGGCATCCGCGAGCATGCGGATCGGCATGCGGAGTGCGTTCGCCTGCGAGGTAGGGCAAATAAAACAAGCCCTCGGCGCCCGCAGAGACTGCGGCTGCTTCTTCATTGAGAACCTCATACGGATCGATCCCTTTCTTCTTTGACAACTCGGTGCACACTTGCGCTGCAAACCATTGCAAGGAACCAGCGGCCGAAAGGGTAACTCCCATCATGTGCCATTTGCCGTGGACGGCATGGCAAAAGGTATGCAGCCGACCGGCAGCATCGTATTGCGGGGAGTCGCTGTGGCAGAAAACCACCCCCGAGGTCCCGAGGCTTGCCGTCAGGATCCCTTGTTTGACAATCCCGTTCCCGACAGCTCCTGCGGCGCAGTCCCCCGCGCCGGCCACTACCTTGCAATCCGGTGACAACCCCAGTTCCTTGGCGACATCGGGAAGCAGCGTGCCAGTGATCTCCTCGGATTCGTAGACCCGCGCTAAGATGGCTGGGTCGATATCGAGTTTTCCGAGTAGTTCCTTGGACCATCTTCGTTGGCAGACATCCAGGAGCAGCATCCCGCTGGCATCGCTCACATCGGTGGCGAGTTCGCCGGTCAAGCGACGGCGAACATCGTCCTTGGGCAAAAGCAAAACCTTGAGAGCTTCATAATTTTTCGGCTCATTGTTTCTCAACCAAAGGAGCTTGGGTGCCGTAAATCCGGTCAGGGCAGGGTTGGCGACCATGCGGATGAGCGATTCTCGTCCACCGGCGCGACGGGTGATTTCCTCGCACTCCTTGCTCGTTCTCTGATCGTTCCAGAGGAGGGCCGGTCGGATCACTTTCCCTTTCGCGTTCAGAAATACCGATCCATGCATCTGCCCCGACAAACCGATAGCTCGCACCTCATGCGGTTTGAGTTTCGATTTTTTCATCACGGACTTGATCGTCGTTTTCGTTGCCAGCCACCAGTCCTCGGGATCTTGCTCGGTCCAAAGAGGTTTGGGAGTAGCCAGGGGATAGGTCGCAGTCGCTTCGGCGATCGCCATTCCTGACTCGTCGATTAACAGACATTTGGTCCCTGATGTACCGATGTCGATTCCGAGATAGTGGGCCATACGTTTATCGAATTGAGAGAACCGAAACAGAATGAACTCGTGTATGATACTAACGGATTTCAGAGTCGAGAATAGAATGCGGCGAGTCCTATGATGCGTTCCATCCAGGAAGTTTTTTCACAACTCATGTCGGTTCGGGGAGCGATCGCACTCGCGGGGCTGGCACTTTTGGGCTGTGCCGGGGAACCGACGTCCACCCCGCGCGTGGAATCCCGCGCGAAAATGGGATCGGAATCGGCTCCGCCGCTGAAAGTTTTGCTGGTGGACGCCGATGCGTTGCAATCCGAGTTAGAACTCCGTTGGCAATCTTTTTCGGAACAGGGGCTGACGATCCAGACAGCGAATCGGCGCGAGCTTGCAACCCAACCTCCGTCGACAGTCGATCTTGTGATCTATCCCGCGAACTTGATCGGGACGCTGGTTGCACGCGACTGGATTGCTCCGGTCCCCGAGCAAGCGCAGCAGCGGATCGGAGGATGGCAACAAGCCTCGGAATCCAACCCCTGGCCATCGCGTTGGCGGACGTTCAGTGTGTTCGGAGGCAAGCCGTTTGCGGCTCCCCTGGGAGCGCCCAGTTGGGTCGCGGTAACTCGCTCGCTCGATGCCAGCCCTCTCCGCAAGCTTCAGACAGCCATCCTCGGGAATGAACTCGCCAAGGAAGTATCGGAAGACCTTTGGAACGAGTACTTGTCGAAGGCAGAACAGACCCTGCAGGCGACAGCGACGGAGCGTGAGCAAGAATTGCAACGCAGACTGTCCGAAATTGGTCCTCAGGAAAGACGTTACTTGGCGTGTCGCTACCTTTGGATACTGTCGACAACCGAATCTCGGTATCGGGGCTTTTTCGATACGCAAAAGATGCTGTCCCGATGCGGCCAGCCCGAGTTCTCCCGCAGCGCCTTGCACTTGAGACGCTTAGCACTCTTGCAACCTTCGACTATCTTCGCCAGCCCGACGGAGGCTTGGGATGCCGTGGTCGCGGGGAATGCGGTTTTCGGCTTGGGTTGGCCTCGAACCGACAACCAGCAGCAGTTGACCGAGGACGCGGTCAAAGACCGCTGGGAACTGATCCCAATTCTATGGAATGATGGTTCCGGATTGGTGGCGTCGGTGGGCAAGCGAACCAGGCAATCCGCGAATGCAACCGAGTTCCTGATCTGGCTAGCCTCCGAGGAGCAACGCATCGCCTTGCAACCGAAAACAGCCACGATCGAGTTGCTCGAAATCGACAATGATCGAAATCGAGTCCGCGGGGACTATCGCGAGTATCAAACTCTCCAGCGATTGGAGTCCGCCATGCTGACGATGGAACTGACCCCTCGGTTCCTCGACTCCGACCGCTTCATGAGTTTGCTCGAGGAAGCTTTGATCGACATCTTCAAGTCCCCCGAAACCGCGGAAGCTCGTATGGCGCAGTGCCGAAAGGAATGGGATGTCGCAGCCGAGCAACTTGGAAGGGAAAAACTCCGAAATAGCATTGAGGCCGCCATCGGATATTCCGAGTGATACGCTCGCACCCAGAGCGACCGAAGAATCAGCCGCTCCGAGATACGATCGCTGCCTTAGCCGTTACAACGAGCAATCCTTGGCACCCGTAAAGGTGTCTGGCACGCGAACTCGCTCGCACGAACCTCGGCGGAACCGCCATGTCAAACCGGCCGCCAGCCAGTAGCTCTCCAACGATGTGGTTGTGAACTGCCCCAGTTGTTCTGAGTCGTAGAACATGCCACCTCCCGACATGTCCAAGTCGATTCCGGGAAGCACATCTGCGATCCCGAGTCCGAGCGACATGCGATTCTGGCAGGTCACGGCGAGCAACGCTTGAGAGTAATAGACCGCGGGCAATCCCCCCACTTGCGTGACACCGCCAAGGTTCAGCTTCGGTGCCGGATCGAGTGGATTTTCGGCCCACACGTACCCCGCTCGGTAACGATATCTCCCTTGCGTCCATTGGGTTCCCAACTGCATGACGAATTGGTTGTCGTACACCGCACTATACATCTCGGCGTCATCCCAATACTTGTACAGAAGGTCCATTCCGACCAAAAGCCGACCGTCGAAAAGCGAGGAATTGGCGATGCCGAAACCGAGGTTTTCCGGCAGATCCATGAGCACATCTAAGTTAGGCGAAAAGCTGAGCACGTTGAGGGAAATCGCGTCCCGAAACTTGAAGCTTTGTTGCGTTTGATAATATCCGCCGATCGTCGTCGAATCGGTGAGGAGATAATTCGCACCCAAGGTTCCCCGCAGTGCGTAGTCCGGTGTCATGCCACCCACACCGACAAACGGACCATCGTAATATGCGATCCCGAGCGAAGTGGTTGCACCCAGCGAGAATCGTTCCGTCACCTGGACACCCAGCGAAGCAGGGGCATTCAACAGCAAGATCGAGGAGTTCGTGCCGTTGCTTTGCGGAACTTGGCGATAATCGGCTGCGGCGCCCGCAGTCGTCACCATGCCGACCCCGGCTACGACATCAAAACCCAACAACTCGCTCAACTCCTGCGTGACACCGATATTGGTTAACGGTGTTCCCGGTGCGGATGATTTCGCAGAAAACGGCTGAATGAGTGGGTCGGGACCGATCGTTGGCAAGTTGCTGGTCTGGGTCAAATTCATCGTCGGCTCGACCCATCCTCCGCCAAACATGAACTGTGTTCCGCGCAACTGAGTGAGCGAGGCAGGGTTGCCATTCAATGCACTGGTCAGGTCCTGCGGCCTGGCGATGCTCACGCCACCCATCCCACCTGATGCGGGCATCAGCGTGTTGTGCAACTCAGTTCCGAACGATTGCCCCCAAGCACCTTGAGTCAAGCCGCCGAGCGATGCGACCAATGCACACAAACCAGTAAATTTACGCATCACCAACCCCAGTCGCTAAGAAAGAAAACAAACTCTTTGCTTTCTCTCGTATCGACATGGCGCATCCTGAAAACCAAATCAACGCCGACAATCGGTACAACCATCCTAGATTGCCTGCATGCCCGTACCCTAGACCACGCAGTCGTGGTTCGCGACGCTAGCATTTGCTCAAGTGGGTCGCGTTGAGGGAGTGACTTACGGAATCGAAGGTTCAGCTAGTTTTCCTCGCCGCAACTCCTGGCAGCGGTTCATTCGTCGCGCCAACGCCATCGAGTGGGTCACCACGATGAGCATGGCGTTTTGTTCCTTTGGGACCTCCAGAAGCAATTCGCCGATCATGGCGGCGTTGTCGCTGTCCAAGTTACCGGTTGGCTCATCGGCGAGTACCATGGTGGGGTTGAGGAGCAATGCCCGGGCGACGGCTGCTCGTTCCAGCTCGCCGCCGGAGAGTTGGCTTGGCAGATGGGTAAGTCGATCGCTGAGTCCGACGCGATCGAGCAACTGTTTGGCGCGATCGATATGCGTCTGCGTGGCTCGCCCGAAGGCCAGGGCTGGAAGCAACGTGTTTTCGAGGACATTCCATTGCGGGAGCAGGTGGTGATCCTGGAAGATGAAACCGATGTGTTGGTTGCGGAAGCGAGCTTGTTCCAATTCCGAAAGGGCGAAGGGATTGCGGCCCTCCACCTCGACAGAACCCGACGTGGGAGAATCCAGAGTGCCGAGAATTTGCAACAGGGTGGACTTTCCTGCGCCGCTTGGGCCGACAATGGCGAGATTGTCTCCACGCTTCATTTCGAACGAGACATGGTCGAGTACGACGACATCTTGATGCGGGTTGGGATAGATCTTGCACAGATCTCGAACAATCAAATTGCTCATCGAATACAGCAATGCTCGAGGATGGCTTCGGGGGTTGCGAGAAAGCCGAGGTAGAAGGAACCGAATTGCCCGAATCGCGCGCTGGCCGAATCGTAGCGCATGGTGTAGACGATTTCCTTCAGAAATTGGGGATTTCGGGCCCAAAGGGTCACCCCCCATTCCCAGTCATCGAGGCCGACCGACGCGGTCACCAACTGCGTCACACGTCCCGCGAAGGCCATCCCGCTCTGGGCATGTTCTGCCATCATCTCGGTCCTGGCCGAGAAGGGTTCGGTGTACCAATTCGCGCCGACGTTTCGGACCTTGTTCATCGGGTAAAAACACATCGCGGGCCACGTCGGAAACTCTGGTGCCAAACGCTGAGCGAGCATCACCGGCAAGCGCCGCTCGTAGGAACTGACCTTAGCTTGAAAGGTGGGGCTCTCGGGATCCTCGCCACCGCGAACGAGTTTGGCGGCGTACTGTTCCTTGTCGGGGAGATATTCGCTCACCTCGGACATGGAGACAAACGAGTACGTTGGCTCGAGGGCTTGCCCCAAGCGGGTTGCCATCAGTCGCTGGTGCACACGATCGATTCGAAGAGGATCGGGATCCATGAGGATCACACCGAAATCCGCCTTGTGTCCACTGATAACGAAGGTCTGCAAACGTTGTGGTCGATCCGCAAGATCATGTAGCACATCGCAGAATTGCTGTCGGTCGCGATCGCCATGGATTGGGTCCAAGCGCGCCAGTTCGCGCCGGTTCCAGCGATAGAAGAAATGGCTGCAGTGCCACCCTTGGACGGGAACCAGCGAAGGCTCCGGCAACGAAGCGGGATGGGAGTGTGGATGGTTCATAGGATGCCGTAGAGTTGGCTGTCGCTCAGAACAGTCGATTGTACCCGTTGAGGGCGGCGACGCGGTACGCCTCCGCCATGGTAGGATAGTTGAAGGTGGTCTTAATAAAATACTCGAGCGTGTTGTTGGGCGAAGGTTGTTTCATGATCGCCTGCCCAATATGCACAATTTCGGATGCATTGGGGCCGAAACAGTGGACCCCGAGAATCTCAAGTGTTTCACGATGGAACAGCAATTTGAGCATGCCGACCGCGCGTCCGGTGATCTGCGCGCGTGCCAGGCTTCGAAACTGGGAATGCCCGACTTCGTAGGGAATTTTTGATTCCGTCAGTTCCCGTTCGGTTTTGCCGATCGAACTGATCTCGGGGCTGGTGTAGATTCCGGTCGGGATATCGGTCAGCCGCAGATCGTTTTCCTCCCCCAGAAGATGCTGAGTCGCTGCTCGACCTTGCATGTAGGCAGCGCTCGCCAGGGATGGAAACCCGATGACATCCCCGACCGCATAAATGCTCGGACAACTGGTTTGGAAACATTCATTGACTTCAATGAAGCCTCGCGCATTTGGGACGATTCCCACGGAGGACAGATTCAGGGATTCGGTATTCCCCGATCGCCCGTTCGCCCAAAGAAGGATATCGGTTTTCACCTGTTTCCCACTCTCGAGGTAGAGGACCACCCCATCGTCGCGCGGCTCGATTTTCGAAAAGGTCTCGTTATGGCGAATGATGACGCCGGACTCACGCATCTGATAGCTAAGAGCATCGATGATTTCGTCGTCCAGAAACTCAAGCAGCTTGCTGCGGGTATTGACCAGATTTGTTTTGATCGACAAGTTTCTGAACATCGATGCGTACTCGCATCCGATCACACCCGCACCGTAGATCGTGATCGATTGCGGTTTGAAGGACAGGTCGAGAATCGTATCGCTATCGAAGATCCGAGGGTGGGCGAAATCCACTCCTGCAGGACGAAAGGGGCGGGATCCTGTCGCGATCACAATATGGTCACCGCGAATGCGGGTCTCTTCGTTGATCTCGATCGTGTTGGGATCGACAAAGCGAGCGACGCCGGAGATGACCGGCACATTATTGCGTTCGTAGAACGTCTGCCGCATCGAAACCTGTTTGGCGATAATCGACTTGCTGCTGGCACGAAGCTGTGCAAACGTCGGGTTGATATGAAATCCCAGCTCGCGAACGATCGGGTTATTCATCGCCTCCATGGCGCTGTAGATCGAAAACCGGAGGGCTTTGCTCGGGATCGTTCCCCAATGGGTGCACCCTCCTCCGATTTGCTTGTACGATTCGATGACTGCGGTCCTTTGCCCCCCCTTGGCGGCTTGCATCGCCGCACCTTCGCCACCCGGTCCGGTTCCAATGACCACCACGTCAAAACGTTGTTCCACCATCGCGATCGTTCCTGGCATCTTCCCTGGCTGGCCCGATTGACCGTCGTGGTTTTTCCGGGCACTATCCAAGAGCATATCGAGAAGTGGCTGCGGAGGGTACTACCAATCGAGCTACCACGGGCGCGAGGTGATGAGTCCTTCTTCGGGGCTGCTCGCAGTCGCATAGAGCCGCTTGGGAATCCTTCCGGCGAGGAAAGCGTGGCGACCTGCGATCGCTGCATGCCGAACGGCGGTCGCCATGCCTACGGGATTTCGGGCATGGGCGATGGCTGTGTTGAGCAGGACGCCGTCGGCACCTAATTCGAATGCGAGCGCGACGTCGCTCGCCGTTCCGACGCCGGCATCGACGATCACGGGATAGCGAGGATCATCGGCCTTGAGATACTCGAGAATAATCCTGAGGTTATTGGGATTGAGGATCCCTTGTCCGCTCCCGATCGGCGATCCTGCGGGCATAACGCTTGCTGCACCGGCATCTTTCAATCGGACGGCCATGATCGGGCAGTCGCTGGTGTAGCATAGCACTTGGAATCCGTCGTCGACCAGCCTCTGACATGCTTCGAGCGTGGCGATGGGATCGGGCAGGAGCGTTTTGGTATCGCCGAGCACTTCGAGTTTGACCCAATCCGCTCCTGGGTTGTCGAGCGCCTTGAGGATTTCTCGGCCCAGTCGCGCGACTCGAACCGCGTCGGAGGCATTGAAGCACCCGGCGGTATTGGGAAGGAGGGTATATTTTTTGAGGTCGATGAAATCGAGCAGATTTTTCCCCTGCCGGTCGTAGAGTTTCTCTCGCCGAACCGCGACGGTGACGCAATCCGACCCGCTCGCCGACAAGGAGTCTCTCATCAGTTCGTTGGAATCGTACTTGCCGGTACCGAGAATGATCCGACTCGCGAGTTGTTTGCCGGCGACGCTTAATCGAGTATCTTCGATGCCGCTGGATTGGCCCCCCAACTGGTCTGTGGCAGCCATCACCCGCCTCCTACCAAGGTGACGACCTCGATGCGGTCCCCCTCCTTCACGGGGTGCGACGCGTAATGGGATCGAGGTACGATCTCGAGGTTGACTTCGACCGCACAGTACCGAGGCTCGACTCCGGATTTCTCGAGAAGATCGAGAATCGTCGTCGACTCATCCACTTGCTGTTCGTTTCCATTGAACTCGATGGTCACCATGGACATGGTCATTCCCCAAAATGGGACTTCTCGTAGGCGGTAATTTTTTCTTCATGTTCCAGGGTGAGCCCGATATCGTCGAGTCCGTGCAACAAGCAATGGCGGCGAAACGGTTCCACCTCGAACGAGGCGTGGAAACCGTGATCGTCCTGGACAGTGCACGTTTCGAGATCGACGGTCAATCGGTAGGGCTCGTGAGCGGCATGGTGCCGAAACAAGGTTTCCACTTGTTCCTCGCTCAGGACGATTGGCAGCACCCCGTTCTTGAAGCAATTGTTGTAGAAGATATCGGCGAAGGAAGGGGCAATGACGGAACGAATGCCGAAGTCTTCGATCGCCCACACCGCGTGCTCCCGCGAGGAACCGCTTCCGAAATTTCGCCGCGCGACGAGAATTTTGGCTCCTCGATTGCGTGGTAAATTGAGCTCAAAGGAGGGATTGGGGTTCCCATCCGCGTCGCTTCGCCAATCGTAGAACAGAAACTCGCCGAATCCCGAACGTTCAATCCGCTTGAGGAATTGCTTGGGGATGATCTGATCGGTGTCGACGTTCGCGCGATCCATGGTGGCGACGACGCCGACGAGTTTTTGAAAAGGTTGCATGGTCTGCTCAATCTTTCTTAGGAGCGGTATTTCCAATCGCGAATATCGGTGAAACGGCCGGTGATCGCCGCTGCGGCTGCCATGGCGGGGGATACCAAGTGGGTCCGTCCACCTTTCCCTTGCCGGCCTTCGAAATTGCGATTGGAGGTCGATGCGCAGCGTTCGCCGGGAGCGAGACGATCGGGGTTCATCGCCAGGCACATGCTGCACCCCGCCTCGCGCCAATCGAATCCCGACTCCTTGAATACCCGATCGAGCCCTTCCGCCTCAGCTTGTTTTTTGACTTGACCGCTCCCCGGCACGACCATCGCTTGGACCTGGTCGCTGACGCGATAGCCTTTGACGACGCTCGCCGCAGCCCGCAGGTCCTCGATGCGAGCGTTCGTACACGAGCCGATGAAGACGCGTTGGATCGGGACATCGCTGATGTGAGTACCGGCAACCAGTCCCATGTAGTCCAGCGCGGCGGCTGTGCTCTTGCGCTCGGTTTCGTCATCGAATTGCTGGGGGCTAGGGATCTTCGAGGATACGGATATGACTTGGCCCGGATTGGTTCCCCAGGTGACTTGTGGCTCGATTTCTTGCCCGCGAAAAATGTCAACTCGGTCGTACTGGGCACCTGGGTCGGAGGGCAGAGTCCGCCACCAGGATACGGCCTTGTCAAAATCTCCCGGCGCGAACGGTCTGCCCCGCAGGTAGTCGAAGGTCTTGGCATCCGGCGCGATCATGCCGGCACGGGCTCCCGCTTCGATCGACATGTTGCAGACGGTCATCCGCTGTTCCATGCCGAAGCTCCGGATCACCTCGCCGGTGTATTCCAAGACATACCCGGTCCCTCCCGACGTTGTCAGCTTGCCGATGATGTAGAGAATCAGATCCTTGGCCGTGACCCCAGGAGCCAGCGTGCCATCGACTCGCAGCTCGTAGGTTTTGGGCGTGTACTGCAAGAGCGTTTGAGTCGCCAACACGTGTTCGACTTCGCTCGTTCCGATCCCGAACGCCAATGCTCCAAAAGCGCCGTGGGTTGCGGTGTGCGAGTCCCCGCAAACGATCGTCATGCCGGGCTGTGTGTAGCCCAATTCGGGGCCAATGATGTGGACGATTCCCTGGCGAACGTCGTTCAAGTCGTAGAGTTGGATCCCAAATTCCTTGCAATTGCTGCGAAGCGTGTCGACTTGTTGTCGAGAAATCGGGTCCGCGATCGGGAGGGAGCGATCGGTCGTCGGGACGTTGTGATCCGGAGTCGCAATGGTACGTTCGGGCCGCCGGACTTTGCGACCCGCAAGCCGAAGTCCCTCGAACGCTTGGGGACTCGTCACTTCGTGAACCAAATGCAGATCGATATAGAGAATCGCCTGTTTTCCAGGTTCGTGATAAACGACATGGTGGTCCCAGATCTTCTGGAACATGGTTCGTGGAGGGACGGTGGGTGAAGTCATCAAGGTTCGGATTCGTTGGTGGAGTCGCGATTTCGGACCGGCCCCAGGGTTCCCGGGGGATTCGTAGACTAAAGGCTCGGTGCGGAGCTTTGTCAAGCCGCCATCGGGGGCGAGTCGACGATGTCGGCTGGTCGCAAGAACCTGTTGAAGTGTATATTGTTTACTCTTCATTGTCGGCGTCGACCGGTCGAAAAATAGGTCGATGTCCATTTCGGGACCGAATGAAAGGAATTGATGCTGCCATGTCCAACACCGATGCACTCCAGAATCGAGTCCGATCGCTGGAAAATGCATTTTTCTCGGAACAAGACCAGAAACTGCTTTCCGGGCTGAAGGAAAAACTGGACCACGAAACGGCTATCGCGAAGTTTCGGGAGTCGACGGGGATTCAAGACGCATCGGTCCTGGAAGCCCTTTTCCAACTCGGCGTCAGTCCCGCCGCCCTGGCCGCCTTGCGAGCCTATCCCTTGATCGCCGTCGCATGGGCGGATGGCAGCACGACCGCGGACGAGATCGCAACCGTTCGAACCATCGCCTATCGAAACTTCCAGCGAGACTCCGCCGCCGGTGAACTGGTCGAACGCTGGTTGGCGACTCCCCCGGCCCCCGGGATGCTCGAAGCTTGGGAAAGCTGCTTGTCGACGATGTTCCGTTCGATGCCAGCCAACGAAGCCAACGCGCTCAAGGCCAAACTCGTCGAGGAAATCAACGAAGTGGCGACCGCGAGCGGCGGTTTGCTCGGATGGGGATCTATTTCGCAGTCGGAAAAACGGACGATGCAAAGGATCCAGGCGGCGCTCGAGTGATTTCGAGCCCCCGGTGCGCGATCCAATGAGCGAAGTTCCACACAGCGACCCCACACACAGCGACGCCCCACAAATCGTCTGGCATTCGTCGTCCGTCCAATCCAGCGATCGCAATCGACGGCTTGGGCAACGCGGTTGCGTGGTTTGGTTCACCGGCTTGAGCGGTTCGGGCAAGAGCACCATCGCCAACGCAGTGGATCGCAAGTTGGTTGAGCGAGGTTGCGTCAGCTACCTGCTCGACGGAGACAATGTGCGGCATGGCCTGTGCGCGACGCCTCACATTCTCGAAGCGACGCATGGCCCTTCGTTCGCCCGCCGATTCGGACTTGGGTTTGCCCCGGAGGATCGCGAGGAAAACATTCGCCGCGTGGGAGCGGTGACCGAGTTGTTCGCATCCGCCGGGCTGATTTGCTTGACCGCGTTCGTCAGCCCTTATCGCCGCGACCGCGATCGGGTTCGGGCAGGCGTGTCGCGTACGACCGAGACCCCGTTCATCGAAGTCTTCGTGAATACCCCGCTGGAAATCTGCATCCAACGCGATCCGAAGGGGCTCTACCGCAAAGCGATCGCTGGAGAAATTCCAAATTTCACCGGAATTTCCGCCCCCTATGAACCTCCCAACTCGCCTGAGCTAGAATTACGCACCTCGGAATCGACGTCCGATTCCTTGGCGGATCAAGTGATCGACTACCTTGTGGGTCGCCAATTGATCGCTCCCTGAACATTTGTCGCGCAAAAGGTTTGCCATGTCGAACTTTGGATCGGACTTCCCAGCCGGTGGTGGTTATCCGAACAATCCCTACCAACCGATTGGAGTTGGCTACGGAGCACCGCAAACAGGCATGGGGCCGGAAACGGTTCAGTTGGCCAGTTTGTTGCAACGGTTTCTCGGGGCGTTGCTCGACACGCTGTTCGCCATGATTTGCGGCGTCCCAGGATTTGTGCTGATGATCATCGGTATGGTTCTCGTTGAGCAGCAACGAAGAGAAGATCCTGATGGTACGCCAGTTATTCCCTTGCTGATGTTCTTGGGGATACTCTTGATTGCGATCGGCAGCTTGGTGATGCTCGCGGTTCAGATCTGGCTGCTCGCGACGAGGAGCCAAACGTTGGGCAAGTTCCTCATGAAAACCCAGGTCGTCGATTTCGAGACCGGGCAACCAGCGGACTTTGTCCACTGCGCGGTCCTTCGTATCCTGATCAACTCCCTCATCGGCTCGATCCCATGCGTCGGGGGAATTTATTCGCTCGTCGACATTTTTTACATCTTCCGGGAAGATCGTCGCTGCATCCACGACTTGATCGCCAGCACCACCGTCATCGATATCAGCAACCGCTAAGGATTCTATGTCCAAATACATCGTCCGTTGCGGCTTGAACAGATCGCTCTACGCCATGAGTGCTCGCTCGGAGCATCGGCGTGGCGATATTGTGATTGCCCGAACCAATCGCGGATTCGAACGGGGCGAAGTGTTGAGCGAGGTTGCTGAACCGTTGCCGGGCAGTGTCGCGGAGCTTCCTAACGGATCCATCCAGCGTCTAGCGTCCGACGAAGATCTTCGGGAACTCGCGAAACTGGCGGCGATGGCCGACAAGGATTTCGACGATTGCACCGCAATCATCGCCAAGTCTGGGCTTCCCATGCGATTGATCGATGTCGAACGGGTTTTTGGCGGCGAAATCTTGACGCTGTATTTTACGTCGGATGACCGCGTTGATTTTCGCGAATTGGTCAAAGCGCTCGCGGGGAAATACCACACCCGGATTGAAATGAGGCAGGTGGGGGCGCGCGACGAAGCAAAACTCCTCGCCGATTATGGAGACTGTGGCAAACCCGTGTGTTGCAACACCCACCTGAGCGCCATGCCCCCCGTGACCATGAGAATGGCCAAACTACAAAAAGCAACCCTCGACCCCAACAAGATCTCAGGACGTTGTGGACGACTGAAATGCTGCCTGCGATACGAAAACGATCACTACGAGGAACTGGCCGCCCAATTGCCGACGGCTGGGAGTGAGATTGTGACGCGCGAGGGGCGTGCTAAAGTATTGGGTGTGGAATTGTTGGCTCAACAACTGCTGGTCTCCACCGAAGACAACCGAAGAATCCTGATCTCAGCCGATGACGTGCTGACGGTACTTAAACGCGGAGTAGAGCACTGATGAATGAGCAAGTCATGGCGATGGTGGAATTGCTGCAAAACGATCAGCGCTATCACTTGGACGCCTATCAATTCGTCCGGGAGAGCCTCGCCTACGCGCAAAACGTCATGAAAATGCCACCGCACACAGGCGAAGGGGACGAAGGAAAATCCGACCGACACCTCACCGGCCAACAACTGTGCCAGGCGATTCGCGAATACGCGATCGATCAGTATGGGTACTTGGCAAAAACCGTACTCAACAGCTGGGGAATCTACAACACCGGCGACTTTGGTGAGATCGTCTACAATCTGATCCGCATCAAGGAAATGCGCAAGAGCAAAAGCGATCGCCGCGAGGATTTCGACAACCAATTCGACTTCGACACCGCATTCGCACCTCGCTTTGAATTGGCCTCCGATGCCACTTAGTCGTTCGTACCTGGGATTTCTTGGGGCATCCATCGCCCTGCTGGCATGGATCGCTTACCTGGCTTGGGTCTGCTTCCATCTCTAGCCCGTCGAGGCGAAACGTCGCCGAGTTTCTGCCGATGCCATGTTTACTCCACTTCAAACCGGACGGCTTGCGCCGATCCGCAATTATTGCGTGAAAGCGATGATGGCCTACTTCGCTTGGAGCGCTGCGACGACCGATCATGAAGGCTTTTCCTAAGACTTCCTCATCCCTCCGCGTTTTCGTGCCTCCGCGAGAGAATTGGCGGTTTGAATCCCAACGTATGGCGGACTTCCAGTCCGCCCCTAGATTCCGTCGATCCCGTCTGCGCGCAATGCAAAAAGATCGTTTGCTTACGCCTTCCACCGAGCTTGCCTCGGTGGTGGCAACAACTGGCAGCTACGATCGCTCCCCCAAATACTTTCTCCCCTTCTCCCGCCCATGGCGGGAGAAGGGGTCGGGGGATGAGGGTGGCGTGCCTTGTAGCGGCCAATCGATGGCACCCCTGGCACAAGGCACAGGGGAGGCCCAACCGCAGACCACTTCGGCGCATCTACTTGTTCAACGCGCGATTCTCGGGCGTCCGCCGAGCAACATCATCTAACCGAGGCACAATAAAAAAAAGTGAGCCTGAGGCGCTAGCCGAGTTCCTTCGATGTATAAAAAATCGGCTAGCGCCTCAGGCTCATGGAAACGAAAAATCACAGTTATCGGCTGTATCAAGGGAAGAGATTGAGAAAATCGCGAAATCGAAAAATCGCGTGCAACCCGGTTCTGACGCCCAACAAATCGCGTCCCTCTGACCCCTGAAGCACTCACTGGCTGTTCGAATTGCTCCGAACCTGCTTCCCCTCCGGCCAGGCCCATCGTCCCTCACCGCTCTGGCGGTCTGTCGTTGTCGGAGTGGGTGTCATTCTTTAGGTGAACCGGTTACATGTAGGTATTTATTCTGCAACGACGCGAAACCCGATGTATTCGACTCCTAAATCCATTCGAATCCATCCGCGAGATGAGCTTCTGCAACCTTCAGGGCCGCAGCGACAACTGCCACCGCGCGTCACAACCCTGTACTTGTCGACTGGCAACATCACCTGCGAGGGACGCGTTAATCCGCGGGAATATGGCTGCTCAAATCCATCGACGATTTCCGCAACGTTACCATGCATATCAAAGATGCCCCACAAATTTGCTGTTCCAGAGCCACATTTCCACGGTTGCGAATGCGTTATTGGGTTCATAGCGCGTATTTCTTTTAGTTCACTTTTTCCAATGCAGTTATGGTCGCTCACTGTCTTGAAATTGAGCGAGCCAGTAAACTCTCCGGTGGAACCCGCGCGGCAAGCGAACTCCCATTCCGGCTCAGTAGGGAGTCGATAAATCCGATTCTCTTTACCACTTAGCCACAAGCAAAACGCTCGACAATCGTTGAAACTCACCATCGTGATTGGCAAATTCGGGTCTGCATCAAGAGTTTCATCCTTCCATGCGGTCGTGTAAAAGGCAGTGCGCCGCCAATTGGGGCTACTGCTCGTTGAATCCTCATTTCGTCTAAGTCTAGATTTAGATCACTACAGTTTCCGACATTCTTGCAGCCGTCCTGGCGTTGACATTCCGTCATGTGTGCTCCGGTCATTATTCCATGTCTAGGATTCTGCGGATCCGCAACAAATTCATATATGCACGCCGCAATTTCATCAGGATCGTCTGGTTCGTAAATTACCTTTTTCAATCGCCCGGGCTTGAAGCACAGGTTGCATCCGTTTCCAGATGGATCGCGTTTGTGTAGCGATATATATAATCTGTAAAAGTTCCAACCATCCTCATACCCAATCGGATCCCTCCCCAGGAACCTCCCCGCACTCGGACTCATCCACCTCGCCCTAAAGTGATGCAACCCCAGCGTGGAGTCCCACTCTCGACCGGTGTAGGAGTAACGAGAGTTGAGTGTTGAGGTTTGAGGGGAAAGCGGAGTGCCAGACGTATTCAAGATTGTCGGTTGGCCGTAGGCCGTGTAGGCGTAGCGCTCGGCGATGGCGCCGGTGGAAGTGGTGATGGCGGTGATTGAGTATTGTTGGTTGCGGTGATAAAAATGTACGGTGCTGGTGCTGGTCGGTCCTTTGCGGACGACCGGTTCGTCGATGTAGCTGGCGTAGACGTATCGGAACGTTGGAGTCGTCGCGGCGCCGCCGACTGGGTAGTCCGCGATCGTCTGCTGGTCCATCTGCACAAAGACCACCGAGCCACCCGT
>JBKDXO010000087.1:0-7177 GCA_046306195.1 Planctomycetota bacterium | reverse complement strand
CATCAGCCAAGGGGCCAACGGCGATCTATCGATCACCGCGGGTGCCGCTAACACGATCTATGTGTACGCAGTCAATGGCTCGATCGCGATGAATGCCGATGCATCGTCGACCACCCAGGGTGGGAACATCTACTACCGAGCTACCGGGAATGTCACGGTCGGAGTTCTCAATGCCGGTACGGGCGGGATCTGGATCGATGCCGGTGGCGACATCCTCGATGCCCAGAACGATACGGTTACCGCGCAAGATGCAGCCCAACCCGGATTCGCGGTCCCTGTGGGAACCCGAGTGGTGAATTTGATCGCTGCTACAGCATTCTTGAACGCAGTTGGCAGTATCGGCGTTGCAGGCAATCCGCTCGATACCACGATCGGCACGTTGGCCAGTCGATCGGGGACCAGCACCTACATCTACGAGAGCGATAACCTTATCATCGGCGGCATTGCGACAAGCAGTGTGAATCGCACCCATCTCAATTCCACCAACCTCGCTATATCGACCGCCTCGTTGGCAGGCTCCGAGGGTGGGCAGCACGTGAAGATCGAAACCATCGACGGGAACTTATTTGTCAATGAACCGGTCACGGCAGGCTTGGATACATTACTGGCCGCGAATCGCCAACCGGCCACATCCGTAGCAGCGGCTGGCAACTTGTTCGTCAACTTCGACGTCCGTTCTACCAACGGTGCAATCACCTTGCTCGCCGAACAGAATATCAATCAAGGGGCCAACGGCGATCTATTGATCACTGCGGGTGCCGCCAACACGATCTATGCTTACGCCGTCAATGGCTCGATCACGATGGCGGATGGTGCATCCTCGACCACCCAGGGTGGGAACATCTACTACCGAGCTCCAGGTACGGTCGCAGACCCGACGAGCGGAAACATTGCTCTTGGACTTTTGGATGCCAAGGGTGGCTCGGCGTTGGCGGGTTCGGTAGCAGTCCATGCCGGAAACAACATCAGCGACCATAACGATGGAGTTACGATAAACACGCTGAATGTTCGAGCGACGAATCTCCAACTGATTGCGACCCGAGGAAAAATTGGAGATGCAGATCTAGCGGCAACCGCGGATGTCAATCGAAACGCGATTGATACGGAAGTCAATACCCTTGCGGCAGCCTCGGCGCTGGGGATCTATGTGCGTGAACTCGATGGGGTCACTATCGATAACACTGGAGACATAATCTTACGACGTGTGAACCTCGACTCTTCCAACAACACCTTGACCATTTTTTCTCGGGAAGATCTCACCACGACCGCGGAGAACGGCCCGATCAAGCTCCAGTCGGTGGATGGAAACATCATCGTCAATGCCGGTGCGGCAGGCAACCCAGGTATCTCTGCCAACGGCAGCGGGGATGTGCTGCTCCAGACCCTTACCAGCGGGACGATTATCGCCAATGCGCTGGTGCAATCGGGCACGGGCGATATCAGCGTCAAGTCGGCGGATGATCTCGCGTTGACGGATAACTTCCGCACAAGTGCCCCGGGAACGTTCTACTTCTCCTCGGGCCGCGATATCACCTGGGCAGCGGGAGTTCCGACACTCAACACGGCAGGTGTTCATGTTCGATTGGTGGCGGGCCGGGACATTCTGCTCGGAGAGATCAACGCCAACGGGACAGGTGATGTGGGACTGAGCGCAGGTCGCAATATTGTCGATGCCAATGACGCTGGAATCCCCAACACCCGCAACGTCTTTGCCCGCAACCTGGCGATGCAGGCCGACAGCGATGGCGATAATATAGGCATCATTGGGGGAACAGACCTTGGTAACCCAGACCCCGACGCCAATATCGCTGCGATCGATACGCAGGTGGTATTTTTGGCCGCTCGCTCCGCCACCGGGATCTATGTCCGCGAGGTCGATGGGGTCACGGTAGATTCGGTCAGCGTTGTCGTTCGCCAAGTGAACTTCAATTCGACCGATCCCCTCGCCACGCAGACGCTCGAAGATCTGCAAACCACGAACAACGGACCGATCAAGTTGCAATCGGTCAATGGCGACATCGCGGTGAATCCTGGAACCATCACGGCGTTCGGCGTGTCGGCCAACGGCACGGGCAACGTCCTGCTGCAGACCCTCAACTCGGGAAGTATTGCCATCAACGCTGGTGTCGACTCGGAACGAGGCGCGATCAGCTTGATCGCTCGACAGAACATCACGCAGAGCGCCAATGGCGATCTGTTGATCACCACCGGCAGCAACACCACCACCAATACGATCTACGCCTACGCAGTCACCGGTTCGATCACGATGAACGCCGACGCATCCTCGACCACCCAAGGCGGGAATATCTACTATCGTGCTCCTCTTAACGTCACCCTCGGTACTTTAACTGCCGGCAGTGGTGGTGCTTGGGTGAATGCGGGTGGCAGTATCCTCGATGCCCAGGGTGACACGGTGGCACCAGGAGCGGCCGGATTCGCTACCGCAACCGGGGCTGCGCGAGTTGTCAATGTCGGCGCACGCACCGCTGTCCTGCAAGCCGGTGGTAGCATCGGAGTGGAAGGGAATCCGATCGACACAAACGTGGATGTGATCGCAGGCGCGAGCAAGGATGGCATCATTATCCGCGAGTCGAATCAACTGATCGTTGGCCAGATCGCTAGCTCAACCGTACAACGTGTTCATTTCAGGTCCGACGCTGCACCCGTGTCTGGAAATGCAGAGTTCGGGCTTCGAGCTACGGACGGACCCATTCGGGTGCTTACCGAACAGAACAACCTTTTCATCGATCGAACTGTCAACGCCTCGGCCAGCGCGAACGCTGCGACGGATAGTGCGGCCGATGAGAGTGCCACTCGCAAGGACGTCACGATGATCGCCTTGCAGGGTGCGATCGAGCAGCGGGCGGGAACAGCTTTCTCGCTCACCAGCAATGCAGCCATCGGTGCGACGATTCTGAACTTGGCGGATACTTCGTCGTTCACCGTCGGGATGAGGATTGCTGTTTGGGACGCCGATAGCGGTCGACAGGACTTCGATGTGGTTGGAGTGGGAGCAGGAACCATCCAGATCAGCAGTCCGCTGACGCGCGCTATCACCGCTGCAACAAGCCAAATCTTCCAGCAGCGATCCCAAGTCGTTGGTGAAGGACTGTACCTGTCGGCGAAAAATCATGCGCATCTCTATGATGCATCGGTGACCAAGCTGATCTCCAAGACCGAAACCAACGAGAGGCTCGACGCTTGGGAACACGTCAACGTCGACGCCAGCCGACGCGGCGACGATTTCCTCGTCGACCTGGAAACCAAGATCCCAGGCTTGGTCATCCCCGATGCCGTCAAGCAGAAATATCGTTTCGCGGAAACGTATGACGCCAATGGATACTCGCTGTACATCGTCAACAGCCGAAATGTGCAGGTACAGGATGTGACGGCAGGGATCAGCAATTCCCCGAACGTCTACATCGAAACCCTCGGCGCGAGCGAGATCAACGTCACTGCTCCCGTCAAAACGTTGAGTTCGAATCCAAGTGAGGGAGGGATCGTTCTCGTCGCGGGCCAAAGTTTGAAGATCGCTCCGACGGGACGGCTGGAAACCGTACAGTCTCAAGGACCGAGTTACGATCAAATCGTCGTGAATGAAACGTTGGCTACCCGCTTCTTCCGTTTCATCCCGACGGACGCAGTACTGCTCGGCGGCAAACCTGGGATTGAAGTACCACCGAACAGTTATTATACGACATATTCCATTTTGTCCGACCTTCAGGCCGCTGCCGAGACAAATGACCTCTCCCAAGCCGGGGGCCCGAAACATGTCTTCATGCAAGTCGCGATCCAATTCGGTGCAACGAACGACAGGGGTTTCGAAAACTTCATCGCGTACGCTGACCGCCAATATGCCATGAGCCACGCAGCAAATGGAACTTTGAACGGGACCACGGCCGTGTTGTCCAAGATCAACGGCACCCCGTCCGCCAACAATGAAGTTTTGCGATCGGTGCCGTTAAGCAATTTCGAAACGGCGTGGTTCCAACGACAGACCTCCTTTGCAGATGATTTTATAAAAGCCGACGCGAACGGTGTTTTTGAGAATTACGCAGTCATGCGTCGCGCGAACGATTTCTTCATGTTCCAGAATACCGCCAACATCGCCACCATCCAGGATCTCACTTTTGAAACCAAGCAGATCAATGTGCAACGCGACGCATTCAGCCCGACTCCTCCAACTCCCCTCGCGCCGGCCATCCAAGTCGTCCTGCCGGCACCCCCCAGACCGGAAGGCAGGATCGAACAACCCCTGGTCCTGATCGAAGCAACCAAACTCGAGACTCGCCCGTCGGTGGAACCGAAAGCAGATATCGTTTTGTTCCGCATGAATGAGTTCGATGACAAGAACGAAGATGGCCAGCCCGACGACAATGAACTTCCTTCTAGCATCAAGGAAGTCCTCGATAAGGTAAACAGCAACGACCTAGCGAAGAAAATCGAGTTTCCCAACGATAGGAAAGGGAACACCAAGCCGTCCGTTCAGCCGACCCAGGATGAAATCAATCGCGTGAAGGAAGCCCTGCAGCGCGACCCCGAGGCCCAGGTCGGAGTCTACTCCATCGTCAGAGAGAAGCCCAATGGAGATAAAGACGTGCTCGATGTCTTCCCCATCCGAGATCCCGACCCGATGGGGGAATCCGGGGTGGACTCCGAACCAGAGACCATTGAGCCGATTCCAACGAATCCGGGGCAACAGCCTCCAGGCAACGTCAATGACGGAGCATTTTTATTCCCCACCCGTTCTCTTTGGGACGATGCCGACTCGAAGATTGATGGACCGCGGAATGATCACCGGTTGAACTCGGTGAATCCTGCGGTTTCCCTGGCCATCTTGCTCGGGGCAATCAGCCTGCGATCCACCCCATCAACCCAGGCGTCGACCCAGTCCGCGGCCACCGAACATCCTGTGGCGCTTGCACGCGAGGCAAGGCGACAACGACGCCGCGAGTCGCTGCTGAGCGCCTGGAGCCAGTCCCGCCACCGCGATGCATGACCCTCGCTGCAATCCATAAATCAAAAAATCCATCTGTTCCTGGAGTTCGAAAATGAGCAACACGCCAACCGATTTCAATCCCGAAAATCAACCCGATGACGAAGCAAAGACCGAACTTCTCGGCCAAAACCAGCCGAGCGACGATTCGACTCCCACCAAGCGATCGGACGAAATCGACGTGGCTTCCGACAGCGCAGCGACGGAAATGTACAGCGGTTCGGGTAGCGGTTCGGGACGACTGTCCGACTCGAAAGGTAGCGGCAGCTCAGGCACGCCAGGCAGCGACGAACGGGTCCGACGCGAATGGGAAGCAGCCATCGGCAGCGCAGGCCGAGGCTCCGGGGAATCCATTCGCTTCGAGCGGCAAGAGGCCTCGGACTCGGTCCTTGACCGCGTCGCCGTGCGCAAGGTCGCGGATGCCAATATCGACAAAGCGCAACGAAGCAGCTTCGATTACGCCATCCTAGACAAACTCGGGGAAGGAGGCATGGGTATCGTCTTCTCCGCCAAACAAACCGCGGTCGATCGCGTCGTCGCCCTCAAGACGCTGAAGAAGGACAAGAACAACGATCCCGCTGCCCAAAAGCAGTTCTTTTACGAGGCCGAAATCACGGCCGACCTCGACCACCCCAACATCCCCCCGATCTACGAATTGGGGATGACCGAGCAAGGCACATTCTTCTACACGATGAAGCTCATCAAAGGCTCCGAGTGGCACCGCGTTATGCCCAAACGCAGCCAGGAGGAGAACCTGGAAATCTTCGAGAAACTCGCCGATGCCGTCGGATTCGCCCACAGCAAACGAATCATCAATCTCGACATCAAACCCCAAAACGTCATCCTCGGTGGTTATGGTGAGGTTTATGTCACCGACTGGGGAATGGCACACGACTTGGACAAGAAAATGTCTCCAAGTCTCGGTGGAACCCCCGACTACATGGCCCCAGAAATACCACGCAAAGCCTTCGACAAAATTGGGCCCCAAACCGATATCTACCTCCTCGGGGCCGTTCTCTTCGAGATCATTACCGGCAAACCGCCGCATGCCGGCGTCGAGTCCAAAGACCGGAAGAAGTTGGGGCAATCCAAAGTCCTGGATGCCTACCACAACAAGATTCGTCCGACCGACTCCGACAACCCCCTGCTCCAAGTCGCCCTCAAGGCGATGAGCACCGAACCCGCCGATCGCTATGCAACCGTCGAAGATATGCAAAGCGAAGTGCGCGAGATCATCCGGGAGAACGCCAATATCAAAACCAGCTTGGAATTGACCAAGACCTCCAAGTCCACACTGCAATTGGCCGAAAAGAGCCAAGACTACGAACGCTTCAATCGCGCGATCTTCGGTTTCCGAAACGCCGTCGAAGTCTGGACTGGAAACAAAGAAGCCGAAGAGGAACTGGCCAAAGCCCGACTCGCCTTCGGCAAATGCGCCTTTGCCAAAGGGGACTTCGACCTCGCCCTCCAAACCCTCGACCGCAAAGTCCCCGACGAAGCATCCCTGCTCGATAAAGCACAAAAGGCCAAGACGGCGGTGTTGAATCGGGAAAGCAGGTTCAAGGCGTTGCGCAATGCACTTGTTGGCTTTTTGGCCTTAGGTGGGATCGGTGCCTCGATTGCGGCTTGGACGATCTGGAACCAAGGTGAAACAGTGCGATTAACTAATATCGCATTGAAAAAAACGAATACAGAGTTAGACGAGAAGAATATTGCGTTGGACACAGAGAAGAAGAATCTAGCTAAAACGAATGACGAGTTAGACAAGAAGAATATTGCGTTGGACGAGAAGAATATTGAGTTGGACACAGAGAAGAAGAATCTAGCTAAAACGAATGACGAGTTAGACAAGAAGAATATTGCGTTGGACAAAGAGAAGGAGAAGCTAGCTAAAACGAATAACGAGTTGGAGATCAAGACGCAAGAAGCCCTCGCGCGTCTTGCTCAAGTCACGGTGGGTGACAAGTTAACGACCCTTTACTTTGCGAGTGCTCAGGCGGACAAGGCAAATCCGATTGGAGCAGCGAAGCAACTCGATCTGGCTCAGAAAGTCGATGAGCAGACCAGGCAGGCATTTGGAGAGAAACCGTTTCCGAGGCTCGAGAATTGGGCTTCGCGCCGAGTCGCTTTGCTCAGCAACCGGGATCTCCAGCCGGAAAACCTAGCGGGGCAGGTAACCGC
>JBKDXO010000086.1:0-5201 GCA_046306195.1 Planctomycetota bacterium | reverse complement strand
GCCTCAGGCTCATGGAAACGAAGATCGACTTTTGTCCGCTGTGGTTATCCTGAGTCGGGGAGTCGCAACGTAAAGATTTCCACTCCTGCCACCAAAAGTATTTTTCGAAAAATTTTTTCGGAACCGCGTGCGAGCGGAGATAAATCGGAAAAAATCTCAAAACAGGGATGCTGGTGACCAGACGTGTCACCCCGTTCATTGAACATCCACGCTTCGGATACATTCGACAGCGAATCGATGGACAACCGTTATGGTAGTCTGCTGATCGAAACGTCCACTTGCTAGGAGGCATCGCCATGCAGAGCACATCCAAAACCCCGAAACGAATGCCGCTGTTCGATCAACCCCGCCCGATACGCCTAGAGTATCTAGGCTGGTCGCGGCCGATTCTCCATTCCGCCTGCGATTACTTGTTCGACCATCATGGGCGGGGGCGCGAGTGGAATCTCGATCGGATGCTTTTGGTTCTGCCCGGTTCGCTGGCTGGTCGCAGATTGCAGATGTTGCTGGCGCATCGGGCGGCGCGCGAGGGGGTGGTGCTCCGCCCTCCTGAGATACTGACGTTGGGCAAGCTACCCGAGCGGCTCTACCAAGCCAAGCGGCCGTTCGCGAGCGAGTTGGACCAAGTCATGGCATGGACCGAGGTGCTGCGCACCATGCCTTTCGAGGAGTTGAAACCTCTCCTGTTCGAGGTTCCGCAGACCGACGAGTTGACTCCCTGGATGGAGTTGGGGCGAATCCTCGGATCGCTGCATCGTGAATTGGCCTCCGATCTTCTCGATTTTTCCGATGTCGCAGAAACATTGAATGGGACAGCCGAGGAGCCTCGCTGGCGTGTCCTTGCAACCTTGCAACGCCGGTATTTGGATGCCCTCGATGAAGCCGGGCTGTGGGACATTCAGACCGCTCGCCGATTTGCGCTCCAGCACGGTGAGGTCAAGCCGAGCGAGTACGACATTGTCTTGATCGGCACGGTCGACTTGAACCGAGCCCAGCGTCGGTTCCTGGCCGCAGTGGGTCCGCAAGTGACGTCGCTGGTCGGTGCTCCCAAGTCGTTTTCCGGAGGCTTCGATGACGATGGAACGCTCCGATCCGAATTTTGGCAGCAACTCGAGATCCCCATCGACGAGGAGTCGCTTCATGTACGAAGCACGGTGCGCGATGCCGCCGATGAACTCGCGGTCCAGTTGGCGCTGTTGGGAACGACCCGCTCCTCAGCGGAGATCACGGTCGGGGTGCCTGATCCGGCGTTGATTCCGGCATTTCAAGAATCGTTGCATCGCGCGGGTGTCGCCCTGCGCTATGGACCGGGGGTGGCCATTCAATCGACTCAGCCTACGAAACTGTTGGGTCTCATTCAAGAGTTTCTCGCCAGTGGGGAGACCGAAGCATTTCACGCTTTGATCCGCGAGACGACGGTCGACGGATGGTTGCGTCGCCAGTGCGAGTTGTCCGACGATTACCTTGCCAGCATCGACGAGTATCTCAACACGACGTTGCTGCAAAGCGTTCGAACCCCCGTCTTCCCGGAGGCACGGCGGGGAAAACCGGAGTTCGAGCGTGTGGTCATCGCTCTCAACTCGCTACTGGAACCGTTGCAATCGGGCAAGCGACCGTTGTCACAATGGGTCGATCCGATCCGAGCGGTTTTGAAAACCCTGTACGGGGGTTTTGAGATCGATCAGCGAACCGAAGAGGGGAATGCGTTGTGGCGATCCTGCGCGGAAATCAACAATGCCCTTGAGCAGTGGACGTTTACCCCTGCCAACTTGAATGCCGATATCGAACTTCAGGATGCGTTAATGTGGCTTCATCAGATGCTGCATGGGGTTCAGATACCGCCGCTTCGAGATCCTCATTCGATCGAAATGATAGGCTGGCTCGAACTGGCGCTCGACGATGCGCCGGTGTTGATGCTCAGCGGCATGCATGACGGCGTAATTCCTGAGAGCCTCAACTCGGACGCATTCCTGCCGAACCAATTGCGAAGCCGTTTGGGATTGATCGACAACGCTCGCCGCTACGCGCGTGATGCGTACGTGATGATGACCATTCTCAAGACGCGGGAGCAAGTCGAGTTGATCCTGAACCGCCTCAACAGCGACGGGGATCCGCAAACTCCCAGCCGTCTGCTGCTGTCGGTTCCCATGGAACGCCTCGCCCGTCGCGTATTGAAATTGATTTCAGACACCGAAGCGGTGCGGGCTAAAGTAGCGACATGGACTCCTCGTATCGGACAATCTGATATCGCGATCCCTATGCCGAAGGATTGCGATGCAGTGACCGATATGGCGGTGACCGACTTCAAAAAATACAGCGAGTGCCCGTATCGCTTCTATTTGAATCGGATCCTGAAGTTGCGGTCGGTCGAACATCTTCCTCTGGAACTCGATGGCGGGGCCTTTGGTGATTTGGTGCATCAAGTTCTCGAGGATTTCTTCCACTCTTCAGTCGCCGGTGCCAAGGAACCGGAGCCGATCGAGAAATGGCTGGCATCCCGTTTGAAGGAGGAGAGCGAGCGGCGATTCGGAATCTCGCCTCCTCCCGCAGTGGTGGTACAGATCGAACAGGCGCAAACGCGCTTGAAGAGTTTTGCCCCGCTTCACGCTCAACGCATGCGCGAGGGTTGGGTGATGCAGGAAGCCGAATTCAAGGTCGAACGCCAGGGCTCGGTAGAACTCGAACTGGACGACGAAAGAGTGATGAACCTGCATGGTCGCATCGATCGCATCGACCGGCATGAAGCGGACGATCGTTGGGCGGTGTGGGATTACAAGACGGGGGATCGGTCTGGCAAACCGCGCGACGTCCATCTCAAGTCTGGCAAGTGGGCCGACTGGCAGTTGCCGCTCTACGGCGAATTGATCCGTGCGAAAATGGGGGTGGATCTGGCCAAGGCCACGTTCGGCTATATCTTGATTCCCAAAAACGTTGGGGAGACTGCTTTTCTACCGGCGGATTTTAAGCAGGAGGAATTGGAGTCGGCTGTCGAGTCGGCGAAAGAGATTGCGAGTCGCGTCATGGATGGCAAGTTCTGGCCACCCGAGGAAGGGATCGCGGTCGACTACGATGATTTCGAAGCGATCACGCAGCGATCGGTCGTTCGTCGTTGGGATCCCGATGGAGTGTCCAAGATTGGCGAGGTGCCCAACTGCGAGGAACCGCCGAGCAATCTGCCAAGGCCGAAAATGCCTATGGATGCTCCGCGGTTTTTGGAAATCAAGCCGGTTGCGATCGAGGGGGAAATACCGCCCGTTTGGTTCCAGCCGCAGATGATTCGCGCCTCGGCCGGGACTGGAAAAACGTATCGGCTTGCGTCACGAGCTATCCAGCTACTCTTCGCCGATCAGCCATTGGAAACCGTGCTGGCAACGACGTTTACCCGCAAAGCTGCTGGCGAAATCCTTCATCGGATACTCACGCTCTTGGCCAAGGCCTGCGAAACGGAGGAGGACTTGACCAAGCTGAGGAAAATCCTCGAGCCAGTGCATGTGTCACGCGAGGCGGTACGGTACCAGTTGGCTCGGCTTTGCGCCCAATTGCATCGATTCCGAGTCAGTACCCTGGACAGCTTCTACGCTCAGCTCGCCCGATCGTTTGCGCTCGAATTGCAGTTGCCACCAGGCTGGACGATGATCGATCCATCCCAGGAAGAGCAATTGCGTCGCGACGCGGTGACTCGCATGTTCGAAAATATCGCGCAGGTCCAACTGCGATCGATGATCTCGCAGCTGGCCAAGGGGGATGCGATTCGCAGCATTCGAAACCAGATCGACGATGTCGTCGAATCGGGTTATCTCCTCTATCAACAGGCGCCAAAGTTGGAGGTGTGGGAAACGCTGAAGATCTCCCCAGCGCCCAGCGAAGAGGTACTTCGAAAGGCGATCCAAGTCGTGCAGGAGAGGAGCTTGGGAAGCGACGACCGTGACGCCCGCCGTGATTCGGTACTCCAGAAATTTTTCAATCAGGATTGGGAGGAGTTTCTCAAGGAAACGCTGGTCATCAATTGCCACAACGACAAGCCGACCTACAGCCGCAAGGAGATCGAGGCTCCCATTGCTGAGGCGATGCGAGTTCTGGCCAAGCATGCTTCGGTCGCGTTCTTATCCAGCCGAAACAGCCAAAATAAAGCGGCCTTTGAGTTGTTGGAGCAATTCGATAAGCAACTTCGGTATCTCAAGCAGCAACGCCGCATCTTTACCTTCACCGACATCGCCAACCGTATCGCTGCCTGGTTGAGCCGGACAGTCACAGATGAAACGGATGCCGCATCGGGCAAGCGGTCGTTGGATTCCATCTCCCATCGCCTCGATTGTTCGATCGACCATCTGTTGCTCGATGAGTTTCAGGATACGTCGCCGCAGCAGTGGGAGATCCTTCGCCCGTTCGCGCTCGCTATCCAAGCAACGCTGGCCGACCAACCGCAGGCTGCTTCGTTTTTCGTGGTCGGCGATGCAAAACAAGCGATTTATGCCTGGCGGGGCGGCGTCTCCGAAGTCTTTGAATCCGTCGGCCGAGAGATTTCCAAGATCCACTTGGAGAATCTCGCCTCCAGTCGCCGAAGCGCCCCGATCATCATCGCGTTTGTCAACGACGTGTTTCAGCGTCTATCGCAACACCCCAAATACCTTGGGGACGATACGAGTTCCAAGTCCACGGGGCCCCACCCTGTCATCGCGGCATGGATCAAAAAATATTTCGAAGACCACTCCACGTTCCAAGAGGAACTGCCCGGGTACATCCAGATCCGAAATGCACCGGTGATTGCCGAGGGTGAGGAGTCCTCGTCGGCAGAGGACCTGGTGTTCGAAACGATCGCGGAGCAGATCGCGACGTTGCATGAGCAAGCTCCAAAAGCGACCATCGGTGTGTTGACACGGACCAATCTCGAAGTGGCCGAAATGATTTCCCTGTTGCGAGAGCGCGGGATCGAGGCCAGTCAAGAAGGGGGAAACGAGTTGATCGATACCGCTGCGGTGCTGGTTCTGAGGAGCGCATTGCATTTGGCGGTCCATCCGGGAGATACCGTCGCTCATTTTCATGTGACCGAATCGCCGTTGGCAAGCTATTGGCCCGAATCCGTACGGATGTCACCCAACCTCCTGGCTCGCGAACTTCGCCGGGAGATCGATCTGCGAGGATTGGGAGCGACGGTCAGCAATCTCGTCAATCATATCGCTTCGTTTTGCAACGCTCGGGAT
>JBKDXO010000085.1:0-3605 GCA_046306195.1 Planctomycetota bacterium | reverse complement strand
CGCCGGAAACACCTTCTCCTACGCGTTGGTTGCCGGCGCTGGCAGCACTGACAACGGAGCTTTCAGTATCAGCGGCAATACGCTTCGTGCCTCCAACAGTTTCGACTTCGAGACCAAGTCGAGTTACACGGTGCGTATCCGCTCGACCGACCAAGGAGGCCTGTTCACTGAGAAGGCATTCGCGATCGCGGTTGTCGACGTCAATGAAACGCCGACCGGTATCGGTCTTTCGAACGCGAGTGTTTCGGAGAATGCTGGAGCTAATGCAACCGTAGGCGTCTTCACCACAACCGATATCGATGCTGGAAATACGTTCACCTACTCCCTGGTCGCTGGGGCTGGGGATAGCGATAACAGTGCGTTCAATATCAGTGGCGATACCCTCCGTGCGACCAGTAGTTTTGATTTTGAGAGCAAGTCACTCTACACGGTGCGTATCCGCTCAACCGACCAGGGGGGGTTGTTTACCGAGAAGTCCTTTACCGTCACGGTAAGCAATATCAACGAGTCACCGACAGCGACAGGGGATTCCTTCTGGGTCACCGTAGGCGTTCCCGAGCTGCTGCAGGTTCTCGATAACGATTCGGATATTGATAGTTCGTTGGATCCTTCATCGATTGGCGTTGTTGTCGCCCCGCTTCACGGAACCGCCACTCCGACCGCGGACGGCAGGATCCGTTACGTTCCGAACGCAGGTTTCCGGGGCTTGGACAGTTTCACCTACCAAGTGCGAGACTCGCAGGGATTGCCTTCCAACGAGGCGACGGTCACTCTGCGGGTGAATTCAGCACCGATCGCGAATGCCGATTCGTTTGTCGCCAAGCGAAACGTAGCGACGGTTTTGAATGTGCTAAGCAACGACACCGATCCGGATGGCACGCTTAATCCAGCCACGGTATCGATTGTAAGTGCACCGAGCACGGCCACGGTGGAGGTTTTGGCCGACGGCCAGCTGCGCTTCACGCCCAACGGTGGCTTCCTCGGTACGACGAAATTCCAGTATGTAGTTTCGGATAATGACGGGCGTCCCAGCGCTCCCACTGAGGTCACAGTCCTCGTGGTTGTATCGACCTATCAGAATCCAAGAAACAAGTACGATGTGGACGACGACGGATCGGTCTCTCCCCTCGATGTTTTGGCGTTGGTCAACCTTCTCAATGCGAGCGGACCGACGATTCCCGTCGACGGCTTGCCTGGACCTCCGGATTACGTCGACGTCAATGGAGACAATGAAGTATCACCCATCGATGTTCTGGAAGTGATCAATTATATCAATGGTGGGGCAACCACAAACGGTGAAGGAGAAGGAGGAGCGGGTCGAACCGTTTCTTCCATGCCGCTTGGAGCACCAGCAATCGAATTCTCGAAGGCTGATAAGATGACGATGTTCCCAGGCGCACCTATCCGATCGCAATGGACGGGCGAGGTATTCGATGCACCGGTTCTCGCAACGGTCGATCCCGTTGTAGCGCATGCTACATCGCGGGTCGCTTCCTCGCCGAGATTCGAAGCGGATCCGGGTAGTGCGAACGACTCATCGCTGCTGAGTTTGGATGAGTACTTTGAACGACTGGGGAGAGAGCGATCGAACGGAGTTCGCTCGCGACGTGCCTAAGCCTATCGCAACTTATTCAGGCCTACTTTGGGAATAAAAATAAATCCTCGCAACGGAATCAGGCTTGCCGCTCGAATCCGATCGTTCCCAGGCTCCCGCCTGGGAACGCACTGCCCTGCAGGCTCCGCCTGCCGGCCATCCTCGCATGCAATGGTTGACCAACAAGTCCCGTCGACAGCAGATAGAATGTGCCTGCTACATCGATTTCGGGCTGAAGGCTAAGGCTTGCTGCGAGAATTTCTCTGCCCATCCATTTTTTGCCCTCCCCGACCGCGCACCCTCCGCGTTCCTCTGCGCCTCTGCGTTTACCGGTTCGGATCCCTTTCTTGAAACGCAGAGGCGCAAAGATCGCAGAGATTTGCATTCGATAAGAATTCCATACAAAGTTCCAATCCTCTCCCCGACCGCGCATCCTCTGCGATGCTCTGCGCCTCGGCGCTTAGCGGTCCGCAGGATCTTCTTTGAAACGCAGAGGCGCGGAGAGCGCAGAGATCTGCAATCGAGAGGAATCCAAATAAAAACTTCCTTCCTGAACTCCTCCCATCCCATCCGCTCCCCCTTCAATCTTTGTCTCTGACCGCGCACCCTCCGCGTTCCTCTGCGACTCTGCGTTTAGCGGTCCCCAGGGTCTTCTTTGAAACGCTGAGACGCAGAGAGCGCAGAGATTTTAGCTCGATAGCAATCCAATACAAAACCCCAATCCGCCACTCCCGACCGCGCACCCTCTGCGTTCCTCTGCCCCTCTGCGTTTACCGGTTCGGAAATCCTTTTTGAAACGCTGAGACGCAGAGAGCGCAGAGATTTGGATGGCACATAGAATGTGCCGAATACCGCGAGCTCGATTTTTTCTGCCTATCCATTTTTCTGCCTCTCACCATCGAGATGCTTGAAGATCGAAGGTTGCTTGCAGGCAATGAACCCCACGTCAACACGATTCCTTGAAAACAGCATGCGATGGAGGTCGACAAGACATTCACAATTCGCGTCGTGAATGCGAACGACGCTCCGGTCGCGGTAGCGGACTCGTACTGGGTTTCGGTCGGCACCTTCCAGATTCTCGATGTTCTGGCCAACGACTCGGATACTGACGGCGCGATCGATCCGACAACGATCGAAATTGCTCAGCCACCGTCGCATGGCACAGCGACGCCGTTGCCCGACGGCACCGTGCGTTACACACCCAACGCAGGTTACCGTGACGATCGCAACGGTTTTGGATGTTCTCCGCAATGACAATGATCCAGATGGCTCGCTCGATCCTGCGACGCTAATGGTTGTCAGCGGTTCCGATATGGCCGATGTGGTGGTTCAGGCTGATGGGAAGATTCTCTTTACCCCGCGAGCAGGCTTCTTGGGTAGCACTCAGTTCCGTTACGTGGTTTCCGATAACGAGGGGCGTCCGAGTGCACCGACTGACGTGACGGTACTGGTAGTGGTTTCGATCGATCAAAACCCTAGGAATCGATTCGATGTAGACAACGATAAAACGGTGTCTCTACTCGACGTCCTTGAAGTGATCAATCACATCAATTCGGGGGGGAGCACGAGTGGTGAGGGAGAAGTGGCGGCTTGGTCGGATGGGCTAGGGGAGCAGTTCTGCGTCACTCCAGCGATTCCCCGCTGCCCGTCGGACAGCGACCGCGATGCCGATCGGTTTCGGTGGTAGGAGCAACTAGGACGCGAACCGACGGTCACCGCCCGCCCCGTTCGATGGCTATTCCATCGAGAACTAGAACGGCAGTCTCCCAAGCCCCCGAAAGCCTCTTGGGATCGTGAGGACCGCGGGAATCGAAGGAATACCGTGCCGTCAAACGAGGGGATGATCCGCGAAACCGATCTGATCGATCGCGTATTCGAGGAAATTTTCGCCGTGGACAAATCGCAGGCAATGAAGCGACCGGGACGCCAATAGATGCGGGTCGCGGCTTCGAAAAATCTTGATATTCCTAGCCATCACTGCGTGCTGCGCGTGGACTGCTCCCCGTCTAAT